>CAYRUS010000001.1:91246-759860 GCA_964427735.1 uncultured Gammaproteobacteria bacterium | reverse complement strand
AACCAAGGACCTCTTTCTTATCAGGAAAGCGCTCTACCACTGAGCCATGCACCCGTAACGACAAGTTCAATTTTACTACAAACTGAAGTCAAGCTCAATGACTACCGAGTAAAGTACAAACATCAAATGCATAATGCAAAAAAACATACCTAAAATTTCATTTCTAACTCTAAACTCCCATCTTCCATCTACTAACATCCAATTTCAAAAACCAATTCCCCTGCTCGAATGTTTGGGAAGCTTTATATATAATAAATATATGGAGAACAATTTAGTCACGCTATTACTCAAACTCCCCAGAGGTACAGAAGTTACACCGGAAGCAGCCCAAACTTTCCTTTCTGCATTAACTCAAGTTAATCCATCCTCTGCATTCGGCAGACTGATTGGGAAAAATGCCTTACCGCTAGCTATAGAAATAATAATGGTAAACCAACAGATCATGTTTGCTGTTACTTGTCACTCTGACCTTGTTCCATTTGTGAAAACACAACTCCAATCAAATTACCCACTGGTCATAATCGAGCAAATTGCAGACCCATTACAAAACACAAATTTAGATATTAAGAAATTAATTTTGGCAAGCGGTACGTATTATCCGCTTGCTACTTATGATCAGTTTAAAGAAGTCGATCCAATGAGCTCTCTTCTTTCAATCCTTTCAAAAGCTATGCCAAATGAAGTTGCGGTAATTCAAATAGCAATTGCTTCCGTTCCCGCGTCATGGCAGAGCTTTGGACAGTCAATGATCGATCATTACCAAAAAAAAGATGATGGCACTTATACCAAACATCCGGACGAAACATTAATAAAAGAGAAAATTTCGTACCCAGGTTTTATCGCTACCATCCGCGTTGCAACTAACACGAATAATACCCAAAAAGACATAATAAATGCTCTCGGAGTTTTTGCCAGACCCGGATCAAATAGATTTAAAATTAAAAAGTCACTTAGAAAGACCAAAGCTCATGAAGAATTACTAGAAAGAAAAGCTGACAACGGTGTCTTCAAAAAAGGGCAAGTCTTAAACACAAAAGAATTAGCATCCATATGGCATTTACCGAGTGAGAAAATTAAAACCACATCAATTGTTTGGGGGAACTCTGTACTTTCAGAAGCTCCGGATAATCTTCCAGTTGCAACAGATAAAACCGAAGAAGAAAAACAAAAAATTAATTTCTTTGCAAAAACCGTATATAAAAACCAGGACACTATTTTTGGTATAAAAGAAGCGGACCGCCGCCGTCACATCTGGTCTGTGGGTAAAACAGGTACGGGTAAATCTACCTTAATAGCCAATATGGCGATTGATGATCTTAAAAAGGACCGTGGTCTTGCTGTGATTGACCCTCATGGTGACCTAGTAGAGACACTTCTTGACTATATCCCCTCTCATCGAATCAATGATACTATTTATTTTAACCCTGCCGATCGAGATTATCCAATCCCTATCAACCCACTTGAGGTAACAAACAAAGAGGAAGCAGAGCTTGTAGTCTCTGGTCTTATGGCTATTTTTACAAAAGTCTGGGCAAATGTCTGGTCTGCACGAATGGAATATATTCTTAGAAATTCATTTATGACTTTAGCAGAAGTGGATAATGCCACGCTTGAGGATGTTTTAAGGCTTCTTTCTAGCCAGTCTTATCGCAATAGAGTGTTGGAGAAAATAAGTGACAAAACAATGATACAGTTTTGGCGAGAAGAGTTCGAAAAAATGCCTGACAAACTCCAAAAAGAAGCAATTGCACCTATCCAAAACAAAGTTGGTCAATTTGTAACTTCCCCCATGATAAATAAAATAATGGGTAAACCAAAAAGCTCCATGAAAATTGATGAAATCATGAATGAAGGAAAAATTCTTCTGATTAATCTTTCACAAGGACGTTTAGGAGAAGACAACGCAGCTCTTTTGGGAGCAACTATTATTACAAAAATACAGCTATCTGCTATGAGAAGAGTTGCTATACACCAGGATGAAAGACGTGATTTTTATCTATATGTAGACGAGTTTCAGAATTTTGCTACTGATTCATTTATTAAAATTCTTTCTGAAGCAAGAAAATATCACTTAAACTTAATGCTCGCAAATCAATACATGGCTCAAATACCTGAGCATATCACAAAAGCAATTTTTGGTAATGCAGGGACATTAATAACATTTACCTTAGGAGCTAATGATGCTGATGTTGTGCACAAAGATTTTGCTGAAGTTTTTTCTCAAAATGATTTAATTAATCTTCAGAAGTGGCAGATTGCAGTAAAACTTATGATAGATGGGCATTCTAGCAGACCATTCCTTGCACATACTCTTCCTTTACCAGTATCCAGGAATCAAAACCGCGAAAAGGTGATCAGAGTCTCCCGCGAAAGATGGGCAAAGTAATAATCCTTAGGCTATAGAGTATAATAGCTCAAATGCAAAATGCTGAGAGAAATTTTTCTTTAAATATAGACAAAGCCCGTGAACATCCTCATTACCAAAAATACTTTGAATTAATTCAAGGCATTGCCAATGAATTCATCCCAGAGAGAGAAAATAAAGAAATTTTAGCAAATCTTAGTACAAGATTTCTCGTCCGGCATAAGTTTAGTTTAAGCGAAGAAGAAAGCAAACTATCACTACTGCTAATACTCGCTGCTGCAAATCACTTGCTTGATAAAGATACTGAATTAGAAGACAAAAAAAAACTACTTCACTTCATCAAATATTTATTAATAAATGAAGATAGTTATAAAGTTGATACTAAAATTATCAACGAAAAAACACAAAGATTATTAAGTCTTGCAAAGGAAAATTTAAATCCTGAATTATCATACCAACTAACCATAGACGCACGAGCCTGGTCTACAGAGTCTCTATTAAGTAAAGTAAGAGAACGAATTGGAGTCCCAAAAGAATATGAGAATAGCTTTTCTATAAAAGTTCTAAATCTAACAACGGATGAATTGATTCAAATAGAAAGTACTCTGGCTTACAGTTATTTTGACGAAAATGAATATATTATTGTTTTACCTGAAGATTTTGAAGTTGCAACTCTCGAACATGAATACATTCATACTCAAATTCATGGCTTGGTAAGAGGGTTTAATAATTTTCTTTTTAAAGGTCTTGCTGAAACTTTAACTGATATGTTTACCAGTGGTGAAGAAAGCTACATCTGGCAGAGATATTTTGTTAATAGAATGATTAAAAATAATGAGTATGTTTGGAAAAGTACTTTAAAAGCCTGGATTACGAATAATGAGGAGGATCAAATTGAATTTTATAAAGCCATCATTAACCAGTTTGGATTAGTTAGTTTGCTTTCCTTGGCAAGAATGAGTGATGATTCCTATTTAGAAGGAATTGAAGCAAAACTCTTTTTAGATCCGATATATGTTGTTGAGCATTTTAAGAAGAAACTTTAGTAAGTTTCAAATATGTATTACCGGATTTATTCTGTTTTTCTTCAAAAGTAAATCTAATTTCTAAGTGGTTTTTTAATTCCTCAACAACATCATGATACAATCTCTTCCTCCATTTGGCATTTTCTATTTCATCTTTTTCTGGGCTATTAAAATAAATGAGTAACCTCCCTCCTTCGTTTAACCCTGCCCACATTTCCTCCAGTGCTGTATGCATAACATCATGTGTGTCCAGATAATGAATGACATTTCTAAGCAAAAATATATCTACAGGCCAATAACCTTCGTTTTCTGCTTTTTCTTTGACCTGGTCTAGCTGTTCAATCCTACCTACAAATATCGGAGAATTTACTTTACCCTCTCTATCTTTGGGAAATAAGATTTGCGGATTAACACCTGCAATTTTAAGATTAAGAAACTCTTCTTGTAATCCATCCAATTGAGTGCCTATTCCTGTACCTAAGTCAATTAAAACTTGATCTGTATCATATACTTCTTCCGGCAAATTAAAATCATCTATATATTTTTGAGCATCTGATTCGTAATTTGATAATTGTGGTATTCTTTCGGATACTGTTTCCATACGCGCTCTAGCATCCTCTTGTGCATACATCTGATTCAGCTCCTCTAGGCTGAAACTCCTTGATATTGATATTGAATCTTCCATATGATTTACCTCTTTTTCATCTTACACAACTTGCCTCATGTTATCCAAATCTTTAAGATGATATTAAGAATGTCAGAGTCAGGAGATGCAAATGTAGTTCCAGAAACCTCATTTTCTTTTAATGCAGGGCACACAGAGGATATCCTTGCTTTAGAAGGTATTTTGGAAGCTGAAGGAACCAAACTAGGAAAGGATGATTTAGGAAGAGATTTATTATCTATTCCACCCGAAAGTATGGTTTCTTTTTTAAAGGAAAATAAAGAAAGTAATCCTCATGCTATAGCAACATTTATGGATGTCTTAGCTCAAGAATTAAGGCAAGGTGTTGACCCGAATAGGACTGTTCAATATCTCAAGCAGGATGCACAAAAGCTAAACGAAATGCGAGAAAAAGGAGCAGATCCTTTTGATATCGAAGAATACGAGAATTATGTCCGTGATGCGAAAAGAGATCTAAAAGAGGTATTTGGCATCTGGACTCCCAACTTAAACGCGGCACTTACCATTTTAAACAATGAAGAATTCGGCGAAATGATGGGTGAATATATAGATGAATATAGTAATGAAATGAGAATAGATAAGGATAATAACCCAACTAGTGAAACACACGGTGAATATCTTTTAAGAAACTTGGAATCAATGCGTGAGATGATAATAATGCGTTCAGATCAGCTGAGGGGTATTTTAAGAGAGCCTCCTGAGTTTTTTGCAGAACATTCGCTTGAACCGCCACAGGCTGATTTGATTCCGGCTTTAGAGGAACCTATTCCTGCGTAGTAAGGGTTTCCTTAATTTTTTTTATCCAGTCATCCACATTGTTTACAGCCCCCATTGCTTGACGGGCTAAGTACTGTTCAAAAAATGATTTTATTTCTTCATCTGTTCTTTCATTTCCATCTGGATCTAGGACTAATCCCTGCCAAAATGCTTTAACTTCTTCCTTTGATTTTGCATATCTTTCTTCAAATTGCTCAGGGCTAGTAGTGAGTGTTGTTAAAAGTGAGAAAATCCCATCTCTCACTTCTTTGGTAAAGGTTTCGATAATTGAGACAGGGTTATTTTCTGATTCCATAAGTTTATTGTAATTGAAAATCCTGTTAATTCAATGAACAGCAGGTAAATTAGGTTTGTTTTAATTTCACATTTCCCTTTATTTAGTGAAAACTATAATATTTTCTCCTTTCACACCATCTTTCACCCTATATTTCGTGTCCATAAACTGAGGGTACGAGAAATTTATATTTAACTCTTTTTATGCTCAACCTCACCAAATTCTGCAGATTTGAATGCAGTAAGCAAATACTTATTAAAAGTCGCAGATGTCTAAGCCAGATGCCTATCGGGTGAGTTCTGCAGACATAACATTTGCGAACGGAATGAAAACGTACAGAATTTAAGTGAGCACCCTTTCTTGCTTCATTCTTTGGGTGAGCAAAGAATGAAGATGAACCAGCTTGCAAGAAATGAATAATATTCACTTTTAGCAAAGAAAATCAATAAATTTCTTAACATTTATACTATCCTATATCATTGACTTTTAGCCTCTTCTCTGCTATACTATCGGGTATATTCCAATGCAATTACCACACTGCGTGGCAACTGCATTGGAAAGATTTTTTAGCACATTAAAAATCTGGCGAGGAATTCTTAACACGGGGATGAGTGGAGACCTGAGACCCCCTTTGTCTCCACCCCTCCCCGGTGTTAGGAAAAAAAGGAAAGGTGAAAAATGTCCGCCGCAGAAATCGAGTTATTAGCTAAAGTTATTTTTATTGGAGCTGTTGTTGTAACATTGGTTGTTTTGTCTATATTCTATGCTTACGGCAAAGCCAACCAGGGGACTCGATACGATGAAAAACCTTTAGGGAGAAAATAAGGAAAACGAAATGGAATTTCTGATTGGAGCTTTCATAGTCGGTTTTATCGCAGGAGCAGCAGTGTTTTCAACAATCAACACTATTCTTACGATCATTTTCATTGTCATTAGAAAAAAGCTCATGGGAGGGCTTGATGATCACAAAACTTTCAAAGATCGCATTTCCGTTCGTGGTTTTCGCAGCATTCGTCGTCCTCGGCAAGCTTGAAGCATCAAATTGGACACCAAGCTGGGCGCAAATCGGGATCGGATTTTGTGTACTTGGACTTGGCGCTATGGCTGGCTGGAAACGACTAACCAGTCGGATCCCCCAACCCCCGGGTGACAACCCAAGGTACGTCCCGCGCCGTCACTAGTTTATCAACCTTAATAGTCCCGTGTCGCAAATCGAACCGGGAAAAGGAAAAGGTAAGTAGATGAAAAAGAAAACCTTGTTCATTTTCGTTTTGATTGTTTTGATTTTGTCGACCACTGTCGCCGCATTTGCCAGCGGTCCAGTCAACGTTAGCTGCGATGGCGCCAAAGTACAGTCCTATTCATCCGAGAAAGGCAAGGCGCATTACAACATCTGGGTGACTGGGATGGCCAATCCTGAGAGCGATGACTTCAACGTCAACCTCGGGTTTACGAAGGTTTTTCACTGGAACCCGGCCAACGGACAGGTCAACTATCTTGTTGAAGTACGGCTTCCCGACGGAAGTTTCATTTGGGATGCCGGTCTGATGACCTGCAGCTAGCCCGGCGCGTCGCCACCCCTTTTTTTTACCGGCCAAATAGTCTCCAGACAGGAGAAGGAGGCATAATGCCTTTTTATTGAATATCTGCGCCAGCTGACCTAGGTTAGCTGGAAAGAGGGCTACGAGCTTATGCTCTTGCTAGCCCCTCGAAAAAATAATAGGAGGACCGGCCGCCCTCCACCCCTCGCCAGCAAGCCTGACCGGGATTACCGGATCGATTTGCGGACTTTGTGTCTGCGCCTGAAGCGAATCGGAAAATATCCCGGTTGGGTTGGGACTCGCGGAGAGCTAGAGAATGTAGTGATTGCCTCAGCGCAATTGCCACAAATTCCCCTCTAGCCTCCGCGGTCCCTGCTGTTTCAAATATGTCATTCCGACTAAATGAAATGCATGGAGGAATCTCCAAGATCTCTCCACTGCGGTCGAGATGACAAAAAGTTCAGTTCACAAAGAATATTTAGATTTTAAAAGAAGCTAACAAAATGGTATCCTATTCGGATTTGCAAGCTTCCTTTAAAGTCTAAAACTATTAGATCATTAAAATATAATTTCAATTAATTCTCACCTAATTTTTTAGTGTTGAGTTTAAATACCCACTATGTGAGGCAGATTTGAAACGAAGTAAGCGAAGTCTATTAAAATACGCCTGATGTTTAAGCCCGATGTCTATCGGGTGAGTTCAGCACGTATGAACTGAGCGAACGGAGTTTCAACCTGGCGAACATCTGTGGGTACCCTTTCTTGGTACTTCTTTGGGTAAGCAAAGAAGTACATCTAAAGATTTGGACGAGCAAAGAATGAAGAATTAAGAGATTTGGACAAGCAAGAAAAAAAGATGAAATAAGTTTGAGTTAACAAATAAGAAATCGTTTATTAATTATTTACATATTTAACAAAGTATCTAAAAAGAGCAATTTACGCCGCAGGGGGTTTGGATTGCAAAAGATAAGTGCCTAGTATGCAGCGGTATATGCCGTGAAAGATTTGCCCCTGCATACTGGGCATTTTTTGTTTTAGCGAGTGCGATTGCCGCGAGAAGCTAAGGCATTAAATACCAGGCACATTAACATAGCGCGTTAGCAAAAACTTACACTCACCCTTTGCAGGGGGAAGTGTGGAGAAAAACACTGTATGTCATCTCGAGCGAAAAGAAGTGTAGTCGAGAGATCCTTCGACAAGCTCAGGATGACAAAATGGCAACTTTTTCTTTACTCCTCCCCTTTTGCAAATGGGTGTTTCTGGTAGCTGCAGAAACTTCTGTATGCAAAAGGAGTCTTGCCGGGCACCTGGCCTCATAGAAATTTTATGAGCATTACTGCAGGTGTGCAAGGATAGTGGCAAGAAGACGTAAGTTTATTAACAACCAAATTTCAATGAAGGCCAAAAAGGAGGCCAAAGATGGCTGACAAACGATTTACAATTGGATGCACTCTAGGAGTTTCACTTCTAATATGTATTACGGTTTTGGTAATAGCCCTCGCCTGGTCAACTCCAGCTGAAGGCGCAGAACCGAAGGCTGAAAACTTACCGGAATGCGAAACCGATCAGCTGGACGACAGTATTGTCATCCATCATGACCTAGATGGCATTCCTAGAGCCCATACAAAAATTTGGGTGAAAAGTGGCCAGAATTGCGAAGCTGACGTCGCGTCAGGTTCGTATGCCAAACTAAACTGGCCTGACAAATGGCCACAGCTTCGTCTCGACGAAGCATACGGTCACGTAAGTCCAGGTCAAGATTTTAACGCCGTACTTCAACTCGCGTGCGAATGGCAGATCGACAATGTCCGCACGCACGATCTACCAGAAAGGCTTGAAGGACCGAACTACTTCGGTCCGAAGGGGATACTTGTGGGCTACGACTCCGGAGAGCGTTATTGCTCTCAAACTACCGTAACCCCAACAGTAACCCCCACACCTACGTCCACACCGACCGAAACGAATACTGCCACGGCCACGAGCACCGCAACGGCAACTTCCACCGGGACGCCTTCGGCGACTCCGGAGAATACGCCAGAGTCTGAAGTAACTCCGACAGCAACGGCAACCGCAACGGCGAGCTCAACTAGCACGCCTCCGCCGACCGAAACGCCGGAAAATACTCCGACTGCGACTCTGGAGAATACCGCGACTCCAACAGGAACCCCCGTTGTATCACAGGGGTATCTCCGCGGATATCTTTACTGCGAGCTGGACGATGGATCGATTGTACCCGGGCATGGAGAGACCTTGACAGCTTTCCTTGATGACGGCACCCACTTCGGTGGTGAGCCTCACCAGGCGGACGCCAATGGATTCATGGGCGTTTGGGAACTACCAGAGGAAGGAGTGACTGTGGAGAACCTCACTTCTACCTTAGGAGAAGGTCAGCACTACCGGGGAGGTGATAACTTTCCTGAGAACTTTGGCCAATTGTGGCCTCTCTATGAAAACGAGAACAACATGTTCTCGGGAAAGGTCGGACAACCGGCGGTTGTCCATATTGCCCAATGCTCTGACCAGCCTGAGCCAACCCCCACCCCCAAGCCTGGGTTGGGTACGGGACACGTTCCAGTCGAAGACGCTGAAAGAGAACAAGACCTCACGGGATTGGCAATAATTTTGCCTTTCCTGTTCGGAATTGTATATCTTCTAGCAACCCGTCGTCGTCGCTAACGTGCTATTGAGGACGAGAGACCGTCATAGGAATTGAAACGTCTCACGTTTCGAAACCTTTGACACTCTCGTCCTCCTAGTATTCGAGCTGTTAAAAATATTAACATCTGGAATGCTAGAACCTAGCAAAAAGGCTCTACCTCAAAGATGATAAAATGTCTTCATGGACAACAAAGATACAATGGAACATGAACAAAAAACTGAATACCAACCAAAAAAGAAGTTTACAGTCCGCCATGCCGGTTTAGCTTTACTTACTGCCGGCACCACTTTACTTGGAGGACATTTGATAAAAAACAGCTTAAGAAACGCTTCTTTAGAAGCTTTAAACGTAGAACCAAAAGTCCTGGAATTAGATGAACTGCCGTCTACTCCCTGGGCAAGTCTGGAAACTCCACAATCCCCAACAATTCCAGCTATAAATCAGCAAGTAGGATCCACACAAGAAGCACCGGAAAAAAGTCCAACACCAACCAAACCAAGTCCAGTTCGAGCTACTGAAACGGCTACACCAACCGAAACGTCAACTTCAACGCCTGAACCTCCTTTTGTTTTTGAAAGTCTAGATTTTTCAAATAATTCCCCTTTTACAATGACGCTAAAAATAAACGGAAAAGATATGAATGTGTCTGCAAAACCGATTGTCTATAGGGATGATTTTAATGAAGAAGAAAGAGCAGCATTTCTACAAGAATTTGCTGTAGGTAACGGAACTGCCGGTGTAGATGTTGACAAATTTGGTAATACAATTCTCTATACACATTCAGGATACTCAGACAAATTAGATGCTGCTGAAGCCGAAAGTGTGCGTGAAGTAATAGAAGGAGGAAATATTGATAATTTAGGCAGGAAAAACACTATAGAAGAATCTTTAACTACCCTAAATTCATTAGTAGGACAAACAGTTCCAATTATTCAAAATGGACAAACTGTTCATTTTGAAGTTAAAGCAGTAGCATTTCTACCCCATGAACGAGAAGGTGAAGATGGGAATATCGTATATCCAAAACAAGATTATGACTACAACACTAAAGATGTTTTAGACATTTTAATCCGAGAGACAGGCGGAGAATCTTCTGATTTTACTTTCTTTAGAACTCATCGAGGAATTTTTGTAACATTCTGCGGCTGGAGTGAATCAGCATCTGAAACCGGCTGGTATGAATGGACACGATATATTATCGCTCTCACCCCAAAAAACTAAAATAACTCTCCCATTTCCCTTATACCCGATAGTAATGGTATACTACTCTAATTTCCTTACATGTTTATTAATAAATTAATACGAATAATTAAGACAATTAGATTAGCTCTGCAAAAACAGAGCTAAAAAATGTTTGTTAAAAAGGGCAAACCGGTAAAAGCTCCGATTTTTGCCCCCATAGCACGTTAACAATATGGTGAGTAAATCTTCTTAACGGGAGGAAGTATGGAGAAAATCGCTATGCGATTTTCGACATTGGACTTTGGATATTAGACGTTGGTCAGTTATTTTTTTCGACTTGGCTGGCTAACGAAGCTATCTGTTTACCCAAACTTACAAATGAATTTTGCAATTGAGTAGTTTTAATACCGTAGACTTTATCTGTAATTTGCAGAAGAGCAACTACTTCATTGCATGATCCAGAAGAGATATAAAGGTAATTTTTAAACTGCTTTTTACTTCTTTATATCCTTCGGCGATGTTTGCGACTATTGATATTGAAGCACGCCTTAGTTGATCATTTAATGCATAATCTTTTGATAATTCAGAGTTATTTTTAATTAAAGAGTAGATTTGCGTTACAAGATCTAATGAAACCTGGTAAACTCGCAAATTTTCCATAATTAATTCTAACATCCAACATCTAATGTCTAATATCTGAAGAAAATCTTTTAGATTTTCTTCATATCTCCTCTCGTTTAAGGGGAGCCGTACTAATTTTTTGTAACGGCAAAAAAGGATTCAAATGGCCCCTTGGAGGTGGCCTAGAATGAAGAAATTAATCTTTTTCCTTTTGCTCCTGTTAGCAGGCTTCTTGCTCGCTAGCACCGTTTTCGCCTCCTCTAACGACGGGATCTTCTACGTTCACATCTTTGTGGACGAGGACGATAACGGTCAGAAAGATGGAGACGACGTTTGGCTGGATGGGATCCAGATGTTGATGGATCCCTTCAACTGCGTGACGGAGCATGGCGAATGCATGTTCGACCAGCTCCCGATCCCGCAAGATCATACTGTTGAGATGGAACTATCTCAGCCCGAGTTGAATCAGTACAACCTTCTTGGGGTGGACTGCTATACTCATTTTCCGGATGAGGAGTTCGATGGTTGCAATGTCGACTCATCTGGTTGGGTTACCGTGACTCTGCAAACCGACGAACCTGTTCACGTCTATTACAGGTTCATCCCTAAACCATTCACCACAACAACCATCAACGGTAGACTGTGCCGCGACAGCAATGGCAATCGCCATTGCGATGCCCAAAACTACATGTACGAACTCGATCAAGAATTCGACATCACATACGTATGTTTGGGATCGAATTGGTGCGAGCCTTCTTTCGAAGGTGAGACATACTTCGATGTTCTGAACGGTCAGTACAAGATCAGCGTGGACCTGGCACAACCAGAACTTAGTGAAGTTAAGCTTGTGGATGCTTCCTGCTCTGTTTTCCCCGATGATGTCATTGACTGCGTGGAAGTTAACATCGAAGAAGGTTTCGTAGTTATTGATGTTGACCCTTATCAGTACAGCGGGTACAACGTAAACTTCATGTTCGAGGATCGGCAAGATCCCTCGAACACACCGACTCCGTCGCCGACTGTGCCACCAACTCCGGTGCCAACACTTGGCCCTGGTCCGGAACCGGCACCCACGGGAACACCGACCCCATCGCCATCCCCGATTGCAACCGCCGAACCGACGGACGAACCTGCAGTACTCGATTACGAGTACTACTGGCCTGTCGTCATCGGCTCCTGAAGACTCACCATAGCCCGAGGGCATCCACCTTAGCCGCGAAAGCGATTAAGACACAGGCTGCCCTCTTTTTTTGTATAAAATCATCTTCCAAAAACATTAGTAAAGTATTAAAATATGCTTAGATTCTTTGCTCCAAGGCTTTCCATCTTTTTACCGCAAGATCCAAAGCTTTGGACGAAGTGCAGTTTAAAAAGAGAGATAAGACACGAGGAGGTTGCCTTGGAAGATCTCAAAGAAATTATTGTTCTACTGATCGGCTTTGCACTGATCACTCTACTAATTTTCGGAGGATTGTATCTTCTGTTAAAAATAATAGGAGTTTTGTAATGAAAATTAACAATGAGATCTCTTTGAAAACTGGCAGGCAGCCTTGGTTGGTAAGAATTGGAGCACAAATTGCAGTTTTGCTTCTAGGTGGAGCATCTATAGCAATTCTGCTTCAATTCGCCCACTAACCTCTACCGATATCTCTCACCCGGACCGCTCAGGCCATTTGCCTGCCACTTACCTGAGCGGTCCACTTTTTTTCCTGTTATTTTTATTCACTCTCTCCTTTCACTTCTGTTTCGTTAATGGGATTATTCCATTAACTAAATACCGACATAGAATATTTATTCCTGATTTGTTTTTTAATTATTCTCACCAAATTTTCCAGATTTGATTGCAGCGAGAAAATACTTTATTAATAGTCGCAGATGTTTGACGAATTGCTTGCCACGAGGAGTTCTGCAGACATAGATTTTCGAACGTAATGAAAACCTGGAAAATTTAAGTGAGTTCCCTTCTTTGTTACTTTCTTGGGTAAGCAAGAAAGTAAATATCCTATTGGACAAGCAAGAAAGTGGAATGAGTATCTTTGGGTAAACAAGAAAGTACGAGTAGAAGAGAATTTTGTAAAACTTTTTCGATAATAAAAATGATTTAAACTCTATTTTCTAACACAACCACTCTTCCCTTTAATTCATCAAATTCCCCTCTTGAAG
The DNA here is from genome assembly GCA_964427735.1 of uncultured Gammaproteobacteria bacterium. Classification (GTDB taxonomy): domain Bacteria; phylum Patescibacteriota; class Microgenomatia; order UBA8517; family UBA8517; genus CAYRUS01. Next base: position 746,568 of record CAYRUS010000001.1, on the reverse strand, counting down.
GAGCATTAGATAAATCAGCTTTCAAACCATTAATATCATCTTTTAACTCGCTTCGAACATCATCAATCTTTTGATCAAGATAATCAAATCTTTCATCAAGCTTCTTATCTATTCTATTAATTTTCCTATCTTGATTGTTAAACATTCTCTCCATTCCTGTTAAAATTGCTTCAACAGCTTCATCAAGCATACTCTTTGTAACATACTCATCATCCTTTTTGCTCATACTTTCATTAAACAACCTGAAAACTTTAGAGTCAACAAAAAAACCACCCCTTAAGGTGGTTGTTTTGTAAAAAGTGAAGATAAACTTTTTTCGATTAGTCTATAAATAGACCTCGAAAGCCTAGAAATGGTTGGAAACCATAGTGGCTCGGTTTTTTGATCCGATCATCTTTAGTGTGACCAGACACAGCTAAACCGCTACCCTAAAACTGCGGGTGTTAGCCTCGTGCTCTGCACGAGAAATTCCAAAATCCAGCAATCAAAGATCAAACAATATTTAATAAACCAAATTTCTAAATTCTAAAAAGTTTGTAGTAAATTGCGTTTTAGAAAATTGGAAATTGAATGAAAATTGATTATTGAAAATTGATAATTTCTTATGCAAAGCACAAGTGCCGTGTACACTCCTTAGAAAGGAGGTGATCCATCCGCACCTTCCAGTACGGATACCTTGTTACGACTTAATCCTCGTCGCTGGTTTCACCTTCCAACCGTTCACCGGTTGTTCGGGTGCCCCCAACTTCGCTGACTTGACGGGCGGTGTGTACAAGACCTGAGAACGTATTCACCGCAACTTAGCTGATTTGCGATTACTACCAATTCCACGTTCATGAGGGCGAATTGCAGCCCTCAATCCCCACTGAGAGACCGTTTTTGGGATTAGCTCCGCATTACTGCTTGGCAAACCCTCTGTCGGCCTCATTGTAGCATGTGTGTAGCCCTGGACATAAGGGCCATACTGACTTGACGTCGTCCCCGCTTCCTCTCACTTAAAAGCGAATAGTCCCGTATGAACATTCAACATACGGCAGGGGTTGCGCTCGTTACCCCACTGAAGGGAACACCCCACGGCACGAGCTGACGACAGCCATGCAGCACCTGTGCTAGCACTCTCGAAGAAATTTCTATCTCTAGAAACGTGCAGCTAGCATGTCAAGCCCAGGTAAGGTTCTTCGGTTCGTCTCGAATTAAACCACATGCTCCACTGGTTGTGCAGGTCCCCGTCAATTCCTTTGAGTTTTAATCTTGCGATCGTACTCCCCAGGCGGTCCGCTTCACGCGTTAGCTTGCGCTCCCAATCTAGTAAAAGACTGAGAGCTAGCGGACATCGTTTACGGCTAGGACTACACGGGTCTCTAATCCGTTTCGCTACCCTAGCTTTCGTTCCTCAGCGTCGAGAGATCCCCAGCTATTCGCCTTCGCCCTAGGTGTTCCTGTCGATATCAACGGATTTCACCCCTACACCGACAGTTCCAATAGCCCCTGAATCCTCCAATTCTGGTAGTATCACACCCCTTCCCGAAGTTGAGCCTCGGTCTTTGAAGCATGACTGACCAAAAAGCCTACGAACCCTTTACGCCCAATAAATCCGGATAACGCTTGCACCCTACGTATCACCGCTGCTGCTGGCACGTAGTTAGCCGGTGCTTATTCTGAAGGAGGTCTCCCTCCAACCAAAAGTGGTTTACAACCCGAAGGCCTTCATCCCACACGCGGCGTCGCGGCGTCAGACTTTCGTCCATTGCGCACGATTCCCGGTTGCTGCCACCCGTAGGTGTATGGGCCGTGTCTCAGTCCCATTCTGGGGGGCCACGCTCTCACGCCCCCTACCCGTCGTTGTCTTGGTAGGCCATTACCCTACCAACTAACTGATGGGGGGTAGACTCCTCCTATGGCGAATAAATCCTTTGCTCTTAACGAGATTATGCGGTATTAACCCGAGTTTCCCCGGGGTATTCCCCACCATAGGGTAGATTTCTACCTATTACTCAGCCGTTCGCGACTAGCTTATCCGAAGATAAGCTCGTTCCACTTGCATGCCTAAAGCACGCCGCCAGCGTTCATCCTGGGCCAGGATCAAACCCTCAATAAGCGGATCTCCAAGTTAAACTTGAATAAGACCCTGGCTTCCAACCATATCTTGACTATCAAAATATGACGTAAATAAATCGAATTGACTTGGATTGTCTTGCCTTTCCTGGCAAGACATCTGTTTATCTTCACTTTTTAATGTGCATGTAAATTGTACACAACAAAAGTCAAATGGTTAAAATTTCTATTTACATAAAAATAGTTTTTAAGACCCGCTGACTTTTGTTGTTTAAAAAGAGCTAGCAGTCTTACATGGAGTTGTTAACCTCTTAGTTTTTCTAAGAGACAAGTTAACTTTGTAGGACTCACAATATACTTTGTTTGTATTGAGATGTCAATTGATTTGAGTATATTTTTAATTTAAAAAAGCACCTTGAGGTGCCTATTCGCAATCGAACATGTGCTTCTCCTCAAATCATCTATGGCTATTATACCTTCTGAGTGGCGATAAATCAAGCAGTCGTAGTAGAGAGAGACATGCAGCAACTGTGCTTATGACTGGTTCCACATATCCCTTAGCCTCTCCCTTGCCACATCTTCTTTAACACACCAAAGGTAAAATGGGTCAGAGAGAGCCTTGGCAGAGTGATCAATATCATACTCAGCTCCAACTGACTTTAAATATTTCATACGCGGCTTATTTGCTGCCAATTCTTCTTCAAACCTAAATCTTCCTGAAAACAAATACATCAGTCCAAACTTCAACCATCCGTGCATCTTAATTCTTTTGATGTGTTCCTGTTCGTGAAGTAATATACCTACATTTTCTGGTATAGGATTGTCTTTTTGCAGATCATCATAAATATCTTCTCTTAAGAATATTTGATTAACAACTGCCTGTCCTCGATAATATTTGCCGAGAAAGTGGGGCATTCTATGGACATTTCCTGGGAGTTTCATATTTTCAAAAACTCAATTTCTGTTTAATTTCATTGAGTTTCGATGTTAAATATTCAGGCTTAACAGGATAAATAACTTCTCCCAGCTCTACTGCTTGTATGGCTAGCTTAATCTCCTTAATCTCATCTATACTAGTCACATTTCCATCCAGTAAATTTCCAAGCTTTTTCTCTACATAAGTCCCCATGTGCTTTTTGTATTTTACTTCTACAACACCAGGATGATAACCCTTTGGAGCGACATCTTCGTTTGCTAGCCTTCTAACTGCCAAAGCAATCTGAGGCATATCTAGTTGACGCATCTCGTCATCGACCTCAGGGTTCATTAAAACTTCATTAATGTAATAATCAGCGTGTTTTTGATCTGCTTCCTGTTTAGTAGGTCTTTCCATGAATAAAATTATATCAACTTAATGAAAGTTTATGATGTGTGTTTCCACCCTTCAATCTTTGCATCAAGCTCAACTCTTAATTTGTCAAGCAATCTTTTTTCCTCTTCCAACGAAATAATTAGAACTCCTTCATTGGGATTTATAACATATCCCTTTTCCTCTAGCTCCTCTTTTGCATCTCTAACATTTACTCCATGACTTTCAAATGATTTCTCGTCCACATTAGGATTTCTCTCTAATCTATAAAATTCAAATGCATTCTTAGATAATCCTCTTTCAGGTATAATATACTTGTCGTGTGAATCAAGGTTTATAATTTCCATATGCGTATTATAGCACATTGTAGGCTCTTTTTCTACAAGAAGATTATATTATTCTCTTTTTTAGCTTAGTTCTTACTTGGGAGCACCAAAAGAGGCATTGAGTCGAAATCTTTAATGGTAAACTGCTCTATAAAGCATTTTATAGTCCTAGCAAGGTCTATTTCTACAGGCATATCTTCAACACTAAAAAACATTTTTGAAAGTAGCCTTGAATCTTCATGTTCAGATGTACCGTATGGACTATAAGTAGAATATGAAATATTAGTTCTGTAAATCCTTGTTCATACTTTCAAAATACTCTCTAAAAGGTTTAATGAGCCTGTCAAACTCCTTTTTTCCTGTACTTGTCCTGAACCTGGGAAGTCTTTTTTTGAACAACCCCTCGATATATTTCATCCCTCCCTCGTAATCAAAAGTCGGGGTTACTCTGGATATGTCAATTGCTCCCAAAGTGTCTGCTTCCATTAAAGCAATTTCATCCAGTGAAGTAAGCAAATCCACTTTATCGTGCACACGAACCAGGTGAACAATGCGTCCTGCTTCTTCTTCTGTGTAGTATTTCCCGATATCACGCTGTGATAAAAATTCACTTGCAAGTCGTGCTCCGACAATCATATGCATTGCTTTTTTGTCTTTTACATTTTCATAAACAGAAGAATCAGAATCTTCAAACAAATCATAATAACCAATATCATGGAGGTATGCTGCGGTCACCAAAACTCGTACATTCAAACCATGAGCAAGTGCAATTTGGTGTGCATAATGCACTACACCTTTTGTATGTGGCACATCCCAAACTTTTCTACCTTTAGATAGGAATTGAAGTGCATATTTTTCTACTTTTTGCTGTAATTCTTTTGGGTAAAACTGAACCTTCTCTTTCATTCACCGATAATAACATATTTAAAAAAAGATAAGATTATATTGCAATATTTACTTTATTATAATTTAGATTCTATTACATCAAAATTGTCTTAACCTGCACCTCCGCCTCCTCCACCGCCTCCTCCACCGCCACCGCCGGAGAAGCCGCCAGAGGAGCCTGTACCTGACGCACCATATGAAGAAAACGAACTGGAAAGACTGCTTAAGCTTGTGCCGAAATTGGAAAATGATGTAGAAAACCCACTTGTACCAAGCCCACCACCAGATGAGAATGAATTGTAAATCACCGAACTTCTTGCAGCTTCAGCAGTAAATTTTACAGGCAGTTCGCTTAATGCTTTAGCACTTATCCCAAGTGCTGTACCGTAAACTAAAAACTTCTCCCAGAGAACTACTGAGTCTATCGGATTGTTTTTTGTCACCGAATAATCCTTTAACCATTTCTTAAACGCTTTCCACTTTGCTAATTCCAAATTTCCCTTTTCTGTTCTTTTATGCATAAAAAAACCAAAAAAGAAAAGAGAAATAGCATAAATAATAAATAAAAATATAGCAGGAATGAAAACAATAAAATATGATTCTAAAAAATTCTCAAAAAGATTCCCAATTAGTGCAAACGGCAAAAAGGAAAAAAACATTACAATCCCAAATTCGGTTAAGATTAAATTTTTGTAATGACTACCTGCTTTTTCCAGATAACCCATTTCTTGAAGCTCTTTTACTGTGTCTTTTTGCCATTTTTGCCAAAATATTCGAGCCCTTGTTGGATTTTTTTGCGGCAGCTTTTTTATTTCATCCAAGCTAATTTTTTCTTTTGTTCCTAACTCAAACAATAAATCTATTAACAATTGTTCCTTTTCTTCAATGGGAAGAGAATTTGTTGCTGCTTTTTTAGGATCTTCTAGGACTAAAACATAGTTGTATTTTGACCCTCCTAAAAAGGAGTCCTTTCTTTCTGTTTCAAAGGAAAGAACTTTACGGTGAACTAAGTCTAGTATTGTAGCTACAATAGATTTTCCAGTCGGTTTGTAGTGTTCTGCATTCATCAATGATTCAACCAGAATTGGCGAAAGATCACTAGGAGGCTCATGCAGTTTTCCTGATAAATTAACTTCTGGTAGAGGCTCGTCATCGCCATGTTTTTTCCAAATTCGATACCAGTGAATAATCCTCCACAATAGGAAAATTAAAAATATAACTCCAATAACTAAAGCTCCAATATTTTTTGTCCTGGTTGTTGTGGCAAATTTACTTTCTTCAGCTAAAATCTCGTTTAATGACTTCTCTCCATTTTGTGCATTCAAAGCTCCATCAAGTCTTGGAAACAAAACTCTTACTTCAAAAAATCTTTTTGCAGGAAGATTCTTAGCTGTAAAAACAGCTTTATTATTTTCTGGAATACTAACTTCCCCGTTCAAAGGACCATGTCCAAAAGCCCAAATTTGATCATTAGGGGCAGGATTTGGAAGAAAAATTTCTGCATGAACTTCTCCAGTTCCTTTAACCCATTCATCACCAATCAGCTGCCAATAAAATTCTGAAATATCCTTGTGGTTTGTGATTGCGTTTTGTATTGTGTACGAAATGTTGAATGTCTTTTGTTCATTAAAAGCTTGATAATACCATCTAATATAAAGACGTCCTCCGTGCGGCTCTTTGTGTAAATTTGACTGAAAACTTCTAGGTACTCCTCCTTGGTTTCGGGCATATTCTCCATCCTCATCTTTTACTTGTACGTTAGTGATTATATAAGGCTCACATCTCTCGCATTTTGCTTTAAGTGGTATCCACATATCAGCCCAGGAATAAGAACCGTCAAAATTATAAGTGCGTGTTTCAGTTACAAGTGCAGACCCGTCCTCAGTCAATTGAACTTTAAAATTAGCCGACTCAATAGAATAATCCTTGGCAAAGACATTTGAGGGAAAAATTAAAACAAAAAATGCTAAACAGAAGAAAAAAATCTTTCTCATAAGCATATTCTACCTAATAATTTAGTAAATGGATATTTATTTAAGTCCAATTAACCGAGGATGTGAATTAAAATCTTTGTTATTAAACTGACTAATAAAGGAAGTAATTGTAGCCTGCATATCAATTTGTTCTGGCACTTGGGTGGGGAATCCTTCATTTATTGCTCTTCTTCTTGCCTCCTCTTCTGAAATAACCCCATTGTAAACAGCCAAAGGTTGCATTTCATTTGATTCAGATTTTATTCCATCACCTAGCGAAGAATATACTACTTCAGAAAAGATAATTCCCGTCTTGTTAACTTTACAAAATTTAACAATATAATAATAACTTCCTCTAGATATTGATTCTCTTACTGACATTTTGAGATTCCAGCCAGGAGGAGAATCAAAATAAGGTTTCTTTGTGAATAAAGAAAGTGTTTTACCTGTTTTGTCAGATAATATACAAAACCTATAATTATCTGGTCTATCTCTCAAATATTCTGACTGCGGTAAATTTTGAAATAGTAAATGTAAGTCAGGATTTGTTTGGACAACTTCTGTAGATTTTTCCCCCAAGTTCTCTAAAAACCGCATAAGGTACTTTAACAATATTTCAAGTAATTGTAAATATTTTACGAAATCCTTACCTGCTAAGAACAACGATCTTGAAGTGTTATGCTAAAAAAGCATTATGAATAACGACTGGGAGATTACAACAGATCATCAAAAAATTAGAGATTGGGCAGAAATGCACTTTGCCTCACCGGAGATCGTTGATGATTTTGAAGCAGGCAGTGACAAACCAGTTTTAAGACTGGATTTTCCTGGTGAAGCAGATGATATATTCTTACCAAATAGCTCAAAAGATTTTGAACTAACTTGGGAGGAATTCTTCAGAAGATTTGAAGAGGAAAATTATGCTTTTGAATATATACCAAACTACGGTGGAGAAAGCCCTGATTGGGCATATAAATTTGTAAAAAGAGAAGAAGTAAAAGGTTTAAATACTTCTTAGCTTTAAACCACCAGCCAACCTTCTGACAAAACCTTGTACACTAGTACTTTCTGAAGCATCCAGCAGTACATCATAAAAATCATCCGGATCTATACTAAACATATTTATCCCTCTTAATTTTTCTTCTATTTCTGGAATTTTGCTTTTAGCAATAAGTAAAGATTCTGCTGCGGATTGACCTGCACGCATTGCGTTGTCTTGGACCAGTGGTATCCTGTTTGTAAATTTTCCAACGACATCTTCTTTAACTGCTGTTTTTCCGGTTACACCAGTAAGCATTTGGGTGATCATTTTTTGCCTTTCTAAACTTTGCAAATTAAGAATAACTGTCTGTCTATTGCCTACTATTAAGGGAATAACTTCATCAGGTTTCAGCTCAACTTTCTGCCCTACATAACTTGCAACAAATTCACTAAATAGCTCGTCTTTGATAATATCTCCAAGTAGGGATATACTCTTTGATCCTTTTACTTCACTAAATTTTAAATCTTTTAATCTTGCTAGGTTATTCTTGAATAATTGTCTGTAAAAAGGGTTATTATGAGCAAGGAGGGTTTGAACTACCTCATGTGTATAAATATCTACCTGTTCATCAAATCTTTTTTCACCTACTCTTATTTCATATTCACTATCTTTTATATATTCAGCAACGCCTAAAGCATGTCTTTGAATGTCTCTTTCTTCTAATTCATTAACATAAATAGTCGGAATATTTAAGTTATATTCATCTGCAATTTGCTCTGCTATATTCATCAGGGCAATACGCCTTTCACTTAGAGTGTAGGTTTCAGGGAGATTTTTTGGTATTGGTTCCACTGAATCGAAGAATACACCTATAAAGTTTGAAATTCAATAAGACTCGGGTATACTCTTTACAAGACATATTATATTTCTTATACAAAAGGAGAGGGTATTATAGTAAATAGATGTGAATAACTAAAAAGATACTAAAATAAGTTTAATCGCATTTTTTCATAAACAAAATCAGTTAAAATATCCCACCACTTCCTGTCTTATCTATCCTATCTTTCGCTCTTTGGGTTTGGCGGTCAATGCGATCTTTTAATCTCTGCTGTTCTGAACCGTCATACTGCTGATCTATCTCTGATTTTTGTCTTTCTGCTTCAACTTCAATTCTTTGTTTTTCCTGTACTCTAACCTGTTCTTCTCTTGCCTCATCTGCGTCAGCTCTTTGCCTTGTTGATGAAGCACTTCTATCATAAGCTTCAGCCTCATTTCTTAAACGCTGAGCTTGCTCTTGGGAATAAGGATCATCACTTTGAGCATATGAATCTGCCTGCTCACGTCTTATGCGGGCTTGTTCTTCGTAACTTTCTGCTTCATCTCGTTGTGGACTACGATATGCCATATGGTTTTATATTAAGTTTTTTTTGAAATATTTACCTTACAATGAGGTAAATCTTAGGTAAGAAAAGCTCCTAAAAAAAGCAGGATATTGACAACCCATTATTTACATGTCTAAATGGGTAAGAAAGGTGGTGTTAATTGATGGCAGCTAAGAAAAAGAGTACAAAAACCAAGGCAAAAACAACTAAACCAAGAACAAGTAAGCCTAAAACAAGTGCTAAAACTCAAAAAAGCAATGATATGCTTCATTGGCTAATTTTAGCTATGGTCGCAGTAGCATTTGTAATGTTTGTACTGTAACTACAATTTGAGCAATTCCTGCAGTTGGTCAGGATGAGGTGGAAATTTGTATTCCTTTTCTATCCCATTTTTGCCAGGATATTTCTTTTCCTCTTATTAGTGAATATAAGCTTTCCACCAATGCTCTAAATTCTAAAATGCTTATTAAACCTCAAAGTGTCCATTATTAGATTGGACTTTTATAATTGATTTTTCTAGAGAATTATTTTTACTTATTCTCTTCTTTCTTTAGAGCTTTTTTGTACTGTTGTTCAAATTCAGGGTCACCAACAACTTCAACCTCTTCATCAGTAACATTTAGACGATTAGAATAGACGCAATAACAAGTCCAAAGAAAAACGACCAAACATAAACAGGGCTAGTTTCTAGCAAATGTTGCAACAGGCTTGCGAGGGTGGCAAAGGCTGTTACTACACCAAGACCAAGAGGAATTAAAAAAGCAAAAGGAATCTCTTTCACTGCTTCTTTAAATCTGCCTTTTAAAAAAGCTTTATAACATCACCACTAAGTTTTTTAATACTATATATAAATAAGTTCTTCGTAAATTCCAAAAATAAATGCAATTGTTCCTCCTGAAACAACAAGGACAATATCAGCAGCCCCCATTCCAAACCCCGTAAAAAATAACCTTAGTTTATCTTTCATAAATTTTTTTTGCATAACGCATTTTACAGTATATCAAAATATTCACTGTGAGTTTTTGTTATTTAGGAGTAGAATAATCATACATGTTACATGGAGATTTGACCGAGCTGGTGAGAACCATTGGCTACATAGGTATATTTTTTATTGTATTTGCTGAGTCAGGACTTTTCTTTGGTTTCTTCTTTCCCGGAGATAGCTTGCTTTTTACAGCAGGATTTTTAGCCTCTCAAGGCATCCTTAATATCTGGGTTCTTATCCCACTAGTAATTATGGCTGCAATTAGCGGTGACTCAGCAGGGTTTTGGACAGGCAGTAAATTTATAGGATGGCTTATGAAAAAGAAAGAATCCTTCCTTTTCAAAAAAGCATATATAGATAAAGCTAATAAATTCTATGAGACACATGGCGGAAAAGCTTTGATTTTGGCACGATTTGTACCTGCTGTAAGAACATTTGTACCTATTGTAGCCGGTATGGCTAATATGGAATACAAAAAATTTATTACTTATAACGTTGTAGGGGGCTTTTTGTGGGGGGCTGGAATGACACTGGCAGGATACTTTCTAGGGCAAATAATTCCGGATGTAGATAAATATCTTCTACCTATTATCCTAGTGATAATTTTCTTGTCTGTACTCCCCGGAATAATCCATATGCGGTTTGAATTGGTGGGTTTAGGGAAAAAAAGTAAATATACAAGACGCCTTGCATTGGTACTTGAAAAATGGCTAGGAGATCAGCCTTTACCCTAAATACCTATTCCTAACTTGTCGTAGAAGTAACTCAAGGCTGTTTGACTTCCTTCTGCCATAGCTGCACAGATTTCCTTATAAAGTCTCAGATTTATATAAGTTCGATCTCTTATTATTGAACCTAAAAACTTAGCATCATCTTGAGTCATTCCTATCCTTTCATTATTAATTGATTCTATTGCCTTCACAGCTTCATTGTAACGATATGATTCGTCAACCATCAATTGAGTTATACCTGTATTACTTTTATTGTTGTCTGGATTAATTTCACCATACTTTGTTAGTATACCCTCAACAATCGGAACTAAAGAATTTTGAAATTCAAATAGAGCATTTCCTAATTCAGCACTATAACAGATCTTCTGTTTGAATTTAACAATAAATGTTTAGGCCATTCATCTATAAAATAATGTTTATCAAGTAATCTTGATAATGCCTTTCTAGTCTCCACTCCCTTTTCGCTTGGTTGAGACTTAAACTTAAGATCAACTACTCTCAATCGTACTCCACGATAGACAACATTCAGAAGATCCTGGTCTGACACACCAATTTCTGTTGCAAACTCGGATACCTTGGGAAAATAGTTATACACTACATCTATGTTTCCTTCTTAGTAAAAATGGATTGCTTCCATGAGCTATATTTTATCAAAATCAAAATCAACAACCAATAACAATATTATGGGGTATGTGATGGTGTGGTTAACTTTTCAGAAATTCCTCTACTTTATACCATTTACTTTCGTCAAAATATCTATTTAAAATTGCTAACACTGTATCCCTAAAGGCAGGAGCACGAAGATCTACGTTGCTCACCTTAGAGAGATATATCAATGTTAAGGTTATATTCATAGACACGACATCATCACGACTGTCCCAATCATTATCTTTTGTAGCATAAAAATTAACAACCTTATCAATTAATTTCTGGCTAATTTTTGTTTCCTCTTCAAATTTTTTGCTTTTTTCTCTCGCTTCCTCTAGTCTATGAAGTAATTGTAGTGAATGATTTAGGTTTCTATCTTTTCTTTTTTTAATTAATTGATCGGTAAGACGAGAGATGTTGTTATCAATTTTATCGGTCTTTCTTTCTCTACTTTTTGCATGGATTAATGAAAGAAAAACTACTAAGTCATTAAGATCACTGTTTCTAATTAAATATTCAGTATCTCTTGAGGAACTGAATCTTCCTCCATAGATAAAATCACTTTTTTTAGCTTCGTAATTTACAAATCCCAATTGTCTATTAAAACCTTTCTGATACTCAACCATCTCCACACTTTGATATAATAAACTTTCGCTCGCACCAGACAATAGTTTATCAAACTCACTCTTTCCAAAATAATTTCTGCCTAAAACTTCTATAAATTTATTTAGTTCTTCGAATAAATTTTTATCTGTTTCTTTCAACCTTCTGACAACCTCATTAACATCAGTTTCATTTCTGTTTTCGTCTATAAATTTTATAAGTTTCTCCTCCCTATTTCGGTTTTGCTCTGCCCTCCTTCTTATGTTTTCTCTATATGTGGGTGCATGAAACCGAGGGTCTGAAAGTACATCTAAATGAGGTTGAAAAAAAGATCCCATTATCTTGTTTCCATCTCTTCCACGCCTGTAAGTTTCATACAAAACACTACGAAACCTTTTAGTTATTAAATTTATTTTATCATTAGATAGACTAATATCTGAACTAGGACATTCTGCGAGATGTTTGAGATAACTATCTAAATATACGTAAGAACGACCAATTTGAGATATTTTTTCACTTAGTCCGCTACCTGCATAATCATAAAGTGCATGACTAATACCATCATTATAAGTGGTAGAAGAAGCTAGTAACATCATAAAAAATGTATTTATGTCGTTTATTACATCTTCAGTTTCTTTGTCTCCTAATTTCATTAATTCTTTAACATAATTAGGGATACTTTGGGCTGATGGAATTTTATGGAGGTCTAGATTGAATGAAAGTAAAAAGGATAACTTGGTCAATACCGACGCTTTGTAATAACTTATTAGTTTGGATTGAACTAACTCAGGTTTAATCCTAAAAAGATCGTCCATACTTACAAAATCAAGTTCTCCTCTTCGTATTTTCCTTTCATCATATCTCATTAAAAGTACTTCATTCTCTGTTGTTATTGATATACTATATTCACTTGCAAAGAGGCTACGATATTCAGACGGTCTTAAATTAATTTCTAAATATCTTGGGTCTTTTACTTGGTTTAATAGTTCCTCTATAGGCAGAGTCTGTTCCAAACCTAAGTCTTTTCCAGCTTTATATAAACCCATATAAGCTTGTTTTTTAACTGATTCACCTGCCGCATAAATATCATGGATTCTTCCATCTGTAAAATAACCAGGATCGTTGTTAGCTATTTCCTTATAACTTTTTAGTAGATCTTCAATTTCTTTTGAACTTATTTCTAAAGTTCCGCCATTTATAGGTGTGGTAATCTTGTCTTGGATGAACTTTCTATGTTCATTACCTACTCCAAACAAGTCATATACCGATGGATTTAGACTTGATATCGTATGTGTGATGCATAACTCGCGTCTGGTTCTATTGCTAAGATTTTCCTTTGGTATCATAATCCCTGTTAATATAGGGTATTCTAGTACATTTTTGCATCAATATCAATTAATTTCCTTGGTTATTTTACTAACAGTTACTTCACTTCACACCAAACTTCTTATGTTTCAAAGTCTTTTTCACCCCGATATTAAAGCTAAAATTACTCCAACTATAATTGCTATAACAATCATGCTAGATAATCCTGAAACTGCTAATATCCCAATAACAGACAATAACCAAATTATTAAAAGTACTATAGCAATTTCTCTTATAGGGCTAGGCAACAAATTTATAACTCCTAAGACCACCACAAAAATCAGGATATCCCAAATTGTTATAGTATTACCTCCTATTCGAAACAGTGGAACATAAAAAGCTTCAATTGGACCATATCCTAAAAACCAAAGAACAATTAATATTAGAAGTATTGCTATGAGCATATTAGTCTAGAATCTTGTTCTGAATAGGAAGCATTACCAAAAGTAACGCTCCTAATACTGTATAAATAAGTGGTGTCATTAAAGTTGAAGGGTTTATAGACAGTATGCTCTCCCCTAATACACCTCCTATAATTCCCCCTATAACACCAAGAATAACAGATGTGATTGTCTTTTGTTCATCAGAAAAAAACTCAAGAAAGTTAGCCATAAAACCAACCGCTCCACCAAACAATATCCAAGTTAATATCATGTCTGTCATAGTGGTTTAACTTTATTCTTACCTAATCAGAAACGAGGGTGAATAATGTAAGAAAAATTTAAGAGATAAAACTATCACATAATAGATCAAGTAGCTATATTTTGCTTAATCTCCTTTTTATTGTTTAGTAAATAAGGTGTTATGGAAAATATGTCAGGCAAATGATAAAATACATAGGCTTGAGAATTTAGACGGCCCCATCGTCTAGAGGTCCAGGACATCGGGCTTTCATCCCGAAAACCGGGGTTCGATTCCCCGTGGGGTCACAACTAATATTTTTGAATAGAGATGTGTACGAACAATCTGGTACTTCAATAAAGCTCTATTTATCGCTACCTTGGCAAATTAAAAAAGTAAGTATATAATTCCACAAATGCGGTCAGAATTATTAAAACCTAACCGAACACAAGAGGAAGTTTCTGAAGAAACCAAAATTAGCTGGGAAGCAGCCGAAGTAGACAAAGAACAATTTCATAAACATAACGCATATCTAATTTTACTAAAACATCCTAATAATCCTGACCTCAAAGTATATGCTCAATTAAAAATAAACAATCAAGAAATCTCTTTAATAATTCCACTTGCAGATTACGTCCCAGAAAGCAAATTAAAAGATGTACACAGATCAAGACAAAAACAGCATGCAACAGGCATTTTCAACAGACGTATCCTTTTAGCTTTTTTAAATAGAAGAACTGCAAGACTTACAGCAAGCCAAATGGAAAAATGGTTCTTTGATTCGTTTGGAATCAAGCCAAATAAAAATTATAACAAGCTTAATGTATATGAACACACAGAGCAAAGTGAGTACGAACAAAAATTGAATGTTAGTGCAATCATACGAGCTGATACTAGACTAACAAGAGCAAAAACTACAATTGAAACTGCTATAAAATTCACCTCTATGATACAAGACTCACTACCACTTGTAGTAGAACCTTTATCTATAAGTGAATATCTCAAGGATCTTGACACTGTAATTAATTAAATTTTGAATTTATCCATCACATAGAAAACTTAAAAATCTGGAGATTCTAGACAACACAACCATTCTCCTGCCTGCTAATTCTTTTTTTGACCCATTTTATCTTTTCATCAATCTTTGTTCTTCTCCATCTAATTTTCCTTTTTCCAATAGGTAACTCACCGCACGTTCTTTTCTAAGTCGTGATATCTCTGCTTGAGCATCCTGCCTTTCACTCGGTCCTTTGAAGGTCTCAAAAATTTTTAATTCAGCTTCTGTATAAGGAGATCTACCCTCTAACCATTCTAACCAGATTTTTTTACATTCTGTCACAGAGTTACTCTTAGTTTCAGTTTCTTGAGTCATGTGATTATTATAAAGGTTGGAGTTTGTTTTTCAAAAAAAAACTCTGACTTAAGTACAAGGTTCTATCCAACTGAACTTAGGATAAATTTGAGCAAGGTGAATATTACTGCCTCTCTCGTGGTAAATAAACACGGGGATTTGCTTAATTCTTTGATCTAGCTGATTGAGAGCTTCTGATATCTGGTTAAATAATTCTGCTGGTTGCTTTATATTAACCTGTACACCGATAAGCAGAATAGTATTTTTTCCGTAATCGACATATGGATTTAGTTTGGTTCTTCTTAGCATTTTTAAAAGTCCTTCATTTCTAGACCAAGAATTAAACTCAACAATTTCCACTAAATGTTTGTTTAACGGCCTTCCCAATTTATCTCTGCCTGAACAAATTACTACATCGGGTGCCCGGTCCCCCCGAGGATTGGTGGAATATATTTTAAAATCCAATTCTTTTATACCAAAAACCTCTGAACCAAATTTATCTATTATTCTTTTTACAAGTCTTGTCTCGTGACCACAACGCCTTGCTTCCTGTGCGTTTAGCATTGTAGGAGACAAATATTCGATCATCTAAATCATTAAGACATTTAATGAAATCATTTTCAACGATTTCATTACCATCTAAGATGTGATTATAATGTAAGTTCTCCCACGTCAATTGCTTATAGCTTTAACTTTATAGACGCAAGTCAGGTTCTACCAAGTTCGCTTGGGAACAACCTTTCCGCCTCCATAGCTAAGGTGCTTTTTTTTGTTTATTCGTTTGTGGCACAATAAGCTTAATGGACAGGAATTACGGTGGAATAATATGGACAAATCATGCTATTCAACGCCTACAAGAAAGAGGCATTAAGCAAGGTGATGCTTGGGCTACATGGAAGCGTCCTGACCAAAGCCGCTATGCAGCCACCAAAGGAGCCTGGGTATATTACAAAACCTGGGGCAATACAAAAATTGAAGTAGTTGCAAAGCAAAATGAAAGGAAAGAATGGATTGTACTTTCAGTTTGGAGTAAGCCAGTTTTTGACAAAAAAGATAAATACAAAGGAAAAAAGTCAGAAAGCTTTATAAAAAAATTATTTACTTTTCTACTCAAATAATTCTGATATTTGATTAATTTTTTGGTTTTTAATGTTTCTAATATATAATTCCCATAATATGAAAAATATCGAAAATAATAAAATACAGCCCGAAAAAGTTTTACGATATACTCAAACACATATTGGTATATATATGAAAGTAGAAATGGGTGAAATGCTTTATCATCTTCAACAAAGAGCAGCACTTCTCTCTTTGATTTTTAATCAACCTGTATTTTACGAGATCGGAAAATATGGATACAAAATGACAGAAGAAGAGGCAAAAAAAGAAATCTCTCCCAAAACCATAGAACGCAACATTGAAAGATTAAAAGAAAACGAAGAATCATTCGAAGATTTAATAAAAGAACTTGAAAGGATAAAACAAGAATTGTTTTCAGACACTTCAAAGTGATATCAACTTGAGGCTAAAGGCCAAATAAGTTATAATTTATAGATAATTTAGCTCGTTTTAAACTAATCCCGGCTCCGTAGCTCAATGGCAGAGCAACAGCCTTTTAAGCTGATGGTTGAAGGTTCGAGTCCTTCCGGAGTCACCAAGTAAAAGACTTCTATCCTTATTAGAAGTCTCAATGGCAGATCCGCCAACTGGCGGACTTTTTAAGCTGATGGTTGAAGGTTCGAGTCCTTCCGGAGTCACACAATTAACTCAGTAAAAATTGTAAAAATTACCCCTATTAAATTTTTCTTCATAATCTGTTAAATTAAATTATGTCGACAAAACTGACTGCTTTTTTTATTAGCGTCAATGTTTTTTTATTTTTGTTTGTCTTTATGGGCAACCTGTATATCGCAGCTGAAAAAGCAGAAAATGAAAATAAAATCACTTCCCTTCCCCCACATATTATGAATTTCTCAAATAGAACTCCGATCCCTGTTCAAGAAATCGCAAACATCAGCAACACCACAGAGGAAGTTCTAAGTGCATCAGAAAGCATTCAGTTACAAAAAGAATCATACTCCATAGCAATTCTAGGTGATTCTATGGTTGAAACCATGGGAGAAAATCTAGATTACCTCAAACAAGCTTTAGAAGAAAAGTATCCTGACACAAATTTTAAATTGTACAATTATGGAATAGGATCATCTAAAACAACAGATGCAGGTCAGTATTTTGAAAAGGGACTCTCAAACGGTAAAAGAAGCTACCCATCAATTTCAAACCTAAAACCGGACGTGATTATCCTGGGAAGCTTTGCCTACAATCCATTTAACGAACACAACCGCGATAAGCATTGGATCGAGCTTGCTGGACTTATCAAAAAAGCAAAAGAAGTAACTCAAAACACCTATCTGATGGCAGAAATTGCCCCACTTGAGGATAATTTTGGCAAAGGTCCAGGAGGAATTGTGTGGTCAGAAGACTTTGCAGATAAACATGTATTAAAGATTTTAGAGCAAATGGAAAACGTTTTTGGCTTGTCCAAAGAATTAGAGGTTCCGGTTATAAATGCATATGAAGCTTCCCTTAAAGACGGTTCCAAGTATGGAAAGGTAGAGTATGTTGATGATCATGATGGTATTCATCCAAGTGAGGAGGGTAATATCTTAACTGCAGAAAAAATAGTTGAGACTGTTAAATTTGATTTGGAAGAATCTTCATCAGAATAAACTAGCATAAAATACCCAAATTTGGTAAAATTCAAATGCTTCATTCATTTCATTGCGGAGTGGTGTAATGGTAACACGCCAGTCTTTGGAACTGGAATTTGGGGTTCGAATCCCTGCTCCGCAGCAAGATAGTACTGATAGGCTCATAAGCTAGCAAATTGCTTGATATTATGGCCTTTTCTTCAGGTTCTAACGCCAGGACAACCTCTTGAATCTCCTTCTTTGCTTTCTCTATTAGGAAATATGGCCTTTCGCCTGAAATTTGGAGGCTTCGATCTAGAATTGTTAGGTTCGAACCAAGTTTTGACAAAATATACGTCTTGGTTCTAACGTCACCAGTCTCAAACTGATATTTGGCAGTGCAAGCAAAGTTAAATGTCTCCTTGGACTGGAAATACCACTCCTCCTGTTTCTTATCGACTGTACCAATTTGCTTCATGATGTCTTTGCGCTCTTTTAGCAGTCTTTTCTCTTCATCATCATAGAATTTCTCCATTTCAGCACTATTTGAGACGTTTTCTCTTGAAATTCTGAGCCTTGTAAGTTTCGCAAGTGCTTTATCACATTTATTCATCTCATTTACGAGGTTTTCTTTGATAGTTTTAATATCAACTTCTTCTTTCTCATTGAGTTCATTCAAGTGGTCAATGCACCAGTCGCGGAATTCTTCGCTCAATTCGAACTTATCCAGTTCTTCGTTTATTCTCTTCTCAAGATTTTCTATTGTTACACTTCCTTGAGTACAAGATTTATTGACTCGCTTGGTGCAGTGGTAGTACACATATTTGAGAATTGTTGGCTTTTTCATCTCCTCAATCAACATTTTACAGTGCGGACAAGCATTGGTTACTTTGCCTTTATGAAATTTGGATTTACAAGATGAACAGATTATCTGCACTTTTTCTTCAGCAGTAACAGAACCACCACATTCACCACATTTGAGCACATGTTTATATGCAAATTCATGCCTGGCCATTCTTGGCTTGCCTTTGCGTCCTAAGATTACCTGTAGCGTGTCAAATTCATCTTCTGTGAGCATTGGCTTGTGTGTTCCAATCACTTCTCCTTCAGTGCGAACCATTAAGCCATAGTAATAACTATCTGTCAAAATCCGATACCAACCAGACTTTGCTAGTGGTTTGCCACCTAGTGAACCTCGTTTTCTGGACCTAAATTTCCATTTGTTATTGAGCACGTCAAAAGCTTCCATAGGAGTGTGAGTGCCGGACAATATGAGCTTAATAGCATTTTGGATCAGTGGAAATCTTAGTTCGTCCACGCCTATCTTTTTTTCTTTGGCTGCCTCATCGTAGTAGTTGATGTATCCTGGCTTAGCTGGTCCAATCCATTTTTTCTTATTGTGGAATATGTAATGGTTGCCTCTTTTGACATTCTTACTCAGGTTTCTGGAATATTGGTTAGCCATGCCAAAATGGATCTGTAAAATAAGATGATCTGAATCCTGTGTATATTTTTCA
Organism: uncultured Gammaproteobacteria bacterium; assembly: GCA_964427735.1. Lineage (GTDB taxonomy): Bacteria > Patescibacteriota > Microgenomatia > UBA8517 > UBA8517 > CAYRUS01. Next base: position 727,145 of record CAYRUS010000001.1, on the reverse strand, counting down.
CCATCTGTCGATCGAATTTCCTGTAACTTTCCATCTTGTAGCAACTGGAGAAGGTGTCCGCCTTCCATTGGATTGCGGCATAGTCGGTCTGGTTTCCAGGTCAAGATAGCATTTACTTTCTTGGCCTCTATCAGTTCAATCATTTGTGTGAACTCTGGCCTGTTATTTGGTTTGTATGCAGATCTCGATTCCTCAAAGATATGTGCGATTTTCAAATTGTCTCGAACAACAGCCTTTTTGCACTCCTCATTTTGCTCAAAAATTGACAGAGCTTGTTTCTCTTTTGACTCAGATGACTTTCTAGAATATTGTGCGTATATCAAGTTCATTTTCTAAATTCTCCTATGTATAAATTTTATCGCTATACTAGGCTAAAAGTCAGCCTTTTCTAGCCTTATTTGGCTATTTGGTTTAAGACCTATATCAACCATTGCTTGCCGTAAACTTTCTAGTCCTTTTGAACTTCCGTTATTCTCTTTTCTACTTCCATAAGTATTCTTAGTTGGAAGTGGATTTCCTTGATGGATTGGAATTACAGTTCCAAAATGAGCGGAAGTCTGTTTCTGGCACGATTTGCCGTTTGACTCATTTGATGAGGCAACTCTGGTTGACTGAAGATTCTTACTCAACTTGTAAGTATTTGTGCGATTCCATCCACATCTTTCGGACACAACAACTCCAGATTTTAATAGTTCATTTAATAGGTTTCTTATATGCCTTGCTGAGTATCCTAAATCCTTACCTAACGTTTCTTGTCCTGGCCAGCAATAATCCTTTTGAAACGAATATTTGTGCAGTACACAAAGCAAATATCTTGCAGGAACTGATAGTTGAGATTCACTTAGCAATGCATTTGGAATCATGGTAAAGTTTTTGCGTTTCATATTCAGTTTTTTGGAATTGGTTTGTATATCAATTTGAAGAATTCCAACAACTCAACGCCAAGCTCATTAGCTTTATCGTCTGTCAATTGCACACCAAACTTTTTGAAGTAAATCTCTTTGAATTCGTCGATTGCTTTCTGGCTTAGTTTCATCTTAAGAACATTGTCTTAAAAATGATGAAGTCTAAAGAGCTACAGAAAGTTGAAGATTATTTGTACACCACTACTAGAGGAGGTTTTTGTATCTGCGGATTGCCTGTTTTACCATTTGATACTCAGTAATCAAATATCTGTTGCGACTCTTTTTGTACTCAAGCCTTTCTGATGGTGATGCCTCTGAAAGTGCAATCTCTGTATATCCTTCACCTTCTAAATTCTTCCAGTACCATTCTCGATCTCGCCTGAAGTTGCCAGCTTTGCGGTTCTTCATTCTGTAATAGTAGTTGAGTAGTTTCATATGAGATTCAAATATATCAGGCACATTCTTTTCAAAGACTTCCTGTACGTCCTTTAATGTTGTCATTGGAGTGATAACAATTCTTACTTCTGGTAGTTCTGTTTCTTCAGGTGGTGGCGGTGGATCAGTTGGAGTTACCTCAATTCGCGTATGCTGATAGCTGATGTCTCCAACTACACCACAAGCAATGGCAAACTGAATTATCTGCACAAAGTATCCAGGCTTTTTGAATTGTCTACAGAGTGACTTTGCATCTTCTTCAAACTCCAAAAACGGTAGGTTCAGCTCTGTTATATCGTTGACTGTTATACCTTTTTCGATGTCATCTTCTTTTGCTTTGATGTCAGCATCCATCTTTGTGGAAATCCATTCATAGAACTTAGTATACGGCACTAGCACATCTATGCCATGCTTTTTTCTGTATTCAGGCAGCAGTCTTAAGAACTCAGGCTTATCAAGAAGCAAAGCACAATCCATATAAGCAATGTCATTCTTGCATTCAATGTTTACCTTTAGTTCCAGAAGATCAGAATTATCTTTTATTTTCATTCTCTTATTCGTATTCTACCTGATGGCAGGCCGTATTTTACATTTTAAGATTTCATGAGTATTTATTTGGCGCTTCTTATAAAGCGCCTGTGCTTGGAACACACCTCAGCTTATTTAACAGATAGCTTTGACATGTATGCAGAGATAATAAGCAATCTCAGCTTATACTCTTTGTACTCTGTTCAAATAAGGCTAATACTTTTACGAAAGTCTTTGTTATAAGGAAATTACTCATAAATTATATAGGTAAATTATTACCATAGATCTATTTTTCATTTACTAATCAATTACCTGAGTATCTAGTATTCTACTAGTCAATTTAGTACAATTGGACATAACTTATATGAACGCAGAGCTTGAAGAGCTTATTTCCTTACAGGAAGCAGCAAAAATACTAAATGTAAATATTCAGACTCTCCGTAGGTGGGACCGCAACGGCACGCTGAAAGCTGTTCGTGTAGGCACGCGAAAAGGTGTTGGTGACAGGCGCTATCGAAAGAGTGATATTGAAGCTTACTTGTCAAGAAATAAGAAGTAAGCATTAAAAGAGAATTTAGAAAATTATGGCAAATAATACATCAGCTAATCTAGGCTTTGAAACAAAATTATGGTCAGCCGCAGACAAGCTTCGCGGCAACTTAGATCCAGGTGAATATAAGCATGTTGTGCTTGGTCTTATCTTTCTCAAATACATTTCAGATTCATTCGAAGAAGCGTATCAGACCATCAAGAACGATCCGGAAGCATTTGATGGTGAGTGTGAGGACAAAGATGCTTACAAGGCAAGGAATGTATTCTGGGTGCCGGAAAATGCCAGGTGGAATTACTTAAAGGAAAACGCCAAAAAGCCAGAAATCGGCAAGCTCATTGATGATGCAATGATAGCTATTGAGAAAGAAAATCCAACGCTCAAAGGAGTGCTTCCAAAAAGATTTGCCAGACCAGACCTTAACAAACAGCGCTTAGGTGAAATTGTCGATATATTCAGCTCACTAGGTCTTGGAGATAAAGAGTCAAAATCAAAAGATATTTTAGGTCGTGTCTATGAATATTTTATAGGCAGATTTGCCAGCGCAGAAGGCAAAGCAGGTGGTGAATACTACACGCCAGCATCAGTAGTTAAGCTTCTGGTGCAAATGATAGAGCCATACAAAGGCCGTGTTTACGATCCTTGTTGTGGCAGTGGCGGTATGTTTGTCCAAAGTGAAAAGTTTGTTGAGGAGCATGGCGGTAATGTTGGCGACATTTCAGTATATGGACAGGAAAGCAACGCCGCTACTTGGAGACTTGCAAAGATGAATCTGGCTATTCGCGGCATAGAAGGCAATCTTGGAGAATCCGATGCTGACAGTTTCCACAACGATCTTCACAAAGACTTGAAAGCGGATTTTATTCTGGCCAATCCTCCATTCAATGTCAGTGACTGGGGTGGCGAGCGACTCCGCGATGATGTCCGCTGGAAATATGGCGTTCCACCAACAGGCAATGCCAACTATGCTTGGATTCAGCACTTTATCCATCATCTATCACCTACCGGCATTGCTGGATTTGTGATGGCAAATGGTGCGCTTTCTTCCAACACTTCCAATGAAGGCAAGATCAGAGAAGAACTCATAAAGAAAGGCTTGGTTGACTGCATAGTGGCACTGCCAGACAAGTTGTTCTACACCACAGGCATTCCAGCCTCTTTGTGGTTTGTATCTCGCGACAGATACGACCACAACTTCCGAGACAGACATGAAGAGATTCTCTTTATTGACGCTCGCAAGCTAGGCACTATGGTTGACAGACGCCATCGTGAATTATCAGATAAAGAACTCAAACAAATCGCAGACACCTACCACAACTGGAGGAATCCAGACGGCGACTACGAGGATGTCAAAGGATTTTGCAAATCAGCCAAGATTGAAGAAGTAGAAAAGAATAGCTATGTCCTCACTCCTGGCAGATATGTTGGCACAGATTTTGAGATGGAAGATGACGAAGTGTTTGAGGAGAAAATGGAAAAACTCACCAGCGAATTATCAGCACAATTCAAAGAGTCAAAAGAGCTGGAAGCAAAGATCAAAGAAAATTTAAAAAAAGTTGGCTACGATTTATGACAAAAATTCCATTTACACAACCAGAATTTGAAGCGTCAGGATTCAACTGTCCTTTCTGCAGTGCTTTTTCAAATCAAAATTGGCACGGCATTAAATCAGTAAATGGAGGTTTTTTAGAAAATACACGAGTTTGTTTTTGTGCAAGATGTGGCCAGTACTCCATTTGGCACGAAGAGAAGATGATATATCCAGATTTTTCAGGAATAGAGCCTCCTAATGAGGACCTCAACAATGATATTGTTCAAGACTATAACGAAGCAGTTTCTATTCTGCAAAGGTCTCCAAGAGGATCAGCTGCTTTGCTTAGGTTGGCAATTCAAAAGCTATGTATTCAGCTTGGTGAAAAAGGAAAAGATCTTAATACTGATATCGCCAATCTAGTGAAAAATGGACTTCCTCCTAAAGTTCAGCAGTCGCTTGACTCACTTCGTGTTATTGGTAACGAGTCAGTACATCCAGGAGAGTTGGATATAAAGGATGACATTGAAACAGCATCAGCTCTTTTTAAACTTGTAAATTTTATAGCTGAAAAAATGATAACCGAGCCAAAAGAAATTGATGCTATTTATGACAAGATTCCTGTAAGCAAAAAAGCTGCTATACAAAAACGAGATAACAAAAATACAGATGACAAATAATACATTCAAACAAACAGAAATTGGTGAAATTCCTGAGGATTGGGATATTGCTTTGTTGTCAGAGGTTGCAAAAGTAAATGAAGCATCAGTCAATAAGGATTTTAAGTATGAGTGGGTTGAGTATATAGATGTATCATCCACTCTTAAAGGCGAAATATTAGAAACTCAAAAGTTATCTTTGAAAGATGCACCAAGCAGAGCAAAACGGATTGTTTCTGATAATGATATTTTAATATCAACAGTACGTCCAAATCTTAAGCACTTTGCATTTGTTTCTAAAACAAAACCTAATCTTATTGCATCTACCGGATACGCTGTTGTAAGTAGTAAAAAAGTTAATCCAAGGTTTCTGTACTATTACCTCACAACAGAGGAATACACAAATTATTTGTCAGCAATTGCTGATACAACTACATCTACATATCCAGCATTTAATCCAGATGTTCTTGAAAGATCACGTATTCCATTTCCTTCAGAAAACGAGCAAAAACAAATCGCTTCTATTCTCTCCTCACTTGATGACAAGATTGAATTAAACCGCAGGATGAATAAGACGTTGGAGGAGATAGGTAAAGCTCTATTCAAACAGTGGTTTGTGGATTTTGAATTTCCAAATGAAAATGGCGAGCCATACAAATCCAGCGGCGGCGAGATGGTGGAAAGTGAACTTGGCGAGATACCAAAAGGATGGATGGTTAAAAAGGTCAAACAAATATTTGAAATCAACACCAAATCAATTAATCCAAGTAAGAACGGAAACCAAAACTATTGGCATTTCAGCATTCCTTCTTTCGACCAATATAACTCACCAATGCTAGAACTAGGAAATACGATAAAAAGCAATAAAACGCACATAAGTCAGGATAGCATTCTCATTTCTAAACTAAATCCAAAAAATGCAAAGCGTATTTGGACTATCTTTACTGATAGGTGGAATGAAAAATCTATAAGCTCAACGGAATTCATTAATGTGGTACCAAAAAAAGAAGACTGGACTTGGAGCAACTTTATGTTTCGTGAAAACATTTTTTATACATACTTCTCGAGCTTATCAACTGGCTCAACAGGTTCCAGGCAGCGAGTTAGACCAACAGAATTAAAAATTCTTAATGTGTTGTATCCAGATTCAAGTGTTAGACAGTTATTTGAAAAGTCAGCAAGCCACTTGCTATTAAAAATTGATGAAAACATGCACGAAATAATGACTCTAACGACATTAAGAGACTCGCTATTACCAAGACTTATGAGTGGAAAGATAAGAGTGAATTAATATGAGCTTTGACGATTGGAAAATACCAGAACCATCTGATGCAGACATTGCAGGAAACTCAAGTACTGATGTATTGTACGTGAGCAATTTTGGTAGTGGTGATGGAAAGTATCTTAACTTTTATGCATCTGATACAGAAGAATTTGAACTATCACCTCAAATAAAACTAAAGGTCACTGTTGGCTACATAAAAGATAAAGACGACATCAACAGAGTAGTTATAGAGAAATTCAGATTATCCAAAGGTCAGTGGACAAAAACTGATGAGAAAGTTACGTTTTCATCGTTTACTTTCGAAAAGGTGATGAGCTTTATTTCTTTTTTAAGAAAGCTGGACCTAAAAAGTATTTCCGAGAGAAGGATTGGCTTATCCGATGAAACTTTTCTCACTCTTAACGAAGAAACTAAAAAAAAGATAGTTACACTTTTATCGACTGAAGAAGGTGAAAAGCTTTTAAAAGAATTGATAAAAAATGGACTAGTTACCTCTACTGATATAACCAACATCGGTTATAGGAAAAATCAGCTTGACGTATTTTATAAATTATTAAATGAAGACGGATATTTAGAGAAGTATCAAGAACAAGAGTCACTAAATGATAAAAGAGAAGAAATCGCATGGCAGCATTTTTTCACAAAGAATCCTTGGATATTTGGATACGGACTAGACTATCGATTTTTAGGAATACTTCAAAAAGAGGTACATGTTTCTAATACAAATATTGCTGGAAAAGATGGTGAGATTGGAGATTTTTTATTAAGCTGTAATAGATTTACTGTATTAGTAGAGCTTAAAAAACCAAACACTCCACTGTTTGGAGAGGACAAAAACCGTTCAGGTAGTTGGTGTTTATCATCAGACTTAATCCATGCCGTTTCACAAATACTAGAACAAAAGGCTAGTTGGCAAATTAAATCTGAGGCAAATGCAAGCAAAAACTTTGATGACGAAGGTAAACATATTAAGCAACAGACAGTTGATCCTAAAACCATATTAATAATCGGAAATTCAAATCAATTCTCTGGAGATACTGAGGAACTAAGAACTAAAGCAAGAACGTACGAGCTTTTCCAGCGAGACTCAAGAAATATAGATATTGTTACTTACGATGAACTGTATGAAAGAGCATCCTTTATAGTTGAAGATATCAAGAAAGCTAATCATGACTAAATACACAGAAACAGATTTAGAACTAGCAACATTGGAATGGCTTGAGGAGCTTGGTTATTCTGTGGTTGGTGGTCCTGAGATTGCACCACCTCCTGATGGAGAAAATCCAGAACGTAAGTCGTATGCCGATGTAGTTCTGGAAGAAAGACTTTGGAAAGCAATTGAGAAATTCAATCCTGATATTCCAGCCGATGCCAAAGAAGAAGCTTTCAAGAAAGCATTGCAAGTAGCATTTGTTACTCCAAGCTTGGTACTCAACAACAAGATATTTCACTCATACCTTCGTGATGGCGTGGATGTGGAATACATGAGAAGTGATGGAAGTGTGGCTGGTGATAAGGTGAGACTGGTAGACCTGAATAACGCTTCTGAAAATGACTTTGTGGCGGTCAATCAATTCACTGTCATTGAGAATAATATCAACAGAAGGCCTGATGTTATCGTCTTTGTAAATGGTTTACCGTTGGTGGTGATAGAACTCAAAAATCCTGGAGATGAAAAAGCGACCGTCAAAGGTGCCTTTAATCAAATCCAGACTTACAAGCAAGACATTCCAACACTTTTTGCCTATAACGAACTTTCCATCATCAGTGATGGAACTGATGCCAGAGTCGGCACACTCTCTGCCAATTTGGAATGGTTTACCAGGTGGCGAACAGTAGACGGTGAAGAGTTAGCACCAAATGCTCTGCCACAGCTGGAAGTACTCTTGAAAGGTATATTCGACAAGAACAGACTCTTAGACCTTATCTCAAACTTTATCGTCTTTGAGACTGACGGAGAAAAGACTATAAAAAAAGCTGCTGCATATCATCAATACTTTGCCACCAATAAAGCAGTTGAAAGTACTATTAAGGCAACACAAGAAGAAGGAGACAGAAGAGCCGGTGTAGTCTGGCATACGCAAGGATCTGGCAAGAGTCTGACAATGACATTTTTTGCAGGCAAAGTGATCCAAGAGCTCAACAATCCTACTCTTGTTGTATTGACTGACAGAAATGACTTGGACAATCAGTTATTTGGCACTTTTTCCAAGTGCGCTGACCTCTTGCGGCAAACACCAAAACAGGCTTCTGACAGACATGAACTGCAGGAGTTATTGAAGGTCGCATCAGGTGGTGTGATATTTACCACTATCCAGAAGTTCTTGCCAGTTAACTCTAGTGAGTCTTATCCAATGTTGTCTGACAGGAAAAACATTGTAGTTATTGCGGATGAAGCTCACAGAAGCCAATATGAATTTATTTCAGGCTTTGCCAAGCATATGCGCGATGCACTGCCAAACGCTTCATTTATTGGCTTTACAGGTACTCCAGTTGAACTTACTGATAGAAACACCAGAGCAGTATTTGGCGAGTATGTGGATGTCTACGATGTCACTAGAGCTGTTGAGGATCATGCTACAGTGCCGATCTATTATGAAGCAAGGCTGGCACGAATTGAGCTAAAGAAAGAGGAACAGCCAAAGATTGATCCTGAATTTGAAGAGCTGACAGAAGGTGAAGAAACAGAGCGAAAAGAAAAGCTCAAGAGCAAGTGGGCGCGGCTTGAAGCTATGGTTGGTTCTGAGAAAAGAATTGCGCTGGTGGCAAAAGACTTGGTAGAACATTTTGAAAATCGTCTGGATGTAATGGATGGCAAAGGCATGATAGTAGCTATGAGCAGAAGAATTGCGGTTGAGCTGTATAACGAACTTATCAAATTAAGACCTCATTGGCATAGCGATGATGACAAGAAAGGATTTTTAAAAGTTGTCATGACTGGAAGTGCTGCTGATCCACTCAATTTCCAGCCTCATATAAGACCAAAGCATATGCTGGACGAAGTAGCCAGAAGAATGAAAGATCCAGACGATGAACTGAAGTTGGTTATTGTCCGTGATATGTGGCTGACTGGTTTTGATGTACCTTCACTTCACACCATGTATGTTGATAAACCAATGAAAGGCCATGGACTGATGCAAGCTATTGCTCGTGTCAATCGAGTCTACAAAGACAAGCAAGGTGGACTTATTGTGGACTATATTGGCATTGCACCTGAGCTTAAGGAAGCACTTTCTTATTACTCAGAATCAGACCGCCAGGAAACGGCCATTCCACAAGATCAAGCAGTATCAGTCATGCTTGAGAAATATGAGGTAGTAAAGGCTCTATTTCATGGTTTTGACTACCAGAATTACTTTGATGGAACACCAGGCCAGCGTACTCAAACCATCTCTGCAGCCACTGACTTTGTGCTAGGCATCAATGAAGGTAAAAAACGCTTCCTACAGGCGGTTTCAGAGCTATCTAAGGCATTTTCTTTGGCTGTACCACACGATGAAGCAATCAGGATTCGTGATGAAGTTGCATTCTTCCAAATTATTAGAGGTGCTATTCTGAAGATGGAGCCTCACGGAGGTGGACCAACTGACGATGATTATGACTTGGCAATACGCCAGATTGTTTCTTCTGCGGTGACTTCTGATGCGGTTATCGACATCTATTCTGCAGCTGGTATCAAATCGCCTGACATTTCTATATTCTCTGAAGAATTTTTGGCAGAAGTTAAGAATATGGAGCACAAAAATGTTGCACTAGAACTATTGAAAAAACTTCTAAATGATGAGTTGCGAACGATGACCAAACAAAACCTGGTAAAGTCTCGCTCATTTGCTGAAATGCTTGAAGAGACAATACGAAAATACCAAAACAGAACCATTGAGGCGGCACAAGTTATTGCAGAGCTTCTGGAACTTGCCAAGAAAATAAAACTGGAGAAAGAAAAAGGACACGATCTAGGTCTTAGCGATGAAGAAGTAGCTTTTTATGATGCACTGGCAAACAATGAAAGTGCTGTCCGCGAGCTTGGAGATGAGACACTCAAAGCAATGGCACGAGAACTGGTGGACATGCTTCGAAAGAACACCACCATTGACTGGACTATTAAAGAAAGCGTTCAGGCAAAACTAAGAGTCTATATCAAACGACTATTGAAAAAATACAAATATCCACCAGACAAGCAAGAAAGTGCAACCAAAATAGTACTTGAGCAAGCTGAATTATTGGCAAAAGATTGGACTGGAGAAAAGTAAAATGGCTATATTTAAGATAGATAATAATAAAGTTATTAAATGCTCAATCAAAGATGATGGCTTTGGCGATGAGTTTTCTTTAAGAGATTTCTTTGCTGCAAACCTTGAGGACTTATTAGGTATCAGGTTTATTGAGAAAGAATATCCAATACATGATGGCAGAATTGACACTCTTGGATTAGATGAGAACAACTCACCAGTTATATTGGAATACAAATGGAAAGAAAACGAAGAAGTGCTTGCTCAAGGACTCTTTTATTACAACTGGCTCATCAAGAACAAGAAGCATTTTGAACTACTTGTTGAAAATAGACTAGGTAAAGGAATCAAAGTTAACTGGGAGCTACCAAGAGTTGTACTAGTCGCCAGAGGTTTTGGAAGATACATCTTAGGCGCAGTTGAGCAAGAGAGTAACATAGAATTATTGTCCTATCACTATTATCAGCCTGATATTCTTCATTTGGAAAGCATCTATACACCGCCAACACTAAAACCAAGAAAAGTCGCTGACTTGGTTGATACAACTGAATATAGTTTGGAATTCCATATGAACAAAACAAGCGATGTGATGCAAAAGAAATATAAGACCTTGAGAGAACAAATTTTACAGTTGCCAGATGTGGAGGAAAAAGCAGCTCAAAAAAGCGGAATTACTTACAAGACCACAAAAAGCTTTGTGAGGTTTGAATTTTACACAAATTACATCAAGGTGTTGCTCAGAGATAGATCTTATCCAAATGATAGCAAGAAGTTGGTTAAAGACATCACCAGCAATGAGTGGGGCTACCTTGGACTTGCTAGATTTGAGCCAGACACTGATACCGATTATGTATTCTCACTGATAAAAGATTCATACGAGTCTACCTTGTAAGGTTTCCTGGAGTGTATTTCGCTCATCAATGATGGAAATGGATTAGTATAGGGATGGGTGGTAAAAATACCACCTCCGCAAGCACCACCACACCTCATGCACGAGCTATCTCATGCGTCTCTGGTATTTTTACCACCATTATGGAACTGCACTTTAATCACCAATGATGGAAATCACTAATAGCTAAGCTGATATGCTGGCTGAATAGGTGTATTTGAATTGAGATAAAATTTTCGAACTGCGTCTACAAGCCACAGCTCAACTCCATACTTAACTAATTCTTTCAACTCTTTCATCTAATATTAATCAATCACTATGTATCATCAAATTAATGATTGGAGGTGAGAGAGATGGCTTATAGAAAAGTTTCAAGAACCGAAATGGTTGATACAACAAGTGCACATGATGATAATAAAGTAGCGAGTTATTCTGCAATAGATCAAGGGATATACCTTGTATTTGGAATAATTGAGTCACTTCTTTTATTAAGATTTTTATTTAGAATGACTGGAGCGAATCCAGCCGCCGGGATTGTAAACGGAGTCTATACAATTACTAACGTTCTTATGGCTCCCTTTAGGTTCGTATTTGGCAACACTGCAGTTGAAGGATCGGTTATTGAATGGTCTGTACTAGTTGCTATGTTTTTCTATGCACTACTAGCGTGGATTTTAATGAGATTAGTAAACATAACTTATACAGCTGACAAAGCATCTTGATTAATTCTTATTAGAATAAGCTAAATAGCCGGGTACAGCATGAATTGCACTGTCTTCTCTTGCAAATACTATCAATTCATATCGTCCTTTTCTGTCATTTACTTCTGAACGCAATACGTTTTTAAGCCCTTTGTGATTTAACTCATTTCTTGAAACTTTTCTAAATGCTTTTGGTATAAAGGTTGTAATTTTTTCTGGTAAAGCTGTCGTATGGGTTGGAATTAAAATCAATCCATCTTTAGTTAACACTCTTTTTGCCTCTTCGAGATAAAATTCTGGGTTCTGAGTTGTATAAACATTAAAATCAAAAAATATGTAATCTATACTTTCAGTAGGATGGGGAAAGTTATCTATCTTTGTACTTCTAAATCTTCTTTCCTGAGTTAATTCATACAACCATCTGGAGCTTAAATCAAAAATAAATACTGCCTTGTTGGGCAGGGACACTGGATAAGCATTAGCTGCAGAAATAAAGTGATGATCTGAATCAGGACATAAATCATGACCAATCAACAAAAAGTTAACGTTAGTTTTATGAGTTTTAAGCTTATCCCAAACAGGTTCTTCAACAAGTATCTTCTTATTATCTTTATGGTTTGTGTTAGGTGGCGTGAATATCCGCGGTTGAAATATTAGTCTGTCAATTGCCCATCCTGCAGAACCTGCATGTTCTAAGTTATCTCTAACATCATTTATACTTCTCTCCACTTCCATTTGCTGCATATTATACACAAAATTTTGATTCCTTACTTATATATTAATCAAATTTAAGGAAATCCCTCATATTTGGTAAAATACTTTTGTTATGAAGAAATTGGACGCTGCTAAACTGAGGCTTTCTGACCCCACTCCGAGCGAAGTAGCTCAGATAAAAAGGAATCCGATTTATTTTGTCCTTGATGAAATTCTGGATACTTTTAATGTAGGTTCTATGTTTCGCTTAGCTGATGCTGTTGCAGCAGAGAAAATATACCTTTGCGGGAACATGGAACATCCTCCTTCCTCAAGAATTCACAAGGCAGCAGTGGGGACAGAAAACTGGGTGCCTTGGGAAAAGGCAGATTCAACAATTGATATTGTAAAAGATTTACAAAAAAAAGGAGTTCATGTTATAGCTGTTGAGCAAGACAAAAGATCGGTTCCCTATTATAAAATTAAGCCAAAATTTCCAATAGCACTGGTTCTTGGTCATGAATCAAAAGGTGTTGATCCAGAAGTCATTAAAATTGCTGATGATGTTGCAGAACTACCAATGATGGGAATAAATGCATCCTTCAATGTTTGGGGGTCAGCCGCGGTTGTTGCGTACAACCTACTTGAAAAATTGGATCTTTAGTTAACTGCTAAAAACCGCATCGGTGAATTCCCAAAAAGCCTCATCTCCTGCTAGTTCATGAACACATTCTGAAATCTCTGCAATACCACGCGCATTAGGGTGAATCATATCTAGAGGAAAATGTCTGTAAACTAAACGGACTTCATTGTCATATTCGCTTAATACTTGTTTTATTGTCGGATGGAAACTCTTGCAATAGGGACATTCATAATCAGAATATTCAATTATAGTAACGGGAGCATCCGGGTTTCCGACAATGTGATCATCGTTTCCTACTTCTGCAATTTTTGCTGCATCTGAAGCTGCGAGCTTAGCTATACTTACAGGTGCAGCGTCTGCAGTACCCATAGCAGCATCTATAGCTGCAGAAACATCGCTAAATGACAATGCTCCTGGAATTTTCCAGACATCACCTTTGTTATTGATAATGAAGCTACCAGGAGTTCCTGTAACACCAGCATCAATACCGGTTTGATATTGATTTTCTACTTTATCAGCGTATCTCTTTTCATCAACGCAAGTTTTAAGACCATTTTCATCAGCTCCTATTTCTGAAGCAAGAGCTATGTAGTCCTCGGCTGTTCTAGCTGCAGGAGGTGCCGCTGGATTTGTTCCTGCTTGTGGACTGCCTCCACTTCCACTAGATCCATATCTTTCAATATAGCTAACTTTTTGCCAAAGAATTCCAACAAAAAAAGCCAAAATTACAGTTAAAACTAATAATGCAGGAACAGCTTTTTGAAAAACATCTGTATTTGTTTTTTCTTCTTTTGTTGTTTTTGTTTTTGAAGTTTTTGCAGATTTTTTAGCAGCCATATGATACTAATTCTCCTTTATGAAATAATAAAAGTCAAGCAACTTTATTCATCAAGATACTTTAAAGCATCTATAGCAGCCATGCTACCAAAGCCTGCTGCAGTTATTGCCTGTCTATATTCATGATCGTGTACGTCTCCAGCCACAAAAACACCTGGGATATTTGTTTTTGTTTTATTTTCTACCTTTATATACCCTTTCTCATCGAGCTCTATTGATCCTTTAAAAATATCTGTTGCTGGAGTGTGACCAATAGCAACAAACAATCCTCCTACAGGCATTCTCCAATTAATAGTATTGTTTTGTTCTCGAATTTTTTGTCCTTTGTGTTTTTGTAGTGTGGTTTCAAATTTCTTCGCATTGTCAGATGTAACTTTTGTTTTGAGTAGAACTTCTGAGAGAATATTTTCTCCAATCATCTCCTCTACCTCTGTATCCCACAATACAGATACATCACCAGATTTGATCTTATCTTCTATTCTTTTTTGCATTGCCATGGAAGCTCTAAATGTAGCTCTTCTATGAACAATAGTGACATGCTCCGCATGCTTTGTTAATACAAGAGCCTCTTCCATCGCAGAATCCCCTCCACCTACAACTATCACTTTTTTGCCTTTGTAAAACGGCGCATCGCAAGGTGCACAAGACGACACACCTCGACCCAACAATTTATCTTCTCCAGGAACACCCAACCATTTAGTCTCTGCTCCTGTGGCAATAATAATTGAACGAGCCTTATATACTTCTCCGTCAGCAATCAATTCAAATGGTTTTTTATCAAAGTCTATTTTTTCAACATTTTTTTCGATCATTTCACCACCAAACATTAAGGCATGATCTCTCATTCTTTGCATTAACTCAGGTCCTTGAATCCCGGGAAGTCCGGGGAAATTATCTACTTCTGTAGTGAGCATTAACTGTCCACCCCATTTAACTCCCCCGAGAATAAGGGTGGAAGCAGCACCGCGTGTGGTGTATATAGAAGCAGTAAAAGAAGCAGGACCTGATCCCACGATAATAATATCCCAAGGTTCGTTTCCTTTTGGTTTTTCACTGTATATTTGATTCATAATTATATTTTTTACTTTCAGCAATGCATTTCCTTTGGAAAGATTACCTTTCCAAAGGAAATTATTTACAAGAAATACAATTATTCTTGAGTATTATCTGTCCCTGTTCCCATTACATCAGGATTCACTTGTGGAGATGTATTTCCCATCTCCTGAGGAGCTTCCGGTGCAGCAGGTACATCTGTTCCAGTTACTGTTGTCTCAGTAGCTTGCGGCATAGTTCCATCAGCAGGTGTCTCAGATGGGCTCATAGGCTCACTAACAGGTGCTGCCATAGGATCAGCAACTGTACTCTCTGGTGTCTGTGTAACTGTAGCAGGAGCATCGCTTGATTGGTTCATCCCTGTATCTGTCGGAGCAGCAACAGGATTTGTCTGATCTTGGTTATTATTGTTGTCCATTAATGTCACCCCCTTCCTGAAAAATAAAAATTTATGCTTTTTTTAATAAGTTAACAAAACCATCTTTCCCAGCAAAACCTATTTGCCGAGATACTTCGCTTCCATCTTTAAATAATATTGTTGTAGGAATAGACATTACAGAGTATTGTTGAGCTACATCTCCATTTTCATCAACATCAATTTTTACAAATTCTACTTTATCTGAAAATTCTTCTGACAATTCTTCCAATATTGGCTCTGCTGCCTTGCAAGGAGGACACCATTCAGCATAAAAGTCTACAAGGACAGGCGTGGTACTTTTTAGAACTTTTTCTTCAAAGTCTTGTGTTGTAACGATGTTAACAGCCATGCGTAAACACTATAGCCTCAAAGGTTTGTTTAAGTCAATATGCAAATGTTCTATGCAAATTAATTTACACAGTTTTTCAGTATCATGATTTATTTTTTCTTTTGTTAATTTCATCTCCTAATATTTTATTAGCATGAATTTTGGCTAGTTTTCTTTGGAAAAAGTACTCAAAATATTCGGGTAAAACTGTATGTTCATTTATACCGTTAATAAATATTTTCTCTGCCTTTTGACGTTCTTCCTCATATCTATCTTGACTCAAATATCTAATTTTATTTGACTGTTCTAAATATCTCTCTTTTATTTCTTCTAATTCATCAGTACCAATTTCAAAATATCCTGATGCTTTAATTTTATACCAGTATAAAGTTTGTATATACAAAAACACATTTTCCCCTACTTCCCATTGTAATATGACTTCGTTAGGGTTTAATATGCCATTTTGATCCTCTTTGCTAAGCAAACTCCAGCTAATCATTTCCGGCCGCCAGTTAATTTGTTCCTGCATATTACTTAATTCTTGATATTATGTAGAAAATCAAAGACAAAATTATGCTTAGTAATATAGAAGTTGCTATGGGAGCATAAAAAGTAAAATTTCCTCGCCTATACAAAATATCACCCGGGAGTTTACCTATAAATGGAATTTTACTTGAGTATGTTAACAATAAGCCAAGCAATAAAAGTACAATCCCCGCAACTATTGCTAGCTTCCCGAACTCATTTAGCATAAATAATTATAACAAATTTTTGCTATAATATGATCAATCTTATAATTTACTTTTTAAATATGATTGAATCAAATTTACCAGATAAACTCACTGCTGTTACTGCTGATGATGAACAATGGTTCAAAGACTTGTTAACAAGAGTTATTATGGAATTAAATCCAAACTACAATGTAATCCAAGTACATTCAGCAAAAGAGTTGCTTGAAAATGTTTTAGTAGAAAACAACGAACAAACACCTGATGTGGTTTTCCTTGATGATCACTACGGATACAGTAATGAATGGAGATTACAGGGAAGTGAAAAATATACTACAACAATTTTAGAAATACTAAGAAAACATAGCAACAAGGACGAAGAACTACTAGATCGCTTACTATCGGCACCACGCAGCCTTAGCTTTGCTACAATTTTGAGATTGATGGGTTATGAGGGAAAAATTATTGTTTGCTCGTCAAGCCCTCCTAGCCTAAGAGATGTTAATTTATTTATTGAAGAATTTGGTTTAAAAAATAT
This sequence comes from uncultured Gammaproteobacteria bacterium, assembly GCA_964427735.1. Lineage (GTDB taxonomy): Bacteria > Patescibacteriota > Microgenomatia > UBA8517 > UBA8517 > CAYRUS01. Next base: position 710,195 of record CAYRUS010000001.1, on the reverse strand, counting down.
TCCAATTCCTATAGACGCAACCACATTCAAAAGACCGTTCGGCGACAATATTTTTGAATATTCGGTAACAAATAAAACAGAACAGACTTTATCACCCAAATATATAGAGGATGGAGAACTAAAAGATTCAATCCGAATACTACTAGCTCTCTGAAGTGTTATTTTCAAGGTATCCAGAAATAAGTTGAATATTTAACACAAATAATCCAAGATTTACAAAGATTGTTTTAAAAAAAGTAATCTGAAAAAATCTACAACTCTACTTCATAAATTTCTGAATACTTCTCTTTCAGATAATCTACAAAGTACTTTGGATATAATTCTTTTCCAGTAACTCTTTTTATTAGTTCACCAGGCCAATATAAGCTTCCGTGCTGATGAATGTTTGATCTAAACCAAGACAGTATTGTGACCAATTCTCCTTCTGCCACAAGGCTATTAAAGTCGATTTCTTTTTTCAACGAGTTAGTTAGTTGTGCAGCATAAAGATTTCCCAAAGAATATGTTGGGAAATAACCAAACGAACCATGAGACCAGTGAATATCTTGTAAAACTCCATTTGCATTATTATCTGGAATAATACCTAAATACTTTTTCATACCTTTATTCCATATCTCAGGCAAATCTGAGGTTTTGATTTTCCCCTCTAGTAAGTCTTTTTCTATTTCATATCTTAAAATTATATGCAAGTTATAAGTAACTTCATCTGCTTCTACCCGAATCAATCCAGGGCTTACTTTATTTGCTAAAAGTTTTATTGTTTCGTAGCCAGTATCAGCAAGTTGTGTGGGATAAAAAGCCTGAAAAACAGGAGTCATTATTTTTAAGAACAAAGGACTTCGACCAATCTGATTTTCCCAAAATCTTGATTGACTCTCGTGCATGCCGAGCGATACACCGCCATCCAAAGGAGTATATTCATACTCTTCTTTTACTCCCTGCTCATACATAGCATGCCCTCCTTCATGTAAGGCTACTGTATACGACTCAATAAAATTATGATTCTTGTATCTAGTTGTGATTCTATTGTCACTTGGACTTATATTAATTGAAAATGGATGTGGTGCTTCATCAATCCTACCTTTGTCTAATTCATAACCAATTTTTCTTAATATGAAATATGATATTTGTTGTTGGTCATCTTTAGGATATTCAAGATTATCATCTAAATATTTAGCGTATTTGCTATTTGGATCATTTAACTCTTTGTATTTTTTGCTCTTTTTAAGTGATGTAAGTATCTTTACTGTTTCCTTTTGTAAATAAGAAAATATTTTATCTAATTTTTCCGTTGTCAATCCAGGCTCATACATGTCTAATAACGCATCGTATGGATGTTTTTTGTAACCCATGTAATCTGCAACTAATTTATTTATTTTTACAATCTTTCTTAGATGTGGTTCAAATTCTTTGAAGTTATTTTCTTCCCTAGCTTTTCTCCAGGCTACAAATGCTTTTGAAGTAGTTTCAGAAAACTCAATAATAATTTCTTGGGGCACTTTAAAATAAAATTTACCAGCATGCTTTAAATTTCTCACTATTGCCTTTTCTTCTTGTGTTAATTTTCTTGTGTCAGTTTTTTCAATTAATTCTTTGAATTCCGTGCTCTGCCAAATATCAGTTGAAAGTTTTGTTAAGTAAGAATTAACAGCTGCTCTACTCTCTGCTGCAGATGGAGGCATATTTACTTCTAAATCCCATCCTGCTAGTGCAGATATATTTCCAATCAAAGAAATTTCTTTATATTTTTGAAGGATTTTCTTTATATTTTTGTCTTTAATTCTCATTAAATGAGAGTTTATCACAAAAATTTTTTATGATCTTGCATTGTTAAAAAGAAATGAAGCGATCATAGACTCTTTTTTAGAGTCACTAGTTTGAATTATTAATCCACGAGCAAGCTCTAATCCTCTAACAACAATACTCTTATAAATATTACTTCTATAAAGAGTTTCCCAACGGGCTAAATGCTGATCATATAACGTATACAAAGGTTCATACGATTCCTTACGAATTTTTTCCCACAATTTATTTACCTTCTTCCAAGTTTTCTTGTTTACTAAACATTCATTAATTAAATCAGATAAATTTATAATTAAACCACCTTCATCAAATTCAGCACCAATCTTAGACAATTCATTTTTCGTGGTTTCAATCAATTGATTTAACTCCTCCTTATTGTTTTTGGAAAACCAACTGTCTTCTCTTACCACAGAACTATAATCTTCTTTATCAATCAATAATTTATTGATTACAGCTAACCTCACAGCAGCAAGAAAATTTTCTTTATATAACACCTCAATACTGGAAATTATAGTTTCATAATCCTTTTTATCTAATTTTTTCTTTAAATACACCTCGAAAAGATAATCATAAAAAACATCGTATAATTGTGTTTTATCTTCTTCACTATTCGTTTTATTAACCCGTTGTTTATAAAATTCATCAGGGTTTTCAAGATAAAAGTCGATTATATTTACCATTCCTCTCTTAACGTGATCTATGATTTCTTGATGTTGTGTTACTTCATCTCTTAATTTGGATGCATCTCGAAAGAAAAACTTCATAAAGTCCATATTTATTTTTCCGCTTGCATCTAACTCAAAACTTAATTCGTGTAATGGATAGGAAATATCATTATTACCACCATCATGTAAAGCTGCTAGTCGGAGTTTGTATTTATCATCTTCAGTGATGATATCTAAGTTTGCAAAAGCGTGATATCGAGACGAAAATCTGCCAGGCAAATCATCTTTCCATACTTTGAATAAACCAGAAAGAGAGTGTCCACTATAAATTGCATTATTGTGTCTTTGTATTTCTTCATTTAGCTCTCCCTTTGTTAAACCATATATCCCTTGGAGTATATTATGGTGTATTTTTATATCTTTACTAGTCTCGCTTAGCTTATTCAAATCAGACTGAATGTGGCCGGATCTATCAGCGTTAACGTGTTTTTCAAATAACTGAACAGTTTTTTCTGCTAGTTCCTGATCTAAAGGATTGTTTTTTCTTTTACCTTTTTCAAGAGTTTTCTGGAGAGACTCTAATAAAGAAGATTTTTCTCTCCATTCATTGCCATAGCCAAACTCTAACATGATTCCTTCTGCTCCAGGTACTATAAGTTGCCTTCCCTTGTTTTCAGTCATAGGGGTATTATAGGACAACTAACTACATTACACAATATTTAATAGAAATTAAGCAAATGGCTGCACAGGAGTAGATTGAGATGGTACTAAAACATGCTGTAATAAATATCCCAAAATCATAAAGATTATACCTATTACCCCCACTATCTGTTCATTTTTCATCACATCAAAAACCTTATCATCAATTTTGTGTTCTTTTCTCACACGGTAATGAACAGCAATTGCAGTATACGAAACAAGTATTTTCCCAAGAAGATCCAAACTAGCACCAATAAGCTCCATATTTTTACTTTACACCTACTGAAGTTATCATTCAAACTTTAAAAACTTTTAGTTTTATTAAAGCAATAGAGGTTATAATTAAAAAAGCTGATAATGCCATCCAGGGAATTGTTATATAACCATAATAAGTGAAGAACCTTTCCGAGCAAGACACGGAAAATCCTACAGCTGAACAAGGAGCTGTCATATCTGGGTTGACTTGAAAATAGTAATGATAAGAAGCAAGTAAAACTCCTGGAATACTCAAAGAAAGTGCGTAATATGGTAAATCTCTAGTTTTTTTGACTAAAGCGACAAGAGAAATTGGCACAATAGGATACATTAAAATTCTTTGATACCAACAAAAAATACAAGGGACAAACTTAGCAACTTCAGATAAAAACAAACTTCCAAAAGTTGCTACTATTGAGAACAACAAGATTAGTCTATTTGCATTCTTATCAAGAAAATCAGTAAGAATTCTCCAATAATCTCTCTTTAATGAAGTATATTTTGTAAGTATATATAATGCAGCTCCTGATACAAGGGTAATATTAGAAACTAAAGTGAGAAATGCTAGAGCCTCAATTATTTTCTGTGTCATTAATCTCCTCCTCTGAGCTTCCCTTTTCTTGTTCTACTTCTTGCTTTAAATCCTCATACTGCCCTGTTAATCTGTGTAGTTTGCCATTAATAAATATGCTTGGTGTAGAACTGAGGTTTAAGGCATTTGCAGAAAGGAGATCTTGATTAACCAATGATTCTACTTCATCACTGTTATAATCACTTTTAAAAGAATCCATATCTATTTCTAACTCATTTGCATAACTTTCGAACATGCTATATGGATCCCTCTCATTAGACCATTCACTTTGATTTGTAAACAAAAGATCATGCATTTCCCAGAATTTCCCCTGTTTTCCAGCTGCTTCGGCTGCTTTCGCTGCTGGAATTGCATTTCTATGGATACTAACTAATGGCAAATGTCTGTACACTACTTTTACACCTTCTACTTCCTCTAGTAGTTGCCTTATCATAGGAGCATATGCACCACAAGCAGGACACTGAAAATCTCCATATTCAACAACAAGAACTTCTGCATTCTCATCCCCTTTGACCCAATCTGCCTCTGTAATTTCCATTGGCTTGGTTATTGTTTCTGGGACAGGCTCTCTTAACCAAGAAATAAATCTATATCCCAGATAACCAACAATAGCTAAAACAACAATTATAGATATCCATTTTTTGAGGTTACCAGATCTCTCTTCAGCTTGTTTTTGTGCAAGTTTTTCTTCTTTTTTAAGTTTTCTTCTTTCTTCTTTTGTTAGTTCTTTGTCTGGCATAGGTTAGCTGTTCACTTAAATTTATAGCAAAACTACAAGTAGGATAAAAGAAACACCTACTGCAATAAGATACAATTTTTCCTTTTCTTTGTCCATAGGAAACGGAAAGTTTTGAAACCAATTAGAAACAGATTCTTTGCTCTTATAGTCAATATAGTGATCCACTAAAAGATGGAGAAAAAATGCAAGTACAATTCCAGCACCAAAGATACTACCAGAAGAAGTAACTACAAATAGTGCCAATAATAAAAACAACAACTGAAACAAAGCAGTATGAAAAATTAATTTTTTACGTTCCTCTCTGGTATCCACAAGCAGTTTTGCCGATCCAATGAAATCATTTTTTTGTAGCATATAATTAACTCTTTGTGAACCCAGTTCGTGAGGTCGAAGAAAATATACATAAATTAAATGGTCAATATCTGGCAATAATGTACCAAAAACACCTCCTATTAAAAAATACAAAGCCCTTAGATCAAACCATTTCTGTAACAAAATTATTGCAGCAAAAATAGCAAAAAGAAACCCAAAATGAGTTATGATTTCCTTCTTCACTACTCCTATTTATATCACATTAGAATAAAAAACGTTATTCTGATTTTCTTAAGGATACACTTGAGTGTTCAACATTCAACTCAATTTTATTGCCTTGCGAATCAATCAAGGAAGTTTCTTGATTAACATGTATCGTTGTCTCTAAAGGACCAGATACCAAATTCTTAAAGTCCATACCTAAAAGCTGAACAACTCCACTTTTGAGTCCATTCTTTGATTTCAAGTGAGCTTTGACAACACCACTTTGGTTTGACTCCTCCGCTGAAGTTATACTAATAATCTGCATATTATCATCCATGAGTTGTGGATCACTTTCTAAATGGATAAGTTCATTGTTAAAGTTAATTGTTACCATAACTTCTTCAAAAGCAGCTTCGCTATCCGCTAGTACTGAAAAAAATGCACCATCTCTTATCGTTTGCTCTGCAGGAGATACAAATACTTTTATATTTGAAACTGAAGCTTCTGTATTGACGGACTGTCTTTCCCTTAGAGTCAGAAGAGAATATACGAGCATTCCTATAAGAAATAGTAAAACAATTATAGAAATAATACTTATCTTGCTTTTCATTAAGTTTACAAGCTTAGTTAATTATTATCTAAATAAATTAATCTGTAAATACCTGGACAAACATCTTGCCATAAACTCCATTATCAATTACTCCAATCCCAACCTGTTTAAAGTCTTCTTCTAGTATGTTTTCCCTATGCCCCTCAGAATTCATAAGTCCTGTATGGGCCATTGACAAAGTAGGAGCTAGTGCAAGATTTTCTCCTGCAAAAGAATAGCTGATATCAGCCTGTTCTAATCGATCACCTATATCTTTTCCGTCAGGTGAGTAATGGCTAAAATATTGCTGTCTCCACATATCCTCAGCATGAGAACGAGCAACTGGGATTGTCTCATTTCTCATCGTAAGTTCCTTTATTCCTCTTTCTTTTCTTTCTTTGTTTATAAGCTTAAGCATCGCCTTCTCAGTTTCTGGTTCTGTTGTAAGATTAAAAGAACTTATATGAAGAGGAACTGTATCTCCACTTCCCGGCTTCACTGTTAAATGGGTCAATGAATCTTCAATTACACCTCCAAATATTTCACCCATCTTTGATTCCAGTGTGGATGTCCTGTTCAAAATCACATTACCAATTTTTGAGCTTGCAGCAGAATCCTTTACTGTGGGGGCAATAGGTAAACCCATTAAAAGAGTCAACCCAAATGAAACTAGTACCAATCCTTCACCTACGGCAGGAAGAATAGCAACAATACGCGAAAACTTAATTTGTTGGAATCCTTCAGGAAGTTTTTTGATCACAAAATCCATAAAAAAGCTTAATAATATTTCTGTAATCAGTGCTAAAAACAAAAATCCTAAAGCATTAGAAATCGAATGAGAGATAGAAAAATTAGATCTCAACAAGACTGTCGCCACAGGATAAAATTTCAATGCTATTATCAACGAAGAAGCAAATGAAATAAACCCTGCAAAAACAGACCAAAACCCATGCCTTACCCCTTCAAATGCATAGTAAATAAGTATGGCAAAGATAGCCAAATCCACCCAATTCATCTGAGTAAACCCAATTTCCATATTCACCAGTTTAAATCATGTAGAAGACAAATCAAAGAATTGCTTGAAAAGAAATAAAATAAAGGAGAAAAACTATACACTATATGGACTATTATATTTTATTAAGAAAAGCTTCCTTAGTTCACCATTTCCAAAAGGATTGTTTGGAATGGTATCAAATCTCCCAGATTCTTTATATGATCTCGTCAGTAGCTCGTATATTTGATCTATCGTTAGGTCTTTAACTTCATTCGGTAACTGAATATCAGTCTTTTCAAACTCCTCTTCATACACTTTTAGATCTTCGACTATTTTCCCAACAGTATAGCTTTGCACTGCTTCTTTTTCTTTTTCTTGTTCTTTTTTAATTTTATCCTTTAAACCTTTGGTCTTCTATATTATCCAACCTCATATTTTTTTCTCTTAACTCATTAGCCACATCAACTAAATAAGAAAGCGTGTTAGTTAATTCATTTGTATAAAGCCTCCAGATTCTTGCCTTTAGGAGTGGTACTAATCCAGAGCTTCTTCCCAATTCTTCGATTCGTCGTTCAATCCTCTCTAGTCTTCCATTAACCTATATTTCCATGACCAGGGTAAATATCAACATCAAAGTTATCGGGTGGGGCCACTTCTGGGGTATGCCTTAATTCTGCAGAACCATCCATCATAACTACTATAGTGTATAAATCCTCATAAAACACCCTTTTTACAAATTAAATTATATCGATAAAATCCCATATCTTTATTAAGGTTATTTTTTCCTATTATGCTTACTTTTCTTCAACTCCTGCAATTTCCACATAAAGAGTTTTCCTGGTGATCTAACATTATTTGCATCTTTTACAAAACTACGTGCAGCTTCCAACAATCCGCGTGGTGTTTCTTTTGCTAATTTTATATATAAAGACTTATTTTTAAGATCCTTTAACTCTTGTGCCAATTCATATCCATACTCTTGAAACTCTCTTGAAATATATTTGTCCTCTACTTTTTTATAAATTTTCAGAGCATCTTTAATTGGTGTAAAATCATTCTTGTTGGCCATCTAAACCTCCTAACGTTAAGGACAATAATGGTAGTAAACTAATTAATGCAACAACAAAAAATACAAGCCTAAAACTCTCAGTAAAATAATACACTAAGATTAAAATAAAAAAGCCAACTAAGGCTCCTAAATTCAAACCTGTTTCTCTAAATATAATCGCTTCTGCAGCTTTCTTCTCTGAAGCTTTTTTGTATGTTAGTGCCCCAAGTGGCAAGGCTACCATTTTCTGACCAAAACTCCACAAACTATCAGAAAGCACATATACAGGAATTAAACTCAAAAATGATTTTATCAACCAAGAAGAAGTAACTAAAGGAACACCTAAGTAAATTAATTTTTTCTCTCCCTTTTTATCAGTGATATCACCTGTTACCAATCCAAAAACAGCAGCCAAAGTAACTGCTGCAGACATGGTTATCCCCATTTTAACAACTCCCTCTAAAATTAAATACAAAAACAATGGCCAAATAATTAAATACGCAGCAGCTTCAACACCGCCTCCAATATAAGCAAGATAAATCTTGTAGTGCCTTTTTATACTTTTTAGCAATTCATTAATTGTGACATCAGTTTTATGTTTGTATTCGGCAGTACCTCTTAAAAGCAAAATTGCAACAACCATAAAGACAACTGCCATAGCAAACAAGGAATTAAATCCAAATAATCCTACTACAAATGCCCCTCCTACCGGTGATAAAATAGCAGCTATTGTTTGCAATAATTCAACCTGACCAATACTCCTTCCAAAATGATTGATATCAGCAGCTTTAACAAAATAACCATGGAAACCTAACCAATAAAATCCAGCATGGATACCCCAAAAAAATGCAGATAATAAAATAAGGTAAATATTTTGGTTAGCAAAAATAATACAGGCTATTGAAATCAAAAATGGAAAAAATGAAAATTTAATAGCATTTTTCAATCCATATTTAAGACTATAATTTTCTGCAATGAACATAGTAACAAGCTTTGTTAGATAAATTATGCAATGAAAAAGTAAAACAGAAACCACACCGATCCTTGACTCATATCCACGGTCAATAAGCAATTTATAGATATAAACAGAAGAAAAAACAGAGACTAAAGTCTGAGAAACCCTACGACTAACTGAAGACAAAAAAAGCCTAAATAAGTCATTGTTCGGCTTATAAAGATCTACAAAGTGTGTATAAAACCATATAATCATTTATATTTTTTCTAATAACTTTTGTCTAATCTCCGGCATCAAATTTTCAATAATTTGTAATTCATTTTTGCTAAATTTTTGCAACACATAGGATTCACCTGGAATTCTATTCTCTACTGTACGGTTATCAACTCCCACTCTTATTCTCCAGAAGTCTTTTGTTTTTAGAGTTTCTTCAATTGATAAAATACCGTTATGTTCTTTGGGACCCTTCCCAAAGTCTATTTTCCATTTACCTAGCGTAATGTCAAGATCATCATGAATAACACAAAGATCTTTAGTCGAAAAACCTTTGTGTTTTTTAATGACCTCTCCAACAGCTAACCCGCTATTGTTCATAAATGTTTGAGGTTTTATCAGCTCTACGCTTTTACCGCTGATTATTTTCTTGGAATAAACAAACTTAGAATTTTTACTTTTAGACCAACGATTGTCTTGGTTTAGAAAATCCAGAACCATAAAACCAATATTATGGCGCGAGTTTACATAGTTATCTCCTGGGTTACCTAATCCTGCAATTATCTTCATGGGTATCAGTAATTAGAAATTTATCTTCTTTATTAGTGAGTTGGATATTTTTCCAATTATAGGCACTTCCCACATATCTCCCATCCATGCCTTATAAACCATCGCTAACCAAAGAAGAAATGCTGCCACCATTAAGATAGGAACTAAAACAATTAATACAATTGTGGCTGTAAAAATAGTCTCTAACGCTACCACCGCTAATACAAATAGGATTGACTGCATAGCCCAAAATTTTACAAACTTATCTTTTTCAATAATAAACAAAGCCAAAGGCACTATAATTGTAGCTCCAAAAACAACTGCAATTGCTGCTTCTACTTCTTTCTTTAAACCTAATTCTGACTGTTTTTTTGCTGCCATACTGATCACCCCCTTTATAAATTCTTTGTTCCTCTATTCTCTTAGACAACGCATTATAAACTTTATACTATTAAAGACTGCTTTATCAATTTAGTCACATAGCTCAAAACAAAGTACCTAACTCTGAAACCAAGAAACTTTTCTAATAAAAGATTTGAGAACCTCAATCATCATGAATGTAAAAAGAGCACCAATAAAAGCATACATTAGAGGTTGCCACCCAGGAAAGACAATATTAAAAAATGTCCTTGTGCTATTGGTTGCATACGGCACAAACTGCAACAATAAGCCCCCAAACACAGCCAAATTAAGCCAGTTGTTTTTAAACGGGTTTGATTTCCAAAATGGCTTGCTTAGCGTTCTTACAGAAAAAACAAAGACAAGTGAATTAAGACCCAATGTTAAAAATGCTACAGAACGGGCAAAAGTTTCATCTCCTGTTAACCTAAGGTAATAAATAAACATTCCAAGTGTAATTACACCTGTAACAAATGAAATAATAGCAATCAAAGCTTTCATCCAATCTGCCATTATTGGTTCATCAGCGCGCCGGGGAGGTCTTTGCATCAAGTCTCCCGCTTTGGGATCCACTGTAAGTGCTAAGTCAGGAAATCCATCTGAAATAAGATTAATCCACAAAATTTGTGAAGCGGTAACAGGAAGTGGAAGATTAAACAAAATTGTACCCACTACAGCAACAATAGCCCCAAAAGCATCACTCATAAGATATAAAAGTATTTTTCGAATGTTATCAAATATTCCTCTACCCTCTTCTACTGCTGCAACAATAGTTTCAAAACTAGAATCAAGCAAAACCATATCTGCCGTTTCTTTTGCTACATCTGTGGCTTCTTCTACTACGATACCAATGTCTGCCTTTTTTAGAGCTGGAGCATCATTAACACCATCTCCCATCATAGCTACTATTTCTCCGTTTTCCTTGAGTGCTTTTACAATTTTAAGTTTTTGATCAGGAGTTGTTCTTGCGAATAATTTAATGCCCAAATGTCCGTCATTTTTCAATCTTTTTCTAAGTTCTCTGTCAGTTAATTTTGAGAGTTCACTTCCAACCATAATTTCAGAATTAGAAACCTCAATTCCCAATTCCTTCATCACATGTACTGCAGTCTGTGAGTAATCTCCGGTGATTACAATAGTTTCTATTCCAGCTTTAGTTGTTTTCTCAAATGCCTGTTTCACCCCTTCACGAACAGGATCACTAAAGGAAAGGATTCCAACAAATTCAAGGTCTTTAACTACATCATTTTTTGATATTTTATCTTTTTTAGAAGGCACACTTTTTCTTGCATAACCCACAAGCCTTCTGCCTTTTCCTGATAATTCATCAATTTTTTGCTTTAGTTCTGTTTTTTGTGTTTTTGTTAAATTGGACCAATCTAAAATAAACTCAGGAGCACCATTTACAAAAAGAGTATTTGTTTTTTTACCATTATTAAGACTGGCAAAGAATCTATCACTTGAAGAAAAAGGGATAGAATCTAATCTTGAATGCTTTTTAGCATAAACTTCAATACTCTCATTTTTTGCTTTACTTGAATTTGCCCATTCATAAGCAGCAATTACTATTGGATCATCCATATCATTAGCTATAATCGATTGCATAACCAAATCTTCCTCGTTTCCTATATACTCAGTTACTTTAACCTTTCCCTTTGTAAGTGTTCCTGTTTTATCTGTGCAGATAACAGTTACACTACCTAAAGTCTCTGTAGAAACAAGATTTCTCATCAAGCCCTTTTTGGCAAGAATTCTTTGCATACCGATTGCCAAAACAACTGTCAACCCCACCAGCAATCCTTCAGGAATAGCAGATACTGCCAAAGCAACAGAGGTGGCAAATATTTCAGATAAATTTTTTCCTCTGATAACTCCAATTACAAATACCGCAAGTGTAAGAATAAAAACTAATAAAGATAACTGTTTGCTTAACTTTTCAAGCTGCCTTTTTAAAGGAGTATCATCTGAAGGTTCCTGAACTTGTTTTGCAATTTTACCGATTTGGGTATCTGATCCAGTATGTTCTACTTTCATCATACCTCTACCAGAAGCGACAACCGTTCCCATAAACACCGTATCTTTTGTGTCTTTTTCTATAGAGGAAGATTCTCCAGTCAATACAGCTTCATTCACAAAAAAGCGACTCGCATGTATCAATACTCCATCAGCAGGAATTTTTGAACCTGTGTTTAAAATTACAATATCTCCTGGCACAATTTCACTAGCATCAATTTTTACAGTTTTTCCATCTCTTATTACTTCGGATGTTGGATGAACCAGTTTTTTTAGTGCTTCCAAAGCTTTGTTTGCTTTCCTTTCTTGCACAAATCCAAGTATTGTATTTACAACAACAGCAAACATAATGATCCAGGTATCTGACAAGTGTCCCAAAACAAGGGTCACGATTCCAGCAGCAAAAAGAACATATACTAGCGGACTTTTAAGTTGTTCAAGGAATATTTTAAGGTCAGATGGTGGAGGTTTTTCGGGGAGTTTATTCTGCCCAAACTTTTTTAATAATTCTTTAACGTCAGATGTAGAAAGCCCCTGATAATCAACTGGCATATCTTTATGCTAGCACAATTCAAACTTCTCTTTTAAATTGGTATATTAAAACTTTATTGCTTATACACTCTCCAGTAGCTCCCCGAAAGACTCGTAGGCTTTATAAGTTTGGATCCACGAAGCTCTTTTGGCATACCAACCACCCTCTTCATTTTTCCAAATAAGCATAGTATTTGCTCCGGGATAATAAATTGAATCTCCAGTTCCACCCCATTTTTCAGCTGTCATCCTTGCATGCTTTACTAACTTTTCAATTTCTTCTTTGGTTGGGACGACGGACCGAAGGACAAACGCAATCGCGGGTCTTGATTCTTTAGACAAATGGAAACGAATATCATTTGCAACGTTTCCACCTTCCACTACTGGCACACCATATTCATCCAAAAAGTTATTTAACTCTGAATCACCTAGTTTACCTGTCTCAACCATTGTGTAAATATTATAATATAGGATGTAGTAGTTATCAAATACACTTATAATCCACTAATATCCATCAACTCTTTTATTGTAGTAGCTTCCTTTGCACTTTTATCATCTCTGAAATTAACAAGTCTTGGAAATCTTAGAGCATACCCAGCAGTATGGATTGGGCTTTTTGTTATTTCATCTGCAGCAAGCTCTACGACAAGTTTAGGCTCAACCCAAAAATCTGGTTCTAAATTTTTATTCACTTCATATTGTCTTGGCTTACTCACTGTCTTTATTTTCTCCAATCTTTGGTGTAGCTCGCGAAATTGATCATCAGTTAATCCTGTTCCCACCTTTGTTACAGTTTTTATTTCTTCACCATCCCTAATTCCAGCTAAAAATTGCCCAATACCAAACTGTGCTCTTTTTCCACGCCCTTGAGTGTAACCCATAACTACAACATCTATCGTATCAGAAAGCTTTGCTTCTTTCCCCTCAGGCTCTTTCATCTTTACCCAACGCCAACCAGTCCTGCCGGATATATATTTACCATCTATGCTTTTTACAATTATTCCCTCTAGTCCTTCTGCTAAATATTCATGGTGCTTTTGAATGATAATTTTTGGGTTATCTGTTACTATATAATCCACAAGTTGTAAAGTCTCTTTACTTTTAATAGTTTCTTCTAATATCTTTCTTCTTTCTAGATACTTTAGATGCAAAAGTTCTTCATTATTTTTAAATAAAATATCGAAAGCATAAAACCTAATTGGTACTTTATCTGCCGATTCATCTATATCGTGCTTTCGCCTTCTTGTCATAGTGGTCTGAAAATTTGCTAGTTTTTTTGTATCTTCGCTCAAACCAACAGCTTCTACATCTAAAATTACTTCGTCTGAATCAATTTCATGTTTAATATTTTGAAGTTCTGGAAACATCCAAGAAGTTTCGTTTAAATTTCTGGTAAAGGCTTTTGGGTTTTCACCCTTCTTATAATGAATCTGAAGACGCAAACCATCCAGCTTAGGTTCAACTGCTACTTCCCCCATTTTATCAACCATTTCTTTTGCACTCCTCAGCCTTTGTGCAAGCATTGGAAGAATAGGCACACCAATCTGAGGCTCTATTTCTTTGACAGCTTTTTCAATACCAACTTTTTTTGCTTTCTGTGCAAGGAGTCCTGCGTCAGGTAATACATTATATGCTTTTGACAACTGCTTACTAGCAGACTTGTCACCTTTTTCCATCCAGGAAATAGCATCAATTACAGTTTTTTCACTAAAACCCAATCTTAATTTCCCCAACGGTATCCTTGTCACATACTTTACACTCAATGGGTCTAAACTTTTTAGAAGAATTGCAAATTTTGATATTTTTTTCTCTACACTTCCTTGACCATCTTCTTTGGCAATATCCACAAGTGCATCAAAAACCCTATTCACATCTAGAGGTTTTTGTATTTTCTCTCCTTTTTCTGCTAAATAATAAGCAACATCTCCCAAATCACCTCTTTCTTTGTACAGACTAATGACTTCTTCTTTAGTAGTATCGTATGCCCTTGCTATAGTCTCTACAACCATTCTTTCTGCAATATTAAAAACGGTTGACTCATAAGACGGAGAAATTTTTCCTAAAATCAAATAAACTACTTTCGCAACAACTTCTTCATTCGATTCCTTTAATAGGTCTGATAAAACAACAGTTATATCATTTCGTGAAGTCGTTTGCTCTAGATTATCGAGGTATTCTGAAAGTTTTGAAAAATCCATATCTTCATTTTACTCTGAATCTGTTGCTTTTGCTTCAACTTTTTCTATTATACTTACTCCTCTCATTTTGTTATCTAGCCTATATAACCAATTTAACAAGCTAACACCAGAAAAGTCATCCTTACTATACAAATTTATAACTTCATCTGAAAAATACTCATTCGCTGATTCTTTCATCCTATATGAATGTTTATATAAACTATCAAGTATTTCATAAGCTTTCTTTAAACCTTGAACTTTTTTTGGATCATAAATACCTTTTTTATACTCCCTTAAAAATTCCGTAACTTGTTCTTCTGTTTTCTCTACCATCCAGCCAAGTCTAGCTCTATAGCGAGTAAGTTCCATTGGGTGTACCAAACTATCAACAAACATTTTATCCGAAAGTTTAATTTTGCCACACGCAACAGCTCTGGAAAGAAAAATTTCAAACCTGCTGTGTTCATATAATAACATTGATGTTAACCTGTCATTAGGGTCGTTGCGTGCAAGGTTAAGAGTAGAAGAGCGTAAAGTATAAACCCAAATACGTAAATCAATATTTTTGTCAGACTTAAGATAATTCTCTGGCTCCCTTTTAAGGGTATCAATGTCAGCGCGTAATATTGATATAGCTTTATACAAATTAACTTCATGTTCTTCTAAGTCAGACAAACGAGAGATTTCATATATTCCATTTCCATTTTGTGTGTTTAATCTATTTTTCTCGCATTTAAGCCAATGCCAACTGACTTTATCGTCTCTTATGATTGGATAGCGTACCCAGCCATCCACTCTAAAGCCTAAAGTGACATTTGATAGATTTTCTTCGCGTCTCAAAACAACTACTTCGGAGGTAGTTTTCTTAGATCCGTTTTTAATATTTTTTTGACAAGACTCTTTGATAACTCCAGCATTCTCAGATATCAATAAAATAGGATCAAAGTTCTTTTTATATTTGATGTTTGGAAAATCACGTAAACTAGCACTTAATTTTCTTTTTTCTGTTTTATTTTTAAAAACTTCTTTCCACATAATACAAAAACGCCAAACTCAGTTGACAAAACTGCAATTAACTATATTAAGTGTGTATTATATGAATTTAATTAAAAAGAGGCAAACATTCGGGAAAAGATAAATCTTATTTCCCCACCATAAGATAACGAGCAGCTTTTGTTTTTCCTTTTTTCTTGACTATCTTTTTATCTATCAGATCTTTTAAATCTCTTAAAACAGTGTCTTCTGATACCATGGGTAGCACAGATTTAAGATCCTGCATTTTTGCTTCACCGTTTTGTCCTAAATATTCCACCAGTTTCATCTGTCTTTCAGATAGACTAATTTGCTGCCCGATTTTTATCTTTATTTGGCTGTCTATCGAAAGCTTTCTTATAGCCTCTTTTATCTTCGTAAGCTCTATTGCCACTACTTTAGTAAAATACTCAAGCCACGGAGTCAGATCTCTGACAGCAATATTCTCAGATTGCTTATCCACTTCTGCAAATGCTTCATAGTACCCCGCAGGGTTATGATCAAAATGCTCCTCTAAAGCAAAAAATCGTTTTATATCATAATTTTCCTTGAGTAATACAAGACTTGCAAATGCCCTTGCACTTCTTCCATTTCCCTCAACAAAAGGATGAATTGCAACAAGCACATAATGGGCTATACCCGCCTTTATTACAGGATGGATATCTTTTCCCTCTGGCCTATTTAACCAATCAATGAAGTCCTCCACCATGTAGGATACTTGCACTGCAGGAGGAGGCCTCATAATCACTTCTCCAGTTCCTTCATTTTTTATAACAACTTGAGTATTTCGAAAAACTCCAACTTTGTCTTCTGGAACAATTCTAAAAACACAATATCTTTGCATGTTTTTAAGCATTTCCACTGTGTATTTATCTTCATTTTTGTATTCATCCAAAAGATCCATCACATTCCTGTAGTTAATAACCTCCTGAACATCTCTTTCTTTTGCGACAACACTTTCACCTTCAAGAACTGCTCTTGTCTGATCAAGACTCAAATCATTTCCTTCAATATGAGTTCCGTGGTGAACTGTTCTAACAAGGGCATCGGTTTTGAACTGCTTTTCAAATCTAGGAACTAGTGGAGCGTTTTCAACTACCTCCTTAGCAGCCTCTATCTCACCGATGTTTTTTAATATTTGGTTTGATATTGAATACTTTGGCGAGTACATTTTCTTTAGTAATTATACGGAGAATATGCGGTAATAATCAATCTCAATTTTTTACTTCCTTGAATAAGACGTCAGGTATAAAATCTGCAAGGTCATCTGAATTATAATAAGGACCTTTATCTTTATAAATAACATCTGCAGCTTTTTTTTGTACATAACTTGCAGCTAATGCAGATAAAAATGCATCATTTTTTGCAAACAAAGCAGTTGTTAGTCCCGCCAACACATCACCTGTTCCGCCCTTGGTTAGCCCCGGATTACCACCTTTTACCACCATACAATCATCTGGCGAACAAACTATAGTTTCTGGTCCTTTAAGTACAATTGTGCATTTATAATTTTTTGCCATTTTACTAACTAACTCTGTTATCTTTTTTTTACCCTTTCCTCCTTTAATTTTAAAAAGAATCTCAAACTCTTTTCTATTTGGTGTAATAATTGCTCCTTCAGGTATCCAAATATCCTCCATCGTTTGGAGACTTCCTGCGTCAATTACCCATTTTTTCTTTGAATACTTAGTTAGAAACTGTTTAGTTATTTCTCTTGTCTGTTTGCATTCATCATCACAAAATTCAGTATCATATTTGTGTCCATCAGATTCAGATGAGTACCGCATAAATCCAGGTCCTATTAGTATAGCGTCGCTTTTTTGTATATACTCCTCAACTTCCTCCCAAGGTATCCAGATAAATGACAACAACTGGGATTTTATTTTCTCCGCAACATAGCCAACAGACTTTTCGGGAGTTGCAAAAAAAACCATATCTACAATTCTTGAAGCAGTTTTTAAAGAAAAAAGAGGAGCTCCGTGGAAAAGCTTGCTTCCACCAATAATTGTTATCTGACCATTATCCTCACCGTTTGAGTTTTTTTTTGGTTGATAAAGATTTTGTAGCCCTTTTCCGTCAAAAACATTCATGAGACGTATTTATTCTATACATACAATCTCACTACTTGCAAATACTTAAATATGAATTTGGATAATTTTTAGATATACTAAAATTTATGGCAGCTAAACATTTAGACAAGGAAACTAAAAAACAAATCGAGCACGAAGTGGAAAAGCGTCTCCAAAGTAAAATAGCAAAAGAAGCAGCCGCTTTTAGAAAAGAGTTTGCCGATAAAACCTTAAAACTAATGACCTCTGGGTTTGGGCTTGTAGCTGCTCTTGCATGGAATGAATTTGTCAAAGAATTGATAAATGTTTACATACAACCGCTTTTTGGGGAAGACTCTGCACTTGTATCACATTTTGTCTATGCAGTCATTGTTACGTTTTTGGCTGTTTTTGTTACTTACAACTTAAGCAAGATTGCCGGGGTAGAAAAGAAAGAATAATAAAAGTTAGTCTTTATCCAGAGCGGCTTCAATATGTGCCGCATGCGAGTGCCCTGTTGTATGCTTCTTTTTCTTTTTTGTTGATTCACTGCTACCACCTTCTGATTGTTGGGTACTATTAGTGCTATTCTTATGGTTCTGTTCAACTTCTGTTGTCGGTCTAAACACTCCCTTAGCTACTTGTGTAAAAAGACTCCTGGAGGGAATTTCTTTGTTTGATTTGTTCATCTTTCTAATTTTAACCGCTAATTTCAATTTTTTCCACACCGCTCATACCCTCAACAAACTGTGAATCTGCAGTAGTTATGACTGTTTGTTGATTTTTGGAAATATTAAGAACAATTTCTCTATGTTCAGAATCTAATTCAGAAAATATATCATCAAGCAAAAGCAGTGGCTTTTCTTTTGTCTGATCTTCGATAAAAATAACCTCGGATAATTTTAACCAAAGTACTCCCATTCTTTGTTCTCCTCTAGAACCATAAAGTGCCAATTCATCTTCTGAGGTGTCATCTTTTTTCATTTTAAATATAAAATCATCTCTGTGCGGTCCAACTAATGTTGTAGCCGCTGCTACTTCTTCATTAGAATATTTTTTCAATCTAGCCTCACTAATACCGCTTTTGTCATACAAAATTGAATAATTTTTATCTATTTTTATGTCTTGAGAATTAGCAAAATCTATAAATTCTTCTCGCTTGTTTACAATATAATCACCGTTTTTTATTAAAAGTTTATCCCAAAACAATAACTGACTTCGCGGAGCACCTTCATCACGAATTTTTTTTAGCACTTTGTTCCTTCTACGTAAACCTTTGTTATATGAGATTAAAGAACGCCTGTATTCCCTATCTACTTGAAATAAAACATTATCAAGAAATTTTCTTCTTATACTTGGGGACTCTGTGACTAAATCCATATCCTGAGGACTAAACAATACTGATTTAAAGTTACCGGAAAAATCCACCAACCGTTTTCCTACACCATTCAATAAAAGTCGCTTTCTTCCTACTTTTTCTTTCTTTCCTGATTCTTCATCAATCGTGATATATCCTCGAGTCAAAACTATTTCCGGTTTATAACTTTCACCATCTTTTTCTAAAAGACCTTTTACCCTAGCAATTTCTACATTGTAATTGATCATTTCTTCTTCTTTTGTGGCTTTGAAGCTTTTACCAAGAGAGAGCAAATAAATTGATTCAAGAATATTTGTTTTCCCTACAGCATTATCCCCGATAAAAACAGTCGTCCTATCCGAAAACTCAATTAATTTTTCCTCAAAATTTCGGAAATTAGATAGATAAATTTTTGAAAGTTTCATCTATCGGTGATTATATCATTTGAAGTTAGTGCAAAATGACTTTTATTTATTTTATCTAATCGCCATCCCATTCAATAAGATTAAAATCTGACCTCTCAATAACTCCTCTAAACCACCATTTGTCTGACAAACCAAGATCTTTATTGCCTAATACACTTAAAATACTTGCGTTTGTTGCATATTTTTTAACTGAATCTTCACTTTCCGGAATAACTATAAACAATTCTCTTCCACCCAAAGTGATATAGCTTGATGACATGTCACTTGAAGTATGTATTTTTAATTCTTTAGTCCTAACTCTAACTACTTTTGCCGGAACAAGATCCTCTCTAAAATCTAAATCGAATTTTTCACCTACACCTCCTCGCCCTCCTAATAAACGAATCCTTAAGTAATCTGTAACATCTGGAATAAAATACTCATTATTATTTCTTAAAACCTCAACGACAGGATTGGTAATTCTTCCGGCGTCAAGTAATTGAATTTTTGTCAAATGTAAATCCCATTTAAAACCTTTTGCCTCCATTGCCAAAACCTCAACCTTATCTCTTAGTGATTCTGGGATTTTTGCTAAAGGATACCAACCTCTTACATCAAAAGTACCGGCATCCTTGGAAAAACCACCAATATTTAAATCAATTCCCACCCCGACATTCGGAATCAAACCAATATCATAGATATCAAGTCTTGAAAGAAAGGTGTAATCAGCAGCAAATTCTTGTCCGACTGAATCAAACATTACCAATTCTCCATAATTGCCAAATTCCTTTGAAGAAACATTAATTCTCTTGGATCTTTCCATTACAAAAAATTTTTCTTAAATAATTCTGAATTTATGTTTGCTAAATTGAGATATTCTGACATTTAGGACAAAAATAAGTTCCTCTTCCACCTACTTTAGATTTTTGGATGATAGATCCGCAACGTTCACATTTTTCTCCATCTTTACCATAAACTACAGTGTGGTTTTGGTAGGTACCTTCCGATCCATCAGGAGTCACATAAGAATTTTCACTAGAACCTTTAGTAGAAATTCCCTTTTTAAGAACTTCCTCGATTCTCTCAAAAAGATCTTTTATTTCATTCTCATTCAAGCTGTTTGCTTGTCTTTCTGGATGAATTTTGGCAAGATACAAAGCATCATTTGCATAAATATTTCCTACTCCGCCAATTTTTGATTGATCCATCAACAAAACTTTTATTGATCTTTTTGTTGATCTAATTATTTCTTTAAATTTATCCAAAGTAAGATCGTTTAATGGCTCTGGCCCCATTTTATTAATAAGACCAATTTTTTGTACTTCATTTGTTGGGACAACTTTAATCCAGCCAAATTTCCGAAGATCATTAAAGTATAAAACACCATTCTTATCTAGCTCAAAAACCACATGAGTGTGTCTCCCCGGAACACCACCAACTATTTTTTTACTCTGTTTTGGAGGCGATTCTAAATATGGACCTGTATAAATTAACTGTCCTGTCATTTTTACATGTATTACTGCTGAGTAGTCATTATCAAAATCTACTGACAAAACTTTTCCAAATCTTCTAACACTTTTTATCTTTGCACCAATGATATTTTGTTTGTTTCCTAGGAAAGATCTTTCGTTGTTGATTTTTATATCTTCTACTTTATGTCCTACAATAAATTTTTCCAATTGAATTCTTATTGTCTCTACTTCAGGAAGCTCCGGCATGGACTTATTATATCAGCAATTTCTAATAATTTATGACTATATTTTAATTCAAAAAAGCCAATACTCATATATATTTACTATTGACGTTTTTTTGTTTTTTAATTATATTTATACTAATGAAAAATGAATTAAACATCTCTCCAGACCAATTAAGTATATTAAAAGGATTAGAAGCTCAACAAATTGAAAATGAATTAACTCCTACATTTCTTGAAGGATTTTTTAAACATATAAATATACTATACAAAGCAGGAGAACAATTTGAATCATCCGGTAGTGAACTTATTTATTATCATTCTGCTGAAAGGTTTAATATGTCTGAAAGACTTAGTAACACAATTATGGGAACTTTAGATCCAATTTATGAGATGAATATTAATGTCAAAGCAGTCGAAAACAATACTGAAGTTAAAGTGTCTACATTAGAAATATTAGATCAAAAAGGAGAGTATCATTTAAATTTATCAGTCACAGAACCTACGCACAGATATGGACGAGGAAAACCATTTGTATTAGTATCAGGCCATCAATCCCGAAAAGAACACTATTTAGCTGAATTAAATCAATTTGAAAAGTTACAAGCCGCTTATTATTTATCTTTATATTGCCTCCAATCCAGATTGCATAAGCTAGAAAGCTAGTTAGGGGTTTCAGTTTACAAACAAGACTTCCGTATATAAGTTGATTTTCTAAATTTCATCCAACCTTTTCCTCCACAAACTCACTTATTTCCCTCTTAAACCTCTCTTTTGAAAATTTTTTAGCATGGGACTCAAGAGTTTTTTTGTTAAACTTCATTTTCTCAAACTTTTTTATTGTCTTGGCTAAAGAATTTACATTAAGCTCCTCAAAAAACAAACCCGTCTCGCCTTCAACAACACTTTCTACATAACCACCGCCTTTATAGGCAATAACAGGAGTCCCAGCCGCCATAGACTCAACTAATGTCATCCCAAAATCTTCATCTTTTTGTGCAACAATAAATGCTTTAGCTCCCTTAAAATAAGCTATTAGTTTTTCATCAGGTAACTTACCTAAAAACTCTACCTTTTTCCCTTTTGCAAAACTTCTAAGCCTTTCTTCGTCTATCCCTGAACCGAATATTTTTAAAGGTATATTTTCCTTAATGCACGCTTTTATTATCAAATCAAAATTTTTTGCCGCTACAAGTCTACCACCTGTAAGAAAATAATCTTCCTCAATAGGTTTAATTTTGTCGTTCATAAATTTATCCACTTCAACTGGTGGATAAATTACTTCATATTCTCTTCTGTAAAACTTAGCTACCCTTTTACCCACGTTTTCTGAATTTACAATAAAATGATCAACTTTCTGTGCCTGATCAAAGTCATACATCCTCATAAAATGATTAACAATAAGCGAATATAATTTGATGAGATTTTTGTACCACTTTTCTTGCCATTTCCTTGACATATCATAGCCATACAAATATCTAGGAGGTGTGTGAGTATAAGAAATCTCAATTGTTTTTTTGCCTTTTTTAAATCCTTTAGTTACTGCCCAACTAGAAGAAGATATTATTAAATCATAATCTGAAAAATCAAAACTTCCCCAAATCCAGGGGAGGAGAAATCTTAGAGGAGAAATAAACTTCGAGGTAAAAGGAAGTCTGCCAAACCAACTTTGACGAATATCTGCATTCTTAAAATCATCCATAAACTTCCCCATGCGTTTTTTATCAAGGACAGACACATAAATAGGAGCTTTGGGATAAAGTTCATGTAAAGAAAGGAGGACTTTTTCGGCTCCACCGTAATCGATTAAATAATCATGAACAATTACTACTTTCATTAAAATAAGCTATCCTGTCCGCTTGTATTAATTTTTGCGGCAACATCCATTACCCTTTTTATAGGTGTTTTAAACCCTAAATCTTCAAATAAAGATATCACTTCTACACTGTCAATCCTCCACTTAACCATATTGTCTAAATCATACTCAAAATCTACTTCTGTATTAATTCTTGCTAATTTGTACGAAATTTCTCCATTTTCTTTTCCGTCTTGTAGCTTTTTGGCGATATTGTCTTCTATCGAATTTAAATTTTTGTATATGTCGGGAAAACTTTTGTATTTTTGTAATAATTTTATTGCTGTTTTTGGACCAATGCCAAAAACACCTGGATAATTGTCTGAAGGATCTCCCATTAATGCCTTTAAATCTACTATCTGCTCTGGTTCAACTCCAAGTTTTTCTTTTACTTCTTTTTTCCCAAAAAGTTTTGCATTAGATAGTCCTCGAATAGGTAGATAAACTTTTACTTTGTCGTCCACTAACTGAAGTATGTCTTTGTCTCCTGTAACAATAATAACCTGATCAAACACCTTGTTTTTTCCTTTTTTTGCTAAAGTCCCAATCAGATCATCTGCTTCATACCCTGCCTTATCAAACACCGGTATATTCATTGCCTCCAATACGCTCTTGACTGTAGCAAACTGGACTCCTAAATCTTCATCCATTTCCGGTCTGTGAGACTGATACTCTTTGAATATTTCTTTTCTAAATGTTGGCTCTGGTCTATCAAAACATACTGCAATATGAGTTGGTTCTAGATCTTGGATTACCCGAAGCAGCATATTGATAAAACCATAGACAGCACCTGCGGGTTTATTATCTTTTGTAGTCAAGGCAGGCATTGCATGATAAGCACGGTGAATTATTGCATTCCCATCAATTAAAAGAAGTTTGGACATAAAAGTATTGTATCAAATTATGATTCTTTAACACCAAATTTCTCACTTGAATTACTACTGCTATCAAGTATTTTTTTCGCTCTCTAATAGTCCTCTACAGGATACAGTCTTGCGGTGGCAGTTCTTTCTGGAAGAATATCTTTTGCGGTTTTTAATTCTCCTGAAAATTCACCCATACTAAACAAAGGTCACTTAATTAACAAAAACTTGGAAGTTAGTTCTCTACTTCAGTTTTTTTCCCAACAATTTTTTCAAATTGTTCACGGTCTAGAGTTTCGTCCTCTAAAAGCTTATCTGCAACTTTGTCCATAACTTTTCGTTCTTTTTTTACAATATTAATTGCTAATTTGTACGCATCTTCAATTATTTTTCTAACTTCTTCATCTATTTTTTCTTGCATAGCCTGTGAGACCTGGCCTTGTTCTGTCCAAGAATATCCATTACTGCCGGCTTCATCAGCAGGATTAAAATCAATAGGACCTAGTTTACTCATTCCAAAATCTATTACCATAGCACGTGCCAGTTTTGTTGCCTTTTCTATATCACTTGAAGCACCTGATGTCATTTCATCAAAAACAACTTCTTCTGCAGCTCTACCTCCTAGCATTGCTGATATTTGTTGAAGAATTCTTGTTTTAGTTTCGTGCTGTCTATCTGCAGCAGGAGGAATAAGAGTATGACCAAGACTCATCCCTCTTGCCACAATCGAAATTTGGTGTACTGGATCCATTTTGGGTAACATATGGGTAACAATTGCGTGTCCTGCTTCATGATAGGCTGTAATTCTCTTGTCCTCTTCGCTCATCAATCTCTTTTTAGCAGGTCCTAATTTCACTTTTGTTGCAGCTTCTTCTATATCACTCATTTCAATTTCTTTTTTTCCTGCTCTAGCAGCTTGTATGGCGGCCTCATTAAGCATATTCTCAAGGTCTGCACCAGAGAATCCTACTGTACGGTTGGCTACTCTATCCCAATCTATCTTGGTTGTAAATTTCTTTCCTCTAGCATGGATTTTAAGAATAGATTTTCTTCCTTCTTTATCTGGCATATCTAATACCACACGCCTATCAAACCTACCAGGTCGCAAGAGCGCAGGGTCAAGCAAATCTCCTCTATTCGTTGCAGCAATAACAATTACATTATCATTTGGGGTAAAACCATCCATCTCTACCAAAATTTGATTAAGAGTTTGCTCACGTTCATCATGGCCACCTACTAACCCTCTTCCTCTTTGTCTTCCAATTGCGTCAACTTCATCAATAAAAATTATCGAAGGAGCACTTGCTTTTGCATTAGCAAAAAGATCTCTTACACGGCTTGCACCAACACCAACAAGCATCTCCATAAACTCGCTTCCTGCCATAGAGAAAAACGGTACTTTTGCCTCACCTGCTACAGCTCTAGCAAGTAGAGTTTTACCAACACCGGCAGGACCAACCAATAGAACACCTTTTGGAGTACGAGCTCCAATTTTTCTGTATTTTGCAGGGTTTTTAAGAAAGTCTACAACCTCCTCAAGCTCCTTTTTAGCATCCTCAACACCAGCCACGTCATCAAAATTTACATCCTGCTTACCTTTAGCAAACAATTTTGCTTTACTTCTTCCAAAAGAGAATATGTCTTGAGCCCCTTTACTTTGCGCCCGAATAATAAAGAAGAAAAAGGCAGCCATTATTCCAAGAGGTAAAAGAATACTAATTATATCTCCAAAAGCTCTGGCAAATGATTGATCTACTACAGTGTAATTAACATCAGCAGGATTCAGACCTGACTTTTCCAGAAGATCTGCAAAACTTTCACTCTGTTCTTTAATTGCAGTTTTTTCTTCACCATTTTCAAATTTTGCTATCACTCTTTCGTTTTGAATCTCAACGCTCTCTACTCTACCTTCTCTAATGTCTGTAAGCAGTTGAGAAATCTCTATCTTATTATCACTTTGAGAAAAATTGCCTAAACTGAAGATAAAAGGCATAAAAAAAAGAATCATCAAACCAATAATTACCACTGTCCAGAGATTGATTTTGAATTTAAATTTGAATTTATTTTTTCCCTTTTTGTCTTTTTGTTTTAAATTTTTGATGTTTTTGATGGGATCCATTTGTTAGTTTTTTTCAATACGCAAGCATTATATCACTAGTAATCAGTTTAGCAAATAAGACAGCCAAGTGCTAATTCAATTTTTATACAACTTTCGCTCCTATTTCCAAACTGTTATCAGCGTGTATTAGCACTGCTTCTTTTTCTTCTTGATCCTCTTTTATTCCTGCCAAAAGCATTCCTTGAGACTGGAAACCAAACATTTCCTTTGGTTCTAAATTAGTTACATAAAGAAGTTTTTTACCTATAAGGTCATTTGGCTTATACCATTTTTTTATTCCAGACAGAATTGTTCTTTTTCCCAACTCTCCAAAATCAACTGTTTGCTTAATAAGCTTATCACTTCCCTCTACGTCCTCCGCATCAATAACTTCCCCGACACGTATGTCAATTTTCGCAAAATCATCAAAATTTATATTTTGCATGTGCCTTTTATAACATAATACACTTGACATAGTAAAGATGAAGAAGATAACATGCAGACTACCTCTTTGTAATTTCCGCTTTTAGCCGATTCGTGTTGTACAACTAAACCATCACTTTTTAGAAATAAACTATATTGATAAACTAGTTTTTAACAATTCCGTTGCAATTATTTCTTATGACACCTTAAATGGGACAATAATCGAGCACAAAGAAATTGCAGATTTTGAACGAAACCAGTTTTATCAGATTTGGAGTAATTTAAAAGATTAACCGAGTCCCATCTTTTCTTTAACTTCAAGTATGTTTTGCTTGGCAACTTCCCTTGCTTTTCCAGCTCCTTCTTTTAAAATTTTATCTATATAGTCTTTATCCCTTTCCAGTTCCTTTCTTCTCTCTTGGGTTGGTTTAATTTCCTCATAAATTGCCTCTGATAATTTTTCTTTTAGGTCTTTGTATCTTATTCCTGTCGACTGGTATGCATCTTCATATTCACTCCTTTTATCCTCTGCTTCAAATAACTCTACTAATGTCATCAAAGTTGCCACTCCTGGTGATTCACTCCCTGATTTGTCTATATACTTTTTATTATCATTTTTATCTATTTTAATTTCTCCACTCCCAGAATCAGTAGGAGTAGCAGCAAGTCTCTTTTTTATTGTTTCCAAATCATCTGTTAAAGCAATATAGCTTCCTGGCACAGACTTACTCATCTTACCTTCACCTGTAAGTGAAGGTACATATTCACCTTGTGTGGCAAACCTTTTTGGTTCAGGAAAATCAGTACTATATTCATTGTTCATTTTTCTAGCAATCTCTCTTGCAATTTCCAAATGAGGTTCTTGATCAATTCCGACAGGAACAAGCTCTGCTTTGTAAAGCAAAATGTCAGCTGACATTAACACAGGATAATTAAGCAATGCCATGGTTACGTTATCAGGAAATTGTTTAACCTTTTCTTTGAATGTTGGAAGATGTTGCATTCTTGCTACAGTCATACTAGTGGAAAGCAGATAAGCTAGTTCAGTATGTTCAGGAACATGTGATTGGATAAATATTGTAGATTTTTCAGGATTAAGTCCTGCAGCAAGATAATCTAAAACTACATTTTGGACAGCTTCACTAAGCTTACTATTGTCATATGGTGTTGTAATTGCATGTAAATCTGCAACCATATAGAAAGTCTCGTAGTCAGGACCATCTTGTAGTGCAATCATCCCTTTTGCTGCCCCTAAATAATTGCCAATATGCAACGCGTTCGAGGGACGCATACCAGCTAATACTCTTTTTACCATCTTAGTTACTAATATAACATTTTTCGGTTAATTTATTTGCTAAAACTTCTATCGTATTGATTACAGGAAAACTGTTTTTGTTAGGAAAAGCCAGTGGTAATTCTGTACAACCTAAAATAATTGCTTCTGCACCATTTGCAACTAAAAATTCTGATATTTCTTTTAACAACTGTCTGTTCTTCTTTTCGTTTCGTAAGGATACTAATTCCTCGATTATTTTCCCTAACTTACTAATCTGTTGTCTGTTTGGAAGTATTACCTTAATGCCTTTTTTCTCCAACGCATCCTGATATAGTCGAGATTCAATTGTCACAGGAGAAGCCAGTAAGCCGACTTTCTTAATACTAATACTTTCTACCTCATTTACCGTAGCATTAATAATTGATACAAATTCAACACCATCTGGTATATTAATTTTGTCAGCAATTAAGTGTGCAATATTGCAGGCAATTCCGAATACTTCAACTTTTCCTTCTTTAAATATCTTTACTTTTGAATTGATTTCATTCAGCACCTGTATCGAGTTACTAGTATTTAAATAGAAATTTTTAACAGGAATGGAGATTAGCAAGATTTCCGGAAAATCTTCGTCTTTTTTTGCACCACACATATCACGAGACACCTTCAGCACCATGTCAACCATCCGGCATGAAGCAAAAGGACCCATACCGCCTATTATTCCGATTGTTTTTTTGTTTCTCATAACAATTAAAAAACCTCCTTTCGGAGGTCTGTTAAAAATTGCCTTTTGGCCACTGGAAACTAGCCCCCGTTAGGAGAATTTCAAGTAATGCCAGTTTGCAACTGTTATCATGTGTGCATATTATAAGTTAGACATTTTTAATTAGCAAATACAATATGTGCCAGCGGGAGGGATCGAACCTCCGACCTTGGGTTTATGAATCCCACGCTCTAACCAACTGAGCTACGCTGGCAGCAGGCTTATTCTACCAAAATTCCCCAACATAAGAAAGGTCTCTCGGAATAACCCTTCTTGAAGCATACATAATCTCTGGTATAATATAAACAGCCTCAAATTGAGGCTTTTTTAAACAATAGTTTTTGTTTTATGACATGCGGGGTAGTGTACGGCTGCACGGAAGGCTCATAATCTTCCAGACTAGGTTCGACTCCTAGCCCCGCAACACAGTTCAGATAAACAGTTTTAACCACTTCTTCCAATTTGGATCAGGCATTACTGTTTGTGTATTTTTAACTTCTGGGGCAAGATTTTTCAAAAATTCTGTATCCTCCGGAAGAACTACAACTATTTCGCCCTCTTTAACATACCCTAGTTCATCTCTTAGTTGTGTATCCAAAAACTCTTGGCTCTGAACTTTTTCCAAATTCTTTTTTAACTCATCATTCTCTTTTCTCAGCTGTTCAACTCTATCTTTTACTAACTCTACCCTATCTTTTGCTTCTTTTACTTTCTTAACATTATTAAAAAGTGATGCTAGCAGTACTGCTAAAAGCAAAAATATGGAATACTTTGCATATCTTTCAAAAACCTGTTTTATGCCTTCATACATTTTACTTACATTTTTCTGACGAAAATTGACTTATAATATATTGACGTATACTGAGATTATGTTATTATACTACTAAGAATATAGTTTTATACTATCAACAATTACATTTTAGAAATAAAACTTCTAAAAGCTAAATAACAGTTTACATGGCTGACGAAACAGTAAAAGAATTATTACCTAAATTTATAGACAACCTAGAAAATAAAGGTCGTTCCCCGTCTACAATACTAGCTTACAAGGCGGATATAGAACAGCTAATTAACTTTCTACAGGGCAAGAATGTCGTGGTGGCAAATAATGTCACAGAAGACAATATTGCAGCATTTAGAGACGAATTGCTTACTCAAAAATACACACCAAAATCTGTTTCCAGAAAGTTAAATGCTGTAAAAACTTTTTTCAGATACTTAGTACGAGAAGGATTTTTGAGTAGGGATCCTTCAGACACTGTTGCCCATCCAAAAATTGAGCCTTCTTTACCTAAGTTTCTTTCTCCTCTTGAATACCGTGCTTTAAGAGATGTAGTTCGAGATGACCACAGAGTGGCCGCAATTGTCGAACTAATTTTGCAAACAGGTATGCGAATTAGTGAAGTAGCAAACCTAAAACGAGAAAACATCAAGGGAGACAAGCTTACTATTGAAGCTTATGCAACTCAACCCAAAAGAGAAGTTCCTTTAAATAAACCTGCTCGAGAAGCTATAGAAAATTACCTTAAAGTACGACCAGAAACTGATTCTCCATTCTTGTTTGTAAGTAAAAACGGAAGACCTCTAGCAGTAAGAAATATACGTGCTGCAATCGATCGATACATGGAAAAGGCAGGGATTCCTAATTACTCAGTGAATGATTTGAGAACAACATTTGTTGTTGAAAATCTTAAAGCCGGAGTTGATTTAGTTCTTCTTTCTCAAATTGTTGGACACAAGAGACTTTCAACTACGGAAAGATATCTTGAACTAGCTGAGGTCAAGGAACCAGGGAAAAAACAAGAACTTGCGGAATTGTAACCTGCCAATTTATAATTCACTTCTATAACTGCACACTGAAATACGCAACTCCTGATATAATGGCAACAACATGAATGATGATCTTAATTTTGCAAAAGAAGTTGCACTGCGGGCAGGATGAATCATGCTCAATCACTTTCATACCGAAACGCAGTATAGAGAGAAGGAAACCTTAACAATTGTTACCACTGCAGACGAGGAGATAAATGAGTTGGTAATTAAAGAAGAAAGATGGTCAACCTCTTCTCGGAGTAGTTTATGACCCTTTTACGAAGCGACTTTATACAGCAATAAAAGGCGAAAGAGCCTTCCTCAATGACCAACCATTAAAAGTAAAAACACATTGACTAGACATTCTGTTATTAACTTTGAATGGTGGTCAGAAGCAAAGTACGACATTGATCCGCCTTTGCATAATCTTTCCATGAAATCAAATTGCTATGTTCTTCATCTTGGTTGTGTTATCAATGCTTATTGTTTAGTGGCATCTGGACAATATGATACTTGTGTTTTTGCTGGTACGAAGGGAAAGGCAGTGGATATGGTCTCAGTTAAAGTTATCGTTGAAGAGGCTGGAGGAAAAGTGACTTACTTGTTTTGAAATGAACAGCGATATGATGGCGATATAAATGGTGCAGTTATTTCCAATGGAAAAGTTCACAAAGATTTAGTAGGACTACTTGAAAGTGATGGTTAAGTTTCAGCAAAGTACTTATCTATATTCTCCTGTCACTAGTTGCCACCTACACGACTTATTAATGTAAATTAAAAAGTATTTGAGTGGGCCGGGATGGATTCGAACCATCGACTTCCAACTTATAAGATTGGCACTCTAACCACTGAGTTACCGGCCCTTTAAGGCTAAATTATATCACCTAAATTATTCAATTTAAAGTTTTGCTCTTCTTGATAGCTCGGTTTCTACCAATCTTTTATCTCGTCCATACTTAAGTCTACTCATCTCTTTGATTATCTCAGCTACACGTTTATTGGACAAAGATTCTTGTTTACTCATGTCTTTAGTTAAATCAACAGAAAAAGGTGGAACAGGTTCATTACCAACAATTGTCTTCATATAAATATTAAACTTATCGATATTTAATAAGTCTTCTTCTGTAAATACAGGCTTAAACTCATGTGCTAAATAATTTGCATCTGTAACGCCAACTCTAAATGTCATTATTGACCCTACATTTCCAAAAATTGCATTCTTAACTTCCTCATCAACTTGTCCGATAAACTGGTTAGCTACTGTTAAGCTTAATTTATACTTTCGGGCTTCAGATAATATTTGTGAAAAATCAGGAGTGGCAAAATTCTGAAACTCGTCTACGTAAAGATAAAAGTCTTGCCTTTGCTCTTTTGGCATATCCTCTCTTGAAAGTGCTGCCATTAATATTCTGGGTACCAAAATCAACCCTAAAAAGTTTGAGTTCTCTTCACCTAATTCTCCTTTGGAAAGGTTAACAAACAATATTTTTCTGTTATCCATAACTTCCCTGAAAGAAAATGACGACTGTGACTGTCCAATTATGTTTCTGATAACTTTATTTGTAACAAAGCGACCAAATTTAGAGGTAATGTAATCTAGAACCTCTGACTTATGAAAGTCTGATGTCTGCGCAATTTGATCAGTCCAGTAACGCCTGACAATAGGATCATCTACCTTCGGCAATAACTCTTGAACAAAACGCGGATCTTGTAAGACTCTCATAAGTTCTACAAATGTACTCCCTGGTTCAGCCATTACTGTTAACATTGCATTCCTAACAGCGTGTTCGAAACGAGGACCTACAATACCTGTCTTGTGCGGATCAAAAAGTTTGTACATCATGTTTATTACAGCTGTTGCTGCAAAATGCTTCTGCTCTTCAGTTTGAGCTTCTAGAAGATTAAGTCCCATAGGACGCTCGGAATCTGCAGGATTGAAATAAATCACATCCTCTGCACGTTCCGGAGGTATCATTTCCAATAAATCCTTTACGGCTTCACCGTGAGGATCCATAAAACAAACTCCCTCACCGTTATAAATATCCTGCAATATCATATCTTTAAGGAGTTCTGATTTTCCTGTACCTGTTTTTCCTATTATGTATACGTGTCTTCTTCTATCATCGCGACTTATATAAACAGGTTTTTGAGCACCTCTGAATCTACTCATACCTATATATAGTCCTTCTGAGGGTATTTCAGCTGGTGCTGGTGCAGTCTTCGCATATAGCCAGAAAATATGAGGCGTTGTGATTTGCCTATTGGGAAAATGAAATATTGTAGCTAATTCTTCAGAATTTAATATGGTTTTTTTGTTTTTCCAAAAATGGAACATTGGCTGGTACCGATAAATAAAATCTTCCATGAAAGCACCTTTTCTTCTTATTTTTCTTGACCCCAACCCATTTAAATCTCCTGAGAATTGCTCAAAAGCACTAGAGATATTCGACAAATGTGCACTTGCTGCATCTTTTGTAGGAGCAACAGTAACAATTCGAATGCTTGTTTCAAAACCAGGTTTTGATATTTTGTTCTCCACAGCTTCCAATGTTTTTGCAGGTACTTTGTAACTAGCTTTTTCTGGATTTGATTCATCTTTCTTTGTTCCAGAGATGAAGCTTCTACCTTCTTTTTGCCAATCACTTTCAGCAGGAGAGATTAATATTTGCAAAACTGCTGCTTCTCCTTCACCCATTTTGGCTAGTGCAGAAGTGATAGCAGCAAGAGGATCTGTAGGTAACTCTCTGAAAACTTTCATCGGATAAAAGTTAGGTTTCCTTAATTGCAATGATTTATAAGCCACTTTTCCATCCTGAGTGAAAACATTGTATTCATCGATCATAGAAATTTCCGCATCGGGATAAGCACCATGAATTTGTTTTTCTATTAAATCCTGAAGTTTTTTTGGGGTCCATACATAAAAGCGGATATCTTCTTTTCTGGCAACTATTTCGAAACTTATTGTTGGCTGAACACTAAATCTTTGTTTCCATCCACCCTTTTTGATAGAGTAAAGGGAAGCAAACATTTGTTCCATTGCATCAATTTTTATTTCATTTGTTTTAGGAACAGCAATTTGAAGCAGTACTGAATCAATAGAACGCTCCTCTCTTCCTCTCCAACGAAACAGTGTAAACAAAACAACACCAATTACAACAAGCACCAGGATTAGCAATCCCAGTACCAGCAGCAACAAAATTATTAAATTTATATCAATTCCACTTTCGATAGGCATAGTTATTAGTTTTATTGACTGAAGTATACGCTATTAACTGCACTTCTTATATAATTATACGCGCATTTTACGCTTGTAACAAAGGATTTTTTAAAAATTTTAGATAGGCTGAGTATTAGACGACCCTTTGCCTAATACCTTTCTTCCTTTGTGCCAGGCTATCTTAATCTGCCTTAACCAAACGGTCGCCCACCAGGTCAAAGCTAATAATGGATTACCTTCAGATTTTTTCTTTAAACTATCATATGTATTATCTCCAGGTAAAGTGAGTTGGGAAGTTGTATTACTGCTTTTTGTTATAGCCATACCTAAAGGATCAAAACCAGTAATAGGAGGATTCGATGGTTGTACTCTTACACCAGCCTGTTGCAAGGACTCAGATATTTCAGGTGTTTCAGGAATATGTTCAATTAAACTTCCTGCCTTTTGTTCAACATTTCCGATTCCTCTTGGTTCTCCTTCTTGAGCCATGATTCATTGTATCAAGAGAAACAATTTGTGAAAAGAAGCTTGATAAATTTTATGCGGATCATCAATTAATTAGTCCTTGATTCAATCCTAATTTTGTTGAATAATGTTTTTAACGAGATTGTGTTCAAGGAACTCGATGTGACTCCGAGGCTGTTTCGCAACCGTATAGCCGGAAAACTAGCAATCTCGAAGTATCCCGAATAAGGAGAAAATTATGATATCAGAACGTGATCTGCAATTTGTAAGACAACAGATAAATCATCCTTCATCCCAATTAGTTGAAGAGGTTGCTTCAGAAAGTCATGAAACCAGGAGATTACCAGACACTTATGTTTTTGTAAACCGAAATGGTAAATTAGAAACTCCAAACGGTACACGGGTAGAAAATCATATAAACAAGTCTTCTAAACTTGGAATAATTGAAGCAGAGGGGTTCGACAAAATACAAGAATGGTCGAACAAAGCCAGAGGTTTTTCAGTGTGGTTTAGTCCCACATATCCTGGAAAGTATCCAGTAACTAAAATAATAATTCAGGAAGCCGACACATTAAAAGAAGGAGTGAAGATTGTATTAAATAGAGCCGTAGTATTGGATCATGATGATAATTTTCTGCTTTCAAGCGCATCGTTGCTTGCAGGTTATAAGTTTACAAACACAGAGGTACTTCGGGCTACTCCGCTCTTTCCGGACAATGATAAATTCTTTTGCTGGTTTGAAAATTTGTCTAAACATATTGATCAACTGCAACTAATTTATAAAGGAGAAGACTTAGAAATTAAACAAGAAACATATTCAAAGTTAAACAACTTATCCAGACAGAGATCAACCACTAACGAGTTTAATACCCGTTATAACACATTATATAAAATGGCAAGCAGCGAAAGAATGATTGGAGAGTATCAAAGTAGTTGCCCACCACAAATCAATACTGCCTTTGAATCAACTTTCAGAAATTCACATATATTAAACTCTCTTGGTGTTAGAAAAAAAATATGCAAGTGCGGTATATGCAAAGAAAAAGTTGTTGCAACTATTTCAGGAGGTAAAATTTACTGCCCAAGAGAAACGTGTGAAGGAAACAAGGGAGTTACTTATAGATGCTAATCTGATTTATTTATCTTCCCTTCCAAACCTCATCCTTCACTCCCTCATCAAAATTAACTTTCCTTGCAAGCATAAAGAAAAAATCAGACAACCTGTTTAAGTACTTTAATATGTTTTCATCCAATTCAGTGTGACGACTGACAACAACCACTCTTCTTTCTGCACGCCTTGCCATACTTCTGCAAAAATGAATTTTTGCTGATAATTGCGTACCACCTGGAAGAATAAAATTTGCAAGAACAGGAAGTTCACCTTCCCAATCATCGATACACCTTTCTAGAATTTTAATATTACTTTGTGGAAAATCTAAATTACTTCCTGCAACTGAGGCACCTATTGTGAGGAGACACCTCTGAATATCTTCCAATAACTTTTTCTTTTCGCTATCTTCAATTAAAACTTTAGCTTCACCTACTGAACTATTCAATTCATCTACTGACCCAAGAGATTCGACTATTGCACTATCTTTATCCACTCTAATTTCTCCACCTTCAGAAAAGAGACTGGTTTTCCCTTTATCCCCCTTTTTTGTATAAATTGCCATCTTTATAAACTAAAAAACCGGTTATAACTTGGCTAAAGCCGCTTAAGGGAAAAGCAGATCCAAAAATGGAAATTACACTTTTGTAAAGCAACCGCACAAAGCAGCCTTAACCGAGTCACAACCAGCTTTTTAACATTCACTGTGCCCACATGCATGACACTTAGCACAACCTTCTTGATATACAAGACTACTTGCTCCACATGCGGGACAAATATCTCCTGTCACTTTTGGCTGTACTTGTATCAACAAACTTTCTTGAACATGGGCTTCACTTGCTCCATTTGTTCCAGCAGAAATTGCTGCCATACTCATACTATGATCAACACCATTTGTAGAAACAGCACTTCCATTACCTTCTATCTTTGCGTGAGAAATACCATTTGTATCACTTTTTATTGACATCCCGTTCATTTTAAAATTAAAATGCATCGATAATGCTGCTGCAACAGCATCGGGCAAGGATAATATTTTTGTAGGACCAAATCCAACAGATCTTCTTCCACCGATACCTGCCAATTGCTCAGTTATTTCTCTGGCTTTTTCAATTGCCGAAACCCCACCTTTAAATCTAAATGCTGTAGATATTGTTCTCCCTAGAGCTGCTGCCATTGCAGTCACATCACTACCTGCTTTTCCAATATTTATAAATACTTCCAACGGCTGTCCTTCTTCATCCTCATTTATGGTAATGAAAGCTTTGCCTTGAGGTGTATTCAGCTTGTAAGTAGCACCCATTACAACAATCGGTCTTTCATACATTGGCTCTAGATAATCTTCCTGTGGATTTTCTTCTTTTACTTCTTTGTCTTTTACGCCTAAATTAAGTACCTGTGCATCTTTACAACCATCCCTGAAAATAGTTATACCTTTACATTTTGTCTTCCAAGCTAGAAGGTAAGAATCTTTAACATCATCCACGCTTACTTCATTACGCATATTGATTGTTTTACTCACAGCATTTTCTGTTGAGTTTTGGAATGCAGACTGCATCTTTATATGCCAATCGTGATGAATTTCATGAGCAGTACCAAATAAGTTCCTTACATCCTCAGGAATTTCTTCAATATCTCTTATAGTCCCATGTTCAGCAACCTTTTCCTTTATTTCTTCACTCCAAAATCCTCTTTCTTTTGCAATCTCTTCAAATTTTGGGTTAATGAATGTAAGTGTCCTGCTTAAATGTTTGTCTTTGACTATATGCTGATAAGCAATGGCAAATATTGGTTCTATTCCCGAAGAAGTTCCTGCAATTATTGAAATAGTTCCTGTTGGTGCTATAGTTGTTACTGTCGAATTTCTACGCGGTTTTTTGTCTTTATAAATACTTACAGGGAACATCGGAAATGGACCACGTTCTTTTGCCAACTGCTCAGAAGCAGAAACAGCTTCCTCTTGAATCACCTTCATAACTTTTTCCCCTAACTTTAGCGCCTCTTCACTGTCGTAAGGTATTCCTAAGTCTATAAGCAGATCAGCCCATCCTCCTACTCCCAATCCAATTCTCCTGATACCCATTGATACTTGCCTAATTGGATCTAAAGGGTATGGATTCATTTCTATGACATTGTCTAAAAACCTTACTGCAACCCTTGTTACATCTCTTAGTTTTTCCCAGTCAACATCCTTTTTGTTATTTTTTTCAGTTATAAAATAGCTCAAGAATATGCTACCCAAATTACACGAATCAAATGGATACAAAGGCTGTTCACCACATGGATTAGTTGCTTCTACAGGACCAAGCGGAGGTATAGGATTTGCCTCTCCACTATTTATTCTGTCTAAGAAAACAAGTCCTGGATCACCAGTTCTCCAAGCACCATCTGCAATTTCATCAAAAACTTTCCTAGCAGAAAGTCTTCCTACAACTTCTTTAGAATTAGGATCAATTAATTCATAATCTTCACCTTTTTCATAGGCCTCCATGAATCTGTCTGTAATTGCTACAGAAATATTGAAATTTGTAATACCACCGTCTTCCTTACAATGAATAAATTCCAAGATATCAGGATGGTCAACTCTCAAAATCCCCATATTTGCACCTCTTCTTTTTCCACCCTGCTTCACTTCATTTGTGGCGGCATCAAAAATTCTCATAAAAGATACAGGTCCAGAAGCAACACCACTGGAACTCTTAACTATTGCTCCTTGTGGTCTTAACCTACTAAATGCAAACCCTGTTCCACCTCCACTTTTGTGAATAAGTGCCTGATACTTTAGTGCATCAAAAATGCCTCCCATCGAATCTTCAACAGGAAGCACAAAGCATGCAGAAAACTGAAGCATATTATTTGTACCTGCATTCATTAGAGTTGGAGAGTTAGGAAGAAATGAGTGTTCTATTAAAATGTTATAAAATTCTCTAGCTCGTTTTTTGACTTCATTTGCTTTTGCTCCCCATCTCGCCTCAGCAGAAGCTATTTCCCAAGATACTCTCCAACACATATCTTCTGGTGTCTCTATTGGCTTTCCATTGTCATCTTTTACAAGGTATCTTTCTTCAAGAACTTTAAGAGCCTGCTTGCTCCATTCACCTTTTGGAAGATTTTTGGGTCTACTTGGCATTGTGCCAATTTTATTTTTTATTTCCTTCTTGATTTCTTCATAAGTTGGAAGTGCTAAATCCTCCAATCTTATTTCATTCTGATTTTTTTTCTTTTTTGCCATATTTATTAACTTACAATATCAACCACGAGAATCTATAGCTTTTTCAAAATCATCTAAATTATCAAACTCAAAATAAACACTTGCAAACCTTAGCCAGGCAACTTTATCAACACCCTTTAGTCGTCTTGATACAGCACCACCGATTTCTCTGGATGTAACCTCTTGGCGATCTTTGTTTAACATCTCTCTCTCAACAGAATCAACTATATCCTCAACTCTTTCCAAAGTAATAGGGCGTTTCTCTATTGCTCGCATCACTCCATTCCTTACTTTATCTTTGCTAAAAGGTTCTCTACTCATATCCTTTTTTATTACCCAAAGTTTAACTTCCTTTGGACGTTCATATGTAGTAAATCTCTTATGACAGCTTGTACACTCTCGTCTTCTTCTAACAGCTCCTCCTGAGTCAACCGTTCGTGACTCTGTAACAAATGTATCATCACTGTTGCAAAAAGGACATCTCATAAAAGTGTTTATCTTAAAGTGCTTGGCTATTTTTTAGCCGAGTACCTTAAATTAGATAAAAAACCTAATTAACCCAAGATTCCGGACAAATCAAGTTTCATTCATGAAAATTTAAAGTACTATAATTAGTGTAGTAGCACTTTATCAACACCAGATATGGTATGTCAACTAGCAAGAACCATCTCAAAGGCGATCATTGAAAATTAGAATGGATATTCTGGCGGTGTTAAGCCTTTTTCCAAAAGTGCAGACTTGGATCTCTCATATACCTCGACTGTATAATTTTCTACAAGAACAAGATCAGCCACTGCATTGTCTGGAAACTTGGTTTTTGCCTCATTTATAACCTCTTGATGTTTTAGAGAAGAATTACTTAATCTGATTAAAAGATCTGTTGTATCTACCCCTTTGTTTCTTATTTCAACTTCTTTGTCACTTGCCTTCTTTAAATATTGTTCTGCTTTAATCAAAGATACGTAGGCATTTTCTAAATCCCCTCTCTCCATTAGTTCAATGTATGCTCCTAATCTTTTATCAGCAAACAGTAAATTAAGTTCTGCCTTGCGGGAAGGATTTGACGTAAAAAACAACCAAAGTCTATCTCGAGTCGCTTTTACTGACCAAAAAGCATGTCCAGGAAGAATCCGACCTGCATATACCAGAGGATAATCTATTACTTCACCTTCAACAGTTGTGCCCTTAGAAAAATTGGAAGAAAAATTAGGAGTGACAGCAGCTGTGCGAAAGACTGATATAAAAAGTATCAAAAAGGCTGCGAAAACAAGAATAGCATTTATAATTTTATTCAACTTCATGTCAGGTATGATAATGCTACGCAGGCTGAAAAAATTTGTCAAGAATGCTATACACTGATTTCACATTCCTCAAAAGTTTTATCAATACTTATAATTACCCTTTCTACCCTTTGTTTTGCTTTTTCAAAGCCAATGGCATTTTTTTCGTTAGGATACCAATGAAATAAAACGTTACGACATGTCTTCCAAGTCATCCAAAGATAATCTGCCAATTCTTTGCCACCACAATAATTCACTAATTTGTCATATATGCTCTCTCCTTTATATCTGTTTCTATCAAGTGAAGGGTTTAGAGCTTTTCCAATTCTAAATCGTTTACCAAAATAATCATCTCTAGTTATAAATTCAAGATCTAAAAAAACTTTTTTTAGAAAACCCTCATAAGACTTACTAGCTGGAAAAACTATAAATGCATAATCATGAAACTTCTCTTCCCAATTCTCCACTTTTTTAGTTAATAAAACTGACTCTAATAATAGCTCTTGCAAATCTGTCTCAAGATAAGACCACCAGGGTTTTTTAACTAGCTCTTCTCGATTCATACTTTCATACTAGCAGATTACCACTTTGTTTCGCAGCTTTTATAATTTTAAAAGAGTTTTTGCTTAGACAATAAAAAAAAGAGAAATAAATCAAAATCCGCAGTATAATTAGATATATGGCAAAAAAGAAAAGCAAAAAAGCAAAAAAGAGCAAAAAAACTACAACAGCAAAGCACACTTCCAAGAAAAAACGCTTAATTAAAGCTTCAATGTTTTTTCTAATTATTATTGGAGCTTTTTTATGGTTGTTCTGGGGCATACCTCTTCCTACACAACTCGATTCTCGTGAACTAGCTGTATCTACCAAAATCTATGACCGAAATGATAATCTAATTATGGAAATTTATTCTGATGAAAAACGGACACCTGTCAAACTCGACGAAATCCCTGATTATGTAAAACAAGCAACCATTGCCATAGAAGATAAAGATTTTTATAAACATTACGGGTTTTCATTAACTGGGATAAGCCGAGCTGCTTACAACATTGCTGTAAATAACAAATTACAAGGAGGGTCGACACTTACTCAGCAATTGGTCAAAAACACTCTGCTAACACCAGAAAGAACTATCAAAAGAAAGCTACGAGAATTTGCTCTTTCTATGTTCGTAGAAGCCTCATACAGTAAAGACAAAATTTTAGAGATGTATCTCAATCAAATACCTTACGGATCAACTGCTTATGGGATTGAAGCTGCTGCTGAACTGTATTTTGATAAGAGTGCAAAAGACTTAACTCTTGCAGAAGCATCATTATTGGCAGGTATAACTGCAGCTCCTACAAGATTCTCTCCTTTTGGTGCTAGACCAGAACTAGCCAAAGGAAGACAAGAAGCAGTTCTTAGAAGAATGGTAGAAGATGGATATATATCACAAGAAGAAGCTGATAATGCTTTAGCAGAAGAACTTGTTTTTTCAACACCAGACGGTCTAAAAGCACCTCATTTTGCTCTTTGGATAAAAGAGCAATTGGCAGAAAAATACGGCGATAGTGTCGTAGAAAAAGGCGGTCTAAGAGTCAAAACCACACTTGATCTAGAACTACAAGAGTATGCAGAGCAAGCTGTTGCTACTGAAGTTGCAAAACTGAAAAACCAGAACGTAGGAAATGGAGCAGCTTTAGTCACGAAACCAGACACAGGTGAAATTCTTGCTATGGTTGGGTCCAAAGGATATTATGCTGAAGATGAAGATGGCAAGGTAAATATTATCCTTGCTCATAGACAACCTGGATCATCAATAAAACCATTAAACTATGCCTTAGGAATACTTGATAAAAAAATTACTGCCTCCACTCCTCTTGCTGACATTCCTACTTGTTTTGTAGTAGCGGGACAACAATCATACTGTCCCAGAAATTATGACTTTAGTTTCCATGGTCCTGTTCAAGTAAGGTACGCTTTAGCAAATTCATATAATGTTACTGCTGTGCGGGTCCTTGCACTGAATGGAATTGAAAATTTTATAAACTTTTCAAATAAAATAGGAATTACCACCTTTACTGACCCTTCTAATTATGGATTGTCATTGACTTTAGGAGGTGGTGAAGTAAGACCTATTGATATGGCAGTAGCCTTTGGAGTATTTGCAAATGGTGGAATCAAACAACCGTTAACAGGAATTTTAAAAGTTGAAGACTGGACAGGAAAAGTATATGAAGAATACAATCTCGACAATCTGGAGAGTGAACGAGTATTAAACCCTGGAGTTGCGTTTATAATTTCAGATATTCTAAAAGATAACAATGCCAGATCTGCTGCTTTTGGGTTTGGATCATTACTAAGAATTCCAGATCATCCGGAAGTATCAGTAAAAACTGGAACTACAAATAATTTGAGAGACAATTGGACTATTGGATACACTCCACATATAGTAACTACAGTCTGGGTTGGAAATAACGACAACTCTCCTATGAGTTCTGCTGTATCTGGAGTTTCCGGAGCATCACCTATCTGGAATTCAATTATTAACTTTGCTCTAAACAAAGCAGAAGAAGGAAATTACGAAATAGAAAATAAAGGACACGCAGAACTTAGTAGACCAGATAATGTAGTTGGTGTCAATGTTTGCAGCACCTCTGGAAATGTCCCTTCCGAAGGTGAGCAATGTGAAACAAGATTTGAATACTTTCTAAAAGATGCAATCGGTGCAAGAATAGAATCAGGAACAAAGGAAATTTTCGTAATGAAAGATTCCGGACAACCAGCAGAACCAGGTGTACCCCCAGAACAAGTAGAGCTTAAAAATCAATCTTATCTAGTTGATCCGTTGGGAACAATGCTATGCCTTGACTGCGATTCAGCTAGCCAATCAGCAACAATTGGATATCCTCTCCCCTTTAACTAATCAAAATTGCATTAAAATTCCTCTACAAATTATAAAAAGTATATATATAATATGGGCAAGGTGGGAGCGGGTCTTAATAAAACTAATGACAAAAATAAAAGTCAAATAAATAAAGACACTCTTAAAGCGCTTTTTAAATTTTTAATATTTATCGGTAAACCAATCTATTCTTTCTTTTTATACATTGCCTATCTTGTTTCTTTTGTCGGTCTTATAACAAGAAAATTTTTATCTTTTACAATTCTTACAATTCCTAAAATAAATTTAATTAGTCTTAACAAAATTCTCCAAAATAAGCCTAAAATATCAGAAGTCAGAACAACTTTAAAAAAGATAAAACTTTTTTACTTATTCAAATTACAAGGAAAATATTTTGATCTAAAAAGAAGTTTAAAGTTTTTTC
This sequence comes from uncultured Gammaproteobacteria bacterium, assembly GCA_964427735.1. Taxonomy (GTDB): domain Bacteria; phylum Patescibacteriota; class Microgenomatia; order UBA8517; family UBA8517; genus CAYRUS01. The sequence goes on along the minus strand of CAYRUS010000001.1, from coordinate 667,248 downwards.
TTTTTGATATAGCAATTTTCCTTTCCAACCTACTCAGGGATAAAAAAGTTGTATCTCTAAGAAAATCTACTTCTCAGCATGTCCAAATATTCAAAAAGGAAACTTCCTATGGCTCAAGACTATCTAAGATAATAAAACATATAGACTATGTAGATTCACAAATCGTTAAATATGTTTCAAGCAAGCAAAAGCATCTTCTTCGGCTATCTAAAACCAAAAATTTACTATCATATAAAAAGCACTTCCTTCAACTCGCATCACGAATTCAACAACTAATTATTGGCATAAAATTTTTCTATTTCAAAACCATCGCAAAAATCTCTAAAAAAGTATCTTTAGCATTCGTCTCCTTAAAACTTAAAAAAACAAAAAACACTTCCAAGCCTAAAAACAAAATCAAAATTAGAGCTAAATTTACAGCATTTTTACTTGCCTTTGTTGCTATTTTGGCTGTACCTATTATCGGACTTTTTCTTTTTGTTCACGCCCTTCCCTCTGTTAATGAACTAATACAAAGAAAACAAGAGGTGACAACAAAAATTTACGACAGAAATTCCTATTTGCTATACAAAATATACAAAGAAGAAAACAGAACTATCATACCTTTGGAAGAAGTACCATATCATGCAATACTTGCCACATTAGCTGCTGAAGATGCAGAATTTTACTCACATCCAGGCATTTCTTTTAAAGGCATCATTCGATCCATAATTAGAAACGCAAAACAAGACGAATTAGTTGGAGGATCCACAATTACACAACAATTAATAAAAAATACGTTACTAACTCCAGAAAAGACATTTATTAGAAAAGCAAAAGAGGTACTTTTATCTTTTCAAGTCGAAAGAAAATTTACAAAGGATCAAATCTTAGAAATGTATTTGAACGAAGTTTCTTACGGTGGAACAGCATATGGAATTCAAGAAGCGTCTCGACTTTATTTTGATAAAAATGCAAAAGATCTAACTCTTTCAGAATCTGCCTTACTTGCTTCTCTGCCAAAAAGCCCAACAATGTATTCTCCATTTGGAGTTAACCCCGACTTGGCATTAAAAAGACAAAAGACAGTTCTGAAATTAATGGAGGTAAACGGGTTTATCACTAAAGAAGAAAGAGAAAAAGCAGAACAAGAAGAAATAGTTTTTGCACCAAATAACATAGAAATTCGTGCACCTCACTTTGTAATGTATGCACGAGACTTGTTAGAGCAAAAATATGGCAGGGAAATTGTAGAGACCGGAGGACTCGAAGTTATTACCACTTTAGATTATGAGGTTCAAAAAATGGCTGAACAGGTAGTGAAAGATGAGATTAGTAATCTCCAGCGCTTTAATGTCAGCAATGCTGCTGTTGTTGTGATGGATCCAAAGACCGGTGAAATTCTTGCTATGGTAGGATCAACTGACTATTTTGATACTCAAAATGACGGTAATGTAAACGCTGCAATTGCTTTAAGACAACCTGGGTCCTCAATAAAAATAGTAAATTATGCATATGCTCTATCCAATGGATTTACCCCTGCTACAATTCTTGAAGATACTCCTGTTGTCTATTCCATTCCTGGTCAGCCACCTTATACACCCAAAAATTATGACGACACCTACAAAGGAAAGATTAATTTAAGAAGTGCTCTTGCAGAGTCCCGAAACATTCCAGCAGTTAAAATACTTAATTCATATGGAGTAGATAAAATGATTGAACTAGGAACAAAGATGGGTATATCAACCTGGAATGACAAGAGTCGTTTTGGTTTATCATTAACTTTAGGCGGCGGTGAAGTAAAACTAGTAGAATTGGCACAAGTATATGCAACTGTGGCAAATTATGGAGTTAAGCCTCAATTAAATGCAATAAAAAAGGTGACAAATTACCGGAACGATATATTGGAAGAAAACCGATGCATTTATAGAGATGTGGACGACAAATTAAAATTTGTAGATTCAATACTAAGCGTTTCCGCAGCTCAAGCTGATACTCTACCAACGAGCAATAGTTATTTTTGCAAAGGTGATCGCGTCTTAGACGAAAGAGTTTCATTTTTGCTAACAGATATTTTGAAAGATAATGAAGCTAGAACTCCTGCATTCGGTAGTCATTCACAACTTGTTATACCTGGACACGAAGAAGTAGCAGTTAAAACTGGAACAAGCAATAATTTAAGAGACAACCTAACAGTAGGTTATACACAAGATTATGTGGTAGCAGTTTGGGTCGGGAATAATGATAATTCACCAATGAGTCGCGTTGCATCCGGAGTTACAGGAGCATCAACTATTTTTAATAAAATCATGACAAATCTTGTTGAAGACAAGCCTTCAATCGCATGGACAGTTCCTGAAGGAGTAGTTTCAATAGCAACCTGTCCATACACAGGTACACTGCCATGTGAGGGATGTCCAGCAAAAAATGAATGGTTTTTAGAAGAAACTACACCTAAGTTTGCTTGCAGACTCGATACAATAGAAGCAAAAGCTGATAAAGAAAGAGCTGAAAGAAGAGGTTAAAAAAGATCTTAATTTCCGTCGTCTTCATTCATTTTCCCAAAAATAAATTTGGAAATTTCTGGTAGAGTTTTATCTGCTTCTGATTCAACCACACCTTTTGTGACTATAACAAGAACATACGGATTATCAATAAAAACAATTCCTGCATCATTAACTGTATGTAGTTCCCTACCATACTTATGTGCAACTACTACGTCATCCGTAATTCCTGCTGCTAGCCAATTTTCATACACCGTGTCTGTTAATGCATCCATTATTTCTTGTGTATTTTCTGTATTTACCAACCTTTTTTTCCATAACTTTTGAAAAAATATACCAATATCTCGTGGTGTTGTGTTGTTTGTTTCCTCAGAAGTATTAGTCATTCCTATTTCTTTTATGATACCTGATACCCTTTCTTCCCCTAAGATATTTACTGAAGCTCTAAAAGCTGTATTATCTGATTCCTTTCCCATGTATTCTACTAATTCACGATAAGTTAATCCTGTTCCAGCAGGTTGTCCATAAAGACTACCTGCACCAGCTACTTTGTCTTCTTCTCTTAAAGAATAAATATCATCCATATCAAACTCACCTTGCTCAGCTTGCATATACATCCCTGCCATAACCGGTAATTTAATTAAGGATGCTGCTTTAAATACTTCATCTTCATGAACTCCAAATGAGAAATCAGAATTCAGGTCAATGATATAAACCCCATATACTCCAGAAAGGGTTTTTGTAATTTCATCAACTCCTGACAGTATTTGTGTGGCTCTTTCCTGCATTTCTTCCTTCCCCTCATCAATATAAGTTGGATCCTTAGTGATAATTATTTTTTCTCCTTGTAAGGATGGTAACTCAATTCTAGGTAGTCCAGGCAGCTTCCATTCCCTTGCAGAAACAGCTAATGCCCCTGACATAAAAATTGTAAACAAAAGCACAGATAAAACTAAATACCTTTCTTTTCTAGTCCATGGTTTTATGTTTTCTTTCTTTTTTCGAGGTTTTCTGGTGGTTTTTTTCTTTTCAAGATCATCTTGATCAAGAATACTAGCGATATCTTCTTCCTCTTTTTTCCCTCGTTTCAAGAATTTAAACATATCTCCATTTTACACTATCTAAATATTAGACACTTAATAAACCTATGTCCTTATTTATAGTCTTTTAACTTCATGTTACAATTTAAGCATGAATACTAAATTTTCAGCAGAAAATTATAAAAACTTTAGCAGACAATTATATGACTTGATTAAAAGTGAATTTGAGTCTGTAAGTGATTTAGAATCGCAATACCCAAAATTTATTATTATGTATGAATTTTTTAGAATGATTAGAGGAGAAGCTTTTACAGAGTTAAGAGAACCTACACCAGAATTTCAAAAAGAGCTTTACGAAATGGAAAAAGAATTAAAGAAGATAACTACAAAATTAAAATCAGAATTAAATCCAAAAAGCAGTAAGTTACAAACCCATTTGGATGAAATAAAAAACTTATTGACAGTAAAATAGCTTAAAAACAAACTTTCTCAACAAGCTATACAAACCTCTGTTCCCAGACTTCCTCATTCACTATATTTTCAGGTTTTTTACCTGAGAGCACATCAAAAATTGCATTGACTGCTTGCTCGCACATTTTATCACGAGCTTCTTTTGTAGCACTAGCAATATGAGGTGTTAAAATAACGTTCTCCATAGCTATAAGTTCTGGATTTATATCAGGCTCTGATTCATATACATCAAGACCAGCTCCTGCTAAATGTCCACCTTTTAAAGCCTCTACTAAATCGTGTTCATCAACAACTGGTCCTCGTGCAGTATTAACTAAATATGCTCCTCTCTTCATCTTTTTCAGAGTTTCCTTATTAATAAGATGTCTTGTTTCATCTGTCAAAGGAACATGTAGAGAAACAAAATCACTCTCTGCCAAAAGATCGTCTAAACCTTCTCTAAATTCAACTCCTAATTGTTTTTCAAGTTCTTCTTTTCTATTTCTGTTGTTATACAAAACTTTCATACCAAACCCATTTGCAAGCTCTGCTGTGATCTCACCAATCCTGCCCATACCAACTATTCCTAAAGTCTTATCTTTCATATTTGTTCCAATGTAAATATGAGGTTCCCATCCTTTATAAGCACCACGTCTGGTGGTTTCATCCGCCTCGACTACTCTTTTTGCCAAAGAAAGCATCAAAGTCCAAGCAAATTCTGCTACTGACTGATTTACTTCTTCAGAAGGGGTGTTCGTGACTACCACACCACTTTTTGTAGCATCACCAATATTTATATTATTAAAACCCACTGCATAATTGCTCACAACCTTGAGCTGTGGTCCGATAGCATCCATTACATCAAGATCAATTTTGTCAGTTAAAAGTGTCAGCATTGCATCCACACCTTTAGCATTTTCAATTAATTCCTCTGGAGTAAGAGATCTGTCCTCCTTGAAAACTACAACCTCATGCTCAGAGTTCATAAGCTTGTCGAATGCCTCACCAGATATCTTCCTACTTACAAATATTTTTGCCATACTACTTTAGAATAACACAACTTAAATTTCTTTGACTTCAACTCCACCACTTTTTGCTCTCTCAATCCACACTTGTATATCAACTTCTCTTAAAAGTCCTTTTTGTCCACCTACATATCCAATAACTGAGGCTGAATTAACAGTGCCCCACTGCAAAGCTTCTTCCCAAGATAAACCCTTTATTAGAGCTGAAATACAACCTGAACCAAATGCATCACCAGCACCCGTTCTTTCGTATGAATCAACCGGCAATATTCCAGCATGATAAAATTTTTCACCATCAAAGGCAAATGAGCCACTACTTCCATCTGTAATAATGCAGGTTTTGGGTCCTAATCTATTTAAAGATTTTAAAAGTTCCTTTTCCTTTCCTTTAGTGTTTTCCATATCTGTTAATATTTCAGCTTCATTTCGATTAACATAAATAACATGCGTTAACTGAAGAATGGGGTCAATAGATTCTCTTTTTGCTCGTATTTGATGGCTACCTGGATTATAGGCTAGTTTAATTTGAGGGTTAAGTTTTAACCAGTGTGTAAAGTGATTATAAAATGGCTGAAAAGTTTCACCCATAGAAGTAAGATAAATCCACTCAACTTTGGGAAGCTGAACAGGAAACTCATAACTTCGTGGTGCGTGATAAGAAAAAATAGTTCTTTCTCCACTATAATTAATAATTGTGGAATAGTTTGAACCTGCTGTAGGCTGTTGTATAGCATATGAAAGATCAATTGCTTCTTCTGAAAGTTTTTCTACAATTTGATTTCCCGTACTATCACCGCCAAGAGTTGTAACTAATCCAACGCGTACACCTAACCGAGCAGCTCCTACAGCGTTATTTGCAGCATTCCCACCAACTGAGTAATCAATATTTCTAACTGGAATTTTATCTCCGTAAGAAAAACATATATATGCTTCTTTTGTGTCGATATTACACAATTCCTGGTGTTCCACAGGCTCGATAAAAACGTCCATGGTGACATCTCCAATTGATAGCAAATCCAGACCTGGCATGATTTAAAATTCCTCTGCTTTAAGTCCAACACTCCCAGCTCTTTCAAGCCACTCCCGCATCTTTTCTGTGGTAAGAAGTCCGTCCTGAGGTCCTACGTAGCCTATTACTGATGCTGAATTAAGTGTACCCCACAACATAGCTTGTGGCACATCATGATTTTGTGTCAAGCTTGCAATAAATCCTGTGCTAAATGAATCTCCAGCCCCAGTTCTTTCGATAGCATCAACTGGATAAATACCCATTTTGTAATATGCATCTCCATCTTTTGCGTATGAACCAGCAGGTCCATCTGTTATTACAACAATTTTTGCTCCTAAAGAGGATAATCTATCCATTAGTTCTTTTTCTTTTCCGATTGTCCTTTCCATTCCTGTTATTTTTTCTCCTTCTTCTCTGTTAACCAGAAGACACTCTGTTCTCTCAAGGTATTTGGAAAGCCACTCCTCTCCTTTGGCAATTTGCCTTCCACCCGGATTAAATACTAGCCTTGCATCTGTTCGATTGAGCCAAACTAATACATCTTCGTAAAAATCTTCAAAATTATCTCCCACAGAAGTTAAATATGCCCATTCAGACGCAGGTAAATGGTGCGGAAAAGGTGGTCTTTTTGGTGAATAGTATGAAAGGATAGTTCTCTCTCCTTGGTAAACAATTACTGCTCCAAAACCTTCTCTTACTCCCTCTGTCCGAGACACATGCTCCATAATTATTTCTTTTTCAAGAATATTAGCTGCGTAATCTGCTAATGGTCCTTCTCCAAGTTCGGCAACCAAAGTACTCTCACCACCTAAACGCTTGGTTCCCACTGCAACGTTTGCTCCATTCCCACCCATTTTAAAAATAGCATCATCAAGTCCAAGTTTAGAGGAGTACGAAAGCTCTATCATACAACGTTGCGTATCCAAGCTGCATTTTTGTTCTAGCTTATTTGGAGGCAACATCAAAAATACATCCATTCGTGCAGAACCGAAAACTACTATGTTGTGCATAGACTTACTCTAACCCATTTATGATTTGCAAACAAGCCACTGGACGTTAAACGTTGGCCATTGGATTTTAGAAGTTAGAAGATTGTCGTGGAAAGTTAAAAAAGTGACTGCAACACAGTAAAATATGCCCAGCTATCTCTTTTAGAGTGTAAACAATAAATATCTACTGTGAGATTAATATTTAGTTTTTCAAGATTTGCTAAACCCTTTTAAAATATGTCACAATGAGCTATGAACCCAGAAGATACAATTAATCCTATTGAAAATAGTTCTCAAAATGTAACGAATCAATCTGAATTTATGCCTGAAAATTCATTTGGACAAAATCCTGTACCACCCACAACTACACATAGTTTTACCAATACACCGCCTACTCCTCCCCCAGGATCTGCGACAAAAGGCATTAGTCGTATGATTTTGATTGTTCTTGGTATAGGAGTGATTCTTGCATCAGCTCTTGCTGCATTTTTCTTTATGCAAAACCAAAATCTTAAAAAGCAAATGTTTACAATGCAGGAAACCAAACTTCCTGAAGAGACCCAACCCCCGCTTCCAACTGCAACCCCAGACCCAATGGCAGATTGGGAGACTTATACCAATACTGAGTATGGGTTCGCTTTTAAGTATCCAGGTCATCTATCAATTGATTGTTGCAGAATCGCCGGTCCTGATTCTGTTGACCAACCCACAATCACTCTTGCAGACCCAGACACTATCCTAGAAGGAACAGATAAACCGTTTGATGGTTTTTCTATTTTTATTAAATCTGATGTCTCAACTTTTGAAAATTATATAGATGAAAGTAAACAAACACTCCTCGAGAATTTTGATCCCGGCGGTAATTCTGTACCAATAAATCCCCTACAATCACCTATTACTCTAGCAAATCAGCAAGGAGTCAAGCTAACGGGTTACAAACCATTATCAGACACTGAATTTTACTTTGTTCCATTACCCAGGGGTAATACTGTAATCGTGTTGGGAAAAACTGATGGAACAGAAGACAGCTTTGAAGAAACTTTCCAGCAAATCCTTTCTACTTTCCAATTTATTGAACCATCCTCACCAGCAAGTAATTTTAATTTAAATGGAGAATAATAAAGGTTTTGCCCACTTACTTCTTGTTATAGCATTACTTGCCGTTGGCATAGGTGTAATTTACCTTTCATCTAACAATCCTTTTGATAATACAAGCGATGCACCAGCAGAAAATGCAGCTTTGACAGAAACTTCAGATCCTACAGATGATTGGAAAACTTATACAAATGAAGAATATGGATTTTCTTTTAAATACCCAAGAAGTACTGATACCACACTTGAAGAAACAGTAGATGGTGAAGACTACTTAAAAATCAACGAAAATGTTAATTTTTTAATCACACCATTTAGTATTGAAGAGTGTGATGGTCTTTGTCCTATTATTGATGAAAAAACCAACCAAACTATTAATCAAATTGAATTTAATAAATATATAACAACTTCTCCTGAAGATATTGCTTTTAGTGATAAACTACCAGGACAAATAATACTTGAATATAAATTGGATGATGGAAAAGTTCTACAATGGAATTTCGGATTATCTAACAAAAATAATACTATGGAAGTTGATTCGGCAGAAAATGTTTCTAATCAAATCCTCTCAACCTTTGAATTTACAGAAAATGAATAAAGGTTTTGCACATATATTTTTGCTCACTGGTGCTATTTTTGTCTTGCTAGGAGGAGCATGGCTTTTGAAGAATAAAAAATCAAATACTACTATTGAGAGTCCTATTTCCTCCACATCTCCAGATATTTATACGAATGAGAATCCAGATAATTGGAAGACATTTACCTATGAAAATGAAAAACTTAGCTTTCACCTAAAACACCCACAAGAGTGGATTGCTATGACTCTAGCTGATAATCCATATGATCCATGTGTGACTGATAATTTTAATAATAATGTAATAGTCTTCTCAAAAAAATATTTACAAGAATGTGGGTTCGTGGGAGATCAGTATCCTAACGCACATGCCGAAATGGCAATTCATATTACCAATCCATATAAAAATATCTACACCTATCTTTCACCTCCGGTTGAGAATACAATGGTTGCTCATCAGGAAGCTGCAATGTATCGTTATTCATATCAGCAAGCTCTCCCGAACATAAATTCAACTCGAATTTATTTTAATTACAAAGATGTTGGCTTTGAAATATTTCTTAAAAACACAACTGAAGATGGGAGCCAATATGACCCTATTTATGACCAGGTTCTGTCCACTTTTGAATTAATAGAAAAATAAATTGAAACTCGACAGGAAAAGATCTATTCTTGAGTCAAAGATTTTGTACTTAAAAGAAATTTTCTTAGTGGATTACCCATAACTCTACGTGATATACAGGAAGCTTGCAGACGTAAACCTTCTGATCTTTTTGTTTGATCTTTGGAAGCAAATTCTAATTGAGGTGAATAAGATTCGTTTTCAGGCATTTGTCCCAAGTGCTTTTCTTTTAGATGGTGAATAGCTTGAGGATATTGAATTCCTTCCCATTGTATTAATAAGCTGATAACTGTTAATCTCCAATCATCCCTTGTACTTTCATCCGCATACATGATTTTCAAAGCTTCAAAAATATATGCTCTATTTTGTTCATTTACTTTAGAAGGAAAAGAAGGCTCTAAATATAGAAAAATATTATCCGATTCTGCTATTTTATTTGGTTCTAATAGCGCCAGAGCTTCCTCTACATTTTGAATATTTTTCACCCAATTCTTTATAGGATTGGTGACAGGACAGGTTTTAATCGAGTTTAGTTCTTCCAAATTCGCTATACTTCTTAGCTCTTTATCCATATCTTTTATAAGTTTTGACAATTCACCTCTTTCTAATGGTTCTTCTACAATAATTCCCCAATCTAAATCAGCTATTGGGACATTGTGATCTATCAAATCTTTAGGTAACATCGCTCTTCTCACAACTGCACCTCCATGAATAGGGCTCCCCATAAGAATTACTGCTTTTACTCCAGGATATTTTTTCAATAAATTATTAGATGCTTCTTGTACCATCTCGTAAATTTGAGGATCTATAGTAAACTCACTCTTAGTTAATGAATCAACTATTGAATTAATATCTATATTTTTTTCTCTGTCTTTTACTGCAGATATTAATTCTCTTAAGGATTTTTCTTGATCATGCATTTCATCTGCAATAAAAGACCTTCTGACAATCCTTTTTATAATTTTTTCAAAATCTTTTTCCTCTTTCTTTTTGTCATCTGGAGATTTACCTTCAATTTCAGGTTTGAATTGTTCGAGAAAAGTTTCTAACTCCTCCCTATTAAAATTATCAGAAGTATCTTCCATCTATTTTTGTTAACATTTTAACACAAACCCATTTTTTTTCTATATTATTCTACAAAAAATACTTAAAAAATCACTTCATTTCCATTTCTTTTGCATACTTTCCTTCACTTGCCAGACTGTTTAGTTTTGCTCTTTTTATAATTGCTTTTTGTGCTTTTGTAACATTTTCTTCTTTTCCTTGCCATATGGAAATAGCAGGGTACTGAATCGCTCTAGCATAGGAAAAAGTCAAAGGCCAGGAAAAATCTTTTGGTTTTAATTTGTTAGCATCATTTAAGTGAGCTGTAGCTTCTTCTGACGAATCCCCACCAGATAAAAAAACAACACCAGGAAGGTGAGGAGGTAAAACCCTCTCTAAAACTTGCAAGGTTTTCTGAGCTACTTCTTTGTCATTAACTTCTCCAAAATCTTTCCCAGGATGAACAAAATTAGTTTTAAGAATTACACCCGGAAGATAAACATTATACTTTTCCAAGTAACCAAATAAAGTTAAAAGTGTTTTTTTAGTTGTTTCCATTGATTCTTCGATACTGTGGTTTCCCTCCATCAATACTTCAGGCTCAACAATGGGAACTAAATCAAATTCTTGACTTGTTGCAGCATATTCAGCAAGCCTTTGTGCATTCGCCTCTAAGCACTCCAAAGAGGGTATTGAATCACCAATTGTAATCACAGCTCTCCACTTAGTAAACCTTGCTCCAAAATGTTTATATTCTTCTAGCCTTTCACTTAAATCATCCAACCCACGCGTGAGCTTTTCTCCAGTAAAATTAGACATGTCATACGCACCTTTATCCACTTTTATTCCAGGAATTATGCCTTTTTCATTTAAGTATCTAGGAAAAGTTTCCCCTTGATCCGTACGTTGTTTTAAAGTTTCTTCAAAAAAAATAACACCGCTGATGTATTTTTCCAATCCATCAACAGTAAAAAGCATTTGGCGATACTTTCGTCTATTTTCTAAAGTGTGTTCTATCCCATTTTTTCCAAAATGCTTTTCACTTGAGGACAAGCTCCAGTCAGCAGCTAATATCCCCTTTTTAGGAGCAACAAGTTTAAGAGCAATTTCTTTCAGGACAGCTTTATTCATATACTCACTCTATCACCTTAAAAAGAAGTGAACAATCACTTTTTTATTCGACAATAAGAGTGCCTTCCATTCCCATTGCTCTATGATCTACTATACTGCAATAAAAATTGTACTCACCAACACCATCAGGTGTAAAAACAACTGTCTCAGATTCACCTGGTTCAAGCTCTCTAGTTCTCGCTCCAGCAAACTCATCTATAACAAAATCATGAGACATTGTCCCTACGTTTGTGAGCGTAATCCTGACAGTTTCACCTTCATTAACTGTAATTTCTGCAGGTGAAAATGAAAACTCATCTGCTTCTACACTAATATCAACAATGTTGTCTGCCTCTTCTTCTGTAGTCTCACTTACTTCCATATCCGGTGCAGATGGAAGATCTTGTGCCATTTCATCAGTAATATCAGACACTTCAGTACTAATACTTCTGTTAGACATCAAAAGATAAGCGCCAACAGCAACTACTAGTAAAAGTACAATAACTCCGGCTATTACAGGCATTGAAGCTCCTTTTGCCTTAACTTCGTTTTGGTCGTTCTCCATTTAAATCACCCCCTTTTTCATCTGTTTATACTAACATAAATAATGTTATTCCATCTATAGTATCTAAATATCAAAATTAATTTAATTGCAAATTTCACCAAAAAATCAGATAATTAATTTATGTTCCTAATAGACTGGATTAAACGAAATAAACTCTCAACACTTCTATTAATTATAGTTTTTTCTTTTATATTTATCTCTTTTACTAAAAATTTTCTAAGATCTTCAAGGCTAACGCAATCTAGAACCTTAGAACAATCTTTTCCTGCTGCACTAGATTCTAATCTAGGCGGACCTACTGCAGGAGTATCAAGAGGAATATCCCTCCCTCGACCAATTGATGATTATACGCCTCAACCTGATGTTGAAAATAGAATGGTTATTCAAGAGTCTGATTTATCTCTTCTGGTTGAAGATGTAAATAAAGCAAGAGAAACAATACTTAATTACACCGATCAGATTGGTGGATATATGGTAAATTCAAATATTTCTAACCCAGTAGACACTCCAAGTGCTATGATTGTTATTAGAATTCCTGCAGATAGACTGGAGGAGTCTCTCACTTACTTTCGTAATCAATCAATTAAAGTAGTATCAGAGAATATATATGGCAAAGATGTTACAGATCAATACATTGACCTTGATACACGCCTTTCTACTTTAGAGCAGACAAAAGAAAAATACGAATCAATCCTCTCAACAGCAACCCAAGTAGAAGATATAACTAAAGTAACCAGGGAAATTATAAATATTCAAAGTCAAATTGATTCAATAAAAGGACAACAAGAATCTCTAGAAGAAAATTCAAGGCTGGCAAAACTTACTATTTATCTTTCTACAGATGAAATTGCACTACCATACACGCCTGATGAAACTTTTCGTCCTTCTGTTATCTTTAAACTTGCTGTTAGGTCTTTAATTAGTTCTCTTAGAGACATTGCTTCTCTGGCTATTTGGTTAGGAGTTTACTCAGTCATCTGGTTACCTATTCTTGTACTAATTTATATATTCAGAAGAAGATTAAAAGCTCAAAAACTTAACAAATAAATATTCATAGACTACTGTCTTAAATAATAAATATCAAAAAATATATGAAAAAGCTGTTTATTGCTTGGACTATTTTAGGCATTCTAATAATTACTCTTCTTGTTTTAGGTTTATACCCAATCATAAATAATAAAAAAATAACTGTAAGCAACTTTGAAGAGTGTACACTTCTCCCTGATAGTGTTATTGAAGAAAGCTATCCTGCTGTTTGCATTACAAATTCTGGAGAAAAATATACACAAACTATTGAAAATGGCAGTCTTTCACCATTACCTGTAACACCTATTACTCGAACGGCAAAAGATGGTTGCGTCATAACAGGTTGTAGCAGCCAAGTTTGTGCGGAAGAAGATATTGTTACAACTTGTGAATTCAAAGAAGAATATGGCTGCTATGATCTTGCCATTTGTGAGAAACAAAGCGATGGGAAATGCGGTTGGACTGAGACAAATGAGTTTTTATCTTGTCTGAATGATGCCAATAATCTGGAGGCAAATTTATAAAAACTTATAACTTCAAAAGCTTTTTCTTCCAATTATTTTTTTTACAGCTTTAGCAATATCCTTAGCTTTCATCCCGTATTTTGATAGTAATTCATCTGGCTCGCCACTTTCTCCAAATGAATCAGGCATCCCAACCATCTCCATTGGAACAGGAAAATCTCTAACAAGCATTTCTGCAATAGCTCCACCAAGACCACCAGTAGTTTGATGCTCTTCTACAGTGATCACCGCATTGGTTTTTTTTACACAACTTGTGATTGTGTGAATATCAAGAGGCTTTATCGTGTGGTTATTTACAACAATAGTACCAATTCCCATTTCGTCCAATTCTTTTGCTGCTAGAAGTGCCTCGTACACAAGAGGTCCGCAGGCAATAATTGTAGCTTCAGCATCTTTACTCTCCCATAAAATTTCTGCTTTACCTGTTTTAAATGGAGTTTTTCCAGTTGTAAAGACAGGTGTCCCTGATCTTGCAAAGCGAATATATGTTGGTTTGCCATTTTCTGCTGCTTCAATTACTGCCTTTTTTGTTTCCTCTTTATCAGCGGGAACAATAACAATCATATTTGGCAAAGCCCTCATTAAAGCAATATCTTCGAGCATTTGGTGAGTAGCACCATCAGGACCAACAGATATTCCAGCATGAGCTCCTGCAATCTTGACTGGAACATTATTCAGACAAATTGTTGTTCTAATTTGCTCCCAATTTCTACCTGGAGAAAAAGCTGCATATGAGGAAATAAAGGGAATCTTTCCATAATTTGCCATTCCGGATGCGACTGTGGCTAGTGCTTGTTCTGCTACACCAATTTCTACAAATCTATCAGGAAACTGATTTTTAAAGGCTTCGCTTCTGGTGCTTTCAGTCAAATCTGCACATAAGACAACAATATTTTCATTCTTCTTTCCGGCTTCAACCAAACCCTCCCCGTATCCATTTCTGGTTGGTTCTTTTTTTATATCTTTTGAAAAGACTTCAGTACTTAGGTGTTTTGTTTTATTTAACATGTTTATTTTTATTCATGTTCACTTTTAATTTTTCCTCCCAAGGTTCTTAATTCATTTAAAGCTTTTTTTGCTTCCTCTTCGTTTGGAGGTTTTCCGTGCCATTCATACATGTTTTCCATAAAAGAAACTCCTTTTCCAGGAATAGTGTGGCAAAGAATAACCGTTGGCTTTTCATATACAGCTTTGGCATGTTCAGCGGCATCTATTATCTCTTCTATATTGTGGCCGTTTATATGTAAAACATGCCAATTAAAGCTAGCATATTTATCAGCCAAAGGCTCCAATGGCATTACATCTTCTGTATAACCATCGATTTGAATATTATTTCTATCAACAAAAACAGTTAAATTACTAAGTCTATTGCTTCCTGAAAACATTACTCCCTCCCAGTGATTTCCCTCCTGGTGTTCACCATCAGAACACACACAATAGACCCTAAATTTTTTAGAATCCATCCTCGCAGCATATGCATATCCTGCCGCCTGTGCTAGCCCAGAACCTAAAGGACCTGAAGTTGATTCCATTGAAACCATCCGTTCTCTTTCAGGGTGGCCTTGTAAATCAGAACCTAATTTTCTTAAAGTCATTAACTCCTTTTTATCAAAATATCCCGCATGAGCCATTGTTGCATAACGCACAGGTACGATATGTCCACAAGACAAAAAAAGCCTATCGCGTTCTTCCCACAGTGGGTCTTTAGGGTTATGTTTTAGTAAATTAAAATAAAGAGCAGTAAATACATCTGTCATTCCAAGGGGACCTGCCGAATGACCTGATCCAGCCTCAACCAGCATTTTTATAATATCTTGTCTTATTTCGTTAGCCTTTTTTTCTAGTTCTTGTAAAGTCATGTTATGACATAAAAGCTTTATCCAAGCATACCTTGCAATCTTTACTATGATCATTAGCAGCAATTTTCTTTTCAAAACGTTTTATGGTCGGTAAAATGTCTTCTTTCCTTCCAACAATTTCAAATGCACCAAGTTCTTCTTTATCTAAATTCATGTTTTTCCTTAAAACATCAATAATTTCAGCCCAAAAGTTGCCGTAAAGTATGAATGGTTTGTGGTGACCATAATAAAGTTTTGCCAATACCCACGCTGTACCAAACTCACTAATTGTCCCTGAGCCTCCCTTAAAAATAATATATATATCAGCATGTTCCATTAGCTTAAACATTCTTTCAATATAATTTGTTGTTTTTACTTCTTGATCAGTTGTATTGCCTACGTAGCGTCCTTCAAAACCAGGAGCATCAGTAGGATCAAATGTTACTGACAGTGTCTCCCCTCCTGCCGCACGAGCTCCTTGTGTAGATGCATTCATTATTCCAGGACCTCCACCATTCACAATGGTATAACCATTTTTTGCCAGTTCTTTTGCTATCTCAAATGCATCTTTATAGATTTGATCTTCTTCAGGTGTATGGCTGTCTCCAAAAAAGGCAACATTTTTTATTAACTGTCTTGGCTTATGGACTAAAATCTCACTTTCTAAAGATGCTTTTCTGTAAGAGTCTAGGTTGTCTCCAACTCCTCCTTCATAAATTCTTTTCCCTATCGCAGCCTCATCCGCACCAGCGTCGGCTATTTCTATAATATTTTCTTTTGTGATTCCCCCGTCTATACAAATTTTAAAGGGAAGTTTTTTTGATTTCCTGATATTGTCTAATTTTTTAATTTTCTCTAACACTTCTGGTCTGAATTCCTGTCCATTAAATCCTGCAGGGACAGACATCAGCAACACAACATCCAATTCCGAAAGCAAATCCTCATCTAGTTCTTCTATAGGAGTGTTTAAATTCAAACCAAGTCCTGGAGCAAATTTTGCATCCTTCACTGCATCAACAAACCTTGCTTGGTCTTTCATCATTTCAATATGACCAATAATTCTTCCTGTTACTCCTTTGCACTTGTTAATCCAATAATCAGGTTCTTTGACCATTAATTGAAAATCTATTGTCAATGAAGGGTTTATTTCAATTACATCTCTTGGATCAATTGTTTTATTGTCCGCATAAATCCCATCTACAATATCTATTTGTACTCTCGGAACTTTACCAAGAGACTTATCCAAGAGATCTTTTAATTCTAATTTATCGCTAGTAAGTATTGTAGGATAAACTTCTATCATAGGCAGGTAAATTCATTGTAGCAGGTAAAAACAATAAGTCTAAACATAAATTAACTATAAGCAGTTTGTAACTCTATCTACCTACTATTCAATAGTATGTTCGTGTAGTATACACTTCCAATCACGACTGTGACACCAAATACTTGTATAAAACTAATAGTCTCATTATACAAAATATATCCAATAATTAATGAAAATATATTCTCAGAAAGTAAAAGTTGGCTTCCAATAACAGAACTCAAATGTTCAAATGCAAAGTTCTCCAGAAACGTTGAAACGATATTACCAATACCACCAATAATTAAACCCAAAAGCACAAGTGGGTTTGTGAAATTAACTAATTCAACTGATTGTCCAAGTATATAAGCAAAAACAAAGCTTGTTACAAATGCAATTGCCATAACAACCACTGTTATTTCTTCATTATTAAGATCATTGCTTAATTTTTTTCTTCCTAATATAAATAAAGAGAATGCAGCAGCTGATAAAAATACATATATATCACCTTTATTTAAAGTTAAATTAGTTGGCATGATATTATTAGTTGTAAGCATGACCATCCCCCAAAAAGAAGCTGCCAGCATTACGATAATTTTCTTGTCGTAGTTTTCCTTTAAAAAGAAAGCTGATAGGATATAAACAAAAAAAATAAAGGTAGAATAAATTATTGATACGTTTATCAACTTCGTATTAATAGCACCTAATGTTATTAAATAAACAAATACAGAATATCCAACAACACCCATTAAAAAAAGCCAACACCAATCCTTTATACTTGTAGATTTAATTTTGGGGAAATTAATATTCCTCTTAAATAATATTGTCCCAATTAAAAAACCTAATAATATTCTCAGATAGACTTGTGTAAAAGATTCAAACTCTAATGCTAAAAACCTAGAAGCAACGTTTAGCAAAGTATAAATAAAACTCACGAGTATTAATGAAACTACTGCTAATTGACGACGCGAATATGCTCTAACCATTCCTAAAAGTCAAACTGATTGGATCTTGTGGCGCCTCTCTTGCGTCTAACCTATCCCCCACACGAATAGTTTGTTCAATAAGACGATTTGTGTACCCCCACTCATTATCATACCAAGCAAAAACTTTAACCATATTTCCAGCAACAACTTGCGTTAATGATAAATCCACAATTGCAGATTCACTTGTACCTATCACATCGCTTGAAACCAAAGGTTGTTCAGTAACTGCAAGTACACCCTTGTATATGGCGTTCTGTGAGGCATCTATAAACGCTTGATTTACTTCATCTACTGTTACATCTTTCTTTACAAGAAATGTAAAATCACTAATTGATCCAGTTACAACCGGTACTCTCAATGCCATTCCTTCAAAAAGACCTTCTAGCTCAGGGATTGTTTCTATAGTGGCAGTTGCAGCACCTGTTGTTGTTGGAATGATATTTTCTGCTGCAGCTCTAGCACGTCTAAGGTCCCTATGAGAGTTGTCTTGCAAATTTTGATCATCTGTATATCCATGTACAGTTGTCATCATTGCCTTTTCCACACCAAACTTAGCGTGTATAACAGCCGCGACTGGAGCAACGCAATTAGTAGTACAACTTGCATTTGATATTACCACTGGTTGCCCTTGAGATTCCTCTGGCAATTCATTAACCCCAATTACAACTGTACTAACATTTCCTCCTTTACTCGGAGCAGATATAACTACTCTTTTTGCTCCTCCTATTGCATGTTTTTTTGCCTCATCTTCTGTTGCAAAAATTCCTGTAGATTCTATTACAACCTCCACACCGTATTTCCCCCATGGGATCTTTGCCGGATCTCTTTGGGCTAAAATAGGTATTTTTTTCCTATCATACAAAAGGTATCCAATGAGAGGATCTTCGTCTGTTGCTTCTTTTGCACTCTTAATTTTCTCGAAGCCAATTGTCTTCTCAAATTTCCTGTAAGTCGTGTCATAGTTAACAAGATGTGCCCATCCATCTACATCCATACTTCCCGATGTGTTAATTGCAGCAAACTCTATCTGATTAGGATGCTTGCTTACTCCTACTCTAAATGCCAGTCTTCCTATCCTTCCAAATCCATTAATCCCAGCTTTCACCATATATCCAGCTTACTAAAATTTGTCTGAGGAAACAATATAAAGACCTTATTATCTTTCTTCACAAACCATTACTACCCCACCTGTTTTGCCATGTTCTAAATTATTTACTGGGATAACCTGAGCTAAGATTTTTCCGACACATGCATTCGCAAGTATATAAGCAATCATCTCTGTTTCCATTGGGATTATATCACCATTTCTACTTCTGACGACTGCACTAACAATCGTAGTATTCCCATCTCTCATATATTCCTTTATGTCATAAAAATATTTAGGAGAAGTTCTTTTTTCTGTCTCTGATATTGGAATAATTACCACCTCCAATCTTTAGGCAGAGGTTGTGGGCAAATTATATCATACCTAATAAGTTTAACTAAAACTGCAACTCATTTCTCATTTTGCTATTGAAACTAAAAAACTTATTCATTTTGAGAAAAACTACCTAAAATTTGCGAGTCTCTCTTTTTTGCAAATGGAGTATAAATACTATTTTGGTTTATTCTTCTTAATAGATCCTGATATTTCGAATTCCTTGCAGCAAACCAAAGATATGAAGTGTCAATCACATTTACAAGAATATTCCCGTCTGGATTATCGCTACTATTAAATCTACTAGGATAAGTGTTGATAGCAAGAACTAGTATTTCTAGGAAAGTTTTAATATTGCGTTGTTGATTTTCATTAAAAGTTTCTAACCTTGCATCATCTGGCTTATGAATGATAGTTGCTCTATCCAAAATGGGATATTTTACAATTACCAATCTTTTATTTGTACTTAAATGTTCATCATCTGTTTCCTCATTGAGTGATGAGATGAAATCAAGAAAAACCTCTGGAATTTCCTGCCTTGCTTTATAGCTATCCATATATCCTTGAAGTTTTTTCAGCACACTCCACATACCAATTTGCCAACCCTCAGGTCCAAAAACTTTAAAGATATATTGAAATACTATTTCTTCTAACATTTGGTTATGCAAATCTTCCTCACTAATCCCCAACTCACTCAGATTAATTGAATTAACTAATCTTGTTACAAGTGATTCAACATCAATAAACTCAACTAAATCGTCTTTTACAGTAGATTTTTTTATAACTACTTTTAAAGCATCCTTCCATTTATCATCATTCCCACCTTCACCGATAATGTTCACCATTCCCCGGTGCGGTAGCCTGCGGATTCGTTCCGAAAATCGTTATGCTCGTTGCAGCATTTGAATGTAGGTGTATTTATTTTTGCCGCTTTTTTTGTTTGATTCCTGCCTTTCCATTCGTAAAGTATATACTATAGGAGAAATGTCTTCAATTACTCAATGTTTTGGAGTACCTCAATTCCTGGAAGTGTTCTTTTTGCTAAATACTCAAGCATTGCTCCACCGCCTGTTGAGATCCAATCAAAAGCTTGATCTAACTGTAGAAGTTTGATTGCTTGGGTTGTATCTCCACCTCCTGCTAATTTAAAAGTGGCTTTGGAGTCAGCTACTGCCTGAAAAACACGCTGTGTTCCTAACAAATGACCTGGTTCTTCGTATTTTCCAATTGGTCCTGCTAGAATAATTGTACCTGCTTTAGCAATTTCAGCTTCAAATTTTTCGATGGATCTAAGAGTTATATCTTCTTTATCAGGGTTAAGCCTAGCGATTATTAATTTAGGATCATTTATATCCTCAGGAAAATAATCCGGCAATCTGCCAGCCACCAAAACTAAATCAGAAAACTTTTTGAATGCCTCTACATAGTCTTTCTTGTCATCTTTTATTCCACTTATTATAGAAACTATTGGCTTTTGCGAATTTTCAAATATTTTGTTTAGGTTTTTAATTTCATTTTCAAAGTTTAACCCTGCATAAATATCATTACCTTTATCTTTAAAGTATTTTGGCAAGCCGACAATCGAAGCGTGGTTTCTGTGACTATTTCCAAAAGATTCATTAACATAAAAGCTACCAATATTCCCTAACTCTTCTACAAAAAGTTCCTCGTTTTCAATTTCCCCTCCCCAAAATCTTAGATTATCGAGTACAATAACCTTTTCTTTAGCTGTAAAAACTTCTTCATACACTACATAAAAGTCATTCATTGGATAATGTCTTGCAAATCCAACTGGTATATCTAATTTTGTACTTAGCCATTTACTGATTGGTTTCGTTGTGTATTTTTCGTCATATTTCTCGGGTCTACCATTATGACCAATTACTAATAGTTTTTTTGCTCCTTTTTCTAAAAGAAGTTTTAGAGTTGGGAGAAGAACTTCAAGCCTTCTGTCTGATGTTATTTTTCCATCTGTAATTGTATCTAAATCTGCTCTAATTATTCCCACTCCATCGGAAGTTTTAAAATTAGTAAGAGTAGGTATATTCATAAAAAAATCTTAACACATCATTTTTAGGCAGTACTAGTTGTTTTCTTCAATTCTTTTTATATCTTCTAACCTTCTTGTGTGGCGAGCTTTACCTCCAAATTTTGTATTTAAAAATGCTTTGATCATTTTTTTTGCCTCATCTTCTGCTGTAAAGTCTGCTGCAAGAACAAGAATATTCATGTCATCATCCTTTCTGCCTGCTTTGACTTGCCGTTCTTCCTTTCCGATTGACGCTCTCACACCATCAAATTTATTTGCTACGACATCAACACCTACACCAGAACCACAGAGTAACACTCCTTTTGAATTATTATTTTCTTTGATAATTGAGGCAACCTTTTCAGCATAAAGGGTGTAATCATCATTTGGATCATACTCATAAGCACCCATATCCTCAACCTTATAATTTTGAGAGATTAGCCAAGTTTTAAGAATTTCCTTTAATTTAAAACCTCTGTGATCTGCACCTATGTAGATTCTCATTTAAAACCTCCCAATAACTCTAGTAAAACTTCTTTTGGATCCTGTGCAAGAACAACAGCAGAAGCAACAGCCACACCCTTAGCACCACGTTCTAAAGCGACAACGACATCCTGTCTATCTTTTACGCCAGCACCAACAACAACAGGTATTGGATCAACAGCTTTTACTACGTCATCTATTACTTCTGGTTTTGATTTAGAAACAGAAGAATTTTTGCTAGCCACAAGTTCTGGTGGCTCATAACCTATCCAGTCCGGAGATAATTTTGCTACTAATTCTGCCTCTTTCACATCTTCTGCAAAAACTAAAGTTGTTAATCCGGTCTTTTTACTCATCGCAAGACTGGCAGATAAATCTCCTAAAGAGAGTTTGTGCTCTGAGTGGTTAAGAAGCACACCTGATGCCCCTGATTCTTTTGCTACCTCCACTGGAAGGTATCCAGTGGCACGTCCCCTTTCAAAATGATCAACATGCTGTACCCATGTTTCATTTGATAAAATACTGCTAACTTCTCTTAAATCAACTACTTGAGGACATGCAATTACCTTTGTTCCAGTTTCCTCTGATGCTTCTTTGATTATCTCAGACAGGCTTACAGACTGTGGACCGGTAGCCTCAAGGTAGGTTTTGTAATTAACAATTAACATTTAATTTATTCCAAAAATCTCATTTATTTTCCTTTTATCAAAACCCAATACTGATAATGTATTTCCGTCTTCTTTTGTAATTATTGTATACGGAACACCTAGGTAACCTTCAGTTTTTTCCATCATTTCATCTCTTGCTTCAGCATCTTGATCCACCAACTTTTCCTCATACTCTACATTATGCTCTTTCAAATAATCTTTAAGCATCTTGCAGTAAGGACAAGTCGTTGTTGTATAAATTACCGTCTTCATTAAACCACCTCCTTATTATAAGGTACAATATAAGATTAACACAAAACAGTTTTCACTGTTATTTAACTTCATATCCCAATCTAAATGCAAGATTAAGTATCCAGGAATTAACATATGCATACACTCCAGTTAACAACATTAATCCAATTATAGCCAGCAATATTCCAGCGAACTTTGATATTTTAGCTGCGTTTTTACTTAGAATAGGTACGTATTTTGGGGCTGAAGACAAAGTCATAGAAACAACCAGAAATGGAATAGAAATTCCTAGTGAATACACAAAAAGCATTGTTGCTCCCTGAAAAACTGTTCCGGACACAGCAGCTAAAGCAAGAATAGATCCCAATACTGCTCCTACACAAGGCGTCCAAGCAATAGCAAAAATTACCCCTAATAAAAATGCTCGAACATATACAAACTTCTCTGTCCAAGATGGCAGTTTAAACTTTTTTTCTTTTGCCAAAAAAGCTAAATTTATTATCCCAGCAAACTCTAAGCCTAAAATTAACATTATTAATCCACCTAAACGATATATATAAAACTGGTAGCTTCTTAGAAAAATTCCAATACCAGCTGCAGTTGTTCCCATCAAAACAAAAATAATGGAAAAACCTGAAATATAATAAATACTAGTTAAAAATATTTTTTTACTAAATCCTTGGTAACTTTTTTTATATTTATCATAACTAGCCCCTGTGATAAAGCTAATATAAGCTGGAAGCAATGGAACAACACAAGGGGCAAAAAAGGAAGCCAAACCAGAAATAAATGCTATTGGATAGCTTACACTAAACATTTTTTAAGTTTAATGTTTATTTTGATAATCTACAAATAATCTTAATGTCCCACTTCTGGAACAATGTACCGTAGAGCAAGAACTGCTGCTATTCCTGCTAACAAAAAAAACAGCTGTCGTGCTTGGGATTCATTTTTAACCTGTTGCAACTGAGGTAAGAAATCGGTTGTAGAGACATATAAAAATAATCCTGCAGCAAGTGCTAGTAAAATTCCGACAGAGTTTTCAGCAATGTCTGCAAAAGCATATGCTATAAATGCACCGGGGAAAGTTGCCATAGCACTAAAAAGGTTTGCAATAAAAGCATTTTTTCTACTCCAACCCTTAGAGAGCAATATTCCAAAATCAGCTATTTCATGAGGTGTCTCGTGTAAGAAGGTTCCGAGAGCTATCATTAACCCAAAAGTTGGTTCTATTGTAAAAGCTGCACCAATTGCCATTCCATCTAGAAAATTATGGATAGTATCTCCAAAAATTACCACACTTACTGTTCCCTGGTGATTATGAGTGCTCTTACTTGATTTGTGGTGATGCAGGGCAAAAAAAAATTTCTCTATCAAAAACACAATAATAAACACAGAAAAAACAACATAAAAGGCATTATCACCAATTTGTTCATGAGCCTCTGGCAACAGATCGAGAAACGATAATGACAAAAGAACTCCGGATGCAAAAGGAACTGAGATTTTAGTTAAATTATCTGCCCATTCCTCTTTGATAAGTAAAATTATTCCACCAATGAGACCTGCTACACTACCGATAAAAGCAAGTAAAGTGAGATTTAAAAATTCCATACTAAACAAATAAAAAGTTTAATGACTTCAACCAACCTGGTTCCTGGATCCCAATAATTTCTCCTGTGGTTGCAGAAACTTTTGCTATGACATCAAGTTCAAAATCATAAATATTAAGCATATTAACAATTTTCTTACCCTTAATCGTATACATAAGTTCTTCTTCCTCCTCATTTATAGTCATTCCACCATCCGTAATTTTATTTATAATCCTTGTTTTGAAAATAGAATCGGCAGCTGAATGAGGAAGAACAGATAAAAACTTTTCTCCGGTTGAAGTTTTTACTGAGATAGTTTTTTCCTCAGCCTGTACTGTAATTGGAAGCATAGTTTTTGCTTCAACACTTCCTTGCCTAATAAAAAATGTCTCTCCTTCTATACCTATTGTAGTTTTTTTAGGTTTAGGTATTTCTTCGATTTCAACCAAAGAATCCTTATAATCAGTTACATCTAGTTCTCTTTTCCCTTGGGAGTTATAAATAGTCATATTGACTGTTTCTTCATTTCTTTGGAGAGATATACGAGCATCATCAGAATCTGAAACTGCAGCAACTTTGGTTACCTCCAGATCACTTCTCCCTGCTTCATCATTTAATGACAAAACGTTCACTATCATGTCACCATCCCTCTGAATTAGAACCATGCTTGCATCTACTTCTGGGACTAGTACAAAAAAATTTGATAGGAAGAGAGCCAACAAAAATAATTTACCCATATACTTAAGATATCCTGTGTTGAAGATGACTGTCAATTAACGAAGCTTAAAGATCCCCTTCAAGAACAACCTCTTCAGGTTCATTACTTAATCTTGTTTGCTTTGAAATTATAACTCTATTATATTCACTTAAATCTTGATTTGATTGAAACTCAACTACGTATCCTCCCTTAATTGAATTTAATCGACCCAGAGATACCCTTTCAAACTCTTCAGTATCTTGCTCTCCTCTTTCTAAAAATGCTTGGAAGAATTCTCCTTCTTCTGGCTGTGGAAGGTCAGCAAGTACAGTCACCAAATGACCACCTGTAGCAGCCTCTTCTCTTGTCACGATTGCAATTGAGTCTTCATCTTGGAGTTCAACTTTTTCAACATCCTCAGGAACTTCTCTTTGGAGTGTTTCCTCAAGCTGTCTTTCTATTTGACCTGTAGGTGTGGGAGTTGGCTCGCTAATCTCTAAATCCGCACCATTTCTTTGTGAGAAGTATATTGCTCCTGCTATTATCGCAAGGACTACTAGACCAATTACTATATCTCTTCTGTTCATTGTCCAAAAAATAACAGATTAATTACTATATGTCAACTATAACAATTTTCTGTAAATCTCATAGACAAATTACTCACAACACGGGTCTTTAAACCCGCAGTTTGTACAAATCGCATCTTTACTACCAGCAACAACACCTATATCATTTCCACAAACAGGACATTCTTGAGTCTCTATTTTTGACAAATTACTTCGAACTACTTTTTTTGCGCTTTGCATGTTTAAATTAACCCTCTAACTTTTTAGCTATTCATTCTTGTGTACACACCAAACAATGCAAAAACAGCAGCAACAATTAGCCATTGAGTTGATGCAAGCCAAATATCATTACCCATATAACCAACAGCCGACAGCAAAACGGAAACCACCGCTGATCCCATCAGTATCTGTGATAAAGTCATCCAGTCCTTTTTTTTCAAAATAATCACCTCCTTTTAACAATAACGTCCTTAGTTCTATAAATTAGAAACGTTAAAACACACTACTATTAAAAAATTTTTCAATGATTGCTGAACATGTATACACAAAAAATTCTTATATGAAGATATTATTGAGAGCATTAATTAAATTTACCATATATTTTACAAATTTATATATTTTTTAAAATTTAAATTGACTAACTTTTCCTCCTTTAAATTATTATGAGTTGAATAATTCAGAACCTCACACTAAAAATAATAAAAAAAATTGAATTAGAGAAGCTCAGAAACTTGAAGCAGAAGTTGATCCATGTCAAAGGGCTTTAGCAAATACCCATCAACACCTAATTTTGCTGCAGTTTCCTTTGTATCTTTACTAGCTGAAAAAATAAGAATAGGAATTTTTTTTGTTGACCTATTGTCCCTTAATGCATATGTCATCTCCTCTCCTGAAATATCCGGCATCCACAAATCTAATAAAACTAAATCTGGTGATTCTCTTTTTACTTTCCCTACAATATCTGGACAGCCTACAAGAGTAACAACATCATATCCCTCGTCTTTTAGAATTATTTTTGTGATCTCAAGAATAGACTGATCATCATCAACAATTAAAATCTTTTTTCTCTTCATTTTTATAGTCTAGTTTTAATTAGAATAAAATTATATTGCCACTATAGCGCAAATTCATAAAAAGCAGGCTCCTGTCCGATTGAGCCTGCCCCTTATTCTATAATAAGTGTTTCATAATACAAAAGAAACACTTATCTCAAGGCTATAAGCAGTCAATGATAGAAAGTTAAAAGACAAGTAAGATTATTGAAAGAAATATTATTAAATTTGACGAACAATTGACAATAATATATTTCTTGTCACGTCCCACCCTCTGTAGGCAAGACTCTGCAAAGGATTTACCCATGTTCCTGTAGGAATAGAGTTTTTAATTGCGTCTTTTAAATCATCAGCACTGTTAATTTTACCGGGATTAACTTCTATCCAAGCTGTACCAATATCATTTAAAGTATGTGCATCACTGCCTGCACTCATTAATTTATTGTTTTTTTTGGCCCATTCAAACGCTCTTTTATTGTATTTTCTTCTTGTCACTCGAGTATTAAATGTTTCTACAATATCAATATCATCTTTTATTCTTTCCCTTGCGGCATCACTTAGTCTTGAACGCTTAATATTGTCGAATCCGTGGGGCAACAATACAACTCCACCCTGCTTTTTAATTTCTTTAACAGTATCTTCGGGGGTAAGCCCTGAATTAATTTTTTCTTTTAAAAATAGGCCTATTATTTCTCCTTCAGTTGTTAGTACTTCTTCTCCAATAACTATTTGTAAATCATAACCCTCTTTTTCTACTAACTGCTTTAACCTGAATGCTCCATTTACTTCATTGTGGTCAGTGATTGCCTGAACTTTTATACCTTGCTCGACTAACCTATCAGGTATTTTTTCTATACTTGTGACAGAATCCCATGAAGCTTCTGTGTGACAATGTAAATCTATTTTTATCCGCTGCGGCTCAATTGTCTCCACTTCTCTGACAACTGCTCCTTTTTTTGCAATTTCTTCTTTGTCTTTTTTTGTCTGGAGTTTTTTTGAATGTTTATTCATTTTTGGGCAACCAAAGCTTTAATGCACCTGGAAGAACATCTATTTTAATATTAATAATTTCTTGTGTTTTCTCTTTAATATTCTCTGTCTTTGCATAATTATACCAATAGTTAATTTTTTCGTTTATATCTGGTTTTACTTTTTCATCAATATGAACAGGAAACCCCCACCAGCTAAATTCAACTTTTTTGCAACTAATTGTCTTTACTCCTTCAAGCTTTTCAATATTTTTTGAAACCAGGCCAACTGCTAATTTAGCTAAGTTTTCCTTTTCTTCTACTAAAACAACCTCAAGTTTCCCATCAGTTAACTTTGCTTTAGGAGCCAAAGGAAGTCGTGGACCAACAGAATTAGAGTTAAGAATCTCTACTAAGACATAGTTACCTTCAAAGCCTTTTTTATCTATAAGTATTTTTTGGTCATAAGTCTTGTAATCAGTAATTGTCTTTAAGAATGAATTAACCCCTCTTAAAATCTTTTTATCTGTTACTGGACGGTATTCTTCCAACATATCTGCAAACAGTCCAAATCCCATTCCTTCAATAAAATAATCAACTCCCCAAGGAGCGTTAACTCTACCGATATCAATGGATACTTTAAGAGGGTCTGAAAGACGGGTTATTAAATTTAAAGCAGGTTCTTCATACCCAAGAGAACGCATAAAATTATTTGCAGTTCCCATAGGTAACGGAATTAAAGGAAGGCCTTTAGAAAAAACTCTTATTGCAGCAGAGCGAATAGTACCATCACCACCTGCCACAATAACAGGGTCCGTACAGCTTTCAATTATTTCCTCTAAATCATCTTCTTGGGCAGTATGTTGGTATAGCGGGTTAATTCCAGCATCTTTAAGCGCAGCAACAATTTCAACTAGATCAGCTTTACCTGCATCTCTAGCAGCAGGGTTGAAGATAAGAACTGCATTTGTTAACTTCCTTTTCATTCAGATATTTTACTTTATTTAAACTTGTATAAAAACTTGCAACTAACATAAATCAGAGTTAATATACTCCAAGTGAAACGCCTGCCTAACAAAAAAGAATCACTTATTGGTTCAGCAATAGCACTTTTTCTTTTTGCGATCTGTTTTGGAATATTTAGCTACATAAAATCAAACAGCTCCCCGTCGTCACATCAAGAAGTAGTTAATGAAGTCGAAGCACAGGAAACTGAAGAAATAGACAAAGATGTTTTTTCTGTTTTATTTATTGGGTATGGAGGTTTAGGACACCCAGGAGGAACTCTCTCGGACACACAAATTGTTGCTCGTATTGATAGAGTAAACAAAAAGATTGCTCTTATTTCTGTCCCCCGCGATTTATGGGTAGAAATTCCTGTAGGATCAAAACCTGTTCAGAATAAAATCAATTTTGCCCATGCAATTGGTGCAGATGATAAAAATAACCCTCAAAAAAACGAAAAATACAAAGGAGAACACGGTGCAGGAAATCTAGCCAAAGACGTAATCTCTAACGTAGTTGGATTTGATATTGATTATTATATATCTGTTGACTTTGGTCAGTTTGAAACAATTATTAATAATTTAGGTGGTATAGAAGTAGATGTACCTGTAGCATTTGAAGACCACTGGTATCCTGCCAAAGGAAAAGAGCTTGAAACCTGTGGAATGACTCCTGAAGAAGTAGGTGAAGTTAGCAGAAAATACTCTGGTTTTGAATTACAAAAACAATTTCCTTGCCGTTATGAGCTCTTAAAGTTTGATAAAGGAACAACTAAAATGGATGGTGCAACAGCTCTTAAATTCGCAAGATCTAGACATTCAGGACAACACGGTGGAGACTTTTCTAGAAGCCAACGTCAATTTGCATTACTGGTAGGTATTAAAAATAAATTAATATCCTTAGAAGCTTTGACAAAAACAAAAGATTTATACGGAAAACTGCAAAGATTCCATAAAACAAATATTGACCTTTCAACAGCACTTTCTTTGGCTAAAGTATTTGTGGATCAGGATAAATATGAGGTTACAGATATTCAGTTAACCGACCAAAATGTACTTAACGCCTCAACCAGTTCAGGTGGTGCATTTATCCTCATCCCTAGAGCCGGAATGAATGATTTTAGTGTAGTTCAGGAGTTTATCAAAGAAAGATTGTAAATTTTCTTTATATGTTACCTTTATCTATTTAACTTCGTAGCATGTTTTCTGTAATACTTTAAATTAATTTGTTATTTCGAAACAATTCTTTCCAGTCTTCTTTTGTTCTCCAAATCAGAAAAATAGTTTTCAACAAACTTACTTGTTTTTTCTAGAACACTTGATTCAACAAACTTTTCTGCCAGGATACATGTGCCTATCGCATCATAGGCTATTACATTAACTCGATCGATATTTTTTTCGAGTCGATTTAGTTCTCTCTCTACCTCTTTATCAATAAATCCTGTAATTGATTTCGTAAAATTATAACTTCTTTTAAAGCTTGTGTGTTGAATCTCTAGATTGATTAAGACTTTCATACTTGAAACTGCTAACGCGTAGTTAACTGCAAATAATCCAACATCGTATTCAAATTCCTGTTCAAATAATCTTTCGGCCACATTGGCATAAAGTTTTAGTCTCTGGGTACGATTTTCAGGAAGCTCGTCAACATCTAATAATTTGAACAATGCTTTGGGGTATACTTCAGGAACATTTGATAAAGGAGCAATATCTCTAAACTTAACAACTTCCTGCTTTAACTTTTCTATCTCTTCTAGACTAAAACCTTCGGGAAAATACTGTTCTTGCATGGAAATAGTATAAATAAGCAAACGGTAAAATTCAAAACCATAAGTTTAAGCAGTTATTTAGGCTAAATATCACTCCTTTCTTACGATGTTTTATATTGTTCTCCAACATTCTTGTTTACTATAACATTTATGGAAAAAAACGTACTTATAGTTGAAGACGATCCAAACATAGCAGAGCTCTTGTAACTCTTATTAAAAGAGACGGGTTTTAACGTGCGAAAATGTAGCAGCATTAACTGTATAAAAAAAGAATTATTCAATACCGAGGATAATCCAGATATTGTTCTTCTTGATGTTTTTCTTGGCTTTGCAGACGGAAGGAAAGTTTGTTCAAAAATAAAAGAACACCTTAATATACCGGTTATTTTAATGTCGTCTGATTCTTCTGTTAACTCTTCTGCTTATAAAGCAGGAGCAGATTATTTTATACCCAAACCATTGGAAATAAATGAGCTTGCTGTGGCATTAAATGAACATTTGTAAACTATTAGACTAACTTTTTCCGCATATAATCTGCATTATTTCCGCTGCCTAGTATTTATTATATTAACTTCATCTGAGGATCAACCTTTTCATCAAGTTCACCATTCCCCTTAAAAACTTTAATCACACCGTAAACTCCATCATATCCTGGTTCAATATGTATTTCTCCTCTTCTCATTTTATCAATCACTAGTGCCATTTTTTCAAACCCCTGTTTTTTTATGTCTTCTAGTGGTACTATTCTCAGCACTGAAAACTCATCACCTAACTTTGTGTACATTTGTTCATAAAAATTCTGGACGGTTTTGGAATTAACACTCTTCACTCCTTTCACTTCTGCAATCATCTCAACTAAAGGAATAATATACTCAACTTTTTTTTGCTTTTGAGGTGTATATCCAACTTCACGATCTGCTAGTTCATCCACTCTGTAGTCAACCCCTACGGTCAACGGTTTATTACATACAGGACAAATACCTTTTAATTTTTTTGTATCTTTTGGAGCAAAACGCACTTTGCACACACGGTGACCATCATAATGATACTTTCCTTCCTCTGGGAAAAACTCTATAGTCCCAACAAAACGCTTATCGCCAGTTTTTATTGCATCAATGATTTCTGAATAGCTTAAGGCACAACTAATTATGTTTGCTTCTCTACCAAGCTTTGCAGGAGAATGAGCATCAGAATTTGATACCAATGTTATTCCATCAAGCTGGGAAAGTCTCCAGTTCATATAAGGATCAGAAGATAGTCCTGTTTCAACAGCCTTTATCTCACTAGCCATATCCCCAAATGCTTCTTTTATTGAATCAAATCCCGACTTAGAACCAAACATAGCAAACCATGGTGTCCAGATATGAGCCGGAATAAAAAGAGAGTTTTTATCAACAGTTAGAGATATTTCCAAAAGATCCCTGCTATCCATTCCCAAAATAGGCCTGCCGTCTGCCATTAAATTACCAATTTGCGACAACTTTGCATTAAATTTAAACACAGAATCAAACGTCGGCATGATAATTACATTGTGGAGTCTTCTTGCTACACCATGACGCTTATAAATGTTACTTATCTCGACAGTAAGTACAAATCGAATTAAATTTTTTTGGATGCTTTTGGGAAGTTGCTTATCCTGCACTTTTGCATATTCGTCTTTTAATTTAAATAAACCATCTTCAGCTGGTTCTAATTTTTCCTTTAGCTCTTTAAACCAAAAAGGATGTGTAAAATCCCCTGTCCCAATAACATTTATTCCTTTAATTTTTCCCCAGGAATAAAGGCTTTCGATATTCATCAATTTACTCGTTGCCCTTGAGAAATGAGAATGAATATGAAGATCAACAATTAATTCTCTCATTAATTACCTTCTCTTAAACATCCTTTCTAATTCATCTTTTGGGATTTCTACTCTTACAGGTCTTCCATGCGGACATGTATAGTTTGTTTTTGTTTTTGATAGTTTTTTTATAAGACTTTCGCGCTCCTTTTTACTTAGCTTATCACCTGCTTTAATTGCACTTCTACAAGACAAATAAGATATTGTGAGCCTTGATTTCTCGTCTAAACTATCTGGCTTTTTCTCCATTGCCAAGTCACTAACAAATTCTGAAATCAAACCAAAAATATCCCTTGTTTTAAAAATTTCTGGGACAGAACTCACTTTAAATGATCTCTTTCCAAAATCTTCCATTGAAAAGCCTAACTTCTTTAAGATATCTAGACTTTCTTCCAGAATAACTGCCTCTGAAACGGGTAACTCAAACAAAACAGGCTTTTTTAATTTAAAAGTATCTTTCTTCCTTGTTTCAAATTTTTCCAAAAACTGTTCATACAAAATCCTCTCATGAGCTGCGTGCTGATCTAGAATCATCATTCCCTCATCTGACTGCATTACTAAATAAGTATCATGTATTTGCAATACTTCACTCTTGCTAAATTTTCTAACACTCCATGGAGTAGTTTCTTCTTTTAAAAGAAACGCAGTTTGTAAATCTGCTGTTTTAAAAGTACTTCTCTTTCTAAAAGTTAAGTCGTATTTATTTAATGTTGCTTTTATGGAATTCTCAAGAAGTTGGGCAATATTTTCTTTGTTTATAAATTTTACTTCTTCTTTCCTAGGGTGAATATTTACATCAATTAAGCTTGGTAGTATCTCAATAAAAAGAATAAATGCAGGATACGCACGAGGATCAAGCAAGCTTCCATATGCTTCTTTTACCACGCTTGAAATTAAATTACTTTCTACAGGACGATTGTTAACAAACAAAAACTGTCGATGAGAAGATTTTGTAGAAATTTGTGGAGTCCCAATATACCCAGACAACTCAATACTTTCTCCATTTACTTTTATTGGCATTAAATGAAAATAAAAATCCTCTCCTAAAAGATCTCTTATTCTATCTTTCTTTTTTTGATTCTCTCTAAGTTCAATTATTACTTTACCGTTATGAGACAAAATAAAACCTGTTTTTGGGTGAGCTAATGCAAGTTTTGTAACAACATCTGTTATTTTTTTTAATTCTGTTGTTTGTCGTCTTAAAAACTTTTTTCTAACGGGTACATTTGAAAATAGATCTTTGACAACAACACTTGTGCCTGTTGGCATACCAACAAAGGAAATGTTTTGTTCTCTTGAATTTATAATCTCAAGAAAAGCACCTTTATTTGATCTATTTGCTTTGCTTTTTATCTCTAGCTTACTGATACTTGCGATGCTTGAGAGCGCTTCTCCCCGAAAACCTAAATGTTTAATCTCATGAATATCATTATTATTCAATTTACTTGTGGTATGAGGCTTTACGGATATCACAAGATCATCCTTCACCATTCCTTCCCCGTCATCTGTCACCATTATTTTAGTTAACCCTGCATCTTCTAGCTCAATTCTGATAAAAGAAGCTTTCGCATCCAAGGAATTTTCCACAAGTTCTTTAACCACTGAAGATGGCCTTTCAACCACTTCTCCTGCAGATATTTTTGAGATAACGTCTTTAGGCAGTATTTTTATCTTCA
The DNA here is from genome assembly GCA_964427735.1 of uncultured Gammaproteobacteria bacterium. Classification (GTDB taxonomy): domain Bacteria; phylum Patescibacteriota; class Microgenomatia; order UBA8517; family UBA8517; genus CAYRUS01. Next base: position 633,582 of record CAYRUS010000001.1, on the reverse strand, counting down.
TTTATTTTTTCTTTTAGCTCATAAAGCTTATTTAATGCTTCTATACCAGTTATTTTATTTACTTCAAGGTTTATTAGCTCCTCATGAATTTGTTTATAAATATTGGCTTTACCATTTTCCCACTGGGCTTTTGGCTTATCGACTCTTTCTTCTAAAGAATCAAGAATTTCTAAAGCCATTTTCGTAACTTCTTCAGGAACACCGGCAAGTTTTGCCACAGCAACAGCGTAGCTATGGGGAGTTGCACCCGAAATCACTTTATGCAAAAAGATTGGCTCTCCATTCTCCTCTTCAACAGCCATTTGATAATTTTTAATTTTATCAGGATATTGTTTTTCTAAATGAGTTAACTCATGGTAATGAGTTGCAAACAAAGTTTTTGCAGCAATATTTTTGTTTCGAACTATATATTCAGCCACCGCCCAAGCAATACTAATTCCATCGTAGGTACTTGTACCCCGACCGATCTCATCAACAACAATTAAACTTTTATTGGTTGCATGATTTAGAATATGTGCAGTTTCTACCATTTCTACCATAAAAGTAGAAAGCCCAGAGGAAATTACATCGCTAGCTCCACTTCTTACAAAAATTCTGTCCACTAAACTAATTGTTGCTTTTTTTGCTGGAACAAATGATCCAATATGTGCCATTAAAGTAATTAATGCAACCTGCCTAATAAAAACAGACTTTCCTGCCATATTAGGACCAGTAATAATTAGCAATTGGTTTTTATTTTGATCCAGATATACATCATTTGGAACAAATTGAATATCATCCTCAAGCAGGAGTTTTTCTACGACAGGATGGCGTCCTTCTGTTATTTCTAGCTTCCCTTTTGTGGATATTTCAGGTTTTACATATCTTTCTCTAAAGGCAACTTGGGCAAATGTCGTGAGACAATCAAGTTCTGCCATTGCTCCTGCTGCCTTTTGTAACATGTCAGTCTGTCTCAATAATTTTTCTATAACTTCGTTAAATATTTTCTGTTCTAATAATTGAATTGTTTCCTCTGCTGAAAGAATAATTTCTTCTTGCTCTTTTAACTCAGGTGTCACAAATCGTTCGGCGTTAACTAATGTCTGTTTTCTAATGTAGCTTTCTGGAACTAAATCGGCATTACTTTTACTGACTTCAATATAGTAACCGAACACTTTATTAAAACGAACTTTTAAACTTGAAATTCCTGTTTTTTGTTTCTCTTTTTGTTCCAAATTAATTATCCAGTCCTTACTTTTTAAAGTTATTTTTCTTAGCTGATCCAGTTTTTTATTCACACCGGGATTTATCAATATCCCATTTTTTTCTACTTCGCTTATATGTGTTTCAATGAGACTAATTATGTCAATAAGTTTTGAAGAGATGGATTTATTGATTTCTTTTGTTTTACTTGTATTAAAATCTTTAAGAGCAGATTTCAGAAACAAAATATTTTTTAGGGAATCTTTTAAGTTGATTAAGTCTGCAGCAAGTCCCATTCCTACTGAAAGTCTTGAAACTATTCTTTCTATATCATAAATATTATTAAGTGTTTTTCTGATTTTTTTTCTTAAAAGAGGATTGTCATAAAACTCTTCTACTGAATCAAGCCTTTTTATAATATCCTTTTTCTTCTTCAATGGTCTTTTCAGCCATTCTCTTAAGAGTCTACCACCCATTGCTGTTTGTGTTTGATCTATTAAATTAACAAACGAACCTCTATCTTCTTTGTTTCTTATTGTTGAAAATAACTCTAAATTAACTATTGTTGACCTATCCAATAAAACGTAATCATTTGGATTATATATTCTTACACTCCTAATGTGACCTACTTTCTCTTTTTGAGTATGTTTGAGATAACCTAGTAAAGCTGCAGAAGCTGTGATTGCAGTTGTTTTTCCTTCTAAGCCAAAAGCTCCTAAATCTTTAACACTAAAATGCTTTTTTAGTAGTTTGTCTCCATCACGTGCATGCAAATCCCATTCCTCGTATTTAAAAACATTAATACTAAATGAAGAAAGAATTTTTAATAATTCTGCGTTGTTATACATTTCCTCATTTAAAATACATTCAGAAGGTAAAATATTTGCAATTTCTCTTAACACAATTTCTTTAAAGTTACCTCCAAGTGGAAACTCACTTACTTGAAAATCACCAGTAGAAATGTCTGCTATTGCAATTCCAATGCTTCGATCATCATAATAAAGACTGATTGTAAAGTTGTTTTCTCTTTGCTCTAAAGCCTTTTCATCCATAACTGTACCTGGAGTTACAATTCTCACAACTTCTCTGTCGACTATCCCTCTTTTGTCTGGTTCGCTTACTTGCTCACAAACTGCAACTTTAAATCCTGCTTTTACCAATTTTGCTATATAGCTATCTGCTGCGTGATATGGAACACCGGCCATTGGAATATCACCATCTTTTCCTCTCGGTCTTCGTGTTAAAGTTATGCCTAAAACTCTTGCTCCTACTTTTGCATCATCAAGAAATAATTCATAAAAATCACCCATTCTAAAAAAAAGAAGACTATCATGATGCTGCTTTTTAATCTCGCTATACTGCTGCATCATCGGAGTTGTAAATTCTCGGACAGAAGGCTTTTTCATTGTAGAGGTCATTCTAGCAGATTTTGGATTGTAAGTTTATAAAGGACCTTCTTTACATATACATTTTACTATCACAAACACAGTTTAATCAAAATATCCTTTTTCTCTTAAACTAATAGCATCCATAGAAGATAAAATTATATGATCCAAAATAGATATTCCTAACAGCTCACCTGCTTTTATTAAAGCTCTAGTAACAGCAATATCTTCTTTGCTTGGTTCACAATTTCCTGAAGGATGGTTATGAACTAAAACAACATTTACAGCATGATTTTTTATTGCTGGAGCAAAGACCTCTCTAGGATGAACTAAGCTTTCTGTAAGCGTACCAATTGATATAATTTGTTTTTTAATTAGCTCAGATTTTGCATTTAAATACAAAGCAACCATGTATTCTCTTTTTTTGTTTCGTAGATTACTAGTAACTTTTAAGACATCCCCAGGGGACTTTACCGTTAAAAGTGTTTTTTGATTGGAAACCCTATTTGAAATCTCAAATGCAGCAATAATACTCGAAGCACCGGAAATCCCAATTCCCTTTATATTAACCAACTCCTCAAAAGATGTGTTTTTAAGACGGACTAGAGTTTTTTTCTTTAAAACCTTCTTAGCCAAATCAATAGCGGATAGCTTTTTGTAACCTGATCTAAGCAGAATTGCTAATAATTCATTATCGCTTAATGCAGAAGGTCCATTTTCAATCAATTTTTCCCTAGGTCTTTTGAAGTTAGGTAAATCTTTTATCTTTACCATACTTAATCTTACTATTTTTGAACAAATGTCAACAGCGTATAAATATGTTAAAGTTACAAAGTTATGGGTAGTGAAAGTTTGTCAAACCAACTTAGCTTTACAGATAAACTTTTTCCAGAACAAACAATTGACCATAAAAAAATACCAACTATCGAATATCCAGAAGCCTGCAGAATTACACTAGACCAGTACTTCAAGTTTGCCCGGCATGGTTTATCCCCTAGAAAACTCTCTTTGCTACCAAAGAATGTGGATGAACCCTATATTGAACAAACTAACAATTCACAAAAGAAAGAACTTACTGAACCAATAATTATAGGAGTCGCACTTCATAATATTAGAGAAATTATCTATAACACTGATTTTAGCTCTATAGACGAATTGTTGGCATATATGCACAGAAAAAATGGCTATTGGCTTCAAGAATTAGCCGACACAAAATCAAAGAAAAAGGGAAACCTAGGACGAGAGGAAGAAAAAATAAAAAATGAAATCGTAAAATACTATTCAAGTCTTGATTTTCATAAAGCTAAAGATAAATCAGTGATTATTTTTACTGCCCTTTCTGCAATCAGGCTTCTATTAGAAAAATTAAATTATTATCAAACCACTCAATTTGAGGTGGCAACAGCTGTAAACTTATATCCTTACTATTCTTCCGGAAAAAAATTCTTAGATAAAATACCTCTTGCCTTAGTAATTGACAGACTAACTCCTACAAGCATCATAGAAGATAAAATTACATTTCCAACAAATTTGCACGAACCAATTCTCCAACTTTCAATAGCAAGATTTGTTTTCGTACCCCTAACTGCAAAGAAATTCCCTAACATAAATAATTTTCAGCAAAGAACAATTAAAGAAATTAATGAAACTATTGTGCACCTTAACACTTCGGGAGATATCTATTCAAAATACAGGGATAGTGATAACCCTAATTTGGACCTTGAGATATATAGTCTATCAACGGGTGAAAAAATAAGGCTAAAAAATATAAATTATTCAATACTAATTGAGGCCTGTCTTCATGCAAATGAATATATGCAATTTATAAGGACAGCAAAAAATGCACGGAAGAGTCGAGACAATAAGTCAAAAAGCAAAATAATAAGTAGAGATAACACAATTTTAGAAGCAAATTTAAAAATCGCGGCTTTTAATTTAAATTGTACCAATCACCTATTACAAAGTTTTTTCCAAACAATTAGGCTAGAAGTAGTGGAAGCGTTATTTGATAATCAAGCAATTGCAGAAAAATATCTGAGGATAAATGCGAGTGAATTAAATAAAAATTTACACATATTAAAAGAAACCACAGGTATTAACCCATTTAAAAATGCTCACCAGATAATAGGCTTTGAGTAATTTTATTTAATTTTTAAAAAACCTTTCTTTTATTACCAGCAAAACAAAATATGGCCAAGTAAGCTGACGCTTCCATCTCCATGGCTGGTTAATTAATCTCCATAACCACTCAAATCCAAGTTGGCTAACCAACTTAGGAGGCCTTTTTACTTTGCCAGATAAATAATCAAAAGCACCACCTACCCCAATCATCACAGGAACGTTTAATTTGTCTTTGTTGTTGTAGATCCATAAATCTTGTTTAGGAGCTCCATAAGCAACAAAAAGGAGATGGGGTTTAAATTTCTTTATTTTCTCAATAGCATTTTTAGTACCTTCTGGTGTCGGGTCATCCGAACTTGCCATTATCTGAATTTTGGAGAACTTGTTTTTAAAATCATCTGCTGCCTTTTGGGCAACACCAGGCATTGCTCCTAAGAAAAATATTTTCCAACCCTTTTTTTCTGCTAGAGGTATTAGTTTTTCAACCAGTTGAGTTCCTCCAATTCGATCAACAAATCGATTTCCATTCAAAAAAGCAGCATACTGAAGCCCCACGCCATCTATCACAGCCAAATCAGCATTAAGTAAAACTTGTCTGAACTCTCTGTTTTTTCTAGAAATAATTATGAACTCAGGGTTTACAGTTACAATTTGATGTGAGCTTCCTTTTTTTATTTTTTCTTCAATATATTCAAGAACTTTCTCATAAGATAAATTATGGATTGGTATTCCTAAAATTTTGATAGTTTTCATTAATCATATTATAAACCACTAACGATTTTATATAACTATTATTACGCTTTATTAACAAAACTTTAGTTAAATGAAATCATTATGCTTACAGTGATTCTTGCAATAACTCTTGGTCTGATTTTTACCTTTATTTCAGTCCAAAACACTGTTCTTGTCCCAATAAATCTCTTTGGCCTGAGAGCAAGCATTCCTCTATATCTTGCTCTAACAGCTGCTATGCTTGTAGGTGCGTTCATTATGTCTGTGTTTGGATTTTTTGAACAGGTTGCCTCATATTCTTCAAACAGAAGCCTAGAGGGGAAATTAAACAAGGTGGTAAAGCAAAATGAAACACTTCAACAAGAAAACATCCAACTAAAAGAAAGCCTAAGTGAAACAAAAGAAGACTTGAGAGAAGAAAAGGTTCAACAAGTCCAAGACAGTGGCCAAAGTCTAATACAAAGAATAAAGCACAGCTTGTCGATTTAAAAGCAAGTGAAAAACATTGAATTTATAATGACACTTACCAAAACCTACAATACTCTCTCCCCACATAATCGGATCTTCGCCAGTAACTTTTTTCATAAGTTCCAAGATTTCAAAAGAATCATCACGCTTGTCTGCTGGTCCAACCTTGCTTAAGAATTTTGAAACGTTATTTAGAAAAAATTATTCTTTAAAAGATAAACCTTTTTCCTTTAAAGCCTTTTTCAAAAGTGGGATTGAGCTTGGTCCCATTCCGTGTAAGCTCAAAATTTCTTCTTCTGAATATTCAGATAATTGATTAAGATTAAAAATATTTGCACTAAGTAAAGCACGAAGTGCAGGAGAAACTAACTTGTCAGGAAAGTCTCCTTTATTTTTTTCTCTGTAATATCCTGACCAACACTTTGGGCAAACAGGACAATCACTTGTTTTATAAAAAGTGTGCCCACGATCACAGATCTTTTTTTGTTTTTTATGATTACTCACTTTTTTGGTTATCTGACCAGTTTATCATCCAAGCTACACCAAACTTATCCTTAAAAGAAGCAAAATAGTCACCCCAAAACATTTTTTCAAAAGACATTTCTACCTCTCCGCCTTTTGATAATTGATCAAAAATTCGCTGACCTTCTTCTTTTGATTCAGGAACCAAACAAATGTAGTTGTTGTTACCCTCAATCAGTTTGTGTCCTTGAGATGGCGATATGTCACTTGCCATTATCCAAAGCTCATCTCCGATTGGAAGTGATATGTGCATAATACGCTCTTTTTCTTCCTCAGGCACTTGATAATCGTCGTTTTCTGTCATTTCACCGAATGTCATAACAGAATCAAATTCTCCACCAAAAACGGTTCTGTAAAACTCCATTGCCTCTCTAGCATTACCATCAAAATTTAAATATGGATTTACCTTCATTACTAATCACCTCCCTAAAATGTCTTTACTTTATCCTTACCAACTTTCCTTTTCTTTTTACAATATTTTTGTAATCCCACTGAATTTTTTTAGCTTTTTTGAGCCAGCGTTTAAGATCAATGATATCCACCTCAGAAATTTCGTTGTAAAAAATTGAAGCATCTTTGAATTTCTTCCCTCGAACATTTAATTTATCTTCATCAAATCCTTGCCCACTCCAAAACATAAGTCGGATTCCTGGTTTTTGCTTGCTGTAACCGACAATTGAGTTCCCATCCAAAAACCAAACGGGGTGTCTGTGCCAAATTTTGCTTTCTGCACCTAAAAGATTCTTGTTAATAATAGACATTAGCAAATTACAAATTTTCTCATCTTCTTTAGTTTGCTTTGCATTATAGTCCTTAATTTCCTGATTCATTTTTGCTTTTTTTCACCTTTGGGTTATTCTAACCACTTTTCCATTTTTATCATAGGTGGTCCATTCCCCTACAGGCTCGCCGTCTTTGAAAGTACCTGAGCGTTTTATCGTGCCATCCTTTCTAAACCATTCCCAATATCCTGAAGGTTTTCCATCTTTTATTTTTCCTTTTGCATGCACTGTTCCGTCCGTGTGATATTTATAGGTAATTCCGTCTTTTATTTGAGTTTTTTGTGAGCTCATTTGAATTATTTAGAATTAAATTCAATTGCTTCTTTTATGAGGTTTTTCAATTCTTTTTCCTTAATTTTATCTCCTTTTTCAAACTTTATTGTTCGCATTTTTTTAGAGTCAAGACCATAATTAAAAAGTTTATCTTTATCCTCAAGGCTGGCACCGTTAAAAAAACTTATACTTACATGGTTTTTAAAAGCACTCGCACTGCAAATTAGTCCATCTTTGCTCCAAACAGGCGAGTTCCATTTCCACTCCTCAACAATTCCTTTGTCTGCTGCCAAAACTACATTTCTAATTTCTGCAAGCAGCTTCCCACGCCAGTCCGAGATCTCTTTAATATACTCACTTACTTTTTCAGACATTTTAAAATTCTACAAGTCCTGATTATACCAGTTATTCAAATGAGCCGGTTCGCACTTCCCCTGCTCGTTTGTAGTTAGCAACAATTACTCCCTTTGGTGATACTTTGCTTTCTACAAGTTTAAAAGCTGCGGGAATTGTTCCTTCTGCAAATAATCTTTTCCCTTTCCCTAAAGTAATCGGAAAAATCTTGAGCCAAAACTCATCCACTAAATCAGCTTTGAGTAGTGACTGGATTAGGTCACCACTGCCATGAACTTGTAGAGCTGGTCCCTTTGAGCTTTTTAGCTTTTTGATTCCTGCAATGTTTTTTATCACTGCGGTATTTTCCCATTTGGGATTTTTGAGGGTATTGGATACAGTGTATTTTGTAATTTTATTTATCTGTGGCCACTCATCTTCGTGTTCTGGCCAATATCCTGCAAAAATGTCATAAGTTTTTCTTCCCAAAAGAAGATCATATTTACCACTCATCTGCTTTGCCATCACGCTTCCTAAAAACTTGTCAAAATAGGGATGAGTCCAACCACCATATTTAAACCCACCTGAAGTATCTTCTTTTGGCCCACCTGGAGCCTGCATAACACCATCAAGAGTAATAAAGCTTAAAACAATTATTTTTCTCATCTTAACCTTTAAAAGCTGCTTCCAACTTAGCAATATCAATCTTTTTCATCTCAAGCATTGCATCCATTGCCCTCGTTGCTGCTTCTTTGTCTTCTGACTTTAACATCTCATCAAGCCTCTTGGGAGTTATTTGCCAGCTTACTCCAAATTTGTCCTTACACCATCCGCATACTTCAGATTCGGGAACTGCAGATAATGCTTCCCAATAATAATCAATTTCTTCTTGGTTATCGCAGTTTATTACAAAAGAAACAGCTTCACTTAATTTAAACGCATCTCCTCCATTTAAAGCCATAAAACTATTCCCAAATATCTCAAATTCATAAGTTAAAATACTGCCGACTGGTTTATTTGATGGAGTTTCTGTGGTGTAGTAGGTCTTGTCTCCCTCTTTGAAGTTGTCTTTAAAAACGTCTTTGTAGAAAGAACCCATCTCCTCTGCTTCATCATCCAACCAGAGGCATGTAACTAGTTTTTGTAGGTTATTTTTCATACTTATTGCATTATTCTACAGTCTTAACATCAATTAAAATAGACTCTATTTTTTGTTGTTGAAAAATTCATTTAACATTCATGAATATCTTTGATACCCTGAGTATATGAAAAACCCTAGACCAGAGTCATCGGTCGAAGGTTGGATATCCGTTGCCGACCTCTATGCCAAACATATCGACCATGCAACAGGGAATTATGCAGAACATGCTCTTGAGCTGCTGCCAATTAGTAAAGACATGAACGTTCTGGATATGGCGACAGGTTCAGGTGCACTAGCAATTCGTGCAGCAAAAAAAGGTGCGGAAGTGACTGCCATAGACTTCACACCACCTTTGATTAAGATTTTAACCGAGCGTGCCAAAAAAGAAAATCTGGATAATCTCGAAGCACTTGTAATGAATGGACAAAATCTGGATTTTGAAGATAATATCTTTGATGCCGCTTTTTCTGTGTTTGGATTAATGCTTTTTTCCGATCGTAATAAAGGCTTCTCAGAACTTAAGCGTGTGCTTATCCCAAAAGCAAAAGCGATTGTCGTTACATGGGATGCACCACCTAACAATGAGTGGTTTGCGACATTCCAGGAAGCAGTGAAGACTGCACTACCCGAAATGCCCACACCTGATCCTCCTCCTTTTTTGGAATTGGCAGATAAAAAAAGACTCACGCGTGAGATGTCGGATGCGGGGTTCGAAGATGTGGAAGTTAAATCGTGGTCGACTAATAATGTATGGAGAAATCGTGATGAAGCATGGATGGCTTTAGCCCTAGCCAACCCGATATTTGCTCCACTAATGGACAAGATCGGCAAAGACAAAGCTCTTCGCTTGCAAGCTGTATTTGATGAAATTCTAAAAAAGCGGTTTGGTGATAGCCCAGTCAAACTAAAAGCTACTGCACATTTTGCTATTGGAACAGCGTAAATATAAAATAATTTAGATTTGGAGAAGTATTTACATTTCAGCAGGCTGGAGCATGCCAACTTTATTGCCTTCAGTATCTTCAATCATCACAAAAAGACCCACACCGGCAATATCCATTGGCTCTTTTAATAGCTTACCACCTTCTTTTTTAACCAGCTCCATATGCTCTTCAAGATTCTCAACGGAAATCACGAGATGTGGAATCTTACCATAATCACCATATGGGAAAAATCCACCATTTATTGCTCCAGGTTGTTTTGGTCTTTGTGTTGATTCATCAACTTCTGTTGTATTTGCCAATACATAATTACCCATCTCAGGGTAGTTTTTCATATCCCAACCAAAAGCATTTTCATAAAACTTTGCCACACGATTGTTGTCTTTATATGGCATTTCGAAGTGAACTACTGGTTTTGCTTTCATTGTTTGTATTATTTTAGCGATAATATGCTAATTTAGCTATCTCAATTTTGGCCTCAATATAATCAGGGTCATAAGTCCGTTGGCAATAAATAAGTAGGCGGGATAAATTACAGTAGCGAGGTTATAGCTTGAAATTGCATAGATCGACAAGCCGTGTCTTAATACGTTCAAAGGATACAAAACAAAGGTTTCGCTTGTCGGGTCTTTCAGCGTCTTTCGCATAGTTGGAAGAAATGCAAGTGCGTCTATTCCTGTTGCCATAACAACTGAAAGAGTTGGGTCATTTGCAAAATACCAGGGAATAATTGCAAGAAGAGCAAGAATAAAAAATATTTTGTCTGATTTTGTAATGTCTTTTCTTTTATTTCGCAGTGCAAGAAGTGTGATAATTACAACAATCACAGCTGTTGCACCGGTTGACCATGCACCAGCACCTCCACCTTTTGCGACCTGTCCAAAAAAGACTAAACCAACAACAATTGACCAAATCAACCAGGTAAAAAAATGTGGTTTTGTCTTTTGTTTGTAGGCATCGACTATGTATGGAGTATGACCAACAATCGAGAGGACGATAGTAATAATTCCCACGTATTCTTTCATAAATAAAGTATATCAATTATTATAAAGTAAGACACTACAGCTCCACTTAGTTTGTTTGAATTCAGGTCACTTGTTTTAAACAAGAAATAATAAAGCATAAAGAATTGTAGTTTCATATCCTGTATACTTAATCCCGTATGGAAAAATTTTTGTCTGCACTTCATGCTCTTTCCGAACTGGTCCCTCTCCCTGTCTTTACCACTATTGGTGGATTTATAGAGGAAGTTGTTGCTCCTATCCCGTCCCCGCTTGTGATGACATCCGCAGGATCCATCGCATTAGAGCAAGGCCAAACAGCATTTTATATTGTAATTATTTCCCTCTTCGCTGCTATCGGGAAAACAATTGGAGCAATTATTATTTACTATTTCGCAGACAAAGCAGAAGATGTGGTGCTATCAAGGTTTGGAAAGTTTTTAGGTATAACACACCGTGAGGTGGAAAGCATAGGAAAACGCTTTAACAAAACCTGGAAAGATGATGTCATACTTTTTCTTCTGCGTGCTATTCCAGTTTTTCCCGGTGCACCTGTCGCTGCAGTTGCCGGACTTATCAAGATTAATATGCGAACCTATGTTCAGTCGACTTTTTTAGGCGTCTGGGTTCGAAGTATGATTTTTGCCTATATTGGCTACTATGGACTATCGCAGTTAAATGAATTTGTCGCAAGTGCTGAAGATGTGGGGAAAATACTCTTCTTTCTAGCAGTTGGCGTTACAGGAATTATTATTTTTCAGAAAAAGCGTGATCATATACAGGAAGTATTGTTGAAAAGATTAAAGTCAAATTAGTCTTTCTGTAGAAATAACATTAATATTATTTATTAGTGAGTCCTGGGTTTTTGGCTGCTTTTTTAATGATCTTTTTTAGGGCTGGTAAATTTAGCTTTTCCAGTTTGTTAAATCTAATGCAGCTTTTTCCTACACTGACCTTTCCAAGTTCTTCTTTGTATTTTTCTGCAATGTATTCTCCATCTTCAACCGCACACACATAAACAGAAATGTAGTTTTTCTGGTTTGCCAGGGCTATTGTCGGCCAATCGACAATTTCACCTTTATAATTCTTGTACTTAAAACTACCGTAGCCTATCATGTTGTGGGCAAAGTGAGGTTTTAGTGATGGGGCTGACTCCTGAATAAATTTATGAATAGTTATTATGTCATCTTTCCTCTCTTCTGGAACAAGAGCAAGATATTCCTTTATGTTGTTTGCTTTTACTTTTTTAAACATGTTCATGGTAATACTACAAATTCGCAAAGAGATCTACTTTAAATCCATTGGGGTCTTTGACAACCGCATAACGCTGTCCCCACGGAGCATCAAACGGTTCTTCTTCAATGTTAAAACCTCCTGACTTAACCCGCTTAACAACCTCATCCACTTCTTTTGCTGAATCATATAGTACCGCAAACGTGGAAGTGTTACCTGGTTTTGGTTCCTCTCCTGTTAGATCTTTAAAAAGTTTTGATGAGTCGATCATTAACCTGACTTGTCCTTTTTTTAATTTTGATTCTATATGATCTTCATGACTATCGAATTCCTCAAACTCAAATCCAAGGAGCGAATAAAATTGAACTGTAATTTTAATATCGCTTGCGATAACCCCAACGGCATCGATTTTTGGACCCATGTTCTAATTTTATCAGATTATGCTAATTCGTATTCTCTTAAAAGTTTTTTATTTCCTTCAACCTGGTATTGCAAAAGTTCTGAGTATATTCCCTTTCTCCTTGCTAGTTCTCTTGGGCTGCCTTCATCTGTAATTGTTCCCTTGTCCAAAACAATAACCCTATCAACATTTTGTATTGTGGAAAACCGGTGTGCAATTATAATTACAAGCCTGTTTTTAAATAATTTTTCTAAAGCATCTTGAACTAATTTTTCTGATTTTGAGTCAAGGCTACTTGTCGCCTCATCTAATATTAATATTGGCTTATCATGGAGAATTGCTCTAGCTATCTGAATTCTTTGCTTCTGTCCACCAGAAAGTTTAACTCCCCGCTCTCCAATTTGGGCATCTAAACCATCTTTAAACTTTTGAACAAATTCATAGGCATTTGCTTTTTTTAAAGCATCAATTATCTCTTTGTCTGTGGCTTTTTGAGATCCATATGCAACGTTTTCTCTTATAGTTGATGAGAATAGCTCACTATCCTGAAAAACCAAAGCCATATGAGATCGTATCCACGAATGATCTGTCTCTGAGTATCTTTTACCAGATAAGAAAATTTCTCCTTGTGTTGGTTCATAGAGTTTAAGAATCAAATTTACTAAAGTTGTTTTACCTGAACCAGAATGCCCTATTAAAGCAACTTTTTGATGATCATTTAAATTAAGGTTTATATCAGACAAAACTTCAGATCCATCTTCGTATGAAAAGCTAACCTTCTCCATTTTGATTTCAAGTTTTTTGAGTAGCCTAGGAAGTCTTTTTGTTTGAAATACTTCAGCCTCTTTTATATCTAAAACCTCAAAAAATGCTTTTGAGTCTGCTTCTGCCCTTTGAACTTGTTCTAATATAAAACTCATTCCATAAAGCGGCCATCTTAACTGGTTCATTAGCTGGATGATTAGCACCATCTCTCCTAAAGATAAAATCCCAAAAAAAGTATTCCTAAAAACAATAAACAAAATTCCTATAAAAGCTATTTCCAGACCAAATTCTCTTATAAAATTCAAAACATGATACTGAGTAGATTGTTTATCATAGAGTTTATTAATTGTTTCATATTTACCAGAGATAAATTCCCACTCTCTTTTTTGAGTATTATATGTTTTTACTAATTTTATATTGCTAATAACTTCTGCAATCCTTCCACGACTTGCATCCTCGTGAATGTTTTTCTCTTCTTGGATTTTCCCCCATTTTTTTGTGGAATAGTTAGAAATTGCAATATATACAGGAAACACCGAAAGGGCCAAAAGACCAATGGTTAAATCAAAATACGCAAGCACAGCAATCCCAAATACAGCCTGAAGTAATGCAGGAACAATAAAGTTTGTAGCAGCACCAATAAAGTTACTTATAGAAAGTATTCCCCTATTAAGTTGGTTAACAACTTTCCCCGACATTTCAGAATCAAAATATTTCTGAGGTAAAGTAAAAATCTTCCTGTAATAAACTTCTGTTAGGTGTCTACCTAGTCGTGAGGAAATGTGATCCCCTAATCTCTGATTTAAAGAAGAGAGAACCACTCCACTAACATTAATTATTAAAATTAATGCAAATAAGTATGTAAGTCTTGTGTAGTTACCTGTTCCACTACTGATTTGCTGGGATAGTTCATCAACAACATACTTTAAAGTAATGGGGGTTGCCTGCTGCAAAACAGCCTGTACTGTTATTAAAACACAGGCTACAACTATCCATTTGTGTTGCGGTTTAGCATATCTGATAATCTTAAAAATGTTTTCCATAAATAATTAACTTTTGTAATTATACACAACAGATCAATAGTATAAATTGGAGAATTAAGTAATTTTAAGAATGATTGCCACTACTCCACAAAAGTCAAGGCAAAACCTTTTTTGTTGGCTCTTCCCGTTCTTCCTATTCTATGAATATAATCTTCGTAGGTCTGCGGTAAATCATAATTAATAACATGTGTGATATTGTCGATATCAAGCCCTCGAGAGGCAACGTCTGTAGCCAAAAGGACTTGCACCTTGTTTCTTCTAAAATCCTCCAGAGCACGCTTCCTTTGGTTTTGTGACTTATTCCCATGAATGGTTGTAACATTGACACCACGCTTATTAAGCATTCTACCCAACTTTTCTATTCCTCTTTTGGTTCTACCAAACACAAGTACTTTTTCAAACTCTTCATTTTTCAAAAGCTCATCAAGAACTTCAACTTTTTCTCTACCTTTTAATCTCACAATATCTTGATCCACATTGGCAGACGGCATTTGGTTTTGAATAGTTACTGTTACTGGATCGTCTAAAAATTTAGGTATCATACTTTTTACATTAGAAGGTAGTGTGGCAGAAAAAAATAACGACTGCCTTGCAGTAGTTAGTCTAGCAATTATGTAGGAAATATCTCTAACAAAACCCATGTCTAGCATTCGATCTACCTCATCTAAAACAATATTTCCAAAACTAGCAAAATTGAGCTTTCTTTGCTTTTCTAAATCCAAAAGTCTACCTGGTGTCCCTACAACAAAACTTGGATTATCCCTTAACTCGCCTATTTGCCTCGCAATACTAACACCTCCTATACAAAGAGCTGATGCGATATGTAAGCCTTTTATAAAGTCATTAAGTTCTTTTTCAACTTGCATAGCAAGCTCTCGAGTAGGTGTAATAATAAGTACTTTTTCATGCCTGTTTTTGATAACTTTATTAGCAAGAGGAATTAAAAAAGCCGCTGTTTTACCCGTGCCAGTTGCAGCAACACCGACAACATCTTTGCCCTCTAACAAAAGCGGTATTACCTGATCCTGTATTGGAGTAGGAGTTTTATATCCTTTTTTAGAGATATTTAGTTTAAGTTCTTGGCTAATTTTAAAGTCTGAAAATCTATTATTTGCCTCATACGGGGATACAACCTCCTCTGGCGAAGCTTTTCTGACAAACATCATTGGATTGTATGTAGGTGCACTGTGGCGAGAACGTGAAGATCTGCCGTAATTGCGGTAATTTGGTCTTCTAGGTCTATTATTATTTCGTCTTTTATACATTTTTTTAAATGAAAACAACAAAACTGCTTAAGTAGGAAACTAATGATGATTTTGGAGAAAAGATACGTGTTAAATATGTGTAAGATTTGGGGGTATCTTTATCTTACCAGCTCAAAATAAATTCTAATCTAAGCAGATTTATTGATTACATCTGCATTACAAGAGGTATTGTAACATATTTCCCCAAAATTTGATACTTTTGAGTATTAAATGCTTGCTACGTATTTTTCTACAAGAATACACCCATTATTTGATACCGTCATTGCAACTATGTCAGAAAATCACGTTTGCTAAAAAATTTTTCTTTCTTTGCCTAAAATAGCAAAAGTTATTCCTGTCACCTAAATTTTATCAACCTTTATAAAAACAAAATAGCCAACGACAAACGCAGTCAATACAGCAACCAAATTAAAAATAATATATGCACCATAAAGACTCCACAAATATCCAGTAAGTATCGTTCCAACAAGAAAAGCAAGAGATCTTAGTGTCATATACAGTCCTAGCCCAGTAGCCTTGTATTCTGAAGGAACAGACAAAGACAACCAAGCATTAGGTAAACTCTCTTGAATAGCAGTAAAAACTCCATAAAGACTAAAAAGAATTATTAACCCAAATTGAGTTGAAACTCCCATCCCCATCAAACTATATACACCTGCAAAAATTAAAAGACCAACAATATAAACTGGATGAAATCCAAATCTATCTGCCAAAGAACCTACTAGGTACGCTGCAAACGTACCAACTAAATTAAAAACAATATATGAAGCAACCATTAAGATATCACTTCCAAACAATTCCTTTGCTCTTAAAAGAAGAAACATATCTGTACTGTTAATTAATGCAAACAAAAAAAGCCCTATTAATAGCCTTTTATAAGACAATGGGCTCTTCCCCCAATAATCCTTAAAGCCTTTAAACGGATTTACAATATCTTGCTTTTTTGGAGTTTTTAATTTTTTTTGCTTAATTAAAAAGGTTAATGAAAGAGCAACAATGCCTGGTATCAAAGTTAGTCGAAATAAAGAACCATATTCTCCTGGATAATAAACTAAAAACACTAAAGCAACGATAGGTCCAAGCGTCGCACCTAGTGTATCCATAGAACGATGGAATCCAAAAACTTTTCCTCTGTCTTTTGACACAGATTCTTCAACCAATATTGCATCTCTTGCAGCAGTACGAATTCCTTTACCTAGTCTATCTGCAAATCTGGCTGAAAAAAGCACAAAAAAAGATGGGAAAAAACCCATCATAGGCTTGGCGACAGCTGATAATCCATAGCCAGCCTGAACAAACCTTTTTCTTTTTCCAACAACATCTGACCAATATCCAAAAAGTGCCTTAGACAAACCCGCTACTGCATCCGCAGCACCTTCTATTAACCCAATTGCTACAACCCCAAGACCTAGTTGACTTAAAAACAACGGCACAATCGGATAGAGCATCTCGCTTGCAATATCTGTTGCAAAACTAACTGCAGAGAGAATAGAAATATTTCTAGTAAGAAAAGCAGGTTTTTTTATCATTTATAAATCATTTGTTGCTAATATATGCGAACCTCCTAAATATATTTTTTGCCATCCAAAATCACTTGACACAACAAAAGGCTCTGCAACGACAGGAACACCTTCACCAAGCAGCGCAGGATGGACATTAATTCCCCATCCGTAGAGTTTTTTGTTCTTATCAAGAGCTATTGTTAAGTCATGACCTGCTGAAATTTCTAATACGTCGGAAATATTATTCACTTTTTGAGGGTTTGGTTTGGAAAACTCACTAGCTAATTCTTCAGTTAAATGCTCTTCTTCTAGTTCTTTCGTCGGTAAATATCCCCAAGTCCAAACATTCCCATCTTTATCTACTACCACACTATGACGAAATCCAGCTGATATTTGTTTAACTTTGGGCAATATTTCTATATATTGTGGAACTCTTGATCCAGGATTTCCAATCATACCCAACCCTAGTTGCCCGTAAGTATTGCATCCTCTAGTCCAAACTCTTCCTTCTGAATCAAGAGCAATTATATGACCAAAACCTGCATCTGCATCTACAATATCATCAAATCCCTCCAATTGTTTTGGGATCTTACTTTGTATAGCAACAGATTCTTCATTTGCACAATCACTTATTAGTTCTCTATCCAGAAAATCACTCGTATAAGGATTAAAATATCCTCCCAAACTACTAAATGAACCTCCGACCTCCTCAATCACTGACTGCATTTCTGAAATATCCTCTGAACTACACGAGGCTCCCCATGCCCATACTGTACCATCTTCTTTTATCGCAAGAGAAAATCTATAGCCAGCCACAACTTTCTTTACATCATTTAAACCTTCAACTAAAACAGGATGTGATTTATCTTGGTTTGTTCCATCTCCAAGCTGTCCGCTATAATTTAAACCCCAAGTCCAAACTTGACCTTTGCTATCCAATGCCACAGAGTGATTTAGTTTGGCAGCAATATCTTTTACCTCACCAATACCTTCAACTTTTACAGGTTTTGCCTGATATATACTAGTATTACCAATTCCCAACTGCCCATAGCGATTGTTACCCCATGTCCACAGTTCACCATCTCGTGTTAGTGCCAATGTATGCTCATACCCTAGGGCAAATTTTTCAACTGGTTTATCAAAAAGTACAGCTGTTGGCTTTGACAAGAAATTTGTTGGTTCATTAGATACAGCAATTTGCCCAAACTCATTTAATCCCCAACCTACTAATTCACTAGAGGTTTGTTGATTTATAATGTGCTTTGAGGTTCTCCAAAGATTGTAAGAAGAAAAGCTAATAATTAACAATACTATTACCAAAATCCCCAGATAAAAGTGGCTAAACTTGACCATATTGTTAGTATACTTACCTCTAAAAAGACCTGCAATAAACTGACATTAAGAAGAAAAACTATCCTGTGTAGCTATTTAACCAAATCACATAATCAAGTCCATCCACTCTTCCGTTTTTATCAAAATCGCCTTTACTGGAACCAGCAGATGTATTTGTATTGTAATTAATTAACCAAATCACATAATCAAGTCCATCCACCTTTGAATCTCCATTAGCATCGCCGGGGATTACTGGTTTTGGTGTTGCTGTTGGAGTTGAAGTAGGTACGCCTGCCCCAAACCTAGGCCATTTATAGTCTCCTGGTATAGATGGTTTTCGATTTGCTCCGACCTGAGGGTGTCTTGCATGCCAATCTGCTACCTTTGATTTCCAAAATGCCTTCCCTTGAGTAGAGTCTGTAATTATAGTAAAACAACCGGGAAAATCATTTAATAAATAATTAGGTGCAGTTGACGGACCATCGAGCCAGATTATAGTGTTATTGGAGCACTTCTTTACCTTATCTTTTGGTGGCCAAATAGTTTCCTCGGAGTCATATTCATGCAAAAAAACAGAATTAGTTATTTCAAAATCAGGAAAATTTTCTTCATCTCCTTTAAAAACATTTCCATGTCCAAAAGGAATAGGATCATTTGTGCCTGGAATTGTGTATCCTGGAACATAAACAACCGGATCATCTTTACTGTCCCACTTATACGGGTAAGGCATGGGCTCCATTCTAATTAGTACTTTATCCATAGTAATCAATTCTCCCACACCATCTCCACTCTGATTACTTAAACCGGTATAACAGCCGTCAAATAAAACATCGTAAATAGTACCCGAATAATTAGAATCGTTTTCTATACAATCATCACGTGCATATTCAAACCAAGAATGCTGAATCGTCCAATTGTTTTCTGTATTATTTGTCCGAATTGCATCATGCATATTGTAAACGTGCATTCCTGTCCAGGTCATTTTGTCATGATAGGCAGTTGCAGAAGAAGTATTATTCATTTCTCCTCTGTCACTACCATCATCATCATAACCTTGTTTACTTTCTTCCCAAGAAATATCTAAATCGTGCCAAGTCAACGAGGATGTAAAATATCCACCTGCCCAGCACATATTAACTGCACTACTGCTACCTCTTAAAGAGACCATTGCATGAGAAATTGTTTCTGGATATTCAAAACTAGCATTTCTTGCATCAAACTTCTTGTTTGCAGCAACATCAGGTTCAAACTTACCACTATTAAAAAATCCAGACACCGTTTGTAGAGGACCTGATTGAGATAAACAAGAAAATGATGGATCTGTTTGTGCGGATACAATACTAGGAAAGTAAAAACTAGCAAAAAACAAGCTTGTTAAAATTAGCGTGAGCTTTAGCATTAAAATAATTAAATTTATAATAGCACTATTTTTGTAGCGGTAAAATTGGGAGTTTTTGCTAATTTTGAAGTTTGTTTTGTTTTGCTACTACAATCAATCGAACAATTAAAAATATAGCTAAAACCGCAAGTACACCAATTCCCGCAATCGCCCATCTATTATAAGTTGGATTCGCTGGTTTAACTTCAATCGAAAAGCTTATTTCATCCCCATCAGAAGGTACAAATATTGTCTGTTCAGCTTTCTTGTTTCTATATTCTATAACTACACGATGCTCACCTGATTCCACACTATTAAAATGTGCAATACCATTTACATCAGTGATCTCTTGTCTTGGTGTTGAATAAAGTGTTACAACTGCACCTTGTACTGCGTTTTTGTTTTCATCCTCCACTTTAATACTTACATCCACTAAAGTTTTTTGTCCTGTATCAGGTATTATAGTTATTGAAGGGGTTGGTGATGGTGATGGTGATGGTGATAGTGATGGAGTTGGCACAGAAAAAGCATCTTTTTCGATTTCTGCTTCTGTAATATCAGTTTTCAAACTTTGATTGGTAAATTGATTTACAAGGTTCAAGGCAGAAAATGTCTTTTCTGATATTACATTAGACCAAGGACCTACAGTACAACCATTTCCAGCTCGAACCCTAAAATAATAAGTAGTATTTGGTGAAAGCTGCTCTACCAAAAAAGTCATTTGGCTATCAGAATTCACTCCTAAATCACCCACACCATGCCTGTACTCTCCCTCTTTTTCTCCGTATTCCAATATGTACTTGTCAACAAATCCATCGGCAGGAGTGAAATAAAGTAAAACACTGGTTGAATCTTGAGCTATGGCACCATATAACCAAGGAGGATTTGATCCTGGCTCTGCATCTCCACAACCAGGCGTTGTAGCAGATGAAAATTCTGGTATGTCGTTATCTAAAGCTGGCGTCTGGGTTGGAGTTGCAGTAACTACAGGAGTAGCTGTTTGAGTGGGAGTTGGTGTTGGGGTAGAAGTTGGTGCCACAGTTGGTGTGACTGTTGGAGTAGGAGCTATTGTTGGAGTTGGAGTCAGTGTAGGTGTTGGAGTCACAGTAGGTGTAGCTGTAGGGGTAATTGTCGGTGTGGGTGTTGCTGTTGCTTCTGAAACTCCCTCATTATAAACTCCCCCGCCATAGCTACCTTCACCATACGGAGCGGCAAACACGTATACAGGAAGCACAACAAGTATTAATAGTAAAACTAAAATTGTAAATCCTTGCTTTAATAAATACTTCATGTTTAAATTAAGTGTAACAAGATAGAAAGTAAAAACAATGTTCGGCATCGGATTCCAAGAACTAATTATTATTTTATTGATAGTCCTTGTTTTGTTTGGAGGAAAGAAAATACCCGAACTTTCCAGGAGTATTGGAGAATCAATAAGAGAACTAAGAAAAGGATTATCCGGTGATGTCGACAACAATTCCAAATCAAGTAAAAAATCCTCCAAATAAGCAAACATTTAAAGACCACCTTCTAGAACTTCGCTTAAGGATGATTCAATACTTTAGTTGCCTACTTGTAGGAAGTGTGCTTGGATATTTACTTCACAAAAAAATCTTATTAATTTTAATTGAACCACTTAACCAACCTGTATTTTATGCTTCTCCTGCAGGAGGTTTTGACTTTATTTTAAAAATCTCTATCTTCTTTGGCTTTTTAATATCATTACCAATTCTTATTTACCACGTTGTCCGATTTGCCTCACCGGCACTCCCTTACAACCAATCAAGTGTAGTCTATCTATCCCTACTTTTTTCTGGAGTGTTTTTGATTTTTGGTGTATTATTTGCTTACTACATAAGTCTACCTGCAACACTTCACTTCTTGAGCACGTTTTCTACAAATGAAATTCGTTCTCTAATTTCTACTACTGAATATTTTTCTTTTGTTACAAGGCATCTTGTTGGCTTTGGAATTATTTTTCAGCTCCCACTAATAATGCTAATTTTAAACAAATTCTACAAAATATCACCTAAATCATTATTAAAATATGAAAAACACGTAATCCTTGGCAGCTTTATTGCCGCTGCAATACTGACACCTACTCCAGATATGTTTAATCAGTTAATTATGGCAATCCCCATCATCTTTCTTTATCAAATTACAGTAATTTTTATTTGGACAAAAAACAAAAATTAAAAATGTTTCAGTTCAAAATTGGTTGACCAAGTAGTAAAAATAGTTTAACCTAGGATTACTTAATATGCCTGTCCAATTTAGCAAGCTACTAAATAAAAAAATGACCCGTAAAGAATTTATTCTTCATATTGGGTTACTTGTTTTAGCCTTATCTGGAATTGCAGGTTTATTAAATACAATTTCTGATCCAAATTTAATCAATAAAAATAAGAAACAAAAAACAGGCTATGGATCAGGTCCATATGGCGTTTAAAATGAAAGGAGGATATATAAGTGGCAGCTAGATTACCTACCCCCGGTGGAGATGATGGAAACTGGGGAACTATACTAAACGAATATTTAGAAACAGAACACAACGAAGATGGCACTCATAATATGGCCAGTGCTGGTCTCGTAACTGAAATTGTAAATACTGTCGCAGATTCAGGCGCTACCCAAACACTACCAGACCCAAGCACCTCCACACTACACGACATCACGCTAACCCAAAACTGCACGATCACTATGCCAACTGCTGTATCAGGTCAATCATTTACAGTTGTACTAAGACAAGATACTACTGGAAGTAGAACAGTCACCTGGAACTCTGTTTTATGGTCAGGAGGAATTTCCCCTACTCTTTCTGTTGCTGCTAATGCTATCGATGTCTTGGTTTTTATCTGCACTGATGGAAATAACTGGATGGGCTTTGTTGCCGGTCAGGACATGCAATAAATATTATGGTAATGCTTGCAAGAAAACCAATGATGGCCGGAGAGAAGTTGGTTTCTTTATCTGATAATCTTGTTTTAAACGGAAGTTTTTCAGAAGGGCCTGGAGGATTTGACAACTGGGAGTCTGTTAATAACCATTGGCTGATACATACTTCAATATGTGATCCAGAAATTTTCCCTAATACAGCAGCTGAAATGGATCAGGACAAAGGTGGAGTGGGTTGGCAGGTTGGTGAAGAAGATTGGCTCAGACAGGTAGTTGAAACTAATGGCACCCATAACCGTATAATTTTTGGTTTGGCAGAAAGCCACCACATGATTAGCGGTACAGCTGAGATTATTTTATATGGCTCTTTAAATGGAACTGATTGGACAGAAGTCTGGACAAGACCAACAGTAGAAGAAGGAAGCCGTGGTGCCGGAAAAAGTTGCACTCAAGTACCCCGTTACTCTTATGTCATACCCACCTCCATTAGCTATAAATTCTACAAAATTGAAATACACGGAAAATATCAAGTTGTCGGTGATGGCTGGTTAGTAAGCGAAGTATCACTTCAAACAGGTTTAGCAATCTCAACACCCACTCCTGGGGATGTTTTTACTACACAAGCTAACGGAAACAATGATGCTACTACAGTAACTGTAGAAGTCACAGTTACAGATGACGATAATAGAATATTATTAGCCTGGGTTGGGCTGCAGGACCCAGATGAACTTGCTTCATTTGCCAGTGTCACTTTGGATCCGGGAGGAGAAAACGAAGCTTCTTTTACTAAAGTAGATTCCTCAACTGATGATACAGGAACCACAAGAATACACACCGAGTGCTGGCTTTTGGTTGCCCCTACCTCTGGAACTTTTAACGTACAGGCAGTTACTGATAGCGGATGTCACAATTTATTAATTACGGTAGAACAATATAATGGAGTTAATCAAGCAGACCCAATTGGTACCGTAGATAAAAGAAGTAGACCTAGTGGCACAACTAGTAATACACCTTACATATACATGCAACCGGAGGCAAATGGATCTTACATCTCTGCTGGAGTAACTTATAAAAACTTGGTTACATTCACCCCAGGAATCGAAGATACCCAAAGAGCAAGTTTCCAATCAGATGGGTTAAGTGCAAGAGACACTTCTATGTGGGTTGGAAATACCCCTGCTGAACAAGGAAATCTTTTTGAGATTTTTTGTAAAGCTAGTTCGGCAAATAACTGGGCTGCTATAGGAGTGGAAATCAAAAAAAGCTAATTTTAATTTCTCAAGCTAAATAGTACGAAACATTTACTTTTCTATTAGTTATTGTAGTTGGCATTTCCTGATGATAAGCACCAGTAGGTATCAATCCGCAACCTCCATATTTTTCCATAACTTTAAGCTGTGCATACACATCTTCTCCAGAATGATTTTTTGGTAAATCAACCCAAAAAGAAAATCCTCCAGTATCAATTAATTTTGAAGTGTCATACATCACACAACCTCCAATCCAAGCAATTTTGTATTTCTTTTGTGTGTCAGGTGTTAAGTTTAATTTCTCTTGAATATGTAGAATATTAGCTGCATTGTGGAGTTTGTGTCTTTTCCATTTGTTCCCTCCTGGAGTAATTTTTTCTGGTTCTACTTTGCCTTCCCAAAATTCTATAATCTGCTCTTTTGGTCTTATATCATCAAGATAGCTTAGTCCAGGTAAACTCATTCCAACAAAACCAATATCCTCCTCTTCAAGTGCTTTTATCATATTCTTAATTGCCCATGGTTCCAAAATCACGTCGTCATCAAGAGAAAGTGAATATTTGGTTTTTGAATTATCAAGCAAAAATTGTCTTTGTTGTGCCATTCCTTGCCTCGGCAAATTTTTCTTTATTTCCACATTTATACCTCTTTTTTCTAAAAATCTTATTGGGGTCTGAATTGACTCATTTTTGAAAACATCCCCCCTGTTCTGGTCTGAAATAAATATGCTAAAATTTTTATATTCTTGATAAGCAAGACTAGTTAGAGTTATAGCCAGTTCAACAGTCCTGCTATAAGTTGGAATCAATACAGTAACATCTTCCATTACATTTATAATGGATAATAAAGTTTAAATTAAAATAAAGAAGAAGTAATAGTTGAGTTAATATGAAAATCAAGTTTTTCTTTCAGTTAAGGCTTCTGGACTTTTACTGTTTATATGGGGTATTCGAGGAATTAAAGTAACTGCAATTGCCACAATCACACCAATAAAATAAAAACCATAACCAAAAGCCATACCAATAGCACCAGCCACCCAAAGACTAGCTGCAGTAGTCAGATTTTTAACATTAGACCCTTCTTTCAAGATTAACCCTGCTCCCAAAAAACCAATTCCTGAAACAATCTGAGCTGCAATTCTTGATTTTGAAGCTGGATCAACAACAGAAGACATAAATGTAAACAACATAGCTCCAGTAATTACTAACGTGTGTGTACTAATTCCGGCATCTTTTCCTCTTGACTCTCTTTCAGCACCAATTAAAAACCCTGCAATCATGCTTAATAAAAGACCAATTAATACCGGTAATTCTTCTGGATTAATAATTTGACTTAGCATTATTAAATTATATCAAGAGAAATGTTATATTACACACCGCAGTCCCCCTTCATTTGCAAGCTGTACAATCTTCTTGTCATATTGCCTGTAACAATAATTGGATCTTCTGTAATTAATACTAGTCTAGCAAGAATACTTAAGAATAATGCGGAAATAGATCATAATTGATATAGCTTTTCTAAATATTCTTTCAAAACAACCGCATTGTTGTGTTTTTCATCTTTGGCACTATAGACAAGTGTTACTTTTCCTTTTTTAATATATTCTTCAAGTTGAGAAAACAAACCCAAGTTATCTTTTAACTCTTTATTGTACTTATTCTTAAAATCTTCCCATTTATTTTCATCGTGGTTAAACCATTTACGCAACGTATCCGTTGGAGCTATGTCTTTTAACCATAAATCAATCTTTGCATTTTCCTTTTTTACCCCTCTTGGCCAAAGTCTGTCTACTAAAATCCTAGCACCATCTGATTTGTCAGGTTTTTCATAAACTCGCTTAATCCGAATATTTATCTTTCGTACAGTCATTTGTTTTAATAATTGCTAGGAAGCTCTTTTTGATAAATGTTCCAGATGCTGTTCTCTTTCTTCTTTAAAGTTTTTAGCATCAAATCCATGCTTTAATATCATATGCGAAGCATATTGCGCTCCTAAGTAAATTGGTGTAATTACATAACTCGCACCTTTTTCATAAAGAGCTACTGTGTCTTTTGCGTTATCAGACAATACAATACTAACAGCTTTTGGATTAGACCTCTGCATTTTTTCCACTAAAAGTTTGTTTGTATCTACATCTGGTATCGTGGAAATAATCAGTTTAGCCTTTGATATATTAATTTCTTCTAGAAACTCCACATCATCAGCATCCCCATAGACAAAAGGTATTTCTTCTTTTTTTAATCTTTCTATTGCTTCTGGATTATAATCAACTACAATAAAATCTTTATCCAGTTTTTGTATAGTCTTTACAAAATCACTCCCTACCCTGTCATAGCCAAAGAGAATCACATCGTATTTTATTGTGGTCAACACTTGTTTCTCGTATTTAACTTCTTTTACTTCAAGAAGCTTTATAATTCTTTCTGTCCAGCTATATATTTTGTCTGAATACAAGATAAGATAAGTTGAAAAAGCAATTGTGGAAAGAGCTACTAATGTAATTAATGAGAGAGTTTCTTCAGAAATATGACTTGCTGACACCCCAATACTTGTAAAAATTAAAGAAAACTCACCAATCTGAGCAAAAGTAACACCAGTCATAAAACCAGTTTTTCTTTTGTATCCAAGCAAATTCATTAAAAGAATAACAATAACAGGACTTCCTATAAAAACTATTGCAAACATAATTATTGCAGGCAAAAGTATCTGTGGAATTGCATCTATAACCACCTGAGAACCTAAAAATATAAAAAATAAAAGAATAAAAAAATCTCTCAATGGCTTTAGTCTGGATGCTATTTCGTAGGCAAACGGAGTTGTTGAAAGTGCAACACCTGCAACAAGTGCTCCAATTTCAATGGATAATCCAAGCTCATAGTATATTCCAGATATAATGAGTCCCCACGCAATAGAAAACAAAAACAAAAACTCTTGATCTGATGCTATTTTTTTCAGAAAATGAGGCAGGATGTTAATGCTTAATATTGCAATTGCAGATACCAAAAGCAATCCTTTTAAACTTAGAAACCCCAATACCATTAAAAAATTGCCGCCGTTTGCTTTTGCAAATGCAAACACAATAATTAATGCAAATATCGCAATTAAGTCTTGTACAAGCAAGTAACCGATTGAAATTTTCCCATATAGTTTTTGAGTTTCTCCTTTGTCTGTTAGAAGTTTTAAAACAACAATGGTACTACTAAAGCTTAAAGCTGTAGCTGTATAAACAGAGGTTATATTGTCAAAATGAAGCAATCTGCATGCCGTATATCCTAGAATAAATGTAAAAATTACTTGGCCTAAACCGGTCACTACAGACGCCCTTGCTGTTTCTTTAATGACTTTAGGACTTAAATGTATCCCAACAATAAAAAGCAATATTGTTATACCAATTGTCGAAAAAAATTCTATATGCTCGTTGGAATGCAAAAGGTTTAAAAAATAAGGACCAGCAATAATACCAGACAAAATATACCCAACAATAAAGGGTTGTTTTAAAAATTTCATTACAAATGAAATTAAGGTAACAAGAAGAATAATCAAGCTAATTTCTGTAAAAATATCCATACCTAAATTTTTATTAACACTGCCTTTAGATACCTATTGTTTTTAATATTTCAAAAACAATAAATACAAAATAAAACAATAGCAAAACTTTTGCCTCTTGTCCTGATAAATCATTTTTACTCTTAGCAAAGTAAGCAAAAAACCCTAGTCCAACGATAAACACCATCAAACTAAATGCAGAATTTTGATTAAGAACTATTGTTCCTCTAGTGCCAAGTGTTAGAATTCCTAGCTCAAGAGTATTAAGAGCTGAGGATCCAACATAGTTTCCAAAAGCGATATCATTTTTCTTTGCAAGTACAGAACGCACAGCTACTGCTATTTCTGGGATATTTGTTCCAATAGAAATTATAAGCAAACTAATAAAATATGTAGAAATATTTAAAGTTTCACCTAAGATAACTGTTTGAGAAACAAGCAAGTTGCTCGCATATAGTAGTAAACTTATACCTGCAAGAATCTTCAAAAGCTGCAAATGGAATTGAGTGTTTGATAGCTTTACAGAAACGATTTTTTTTATTGAATTAAATCCTTTGTCCCTCATGTAAAAAAAGTAAACATATATCGTTATACAAACCAGTGCGTCTATAACGCTAATTCTTCCATCTAGGGCAAGAAGTGCTGGCATTCCAATTACAAAGAGCGCTGAAATCAAATCTTTATAAGAAAAATTATGGTTTAGCTTAATACCCTTTCCTAATACTGCTAACAAAGGTGTTACAAACAAAAAAATGACAACAGAGCTACCAATTAAGCTTCCTGCAAAAATTTCAGGTTCGTTATCTATAAACGCATTTATTCCAACAGCAATTTCTGAAAACGAAGTAAAAAAACCAAGAATTAAAAATGATGCTGAAAAACCAGACATATGAAAGCTTCTTGAAAGTTTTGTAACAGCAGACACAGCAAGCCCTGAACCAACCCAAAGCAAAAAAAATGCAAAACAAAATACAAGAAGAGTCATTAACATATAACTTAT
Source organism: uncultured Gammaproteobacteria bacterium (assembly GCA_964427735.1). Classification (GTDB taxonomy): domain Bacteria; phylum Patescibacteriota; class Microgenomatia; order UBA8517; family UBA8517; genus CAYRUS01. Next base: position 605,092 of record CAYRUS010000001.1, on the reverse strand, counting down.
TGTACAAGAATCAGAACCAAAATATAAAAGTATAATGGCATAACACTATTCAGCCACAACACTTGAAGTTTTAATTCAACTTTTCCCTGAGATTTTTTTGTTTGCTAAGTACATACTTAACAGAAGGACTTATTTTCTTGTCTTTTCGGTGAATACAACCCACCCAGCAACAAGGTCTTCGAGTTCCTTCTTTTAACTCGGTAATTGTTCTTTTTATGTGATTTTTCCGTGTTTCTTCTTTTTTAACAAAAGTAACCCAACATATCCATTCGTTACGTGCTAGAGGTGTAATATCTTCCCACATCTCTAATGCCTTTTTATCAGCTAAAAGAGATTTTTTTAGGTCCTTTGGAATTTTATGAACTTCCGGAAGACCTTCTGAAATTTTTGCCATAGTTATTTTCTAAGAATTTTTTCCATCTCTCTTCCTTTTGCTAACTCGTCTATTAGCTTGTCCAGATAACGAATTTCTCTCATTGTTTTTTCTTTAATTTCCTCTATTCGTACTCCACAAACAATACCCGTAATCAATTTTCTTTTAGAATTCATTCCTGGAGCTTTTGAAAAAAATGTTTCAAAGTCAGTTCCGTCTTTTAGGACTTTTCCCAAACCTTTTTTATCATATCCGGTAAGCCAATAGATAATCTCGTCAACTTCTGTCTTGGTACGGCCTTTTTTCTTAGCTTTTGTAAGATAGTGTGGATACACACTTGCAAAACTTGTTGTGTAAATCCTGTGTTTTTTCATTTTTTACTTTTTTCGTTAAGCTTAATTGCATCGTGGATAAGGGCTTTGTGGAGAGCGACAATAGGAAGAGCTGCTTTAGGACTTTAGGACACTCTATCTAAAACTTCTGTGAGGTTATCAAAAATATCTTTTTCGCTTTCTGAAGTCTCGACGTTAACTTTTACGTCTTGAGGCTTGTTCTCTTTTGGCTTCCACAAATCATCAAGCCAAACAAGAGAACCGAATACTATTCCCCAAAAAAGAGGGAACGAGGCCAGTGCAAGAAAAACGATTAAAAATAACATATGCCCGACAGTATAATTGGTTGTTTATGTAAAGTCAAAAATGCTATAATGAAATAAGAGGTAATCTAACCCGCGAAAGGCGGGTTTTTTGTTTTAAAGACCATGGAACCACAGCAAAACACCGGATCGTTTGGGGCAGCCATAGGAGGGGCAGGATCGGCTCTTCAGGAAGCGATGAACAGACGTGGTATGAGTGCAGGTGTACTTAGTCAGCAATCCCCCGCTTCAGCTTCTTTTGAGCCAGGTATGCTTCCTGTTGACGTTCCACAGGACGCTGGAGCTGCAGTTCCTACACCACAGCCTCAACAAGAATCTACAGGAGCAGGTGCTGCACCAGGTTCATTTGAAGCAGAGATTATTTTAAAAGCACTCGACTCAAGGCTTAAAACTCTAAGCAAAATCGACGAGGCTAATAGCATTCAACCCAAACCACAAATACCAGGAGGAATCTAATATGGCTGCTACTGATTGGGAAAAAGAAACAACAAATGCAACGGACTGGACGAGTGAGACGATAAACGCAACTGATTGGGCTAAAGAAACCACAGTAAGCACTAATTGGGAGCCAGACGACCCCTCAGATGGCTTAAGGCTACTGGAGGATGGGAGTGTAAGGATTTTGGAGACTGGAGAGAGGAGATTGCTTGAATAACAATGGCGGACAAAAAAATATCAGCTTTGGAGGGACTAGCTACACCAGCAAGTGGAGACCTGCTTGAAATTGTTGATGTCTCTCAAGGGACAAACAAACAAATAACCTATGCTAACCTCATATCAGTGACCGCAGATAGCACAACCACCTTTACTAATAAGACTGTAGACCTCACAGATAACACTCTTACAGGGACAACTGCCGAATTTAATGCAGCTCTTTCAGATGGGAGCTTTGTTACTTTGGCGGGTACTGAAACTCTTACAAACAAAACTCTTACGTCACCTGTTCTAAACACAAGCGTCTCTGGAACGGCTGTTTTAGATGAAGATGATATGTCTTCTGATTCGGCTACCAAATTGGCAACTCAGCAGTCAATCAAAGCTTACGTTGATTCACAAACACCCCCACCTTTTAAAAAGGAGGTTTACTTTGACGCTGAAGTAGATAATGGAAACTCAGGAACAGCCGACACAATTGACTGGACGGCAGGGAACAAGCAAAAATCAACTCTTACAGACGATGTGACCTTTACCTTCACAGACCCCTCTGGACCGGCGAACCTCATTTTAAAACTAGTGCAGGATGCAACTGGTTCACGCACTGTAACGTGGCCAGCAGAGGTTCTATGGCCTGAAGGGACAGCACCAACACTTTCAACAGCAGCTAACGCAGTGGACATTGTATCTTTTTACTTTGACGGGACTAACTATTTTGGACAGGGAGCTTTGAACTTTAGCTAACATGGCATTAAACGATTGGCAAAAGCTAACAAGAGTATTACCAGGCAAACCCTTCGGTGACGGGTCAGATGGTGCATATTCTTCAGCTACAATCCCCACTATGACCTATGAGTCTTGCAGTGGGACATCTGGGTCAACCTCTTTAACAACAGCAGGGACCTCGCTTGCTAATGGCGACATAATTCTTATCCATCAATCAAGAGGGACTGGAGTTGGACAGTGGGAGATAAACAAAGTTGCTTCAGGTGGAGGAACAACTTCAATCACACTCTCACAACCACTTCAATACACATATACTGATTCAGGCAGTTCTCAGGCACAGGCTGTTGTTATTCCTCAGTATACAAATGTAACAGTTCAGTCGGGAACATGGACGCTTTCAGATTGGGCAGGAAATACCGGAGGATTACTACGAGCTACTATGAAAAAAAGAGGAAAAAGTTCAGAAAAGAACAAAAGTTAATACAAAACAAAATTGCAGAACTACAAAATCACGATCATGACTACTATTTGAACTCAGAACGCATACTCCAAGTATGCAAAAAGGCAAAAGAATTATTCAAAAGTTCTGAACCACACGAAAGAAGACAACTTTTGAAACTTACACTTCAGAACTTTTTACTGGATGGAAGAATAGTCCGATTTGACTGGATAAAACCGTTCGACAAGATCTCTTTTTACGCTTCTCGTCTAGCTTGGCTCCCCGGGTAGGATTCGAACCTACGACCTTGAAGTTACATGTAACCCATATGTTTCCATACGGCATGGACTATCTCATCATCCTAAAAAATCAGGATGCAGGGCGCTCTAAGGGTGTACTCACCTAGTCTCTGCACCTGCCACATTCCGAGATTGAAACGTGGATTGGCTCAGGGTTACCATACAAAATTGAAGGCTTCCCTGAATTCACCCTGTTTTTCCATCACGAATTACTTCGTGAGGCTGCAGTATACCAGCGTGTAATTCTCGATGACAATTCGAACACAATAACACGCATTTGTCGAGTTCTTTTCTGGTTTTTACCCAGGATCTGGTCATTCCTCTTTGGGAAAGACCAAACTTTTTCTTACTTTCATCCAAATGATGAAAGTCTAATGCAGCTATGCAACGGTTATATCCACATACCTGGCATTTACCGCCAAGATATTCTACTACCATTTTGCGTATCTTCTTTCGCCTTTTGGCAACAGCTTTAATTAAATATTCCCGTCTGTCTGCATATGTTCTCTTGGGCATTAATTAATATTACCAAAAGAAACCCGAATGTTCCACAGCTTCCTGCTCTACCACTGAGCTACCGGGGATTAAATTTATAATGTGCTTACACAAACTCTTTGTTGTACTCAGTGATTATATCATTCAATAAAGTCAACTTCCAGACTCTTATTACATTTTGCACTCTACTTTACCCAAAGCATTGACATAATACAAACCTAACCATTACTATTTGCCTATGACTTTAGATGATTTAATAAATGACCTAGAAGTGCAAGGATTTAAAGGAGAAAGAGAAACGCATGACGAAGAGGATTATTATATTTTTGGAATAAGTCTTAATGAAGGGCAGATAGATGTCTATGCCCTCGCTAGAATAGAAGATGGTGTAATTTATATTAGCACAATAAATTTACTCAAAGATATTGATCAAGAAAACATAGCCAGTTATATGAAACTAAACGACCTCATTATTACAGGGAAACTTTTTCTTTCAAATGATGTTGATCAAAACCAAAACACATTTGTAATAGATTACGGGTTTGAGATACTTGAAGAGTATTATTCTCCAGAAATGCTAAGTCATTATATAGACTTGATGTTCAGCAACTTGGAAAACCTCGTATTCACACAAATTAACTAAGTATAATTTGAAGCATGTCTGCAGTAAAATGGAATTTACTCCAGATAATCTTGTAGTTTCTTTCGTCTACTTGGATGTTTTAATTTTCGAAGCGCCTTTGCTTCAATTTGTCTGATTCGCTCTCTAGTAACTCCAAAAACTTTACCAACTTCCTCTAATGTCATTTGCTTACTTCCATCAAGTCCAAACCTTAATCTTAAAACTTTTGCTTCCCTATCTGAAAGAGAACTTAATACTTCATCCAAATGATCTTTCAAAAGCTGTTTACTGGCTGACTCAACAGGTGATAATTGACTATCGTCCGGAATAAAATCACCAAGGAAACTTTCACCATCATCCCCAACAGGAGCTTCTAATGAGGTAGTATCTTGGGAAATCTTGAATATCTCTCTTACCTTCTCAGGATCCATATCAAGCTCTTCACCGATTTCCTCGGGAGTTGCCTCTCGACCCATTTCCTGCATCAACCTACGGCTGGTACGATAAAGCTTGTTTATCGTTTCTACCATATGGACAGGGATTCTGATGGTTCTAGCCTGATCGGCAATTGCACGAGTTATTGCCTGCCTTATCCACCATGTGGCATAAGTAGAAAACTTGAATCCCTTTCTCCAGTCATATTTTTCAACAGCACGAATAAGCCCTTGGTTCCCTTCTTGAATCAAATCAAGCAAAGAAAGTCCACGACCGATGTATTTTTTGGCAATAGACACTACTAAACGAAGATTGCTTTCTGTTAGTTTTGCTTTTGCTGCTTTATCTCCTTTTTCAAAACGCTTAGCTAATTCTATTTCTTCTTCAGCAGTAAGAAGAGGAACTCTTCCTATTTCCCTTAAATATTGGCGTACAGGATCTGTGCTTGCAGTGCCTTCGAGTTGAGCAAGTGCCTGGATTTCTCTTTCTAGTTTTTCTTTGGCAGCTTCTTCTGCTTCTTGTTCATCTGGAGTAAGAGATTCAAAGACATCAACGTTTTCTTCAATAAGCCGTGCATACAATTCATCAAGCTCTTCAACTCTATCTTCTGCGTCAGGAAAAGCCTCTAGTATATCTTCTTGGGTGAGAAATCCCTGGTTTTTTCCTTGTTGTATGAGGTCTTTGACAATTTTTCTAACCATAGCAAAAAAGCAACACGAGCGTGCTGCAGACTTCATTATAACTTATATAAATTTTAATGCAAGTGTAATTATCCCGTAAGTTTGGATAGTTCTCTGCTTAGTTTGTTAAATTTCTCTTCTACCATTTTTAGTTTGTTTTCATTGTTTTCTTTTTCATATTTGGCAATATCAATAGTAATCTTTTGTAAACGCACTTTTAAATCCAATATTTTTAATTCTTTTATAAGTAAGTTAAGTTCTCTTTCAACACTATTAGGATCATCTACAAAGTTTTGGTTATCTTCAAGAATTAAAGCTGCGTAAGCTTCTTTTAGCTCTGGAGGGAGGTAATCTGAAAATGTCTTAATACTGTAATTTTCATTTATTTTAGTAAAAGAAAGAAAATGTTGAAATAATTTTTTTGGTACCGGAGATTTAAAAATATCATACAAAGTCTCTTCAAGAACGTTAGTATCTAATTGAAAAGCAAGTGAAAGTAATCTTTCTTCAAGCATCTGTTGCCTTGTCTTTTGCTTTGGAGACTCTCTTTTTACTAAATATTCCTTTTTTCTAACTCCCCCATTTTTAAGCAAATTCATTACCTCCTGAGCTACTGCTTCCTCATTAACATTTAATCTTTGTGCAACCAGACCAACATAATAAGCCTGTACAATTTTGTCAGTTATACTAGCCAAAATTGGAACAAGCTCTCTACTCACTTTTGATGTTCCAGATCCTGATCTGTTATTTCTTTCCAAGATGTCCTCAATAATAAAATCCCACACATCTACTGCCTCTTCTATTGCCTTTTTTAGACCCTCAGGGTCTTCCTTAGCCATATCATCTGGATCCTTAAATTTACCTAATCTAGCAACACGAACATCTAATCCTGCTTCCTGAGCTATATCAATTCCACGTCTGGCGGCTTCATCTCCTGCAAAATCACTATCCAGAGCAAGAACTATTCTATCTGTTATTCTTTTTATTAGTTTCACTTGATCTGGAGTAAGAGCAGAACCTTTTATAGCTACAGTATTTTTAATATCAGCCTGCCAAGTAGATATCATATCCAGTTCTCCTTCTACAACTACAGCAAATCCCTGCTTTTTAATTTCCATTCTTGTTTTGTCATATCCATAAAGAGTTTGGGACTTTTTGTAGACTTCAGTTTCTGATGTGTTTATATATTTCCCTAAATCTCTTTTATCTTCTGGCATCATCCTTCCTGCAAAACCAATTGTATTTCCTCTGTGATCATGAAGAGGAAAAATTATTCTACCGTTAAATCGATCAAATCCACGATTGCCTCTTACAAAAGCTATTCCTGCCAATTCCAAATCTTTTAAAGAATAACCTTTTTTCCTTAAAAAATTTAATACAGCACTTCCTTGCATTGGTGAATAACCCAATTCAAATTCCTTAATTGTTAATGACTTCAACTTACGATCTTTAATTAAGTACTCCAAAGGTATTTTGCCTGCTTGGTGTTTATGAAGAATATACTGATAGAAACGCTTAGCCAAGGCGTTTATTTCATATATTTTGTCTTTTTGGGAAAATTTGGCACTTTGCTTTTTTAATTCAACACCTGCTCTTTCTGCTAGAATTTTTAAGGCATCATAAAATTCAATCCCTTCATATTTCTGGACAAAAGAAATTACATCTCCGCCCTCTTGGCAGCCAAAACATTTAAATATCTGTAGCTCTGGAGTGACCATAAAAGAAGGTGTTTTTTCACTGTGGAATGGGCACAAGCCTTTGTAGTTGCTTCCGGCTTTTGTTAATTTTACGTGTTCTCCTATTACAGAAACAATATCAACCTTACTCTTTATCTCCTCAACCTGATCGCTCATATTGGCTCAAGTTTAGCACAAACTATTTATAACTATTTACTTCTTCTTTAACTACATCAATAAGGTCAACTGCATTTTTCACAGTCATAGTACCTGGCGGCAAGTTATTGCTTCCATTTTTGTACATAGACCATCCATTATGGAGATCTATCCATACAAGATTAGTGACCCCTGCCTTGTATGCTGCCCAAATGCCTCCTTGGACATTATCTTCAATCACCAACACTTGACTTGGTAAAACACCGACTGAATGTATTGCACCTGCCCATGATTGAGTGTCTTTAAACGAGGTCTCATCTACTACAAAAATTCTTTCAAAATAGCTCCTGATATCTAGTAACTCTAGTTTTTTGTTGGTCCATTCCAAATTTGCATGCGTTTTAAGACCTTGTTGAGCTTTACTACTTCTTGTAGTTTTTAGAAGTTTAAGTGCTCCAGGGTGTAATGGAGCTGCCTCTTTATATAAATCTCTAAACATAACCAGACTTTCATCAAGAACAGTATCTTTTAGATCTGGAAAGAAGTTTTTTAAAGTTGTAAGTACAAGTTCCCATCTATCGATACTTACAGATCTTCGATAATATGCATATGAGTTTGCCCAATTGTATGTTTCAGTAAATTTTTCAGCATCCAAACCTGTGTGTGTATGAAGGATAAAATTTAATACTTCTTTTCTTCTTCCAGTGAATTGGGTGTCAGTATCTATAAGTGTGCCATCTAAATCATAAAGAATATACTTAATTCTTCTCTGGTCAAACCACACATTAAAGGCTTCTATATCCCCCAAATCTACAATACTTTCTGTCTCTTTCATTAAAAAGGAAGAGTAATGCTTATGTTAATGAAAGTCAATAAAAATTTTTATCATAAATCTAAACGGCAGACGCTTATTTCCGCAGAATTGAATAATTTTAACCGCAGGCTAATTCGTACCTGTGCTAGTTACCCATTCTGCGGTTAATTTCCCCAACTTACGTTAGAAGATCTTTAAGATTCATTTTTTATTTCCTTTTCAAAATACTCTCTTTGCTCGGCAAGTCGCTTTGGAAAAGGACATTCAACACCTTGCACCATATACCACAACTCAAGACAGTCAAGTGCTATCAAATAATGCTTAGACTGCATACGATCTAAAGTCCATAACCTCCATTTATTAACAAAATAATCAAATACGATTTTAGGTTTTGCTTCTGAGGGGTCAGCAATAAGTGCCATGGCTTTTTCGTATATTTCTACATTTTCTGATAAACTTTTGCATATAGTCTGCAGGTGCTCATCTCCACTGAGTTCTAGAACCATAGTAGAATATTTTTCCTGTTCAGGAAGCATGTAGGTATTATAGGAATTCAAAACCAGAAATTCAATCGATTTGATAAATCCACCCAGGCTGCCAGGAACCAGTTTTTCTCCAATCTGAGGCAAATGCTTCCTCCCAAGTCTTGCCATTAGCTATAACTTCCAACGCAAGCTGCGGAGCCTTGTGTGCAACAATTGCAATGTGGCTATAATTTTCTTTGACCTCATCTAAAAACTCCTGTATGCGCACTTTTACATCCTCATAACACTCTCCATTTGGCATTGGAGTATTAATCGATTTTTCTTGAAGAGGTTCCACAATCGAAGAAGACATGCCATTAAAGTCCCCGTAATTACATTCTCTTAAGCGTTTGTCTATTGAAATTTCATGAGTATCCCCAAACGACAATCTTGCAGAATCAACAGCTCTTTTCAAGTCTGAACAAAAGACAACTTCAAAACTTTTGTCACTAACTTGATCCGGCAGCTCCTTTGATTGCTGAACTCCTAACTCAGAAAGCTCCACATCCTTCCAACCAGAAGAGACATGTGCCTCATTATCTGTCGTTGTGCCATGAACAAAGTAAGTTATTTTCATTATTTTAAATCTTAATAATTTCCGGCTGGAGACCTGATCTTGTTGGTATTTGTGTCCGGAGTAGTTTTGAGTTTCGCTCTTCAGGAGTCTCAGGTTTTGCCGGTATCACATTTGACTTAATCACACCATCTGATGCATCTACTATAAATGTTCTAGGACCTACATTCGGCAAAGACTCGGGGTTTAAATCTTTAATATTCTCAAAACCGTAGTCTTCTAGCAAGTTCTTAAATCTGTTCCGTAGTTGGAGTGTGCTTGGGTCTCCACCCATAATTGTAGTACCAATATTATCTACCTTTATTCCTGCATGATTAATCCAGGAGACAATTGTTGCTATTGAACTTGGTAGTTCTGTCATTGAATCTATGTGAGCTAGCAATAACAAATTTCCCTCTTGAGCATACCCTACCCATGCAATACACGGTCCGAGTCCGAGTGTCCCTATTTTGCCCTCTCTAATCAATCCAAATCCTCTTTGGTAAACAATTTGTGCAGTTGTGTCTAGTTCGTTTTTTGTCGTATTTTTAACTTCCATGATAGCTATTCGTGCAGTGCGGTAGGGACAGGATTCGAACCTGCGAGGGCGTGAACCCACACGCTTTCCAAGCGTGCGCCTTAAACCACTCGGCCACCCTACCTTAAAAGCCTATTATAACAAATTATCTAGAACTCATTCAGCGTTTGAAGAACTTACTTTTCTTTGATGAAGCCCTCACATAAGTTTAAAATTAGTGGAAAAACGGAAGTCTCATGATTTTCAGCATGGATAGTCGCAGCAAATGCAAAAATTCCACATTTTAAGTGTCCATTTACACCAGGCAACAGTTTACCCATAAAAATATTTCGATATGGGTAGTCAACATTATTATTTTCTTCTATAAACTTTTCAAGTTCTTGAATTTCATCGATAATTTGTTGTTTCTCGCGATTATCAGCATTTCTATAATTAATACCTAGCACAACTCCTCTTTTAATCTCCTGTGCATATTTTTTAGCCCGCAAAGGACCTATCCTTTTTAATTCATCAATTAAAAAAATTCCCACAACCTCGAACATATAATACATATTGTTGCGAGCAGTCTCAAAGCTTTCTATATCTTCTTTCAAAAAGTTGCCTATTCTTCTGTGTGCTTCTGCGTAATAAGGAGTTTCAGTCATGTTCAGAATTTTACGTAATAGAAGTTCACGTGTCAATCTTAATATAAATCTTTGAAGTATATGTAAATTAGGAAAAATTGTTCTTAGGAGAAAATATCACATAGCTGTTCAATCTTATTAAGAAAATGAACTTCTTCCCTTTCAGCATGTATACCAGCAGCAAAGACTAGTAAACAACAGTACAGGGGCCTATTCTCTGTAATATTGGAGCTGATTTCAAATTCGCTTGGCACTTCGGTATTTGGATCTGTAGGATTTGATCTTTTTACATGGTCTTTAATTTCTAAAAACTCCGTTTTTAACCTACCAACCAAATAATCATTACCTTCCCTCAATGCATCTTGATAAAGACGTGCTGCATAAGCACCGTATTTTATCCATTTTGCATAAAGATCTGTATTTTCAAAAGTTAGTAATTCGGCCACTGCTACAAACAAATGGGCCAACTTGATTTTCTCAGTTTCTGGTGAAATAGCAGTTTCGGCGGGATTATTAGGAATTCTAATGCAAGCTTCCTCAGAGAATGGTAACTCTTCCATAAACATATTATATATTATAGGGTAACAATTGTCAATTAACCAGAATTTAGTGGAGCAATTAAATTACTCTTCTTCCTGTTCTTTTCTCCTTTTTCTCTCCTTTAAGAATTTCTCCATTTCTTCTCTAGCTACTTTTAACATCTTTCTTTCTGTTTTTGAAGAAAGCTTTCTTACAGCACTTGCATAAGTCAACCATTCGTACTCAGAAAAACCAATAATCTCTCCTGACGATTTTTCTAGCATTACATAATAAAGCGTACGTTTAGGAGAAGTTTTACCATTAATAGTAGTTGCACCACCAACTCTTCCTGCTTCTTCAATCACGCGGCCGTCCAAATTTGCCTTTTCTCCCATCACTCGAATTGCTGCTCTTACAGAAGATTCACCTTTCCTAACAACAACTTTTGGAAATTCCCAGCCGTCATCTTCATTTAACTTGACTATAAGCCATTTACCTTCGATACCTTTTTCTTTTCTGAATACAATTGGAGCTGAGATTAACACAAGATTCTTATCAATTATGTCTGTAGCCATAGGACTATTATACCAAAAGTGTGAGATTATTAAAACAGGCTAAAGTAAGGGTAAATAAAGGCTAAATCTTTTTAACCTGCTTAAGGTTATTGGATCCGGTTATATGAGCTTTTTGATCCTAATCAAGTGAAGTATTTAAACTTTTTTGCGGAGGGTACAGGATTCGAACCTGTGTAGGGATAAATCCCTCGGGATTTCGAGGCCCGTGCATTTGTCCACTCTGCCAACCCTCCTGTACCAAGATAAAAAATACACAATATAATGCATAAAACCTAATTTATATGCTTTGTGAAATATGCATTATGAATTAGTAATTTTTGTGCTCCCGAGAGGAGTCGAACCTCTAGCCTTTGGATCCGCAATCCAACGCTCTATCCATTGAGCTACGAGAGCATTACATCAAAATCTTGGCTAATTATACCTTTTCTGTGTTTAAATATCGAGGCTATTTAGTTCCCAGGAAGATTTTTAGAGAGCCTGTTGGCAAGTTTATCAAGATTTGATGGAGGTACTTCTTCATGAGGAATATACTCACTAATAATCTCTTCGAGTGCTTTTTTGTCTATGCCTTCAGAAACTAACTCCATACGTCCGGGTAAAACAATCATTTCAAAGATAATAAGATCTGAATGGAACCTACGGCTAAACCAAAACCTGGTAAATAAGTCCCAACTTGTAGTTTTACCTGCAACCTTAACTCCTTTGTTTGTAATTTCATAGTCAATTATATCTGGCTCTACGGTGTTCATCACATAAAAAAGAAAAACAAGTGATATCACAAGCAACACCGGCATAAAGCCTTCCACAATAAGCAAAATCAAACCAACAATAAAAGCGATTGCAACAGCAGTAACCCAAAATTCCCTATCTCGTCTTTTAAAAGGTCTTGCTGGAGCTTTCCAAGAAAACAGCACTTTCTCGGGTGTATTTCTTGGTTGTGGCTTTATATCAAAATCTTGCTGATTATCTTGATTAGCAATAACCTCTGAAGATTGTACATTTTCATTTTTTGGTGGATTATTTGATTTAGCCATATTTTTATTATACATAATAATCAGGTAAATTAGTCAAAGATATTGAGATTTCGATAATCAAGCTAATTTGGTATAATAGATCCAGTTTTGGAGGGTATCCCGAACGGCTCAGGGAATGGTTTGCTAAACCATGGCGTTTGCGCGTCAGGTGGGTTCGACTCCCGCACCCTCCGCCATTATTTTCAGGCGATATACAACTGTACTTTTATATATATTCAAAATTGTGTTTTTAGGTGAGGTGCCAGAGCGGACGATCGGGTTGGTCTTGAAAACCAATGTAGTCTTTTAGGCTACCGTGGGTTCGAATCCCACCCTCACCGCATTTTTACCTGGCTATCGTTAAGCCAATAACTTTCCTAAATCCATTCCTCTTCAGCACGGTAATGACCTCCTTCGTTGTCGAGCCTGTAGTATAAACATCATCAAAAATAATAATTTCCGCATTTTTTATCGCATTATTACCGCTGCCTAGATTAAAATGAAATACACCTTTAATGTTTTCCTTTCTCTCACTTTTTTTGAGCTCAGTTTGTGGAGTGCGGTATTCTTTTCTAGTTATAAGTTTACTGCTAAACCTCCATTTAAACTTACTTGCTAGTAGTTTTCCTATCTCCTCAGTTTGATTGAATCCACGCCAGTTTTGACGCCTTTTGTGCAAAGGTATTGGTATCAGTATTGCTTTTTCTGGAAATATAATTTTTTGTTTCTCAATTTCTAAAATTGCTTTTTCAGATAATTCTTTAGCGATATCAAAGGCGAAATTATATTTTAATTTAAGTAGGGATTGCCTGATGATACCGTTATACTCCCAAATCGATATTAATCTGTCACCTCCCCAGGGACGCTTGCATTTGGTGTGCGTCATCCCATCTATAGAAGCTTTTTTGCATTCCATACATATTAATTTTGGATTATTAACTTTACTTACACATTCTAAGCAAATATAGCTGCCAGGTTTCTTGCATTCCAAACAATTCTTGGGGTAAAAAAGATCAATCACTGACATTAATTCAGTTTATCAAACTAAAAAAGCCCTTTTAAAAGGGCTTTTATTATTGGTGGAGACGGAGGGAGTCGAACCCTCGTCCGAAATTTTCTCAATAAAGATTTCTACAAGCTTATCCGATATTTTGTAGTGCTTTACTCTTACCCATCGGAAGGACGAGAAAAGACAAGCTTTAAAATTCTTAGCACAAGCTTGCAAAGCTCACCAAGACTTGTGTGCGTTCCGACTAGGTTTATGCCCTGATGATTCGGTCGGAAAACGTAATCAACAAGACACCTTTTTACGCGTAAGCTACAGCGTATTTAGGAGCGCTATTTTTAGTGACGCTTTTTGTGTTTGCCAGTGTGATTAAAGACGTATACTGACATCCGTCTGCTTGCAATCTTTAAAAGAGCCATCTCGTCGAAACCTAATGCGTCCCCAGCTTAAACTCTAAATTACCAAAATCTAAATAATTTTTAGAGCTTAGTAGTTTAGACTTACTTATCTATTTTTAAGTTCTCTTTTCATCTCGCGCTCTATGTCTCGTTGTCGTATTGCTTCTCTTTTTTGATAACGTCTTTTTTCCTTACCTAAGGCTAATTTAACCTTTACCAAACGGCCCTTAGTATACAATGAAAGAGGCACTAAAGTCAATTTTTTTGCCTTAATTTTGGACTTTATTGATATTATCTGATCTTTATGAAGAAGAAGCTTTCTTATTCGTTTTGATTGGTATCCTGGGATATTATCAACAACAATATCTGCATTAATAAGATATGCTTCTGTATCCATAATTCTAGCTACAGCTTGAGAAATGTTTGCTCTACCGTTTTTTACAGCTCTGACTTCAGCCCCTGTCAGAACCAAACCTGCTTCATACTCTTCTTCAAGAGAATATAGAAATTTTGCTTTTTTATTTATAATTTTCATGCTTATATTGTAGAGTAATAATTTTAAATCCCCAAATAGTCTGTATGCTTAATGCTTTATATCTATTGATTGAAGAGTTTTTCCTGTAAGAAATATTATTTTTCCTTGCTTTTCTGAGACTGACAGTCCTTTTGCGTCTTTTATTTTTTCATCAACATATTGTGCTATGTAGGCACCTTCTTTATCAAACACAAATATCCTACCCAGTTGTGAGTCTAATAAATATAGATTATTTGTATCTTCATCAGTATATATTTGGGATAGTTTTTCAGGGTCTGGATAAACAGACGCTAAACTAAAATTTTGAGGAATTCCGTTTGTAAACTTTTGCACCTCTCCCTTGTCTGTTAAGACCCATATAGCACCATCAATACTCCAATCAATGGCTGAACTCAAATCTCTATTAATACCTGTAGGGAACCAAGAGTTTCCAGTTCCAAAACCATTTTCAGCCCGAGTATAACGAAGAATATCGGAATTTTGTTGATCTAGAATATATAAATTACCGCTATAAGCATGTAATAAACTACCTGAAGACCATTTATTATCAATCAAACGGTCATTGCTGCTAACATTATAAATTCCATCATTTTTTTCTACATAAAGGATATCAACATACGAAGCAATACTTCGTACTCCCTCTAAATCATTTGGACCTGCAACTACTCTTGAACGCTTTGAATCAGTAACTACTTCAATTATTTTTTTACTTTTTTCATCTAAAACATAAATAATTCCTTGACTGTAAACTAAGTTGTTTCCATCAAAGCCTTCCGTCAGTAATGATAAATCTACAAACAAATCAGACTGTATACTTCTCTCTCCTAAAATTTCTAGTTCTTTTTGTTCAATGGTATCAAGCATGGCGGTAAGCCTTTCTGTTTCTATTCCTTCACTGCTTAAACCTAAAACAGTCTCCCTGCTTTGTGTAAATAACTCACGAGCTCTAGTAGGGTTTAGTGGAGCAATCTTTTCTGCTTCATCTAGTTGATGTTGTGCCTGATTTAGTCGTTCACTAAACAAATTTTCTTTTTCTTGAGTCTTCTTTTGTCTAAGACCTAAGAAAATACTCGCAATCAACAACAATAAAAGAGCAACACCAATTACTAATGTTACTTTTTTGCGTTTCCCTACTTCCTCTGGGGTTTCTCTTTTTACATATAAACTTCTACTAGGAAAAGATGAAGTAATTTTGCTTTTTAATCTATTTAGAGCTCCTTCCTTAGGTAAAAACGATACCTTCTCTTGTGTGGCAATAAACTCTTCAACTTTAGTATTCTCAATACTTTCTATTTGTTCTTGTACCTCAAAAAATTCTAATACAACAGCTCCTGCACTACCCTTTTTACTAATATTGTGCATTGTAGGAGCAAGACTTTCCAGAGCTTCCTCAACACTATCTTTTTGGAAAGCAGCATTAAGAGTTCCTTCTGCAAAAATTTCAAAAAAAGTACCAGTAGCAAAAATAACTCTATCAGAATTTTTAGGGTAACCGGATGCTGCTATAGACTGCTCTTTTGTACTATTTAGTATAGAAGCAAGTAAATTCTTACGAACAATAGATACTCTTCCTCCTCCAGCCGCAGCGGTATACAACACATTGTTCTTAACTACCCCTGCAGCAATTTGCACCTCACCGTCTTTGCTAAATTCATTTGATATTTTCTCAACTGAATTTTTAAGTGCATTGTATGTGGTTAAAGATGATTCTTTAAAATATTCTTCCTGAAACCTTGTTATTATTTCTCTTCCAAGTGCAACTGCATCCACACCAAGAGAAACATTCTCATCGTTTGGACGCATAGAAATTACAGCAATAAGTCTTCCGCGTTTTTGTTGAGTTAACGAGTCATCCGGAGTGAAATCGTGCACCTGGCTCCAGCCACCTTCATCCGGACTAGCCGTGAACTTAAAGGTGTTTATTTTTAACATTTAAACCGACTGTTCCAAGTGTAACATTTTCAGGCAGTAATAGTAGTATATTTCATTTACAAAGTCATAAACGCATACACAAAAATCCCGACTGCAAAAATAAAATGAACATAGGAAAAAATCTTAAGTGGAGTTTCATAACCAACTTCCAGAGTATCTGTCATTAATTTAACTTGTCTAATAACCATAAAGGCAAATATTATGTAAATAAAAACGGAAACCAGCAAAAATCCCTTTACAACTGTCCAAAGGATTGGGTAAAGATCAAAGTAATCTTGTTGTATTCTTTGCATTTATCTTACTCTCCCTTCTATTTTTTCCTGCTCCTCTTCCACTACCAATCGCCTTAAAATCCTAGCCACTGCATCTGGTTTTGGTACATTATGGAATTCAATCATTGGCCTTTCTGAAGCTGTTTGAATGTTTACACTTCCATAATTAAACGTTGATTGAAATAGCCCTCCCATTTGCACAGTTATATCCTGAATCATATCAATTTTTGCAGCTGTCATTTCTCTATACGTTAAACTAACAAAATCTACATCCACCACTCTTTCATCAGTAACAATAGCAACCTGAAAATACCAACTTAAAAATTTCTCATAAAAGTAAGCCATAGAAAACAAATACCAAATTAAAAGAATAACAGTTTGAAATCTTTGAGGAACAACATTGATTACATTTAGCTCGGACAGAATAGAAGGAACCAAAAACATAAATAAAGAAATTAATATCCAAGGAATATTTGTTATAAAGTGGCGTCTTAATAAAAGAACAATTTTCTCTTCTGGATCCTGTGTTCGAAAATGTGCATTTTCTGGATAGTACAAAAATGAAGACAATAGTCCGTTTCCCTCTCCTTTTTCTAGTAAAATCTCTTCTTGGGTTTCTTCAGAAGATTTTTCTATATCGTCTTCTTTACTTATTTTCGGTTCAATATCTTTTTTTATATTATCCTCTTTCTTAGTTTTGTCTGAAATGTAAATGTCAGGCATGTTTCTATAATTTATAGTAGCTTGCTACCTTCCCATAATTATATCACAAGCTTAGACAGAGAAAGATACAAATTTATAAAGCCAAAATCAGATGGATTTCAAAAAATTAGAATTACTAAAATAAATTATTTGTGTAACAAAGATATATCAAACTTCTTGTTTTTACTTTTTCAAACTTAAATTTTTTCAATATTGAAAAGAGAACTTTTTATACCTATATACCCTGGTGCTCGTAGATTAAAGGCTTCTTTTAGTGCACCTCCAGAAATGTTAACACTGCCTTTGTTTGTTGAGAAGGTAACCGATTGAGTAGAACCGTCATTACCATAAACAACAGACACAGAAGATACTGAAGTGTAACCTCCAATTGAGGCAAGTTCATCCATAGAGTAAGGATTTCCTCCCCAACATCCTGTATCAACAGGTGAAATTCTTCCTGCATCTCCACCTTTACCATCCAATACATGTCTCGCATTCAATATATCAGCCATTTCTTTTGAAGTAAGCCAAGGATGGCTTTTACCGCATGTGGCTCCACCTCTGCTTTTGTACCAACCTTTATAAAACCATGGGGAACCTGATATTTTTTCATAGGCTGTTCCTGGCCAATCTCCTGCTGCGTCTTTTATTCCACTCCAACCCCACTGAGAAACTGTATATCCACCTGAAGTAGATGCATAATATGTTGAAGCAGGTTTTCCACCTTTTGTTATTACCCAACCTCTTGTTGCTCGAACAGCTTCTGCCCATTTACCACTTTTTAGAGTTGGTTTGTATACCTGACAACTTTCCGTAGGGCAAATTGTACCTGCTCCATTATTTGTGACCGCTAAAGCATAGCTCCTAGCTGCTACTGCTTGCGCCTTTAAAGCTTCAAAACCTCCATTATTGCCCCAACTCTCTGGAACTTCGTGAATTCCCATTAGATAATTTTCTTCAAAGGAAATTGCACCATACCCGCTCACGTTTATAGTAGCAGGGACTGGATAGCCTTTGTTTAATTCTCCTCCTTGGTAATAAGCTGCTAAAATCTGTTCTGCTGATTGTCCTGATTTTGACCGCCCATATGCTCCATACTGACTCATTCCTGTTCTATGAGGAGCACCAAAAGAAAATGCTGCAAATGCTGGTCTAAAGCCTGGATCACAAAAATTACTTGACCCTGGAGGTCCTGAACATGGTTCAAGTGTAGGTGGAGTATCACCAATTGACGTTTGAAACCCAGCGGCCTTTAGTGCAGCTAACTCTTGTTGTTTAGATGATAAAGTTGTTAAGTAACTTTCAACTTTTTCTACTTCTCCCTCCAAAAATTCAGCTCTGCCTGCCATTTTTGATTTTAAAGATGCTAAATTTTCTTGGTTTGATTTTAATGATTCTTTATCTTTATTTAACGAAAGAATTTCATCTACATACTTCTCCATCGTTTTACGGTTATCATCAATTGTTCTTGAGCGAATATTAATTTGAATAAAAGCCTCACTCGCATCATTGGAAGACAAGAATGGAATCAAAGGATCGTATAGTCTTAACAAACGATAGTGGCTGTCTGCCTTGGAGTTAAATACTTCTGTAGCATAACCTAGCTCTTTTTCCCTCCTTTTTATATCTTCTTCTAAGAGCTTGAGATCATTATCTATTCCTGATATTCGTGCATTTATTGATGTGACTTGCTTGTTGGTGCTATCTAATTCTTTTTTATTTTGTTCATGAGCAGGTGTTAATGCATCAATTTCTTTCTGAATTTCAGAAATCTGACAATCATAATCTGTTGAGGAACAATGACTTGCAATCACTCGCGTCTGTAATACCCAAGCACCAATTGTCAAAAATATTAAGATAAATAATAATTTAGACTTATTGGTTGTACTTTTTTGAATTTTGGCTATTAAACCCATTGGCAGTTTATTTATCCAAGTAAAGGCAAACACATTATACCAAGTTAATTTCATATTTGTAGCTCAGTTTGCTATACTACTCTGTTTGCTCTGTGATAAACTTATTTTATGAGAAAAACTTTTTTTGTACTTGCTATTATATTAAGTTTTTTAAGCTTTCCCTTGCCTGTTTTTGCACAATTATGTAATCCCCCGATTACCCCTGGTGGTGGCGATACTGGCATTGATACAGCAATAGGTTGTATACCTGTACTAGCAGGAACAGATACATTTATTGTTTGGGTCTTTCGTTGGGCTGTCGGTATTGCTGGTGGAATAGCTTTTATATTAATAGTCTATGCAGGAATTATGATTACTACATCCCAAGGTGTTCCAGATAGGCTTAGAGCAGGACAAGAACTTTTGTTTTCTGCAATTTCAGGACTTTTACTTCTTATTTTTAGTGTTTTTGTTTTACAATACCTAGGTGTAAATATCCTAGGAATACCATTGGGATAATAATATGAACAAGCTAGCACAGATTAACTTTGACCTGATTTATAGAACTGACCACGTTGGCGGTGGAAAGATTACAATTGACAACTCTCTCAATATTGCTGGAATCATTGCTGCACTTCTTCCATATATCTTTGCTACAGCGGGGATTATCCTTCTTCTGTTTCTTCTCTCTGCAGGTTTTCAATTAATGACATCAGCAGGTGATCCAAAAAAAGTACAAATGGCTCAAACCAAAATAAAAAACGCGGGTTTGGGATTTTTAGTGGTTTTTGCGGCATATTGGATAATTCAGATTATAGGAATAGTATTTAAGATAGATTCGATTATAAGTATCTTTTAAAAATGAACAAGATTGCTGTTGCTTTTGATATTGGTGATAAATTTTTTAGAGTCGGTGCAGGACCAAGAGGTATTGCCAGAGGACCTGGTCTTACTTATGGAATTGGAGAAATTGTAGGAATTATAGTTCAATCTGCCTTAGTAATATCAGGAGTTATAGTCTTTTTCTTGTTTATTTTTGGTGGGTTAAGTATAATTATGGGTGCTGGAAACCAAGATCCGCAACGAGCAGCCAAAGGCAAGGCAACTATGACTTATGCCGTAATCGGATTTTTTCTGGTATTTACAGCTTTTTGGATTATCCGCATAATAGAAATAATAATAGGTGTTAATTTTATAACTGCACCAGGAATTTAATATGAATGTTTTTGGAAATATACCTGTACCTACTCCTCTAGCCCGATTTGGTTCAATCCAAGGTGGTGCAATTGGAATATTATTAAATATTATGGTACAGACTTTAATAGTTGTTGCCAGTATTTATGCTTTATTTAATTTCATTTTTGCAGGATATGCCTTTTTATCAGCTGGAGATGATCCTAAAAAAGTAGCAGGGGCCTGGGCAAAAATCTGGCAGACTGCACTAGGACTAACTGTAGTCGCAGGATCATTTGTACTTGCAGCACTTTTTGGAAGACTTATTTTTGGAGATTACGATGCTTTGTTAACACCGGTAATCCCAACTATCTAATATGAACAAACTTGCACAAATAAACATTCACCCACCCGGAGGGTTTCGAGGAGAGGGCCCGCTAGGTTTAGAAGGAAAACTATTTCCACAAGCACCTACTATTTTTGAGCAGACATTAACTTTAGCTATTGGCGTACTTACAATTGTTGCCATTATATGGTTTGTTTTCAAATTAATCACCGGAGCATACGCTTTAATTTCTTCTAGTGGAGACAAACAACAAGTAGCAAACGCATGGAAAAATATATCCACAGCTTTAATTGGCTTATTAGTAGTTATACTGGCAACATTTATTCTTGATCTCGTAGGTGAGCTAATTGGTATACCGTACATTCTTGATCTTGCACCAGCAATTAGAAATCTAAGATAATATAAATATATGACAATGTTTGTTTTACAAAATCCTTTGCTTGACCCTAGTGTTAGATTTGAACCCGGTGTTAAGTATATTGATAGAATGATATCCACATTTATAACTTTAGCATTTATAGCAGGGTCTATAGTTTTCTTTTTTATGTTTGTAAAAGGAGCTATTGGATGGATATCTTCAAGTGGAGATAAAATGAAACTAGAATCAGCCCAAAAAACAATTACACATGCAATTATAGGGGTTATTGCTCTTTTTTCAGTTTATGCTATAATATCCTTAGTCGAAACACTTTTTGGCATTGATATTTTAGTACTTGACATAGGTGCCTTAAGAATTCAATAATAAATTATTAATATGAAATTAACAGACAAAATTAATGTAGCAATTACAAATGCTTTCTTTTTGGTTCCTGTTGCAAAAGCTCAATCAGATGTAACTCTTAGACCTGACGATGATAGCACTTTCACCAATCTTGTAGGTTTTGAAGCAACTGGTATAGTAAGTACTATTGTTACTATACTATTTATTTTAGCAGCAGTTATTTTCTTCGTTATGCTTGTTGTTGGAGGTATCAGATGGATTCTTTCAGCTGGAGACAAAGGTAAAATGGAAGGTGCTAGAAGTCAGATAACATCAGCACTCATTGGACTTGTTATAGTTTTCTCTGCTTATGCAATTGTAAGTTTAATAAACACATTCTTCCATATAAATATATTAGATCTAAATCTCCCTTCTATATAACTTCTTACACCTCTAATTTAAGATAAGTTCTGTTGAATGTTAATATTGTGTCTTAAGTGCAGTAACACGATACTAATCATTGCTTTGAGTAAATAATCACATAATTATCTTCGTATACTAATAACCATCCATCTTTTATTAATTTCTCAATAAACAATTGCTTCGGATCCGATGAAGTATACTTCTTGTTTATCCAAACAACAGTATCAATATCATATTTTTCAAAAGCTTCTTTGTAGTCTACTTTCCCTTTTATAATATTAATATATTTATCAAAAGCATCGCTTTCATAATTATGTGTTGAATCTTGCATTTCCCAAATGGCCATTCTTCCATCAATAAACACTCTTTTTTCTGGGTACTTCCAAATAAGATAGCCCCCAAGACCATATTCATTAAATATATTTCCCTGACTGTTCCTAGTTTTTAAAAAATCAATAAAACCAACCTCCTGAGTATGTTTGGTAATGCTTATCTGTTTTATTCGATTTAAAGCAATTTTGGTTTCAAGTAAAAACACAACCAAAGATATCACAAGCAGAATGTTTAAAAAGTATAACAATCTTTTTTTTGCATATTTGACTTGTTCAATCTCAAGCACTAAATAGTTTAGGCAAGTTACTAAAATAGGCATAGTAATTACAACCCAAAACGGTAAATTTTTTACAGATGAAATAGCCAATATCGTAAAAACCAAAAATAAAATAATTGGAGACACTTCTATTTGTTTACTATATTTGCTTAAAAAACCGACAGTCAGACCGAAAAGGGCACCAAAACTAAGAATTGGTGTAAAAACTAAAGATTTCCATTCTGCTATATATTTCTTTAAATCATTATCTGCTACAGTAGTTAGCACCTCGCGCCATAAATCAATAAAATAAGGATTTAATAAAGTAAACAATATTGAAGCAACAAACAATATTAATAACTCTTTAAAAGCATTCCTATCATAAATAAAATTAACAACTAAACAAATTCCTACAAGAAGAAATCCAGCTAAAAATCCTCCATGTAAGTTTGCCCACAATAAAAAAACAACTGGAATAAAATACTTGTATTTATTCCAAATCCTTTTATTCAGTAAGATCTTAGCTACAATTAAAAAAAACAACCAACTAAAGAGATGCGTACGAACAGATGCATAGTAAACTAAAACAGCCGAACCCAAAAGTAAAGAGATTAAGTATGATAAGAGTTTAATATTGTCACTGCTTCTAACAGCATTGTACAAACCTGAATTTCCAAATAGCGTCACAGCCAAAATCAATATAACAAACATTAATAACGAAAAAACGATTGTTAAACCTAACTTTCCAAACGAAGAATAAATGACTACGATAAAAACATCTGTAAGCCAAGCGTGATCAACATAAGGGAAATTTGGCATTGTATATGAAAACGGATCTGTTTTTGGTATACCTTCTTTTATTATTATTTCCCCTGTTCTTAAATGCCATCCAAAATCCGGGTCTGTTGTGTTATAAATTTTTATAAAAAAAACTGAAAAAATTACAATTAAGAAAAAAACGAATGTAAAACTATATTTAAACAGGGACAATTTACTTAAAAAATCACTTGATTTCATTTATATATTATAAATCAAGTTTAAACTGTATAAAGAATGAAATACAATCACGACAAATGTTTGTCCTTTTTTCTCTCCTATTATAAAATAAAACTATGAATCCAAAGATTCCTAATGCCCAACCGGCAAAAATAGAAGATCTTGAAATTATCTTTGGGAATATCATTTCTGTTTTACTAGGTTTTGGTGCAATAGCAGCCTTCATAATGCTCCTTGTCGGCGGATTAAAATTTTTGACCTCAGGAACAAACCCTCAGCAAGCAGAAGCAGCTAAAAAAACAATTACCTATTCACTTGGTGGGCTATTTTTGGTAATCATGTCTTTTTTGATAATGCAGCTAATAGAAACTTTGACAGGAGCACCTGTAACTGAGTTCAAGATAACACTACCATAATAAATATTTATTTTTATTTCTAAAATCAAGTCTTTACATTCAATTTCCTTAGTTATAACTCCTTTTTCTTCCTCAATATGTTAAATTTGATATACTACTAGGATTTGTCTAAATAATTATGCTGCCACAACTACTAAACGCTAAAATGAATATAAATCTTGGTAAGTTTTTATTAATTATAGATTTCTTCCTGGTTCTTACGCTAGTTTACCTTGGCTATGCAACCAATGTCTTTGCACAGGTTCCCAACCCTTATGTCCCCTGTAATGATATTAGAGATGAAGAATTTAATTCACTAAGACCTTACCAAGCAAGTCCTTGTGATGAAGAAATCCAAGAAGCAGAAATTTACTGTGGTAATGACCTGATTATCAAAAAAAATTACAACGTAACTCCAGAAGGAGGAACATGCACTATAAAAGCAGACGGTTCACAACACTGTACTTACAGATTTGAGGAAGAAGCTAGCTTTGCTATCAACCTTTTGCATGCTGAACTTCCCATTATGGGAAATACCCAACTAGTTGAAAATTCTCAAAACAAAGGCAACCCTACACCAGAAAACCTTACTTCCGCACAAAGAATGAACGAATATGTAAGCTGGTATTTGCAAGGAGATGTCTTTAAGGCTGAGGGAGAATATCTGGATTATGAGAAAAAAATAGAATTTATTGAAATTCCTAACATTCTACAAATTCCTCCTGGTCCCCCAATAAAAATCCCAGTTGATATTAAAAATATACTAACAAAAGAATCAGAAGATAGACTTGTAAATTATAGTGGTCCACTCAACAAATTACTACCTCAGGAAATCCAGTTTCGAGCTAGGGCTGAGACCATTAAAAGTGCAGGTCAAGATAGGCACAATCAGATTGTAGGCTGTACCCTAGGGATTGATGTACCTTTACTTGGTGAAATAGGTGGGATACCTGTACCGTGCTACGATGAAAGAAATGCTCTTACAGATTATCTCGTTCAAGAAAAAAGGTTAAAAGAATGGGAAAATCATATACCTCCCTTTGAAAGTGAGTTTGCAGATGACGGTAAAAGCTTTGAAGAATATTGGGAAAAATATCGTGAATGGCGAGGTGATTCTTGTGAATCTGTTAATGTTCCTAATTTTGTTCCTGTTGTAGGAGGAAAAACGTTTTTGTTCTGTGCTAATAATCCATTAAAACCTGATTTTTGGGCAAATCTTTACCCATATATTCCCCTTGCTGGACCGTCGGGGAATAAGGGTTCCACAGAAGATAGAATTGGTCAAGTTGTTATTGATTCTGATTTGTCACACACCTTACAACCTAATAGTGAAGTCAATGTTAGCAATATAAGCATAGATGTTGATAAAGATGTCGATAATCTTTATTTTTCTCATATGGAAGAAAGTGCTGAGCTTGCCTCCCTACTTCAGCAAACCTATGCAGCTGATGAGGCAGTAACCTTTGATGGTAATCATGGTAATTTTGATCTTTACAGCAGAAACGACCATTGTGATTTGCTGGATGTACGCTGGAACAGCGGAGACGATTTATTTGGAGAATATGGCAACGACCCAATCACAGCTGATGTGACTTTTACAACAGAATTTAGCTGTGACTTTGGTCCAGCAGGTCTTGATGAAGCCTGTTACGACGATTGTATGAATCCTGGTACTGGACCAGCAGGCACACCAGGCGTTTGTAGAGCAGCTTGCACTACTGACCCTGGAACATGCGAAAAAGAAGCCTATACAGCAGTTGGTGTCTACACTCGTACTCCAAAAGCTCAGGAAAATTGGCAAAGGCTGGTTTCTGGAGCTTCATCTGTTTTTAAACGATTTATGCCAAAGTTCGGTCCAAATGGACTAAACATAGAAATCAAAGACCTACCCGGTGTAACTACGGCTATATACGAAGATGAAGGTGGGAGTGGAAATATTAGTATTCAAGCAGGTGACCCGGAAAGTAAGAGAACTGGTGAAAGGGCAGATATCTTTATTCCCCACTTAGGTGGAATTCAAGAATATTTTCAAAGAGGAATCCAAGACGCCCTACGTCCACAAGAATTAAAAGTTTCTTACGCACCGGGATATCCTTCTGGAGTTGTTCCTAGCGGTACTTGCCAAGCTATAACAGACGATAGTGAGCCTTGTAGTATAAACAATCTCTTACCTCATTTTAATGACGATATGAATCTTGCCACAGCATTTTCTCAAGTATGTAATAAAGAAAGCTCTGGGTACCAATTCGCCTTGAATGACAATTGTCTAAGGGGGAAAACTCTTGATTACAGCGTAGGGTTGTTTCAAATAAATTTACTAGCTCACCCGTCTCGATCTAGTGATGTTCCAGATAGTCTCCGTGCGCAAATAACAGCTGCTGGCTATCCGGACAATATAACATGCCCAGATGCTTTCACTTACTCAGGGAGTTCTTGCGCAATAAATGATGGATATGATCAACTAAGACAAATATGTTTAGATTGGTTTAGAGATCCTAATAACAACCTACAATATGCTAAAAAAATATATAATGAAAGTGGCTTCGGTCCTTGGGCCGGAGCAAAGGCATGTGGTATCCATTAAAGTTATATAAAAATGTTGAAAACTAAAAAGAGATTAACAATAGTTCTTACTGGCTTAGTATTATTTGGTTCCTTACTATTTGTGCTAAACAAAAAAAACGAAGTTTCGAAAGCAGTTAAAAATAACGAAGCCCACGAAGTAGTATTCGACCTACCTGAATCGAAGATAAATGTAGATGATATCCCTAAAACAACAGAAAAACTAAAAATTTCTGGCGTGGAAGTCGATAACTTCTATAAAAATCCAGAAACAATTACAAAAGACGGAGATACAGTTTTTAAGACTAATGATAAATACGAGTTCGCTTACTTTTATGACGTAAGAAAATTTACGATCTTTATATATGGCTCACCTTTTGAAGAAACCAGAAAGATAGCTGAGGAAGCCTTTTTACGAGAACTAAATATTTCTCCTAGTGAAGCCTGCCAATTAAATGTTGATATAAAAACAGCAGTCTTCGCAAATCCTGAAGAAGCTGGAAAAAAACATGGTTTGAGTTTTTGCAACAATAACCTGAATGAAAGTAACAATTGATAAATAACAGTTTGTGTTATAAGCTTATAAGATTTGCTTGTTAAACCTGCTTGTAATTACATATGAAATTAACTAAACTGATTAAAATGACTGTCCTGAAAAAACTAGCACTATCCGTACTTATTGCACTCTATCTTTTTACCTCCCTTGCAGTTTACGTACCAAAATCTTCATATGCTCTTCAGCCTTGGTATAACCAACATCCCGATCAATTTTATTCTAAAGTTTTTGACGATCCTTCAGGTGAAATTTTTGGGGAGAGGTATACATATGCTCAAGTAAATTGGATAATCTGGAGCGTTATTGGCTGGCCTTTTGCCCAAGTCTTGGGAGCTGATGTTATGAGATGTATTTCCTCTAGTGATGTAGGAAATTGTTTAAAGCTGGCACAAGCTCCATCTCAAGAACCTTTCACAAATTTGCAATCGGATAAATCTTTAGTTGCAAGTGTTTTTAACACTAACAGAAGCTTATCAGCATTATCATATCTGGATAAAACTATAAATAAATTTTCAATAATACCAGAGGCTAATGCACAGGAAGGTTTTGGATACAAAACAGCACTAGACCCTATACAGACTTTATGGAAAGCTTCTCGCGATCTTTCTTATGTCCTATTCGTTATTATTATAATTATCTTTGCCTTTATGATTATGTTTAGAATTAAAATTTCTCCTCAAACTGTGGTAAGTATTCAGTCCGCACTTCCTAAAATATTTATTGCACTGATACTCGTCACCTTTTCCTATGCTATAGCAGGTCTTTTGATAGATCTCATGTATGTAGTTATAGGTCTACTGAGCTTACTATTAAGTAGCTTTGTAAGATCTTTTTCAGGTAACCAATCCAATCCAGCATATTTGTTTGAAGTGATGACACAAGGCCCTGGTTTTGGTAGTTCAAGCAATCCCACATTTCATTCTGGCATTTTTGGTCTAATAATAATATTCCTAGTATTAGCAACTTTTGTAGGACTACTGTTGGTAATAGTTTTTTTTGGAGCAATAGGAGCAGCATTGGCTACAGCTGTCGCTACTCTTTTAGTTATAGCTGCTGCCAGTGCTGCACCAACAACAGCAATAGCACTCATTATTGGTCTTGTTTTCTTACTTATTATAATGGCTGTAATAGTAATTTATTTAGTAAAGATTGTATGGGGTCTAGCTAAAGCATATGCAACCATTGTATTGTTGACAATTTTTGCTCCTTTTTTGATTACCCTTGGTGTTGTAATTCCTAGTCTTGGTTTTGGTAACTGGGTAAAACAGTATTCTTCTAATTTAGCTGTGTTTGTGGTAACAGGATTCCTTTTTGTATTATCCTTCATTTTTCTTGGAATGTCTGCACAGTATGCAAAATTAGCAATTGGCTCGGCGGGAGTAGATCCTATTGGAGCTTTTATTTTTGGAGTACCATTAACCAATGTTTTTACAGGACAAGACTTTGTTCCGGGGTGGCCTCCTCTCTTATACTCCGAAGGAGAAACTGGTATTGCCTTGCTATTCTTTATTGTATCACTTGTAATATTTTTAATAATTCATAGGTCGAATGAATTAGTTAAAGCTATCATAAGCGGTCAGTCTTTCAATTATGGGGCTGCCATAGGACAAGCAGTAGGTCCTGCTGATACTTTAACCAGAGGAGCAACTTCACTTGGAGTAAGCAGAATGGAGAGATTTGGTCCTCACTGGTTAGGAAATCTGTTAAGAACTATTAGATATATAAGATAGTTTACTCTTAGTTATAGAAGATTATTGAATAAATAGAAGGATAGTTTTTCCTCATCCAGTTTATATAACCAATTTTAGAAAACGGATCTAATAACGGTTTAAATCTATAATTGTTTGCGTGTATCCAATTTTGTTCCTTGTTGTGAATTAAGCCGATCATTGACTCTATCGTTTCCTTTGCTATCTTTTTACTAGCACCAGTACTTATTAAACTAGAATAAACATCGGCAAAATTTGATGGAGTAACATTATCTGGTAATTGACCAAATGAGAAAACAGCATAAACAATTTGGGCTTGATTGATCCTGTTTAGATAATATGGTCCATTAAACGGATACTCCTCAACTCTATTCCAGTCTAATCTAGGTACTCTATTAATTTTTCCACTAATAAAATCTCTTCCTTTTTGATCTAAACCTACAAGTGGATTGTTTTCTAAAACTCCTTCTTGTAAAAGACTAGGAAATAACTGATCAGGCAATGGAACAATATCTGGATTTCTTTTTATATCCTTTCTGCGTCTGTATGCCCATTCTCCAAAAAGTGTTCCCGAAGGCCATGCCTTAGCCTTTTTGTCATCTGACTTTACAACACTTTCGATTACTTTAGCCTTCATGTGCATTAGCTCTGATGTTTTAAAATCAACAAAATTCTTAAGACCACTTTTTACTTTTTTAGCTTCTAGTTCGTTTGTCATATATACGAAGTTGTAAGCTACTTGTTCGGCATCTAAGGCTTCTTTTTGGTTTAAACCTAACCTTGTTCTTAAATATACTTCAAATTGTCTTCGAAATAACTCCAATGACCTCTGGTCAGCACCTTCTTCCGATGGGTGCATAGCGGTCATTCCCATTCTTTCTTTATACCTATTGTAAAAATTTTTATCAGTAAAAAGTGCTAGGTAAGACGCTGTTGCTTCCGGTACTCCTTTATGATTAGTTACAGTGTTGAGACCTTCTTTGGTAAATTCCTGCATATAAGGATTTGGGAAAAATTCTACAGCTTTATAAGTATTTTGTTTCTTAGCTCTAGCATTAGATAATCTCAAACGTTCCAACCAAAAGTCTCGTTCTTGCCTACTCAATCCTTCCCATGTATTGTGATCCAGAGAAGGAATTTGAACTTCTCCACGTCCGTTTCTTTCTATCTCTAAAAAGTTTCTTCTTTGTTTCTCAGGTGTAGGTGCTCCCAATGCATCAGCGACCGCTTTACCATAGTCTTCAGGCCTTGGAAGATTTGCCTGTGGCTGGTTTGGTCGTGACTGATGTTGTCTTTGTTGTCTTCTTTTCTCTATTTTATCCCTTATAGTTCCAATAGCTTTACCTTCGAGATTTGTAGGTGGAATTCCCCAGCCACGTAAATCTATCTGTCTTCTAAGATTTATTAACCTACGCCTGTGATCTGCAATATCTCCAACGTTTTCTGTAATCAATCCTTCAAGCCAAGCAGCCTTCATGTTTAAAAGGGCAACGTCCCTATATTCATCTAATATGCCTCTTAAAGGATGTTCATCCGGCACTTTTTCATCTAAACCATCAAGTGTATTAAATAGACTATTTTCTAATCTGTCTATATCTATTTTTGCAATTTCTTTATAAGCCTGGTTATAGTCTTGGTTTTCTAGTTGAGTCCTATACATCACGTCTTTAAGTTGGTCAAATAATCCGACTTTTTTTGCCCATGCGATTAGTGTATCTCTTTCTGCCCTTAGGTCTCTCTCTTTTTGTCTGTCTGGGTTTTGTGCTAATGTACGGAGTTCTTTTTGAACATCATTAAAACTTCTTGTGTTACTAAGTTTCTCTTTTTCTATTATGTCTTTGATTTCTAGAAGAGGAACACTCCAGCCCATTAAATCACCTTCCTTTTCAACTTTTTCAGCTATATCTTCATTAACTGTTCCATTTGCTTTTTGATACTCAGTTTCCATTCTTTCAAGTACATGTTCTTTGTATGCAGCAAAGATTCCTTCAAAGTTTGCTTTCCAGTGAGAATTTGGATCACCAGCAATACTCTTTTCAATCTCTTGTGTGTTAAGTTTTCTAATTGTTTCCTGAGCTTCCCTATATGTAGTCGAGTTACTTATTTTCATTCGAATGGTTTCTTGGAACGGTCTAAGAAAACCTGCATCGTTTACCTCTCTCATAAGCCTTGCTTTTCTTGTTTTGAATTCGAATTCTTTACCGGCATCCAGATCAGGATCAGCAGCAAGTCTCTCCGCTTCTATTCTCAAATCTTTAAATTTAGGAATTGTAGAATCAAGAGGTGTAACTACATGTTCCTTTGTTCTTCGTCTGTTACTAATGAAAATTTTGTTTGTAACTTCTTTTCTCATATTGCTTCCTCCGCCACGTAAGGATTGACTTGAAATTTCTCTAGCTTCGTCGGGCATTGGTTGTATTATATCAAATTAAGCAAAACTTATCAGCTATGGGGTGTTTTTTTGAGCTAACCATACTATCCTAGTTTAAATTATTAAGAATCTAAGAAACAAGCATCATTTATTAATTTGTGAAAAAGATAAAACTTGAAAAAACGGCTTCACGCTGTAGCCTAAAGATAGACTATGCCATAATGCATATCGCATAAAACATATAAAGATGAATCCTGTCCAAAAAAGTCATTCAAGTTATAAAAATATAACTGTATATAAAAAGGCAAATAGCCTGTCTATTGATCTTATAAAATACTTCTCAGAAAAAAAGTATCCCTATACATACAATTTTATAGTCGATCAGCTAATAAGATCCAGTTGTTCCGTTGGAGCAAACATAGTAGAAGGTTACGGCAGGTATTATTCCAAGAGTTATCGTCAGTTTTTGAGTATATCGAGAGGTTCAAGTTTCGAAGTTGAATATTGGCTAGAAATTATGCTTGAACTAACAAAAGATGATATACTAAACGATTTTGTCCAAAGAAATAATGAGTGCAAAAAACTCTTAACAACAATGGTAAAAAGTTTAGAAGAAAAGTAGATGTATGCATTATAAACTGTATCAATATGTATTGTGCATTGTGCCTTATGAATTAAATTTATGAATCAACATCCAGTACCACAACAAATAAGCTCTTACCAGTTCAGGCTTGTAGGAGACATGACCTTAAAGCAGTTTTTCCAGCTGGCCGGAGGATTTCTCGTTGCTTTGCTTTTTTATGCAAGCGGTTTACCTGCTTTTATTAAATGGCCATTTATTATCTTTTTTGCCCTCCTTGGCATAGCTCTGGCGTTTTTACCGTTTAAAGAAAGACCTCTTTCTGCGTGGATAGTAGCTTTTTTTAGAACTATTTATTCTCCCACTGAATTTGTCTGGACAAAATACGAAAAAGCCCCTGTCTTTTTTGTACAGGATGATGTAACCACAGCCCAAAAAGAACAAAAACAAGATTCTCAACCTGCAAAACCTCACAGTCCTTCTTTTCTCTCAAATTTGGAATCAGGCGAACAAGCATTTTTATCACAAATATCACAGCTTTTGCACGGCACTCAACCAATTTCAGCAACTCAACCTGAAGCAGAAAAAAATAAAATAATTAATATTCCTGAAAATGAACCAGTTCTTAAAACGCCACAAGAGATTAAACCAAGAATATTAAATCAAACACCACCAATTGTTATCGAAAAGACTGTTAAAACAGAAATTCCTAGCGTCCCTATAGAACCTACAATCAAAAGTGAGGGAAAGAAGGATGTTCAAAAAGCTGAATTTTCACCAGAGGCTGCACCTCCTGTTCCCCCTGAAAGACCGAATACTATTGTTGGGCAAGTAATGAAGCCAGACGGTGGGATTATTGAAGGAGCAATTCTAGAAATCAAAGATGAACAAGGAAGACCAGTTAGAGCACTTAAAAGCAATCAACTTGGTCATTTTATAATTGTAACTTCACTTAATAACGGCAAGTACACAATTTCAACAGAAAAGATTGGATTTGTTTTTGATGACATTAACTTTGAAGCAGACGGGTCAATTATTCAACCAATAGCAATAAGAGCAAAAGAGGTAGCTAAAAATTAATATTATGAAAATACCATTTATAACCCTCCCAGATAAACCACTGATGGCAAGTACACAAGATCACTTGCCCATAGCAGATATTACTAAAGACATAGTTTTGTTTAAAAATGGTGGAGCCGCAATTGTGCTAGAATCAACTGCTTTAAACTTTGGTCTTTTGAGCGAAAAAGAACAAGAAGCAGTGATTGCTGCCTACTCTGCTCTTTTGAATTCTTTATCTTTCTCAATTCAAATTACAGTTAGATCAAAACAAAAAAATATTGCAAACTACATGCAATTTCTGGATGAAGCTCATCAAAAAATAGAAAATCCAAAACTATCCAAAATGATGGAGGGATACAAAAAATTTATTTCAGAAACAATAAAGAAAAAGAATGTCCTTGAAAAGCGCTTTTATATTGTAATTCCTTTTTCACCTCTTGAACTTGGTATTTCTAAATCTCTCGTAACCTTTAAAACTAAAAAAGGACCATTACCGTTTAGCAAATCATATATTCTTAAAAAAGCAGAGCTTGTTCTCTACCCTAGGAGAGATCACTTGTCAAGACAAGTCGGAAGATTAGGTATTAAGTTAAGACAACTTACTACCAACGAGCTTATTGAAATATATCATACAATTTACAATCAAAAAGATTTAAAAGACCCTGAACCAGATTTAGAAATAGAAAACTAACATGGATTTACCACTATTCAAAAAAAATAAAAATATTCAGAGTTCAAACCAAGGAGTTATACTGCCAAATATTCCACAGACAACAGAAAATATACCGCAACTTCAAGGACAAACTGTAAACAAACCGGTGGGTCAATTTCAACCAACACAAAACACCCAAAACTTGGAATTAGAAAAAAAAGGACTTCTATCTAAAATAATTCCAGAACCTGTAAGGCACGCATTTACCCAAGACAGTGAGGAAAAAGTAACTATAAAAGAATACGAAAAGCCTAAAGTAATAAAACCAATCCTTTCTATTAAAGAAGGTATGCATCTTCTGGATGTAATTGCTCCTCAAAAATTTGAGACTGATTTTGATCACGTAAAATTAAATGAAAAATACTATCGAACACTCTATACAAATATTCGAAGACGCTTTGTTAATCCAGGCTGGTTAGAGCCATTAATAAATTTTAACCATTCTTTAAATACATCTTTTTATATTTATCCTGTTGAAGGCAAAACAGTTTTGGATGATTTGAGAAGAAAAATAACAGAAATGGAAGCCGAATTATCAACAGATATTGATAGAGGTAAAATAGTTAATCCAACCACCAAAGCAAAATTAGAAGACGCATTAGCTCTTCAAGAGCAACTTGTAAAAGGAATAGAGGGTTTTTTTGAAATGGGTCTTTACATAACTATTCCTGCCCATTCTCCCGAAGAGCTAAATCATATTACAAAACAAGTGCAATCGACTTTGCAATCCTTGCTTGTTGATGCAGAAAGCATAACCCTTGATCAGGAAAGAGGATTTATTACAACAGTCCCTTGGGGGCAAGACAAACTCTATGTTAATAGAAATATGGACACAACATCACTTGCTACAACTTTCCCATTTACAACAGCAGAATTGTCAAATGACAAAGGTGTACTTTATGGAATAAATCCACAAAACGACTCTTTTATAATTTTTGACAGATATAGCATGGAAAACTCGAACATGAGTGTGTTTGGTACATCCGGAGGAGGTAAAAGCTATTTTGTAAAACTAGAATCAGTAAGATCTCTGATGCTTGGAACTGAAGTTATAATTATTGACCCCGAAGCTGAGTATAAAGACCTTTCAGACTCAGTAGGTGGAGAATATATTTCTTTCTCATTTTCATCTGAATCAAAAATTAATCCTTTTGATTTATCTCAAGTTTATGTTGAAGGAGAAAATCAATTAGGTTTAAAGATTTTATCTCTCCACTCATTATTTAAAGTTATCATGGGACAACTATCACCAACCCAAGAAGCTTTACTCGATAGAGCGCTAATCGCTACATACAAGTCAAAAGGAATTACTCAAGACCCTGAAACTCAAAAAAAGGAACCACCTTTGATGGAAGATTTATACAAAACCTTGATTGGTATGGAAACTGCTGAAGCACAAGATTTAGCAGCCAGAATTGAAAAGTTTGTCAAAGGATCTTTTGTAGGAATATTTGACAAACATACAAATATAGACCTTTCTAACCCGTTTACAGTTTTTAGTGTAAAAGATATGCAAGAAGCACTAAGACCTATCGCCATGTTTGTTATTCTTGACTTTATCTGGACAAGAGTCCAAAGGGACCTTAAAAAACGAATGTTAATTGTTGATGAAGCTTGGCATATGATGCGATATGAAGATTCTGCTCAATTTCTGTGGTCTGTTGTCAAAAGAGCTAGAAAGTATTGGCTGGGATTGACCACTATTACACAGGATGTGGAGGATTTTCTGTCTCAGGACATAGGTAAAGCCATTGTTACTAATTCCTCTCTTAAACTCTTGCTCAAGCAGTCTCCTGCTGCAATTGATCGGATTGCCGAAATCTTTTATCTGTCACAAGGAGAAAAGCAATTGCTTCTTGCAGCAAACGTTGGAGAGGGAATATTTTTCGCAGGTCCACACCATGCTCCTATTAGGATTGTAGCAAGCGATGTAGAGCACGAACTTATTACAACTAATCCGAGTGAAATGTCTAAAAGAAATGAAAAACCTAGTTACATAGGTGACAATAATAAAACAAACCAACCTCAACAAAACGAAGAACTTATCAAACCTGCTTTTATGGAAATAGAAAGCGATCAATCGCCAACCCCAAATAGCCAAACTACCCAATCAAATGACAACGGTGAGGAAACAGGAGTCAGAGGTCAAGAGACTGTTGCAGTTAGTCAAACAAACACTAATGAACCTCCGGAAAAACATCAAGGTAAAGAAAGCCCAATACAAGATACAATAAACAAAGAGAGTATTGTGCAGGCAACTGCTTTTAATCAGCCTCCAAAACAAGGCACAAACGAGGTGATTCTGCCTGGACAAGCTAATAATCCAAACAAAACACCAGAACAAAAAGAAACTGACTTACAAAATCAAATTAATGCTTTATTAAATACCGACCAAAATGGCAACCAGTAACAACTACAAAAATTTATATTTCAAAATATTTAAACTCTTAGAAGGTCTAAAGTACTATTACCCGGATGTGACCAGGGTTTATACAGATGTACCTGAGTCTTATGAAGATCCTAAAAATAGAGAACTCTGGGAAAAAACGCAACAAATTACTTATGCTAATTTTCTTTCAGAAATAACAGTATTAACACAAACTCCAAAAAATACAGATCCAAAAGTCTGGATTGAAACAATTCTTAGATATTATGAGAATTTAGAAAAATTAATAAATGGAGAAACACCAGACGAATATCCTGCAATGACTATTCCTCCTGATCTTTTGAAACTTGAAGAAGAAAGAATAGAGCTACTGAGAAAAATTGAAGATACACGATCTTCTGCAGACGATATTATGCATTGGAGATTCCAATTAAAAGAAAACTCAAAATTGATCGCAACTCTCTCTGAGCAAAGAAGTCATGAAATAAAAGAACCTGTATTTACTGCAGAACCACCAATTCCAGTTGAAGAAATTCGTGAACAAGTAAAGGAAGCTGAAAAATTAATAGAATCTATTGAAAAAACAGAAGGCAGACAATCTGCAATTAAACCTCAAGAAGCACCAATCTATCTTGTTCCTGCTATGGCAGTACCCTTCCCTCCTCCAAGATCTGATTATGAACCAGTTATTAACAAGTTAATTTCTGATGCATCAAACCTTTCTCAAGACGATTTTGTGCAAAGTTATTTATCACAAGCTAGTGTAAACCTAAATAATACTATCGCTTTTTCTGGAGGAGTTACTTCTGCCACTTTGGCAGAAAAAATATTAAGAACATTTTGGATTACAGTCAAAGGAGGAAGAGACGGATCAAGCATAGCAAGAGCTATTGCAGGAGATCCTAATATTAAGTTCAACGTTTCGTCAACTTTTACCAAAGACAGTATTTCTTTATTAGATACCAATATAGCAAAGGAAATACATACAGCTGAAGAAGCAGCAAGTAAATTACTTGGTGAAGTTGTACCAGATGAAAATGATGAAGAAAAAATAAAAAAAGAACAAGAGGAAGCTATAAAACAAATAGGTTTTGAATTTATAGATTCAGCTAGGTTTAATCTGGGAAAAACCGCTCCTCTTGCCTTTACCAAAGGTTTTCAATTTTTGGCTGACGCCGGTTCATTAGCATTCTCAAAACAAAATCCTGTCGAAACATCTGCGTTTCATTTATGGACCAGAGGTGTTACTCCTCAAAATCTTGCAGCTTTTATTGCTGAAGCAAGAAAAAACGGAGTAGATGATAAGTACCTTAAAAGTATAGCTCCTTACGGAAGTATTTTGAGTTTGATTGAGCAAAGACATTCAGCACTAAGCAGAATTTTTAAGTCAGCATATAGAGGCAGATATTTAAGGTTTGTCCATGAGCAAAAAATTACACAAGCAGAGGGGTCATTTGTAACAAATAACGATGCTGCAACCTTACATCCTGATTTATTTAGAGGAAACTTTTTTACAGGATTAGGAAGGCAATTATTCGGTGAAGTATCGAGCAGATTTATCGCCAGATATTTGAATCCTCTAAAAGGCAAGATTACGTCTATTGTTGGACCAGCATTCAAAAAAGCAGCAGCTGGCATAGCAACAAGATTAGGAATAGAGGCTGCTGGAGGGGCATTGACAGGCGGAATAGGTTGGGCAGCCGCACTTGTCTATGAAGGTGTGAAATTAATAAATAAGTTTTTAAAGAAAGTACCAATAGTAAGCTCAATTCTGCAATGGATGAGGAAAAATAAAGCTGCTACAGCTGCCGGTTTACTAGCAGGTGTAGTATTACTACCAACAGTTTTTCTCCCTATTGCTGTTATTTATACTTTTGGACAACTGGCTGTTTATGGAGGTTTTGTAGCAGGTAGTATTGCCTCTGCTACAGGGGTTTTCTTTATAGGCTTAGCTGCAATTGGAAAAGAAATTGCTCAAGCTTTAATTCAAGCATTTATTGCCTTGACCGTACTTACACTGGTTGTATCTTTTATCATCTACATCATCACCACAGGAGCCTATGTTATTCCCCCTTCTCCTAGAAATCTAACTTACGCGGGTTCGTCAAGCGGCATAGTAAAAGAATCTTTATATATTGGTATTGAAAAAGTAGCTAGTATAAATATTGCACAAAACAGTGACCTACCTATAGAGGTCACATACAATATTACAGTTACAGCCAAAAGAGGTAGTTTAACGAATATTCAATTTGGTAATGAATATGTAATAACACAAGATCCACTAAAAGCTCCAATACCAAGTCCTACTATTCCAGAACCACCATCTACTCTTACCCATGGTGAATCATTTTCTTTTTCTTATTCTGTGAATTTTGATAACAACTTTGAAGACTCTGTTGTGACTGATAATTTTAGTGTAATTGCAGATACAGAAGAAGTTAAAGGTGAAGAAGCAATATCATATGCTTCTATTATTATTGGAGAACCTCCGTCGGATTGCCCTGTAGGATGGCCTGTACTTGCTAATGAAGGACAAAAATATATTGTTAATCAAGGTCCTGAAGGGACTATCTCTCACGAAAGAAGAGAAGCTATTGATGTACACTGGGATCCTTTTACTACTGAAACTCAAGATAATGCGTATATAATCGCTACTCATAATGGAACTGTATTAAACCAAGCAGTAGATAACTGGGGGGGATTGTATGTTAGCACTGCAGGAAAATGTGGTGGATCAGATTATATGACCTGGCATGTTCATTTTAGTTCATTTTCGATTGCTCTAAAACAGGGAGATTTTGTACCAAGAGGTACAATTTTAGGTATAATGGGTCATACAGGTACAGCAACCTATATACATGATCACTATGAATTTAGAGCACTAGGTGACCATAACAACGGAGGTCCAGCTACAGTTTGGCCCCCGCCAGTACAGATGGTTCAACCATTTGTACCAGTAACGGTACCAAGAGAGTGTGTTAGAAATTGTGGAATTTCAATACCATAAAAAGACATGACTATAAAAAAGAAGTTAATAATTTCAATTATAATTTTTGTAATTTCGATTAGTTTTCTATTTCTATTCACACATAGAAATAATCAACAAAATGTCCCTCAAAGGCCTTTACCAAAGCCAGAAATACAAACATCAGTCCAAGGAGAGTTTGAAACTGAAATATCAATAAACTTCGAAGGGTTGCAAATCCCTTCGACATTACCTGTTTATGAAATTACTCAAAATGAAATTAAATCAAATATATTAAATAAAATAACTTTAAGTTTAGGTTTTAATACTGAACCAAAAATTGTTGAAGACCCAGTCCTAGGTCCTACATATTTTTATAACGATAGTGGTAAAAGCCTACGAGTACTTACAAAACAAAATATTTTTGATTATAGATCAGGTGTTATACCTACATCGGAATTGAGTGTGATTCCTGTTCAGAGCGAAATGGATTCAATTGCAAAAAATTATTTGGTAGAAAATGGGTTTATTGACAACCTTGATGACATTGACCTTCTAAAAATGCGAACTTTAAGAATTAATCCATTTGAGGGAATAGAAAGAAGTGGTCCTCCTACAGCCATAGTATTGACTTATTCAAAGTCAATTAATGGATATAAAGTGATATCTGAAACTTATGAAACGGGAACAATAAGTATTACATATAATAATGAACTAGATGTCGTTTCAGTATATTTTGACGAAGTACCAGAATTTATGATTAGCTCAAATAGACCACTAAAAAGCGCTGAGCAAATAACAGATAATATCAATACCATAGCTATCGTAAGTCTTGATGATGGAAAGATTGATACTACAAAGGTAACTGATACTTCAGTCAGAAAAATCACATTGAATTCTATAGAAATTGCTTATTTGCAAGAAATAAGCTCGGAACAAAGATATTTACAACCAATTTACTTATTTAAAGGTGATGCATTTATGAACAATGGTGAAAATATCCAAGCAGAATTTTATCTACCTGCTATCGATTACTCTCAACCCTGAAGCTTCAGAGGCATGATTAAATGAAGATAATCTTTATCTGATGGGTCTTTAAACACTCCGGGAGAAGCAGCGTCATTTAACTCAATCAAAACATCCTCCCCCTCAATAGAATTTAGAAATTCTTCAACAAATCTATAATTAAATGCAATTTCAAGTTCTCCCCCTTCCACTTGAGCATCAATTTGAGTGACTTGCTTACCTGCAGAACTGCTCTCTGCAGAAACCTCTAGACTACCCCCTTTAACACCAAGTTTCACAATATTGGCTCCCTCCCGAGCAAAAACACTAGCAAGCTTAATCGCTCTAACTATTTCCATTTTATCTGTATTCACTCTTATTTTGCTTTTATCGGGAATTCTTTTTTTGTAATCTGGAAACTCTCCTGATAAAATTCTAGAAGCAAGAACTATATTTCCAACCCCAAAAACAACTTGAGAGTTATCTTTATCATATTTCATTAATATAGTTTCTTCACCAGAAGACAATCTGCCTAATTCACTCAAAACATTTTTTGGTAATATTATATCTTCTTTTTCTTTAGAATTGTCTATTCCGGTAACTTTCTCAGACAAGCGAAATCCATCAGTTGCAACTAGAGTTAAACTAGTTCCAATATTAAAATAAACTCCAGTTAAAAGCGGCCTCGTCTCGTCTGTAGAGGTAGCAAACAAAACTTTATCCAATGCTTTTATCAATGCATCTCTATTTATTTTAAACGGATTTTCTCCTGTTTCTTTTGGAATATCCGGGAAATCTGAGGTGTTCATCCCAACAATACGTGAAGAAAAATTATCTGTGCTTATATTCAATTGTTCCTTTTCTGCTATTAATGTTAATTGTCTATCACCTAAATTAGAAACTA
Organism: uncultured Gammaproteobacteria bacterium; assembly: GCA_964427735.1. Taxonomy (GTDB): domain Bacteria; phylum Patescibacteriota; class Microgenomatia; order UBA8517; family UBA8517; genus CAYRUS01. The sequence continues at coordinate 564,549 of CAYRUS010000001.1, read as the reverse complement.
CATCGGCAATAGTTTTAGCCGGTATGGTTATTTCTCCTTCTTCTTCAACTTTTGCTCCTAAAGTAATATTAATAGAGGTTTCAAGGTTAGTAGCAGATACTTCTATTTTATTAGCATATGCAGCTAACTTTATATTATTAAGTACTGGTAATTGAGCTCTTGTACTTGCAAATCTTGCTGCTATTTGCAGTACTTTCGACATACTACTTTGCAGTACCTGAAGTTTCATATAATGGAGTATATCATACTGTAAATACTCATTAGCCTTTTTCTTAATAGAATTTTAATTATTAATAATAGCATTTTATCTTTCTAAAAGATTAATATATTTTAATTGCAGTTTACGAAATTTGATTGTTGATATTTTACTCTCTCTATATATTTATATATAAAATAGTAGTATTAGTAGTAGGGGTTGTTGATAAGTGGAAAAGTATGCGTAATCATGCCTAAATATAAATGTTTAAAAGATATTGAATAAAATGTGAATAACTTTGTGGATTATTTAAATAAAATTGTGGTTATGTGTAAAAGAAGATTTTTTTATCCTCATTTATCCTCAAAGCATATTTTTTATCCCCCGGATATCCTGACGGATTTCCACATCGTCCTTGGCTAGGTCCGTTACTTTATCCACAGCATGCATCACAGTTGTATGATCTCTTCCTCCTACTATTCTTCCTACTTCCTGCAAAGGTAATCCTAAATCAATTCTAAGTAAGTACATTAAAATTTGTCTTGGAAATGAAACTGGTTTTGCTCGTGACTTTCCAAGAAGTGCTCTTTTGCCTATTGAATAGTGTTTTGAAACAGCATTTATAATTTCTTGTGGTGTTGTCTTTATTTTTTTTGGTACCTCGACTTCACCGTTACTGACAAACATTGATTTAATCAAGTCCTCATCAATATTCACTCCTTTAAGCCTTGCTTCACTTGTTAATCTAACCAAGAAACCTTCTATTTGTCTTGCTGTTTGTATGTTTCCTGCTGTTAGTCTAACTAGATCTTCATTAAGATTAATTCCCTTTTCTTCTGCCTTGATCATAATAATTGCACATCTTAACTCAAAGTCAGGTGGTGATATATCAACTATCAATCCTGCTTCAAAGCGGCTTCTAAGACGTTCTTCTAATTTTGCTATTTCTGAGGGAGGGCGATCCGAGTTAAGTACTATTTGTCCTCCTGAGGCGACTATGGCATTAAAAGTGTGAAAAAACTCTTCTTGGACTGCGTCTTTTCCTGCAATAAACTGGATATCGTCAATAAAAAGTGCATCTACTCTTCTATATTTATTTCGAAATTTTTGAGTAGATTTATTTTTTATCCCTTCTACAATATCATTTGTGAATTGTTCTCCCGTACAAAAAATGAGTTTGGTATCAGCTGTCTTTTCGCTTAAGCGGTATCCAATTGCATTCATTAAGTGAGTTTTCCCTACTCCAACTCCACCCCAAATAAAAAGTGGGTTATATGCTTGACCTGGATTATCTGCCACTGCTTCGGCTGCAGCCCAAGCCATCTGATTAGAACCAGAAACAGCAAAGTTTTCAAAAGTAAAGCCAGGTCTAATATGTGCGTTTTTTAGTCTTTCATTTAAAACATTTTCGTCAGTTTCATTATTGAAAAGAGGAGAATCAGTTTCGCTTTTTGACTTTTTCTCTGGAGGCTTTTGATTTGGATCTGCCTTTACTGTAAAAGATATGTCGCAGGAAGCTGATAATGACTTTGCAAGAGAATCTTGAACTAGTCCATAGTAACGACTTTCTATAGTAGCTCTGACATAAGATGAGGAACAACCAATTTCTGCATTGTATCTATCTCCCTTTTTAGTCAATGATGATAAATGGGTTTGGGTAAACCAAGTAGAAAATATTGCTCCAGATACTGTTATTTTTATACTTTCTAAGGTTTCATTCCAGATTTTTCTAGTGTCAGGGTTATCCATGGTCCAAAAAACTCTTTGTCTTGCGACTTGATAATAGTTGGGTTATCCACAAATAGTCAACCCCAAAAAACCACGAACACCAACTTGTTATCCACAAAGATAACACGACATTATTATTTAGATATCAATTTGGAATTTTACTATATTGGAGGTTTGCTTTATAATATGGTCTATGCCAAAAAGAACTTATCAACCTAGCAAAATAAAAAGAGCCAGAAGATTCGGTTTTAGAGCACGTATGAAGACAAAAGCCGGAAAAGAAGTTATTAAGAAAAGACGACAAAGAGGTAGAAAAAAACTAGCAAATTAAAAAAATCTTTGGCGTAATAATTATATTTATCACCTTCCATCATGCTTCCTCAACAACATAGACTGTCTAAAGATAAAGAGATTGATTTAGTTAAAAAAGAAGGAGTTCTTCATAGAAGTAAAAATTTCGGTTTACTGGTTCTAGATAATAAAGATGTTTTCAAAGCTGGAATAATTGTCTCCAAAAAAGTTTATAAAAAAGCAACAGACAGAAACCGCTCACGAAGATTGATAAGAGAAGCTTTACGTCAAATACTTCCAGAAGTCAGTAATAATGTATATGTTTTATTTTTAGTAAACAGAAATTTGATTAATGCTGATTTAAATGAGATCAAAAAAGATATATTAGCTGTTTTTAAAACGGCTGAAATAATAAAATGAAAGAAATTCTTTTATTTCTTATTCGTATATACAAATCAATATTTTCTCCTGTTTTAAAAACATTGTTTGGACATGCTTGCAAATTTACCCCCACCTGTAGTGAGTATTCAAAACAAGCTATTCAAAAATATGGTGCAACAAAAGGTGTTCAGTTATCTTTAAAACGTATAATTAAATGCAGTCCATTAACAAAAGGAGGATACGATCCATTAAAGTAATTATGTAATATTTTAACGTGCTTATTTGCATTTTCTTTTGTTCAGTTTTAAAATCTGATTTTTGATTTTCTAAATTTACCACTATAATAATAAAATATGTTTACAACTTTGCTTGTTGAACCTTTAACAAACGGGCTAATTCTTTTTTATAGAATATTTGGAGGAAATCTAGGCCTTGCCGTTATCTTTTTTACAATAGTTCTTCGTTTACTTTTAAACCCTTTAACTAAACCATATTTAGAGTCTATGAGGAAAATGAGAAAGTATTCAAAGGATTTAGAAAAATTAAAACAAAAGCATAAAGATGACAAAATCAAACTTACACAAGCACAAGCTGATTTTTATCGTGAGAAAGGTATTAATCCAGGTGCTGGGTGTTTACCCTATTTACTACAGATAGTAATATTAATTGCATTTTTTCAAGTTTTTACTCGTACCTTATCTATAGACGGTAATCCTGTGGAGAATTTTAATAATCTTTTGTACCCTGCTTTGCAATTTGCTGACGGAGAGATACTTAATACAAAATTCTTATATCTTGATCTAGCAAAACCAGATGTAATAAATATATCAGGTTTACCATTTCCTTTACCTGGAGTTTTACTTGTTTTATCTGCTTTGGCTCAACTTGCGTCATCTTTAATAATGCAACCTGCTAGTGAATTAGGAGAAAAGGTTGCAGAAAAAACAAAAGGTGAAATGGATGATATTCAGGCATCAATGCAAAAATCAATGATGTTTACATTTCCTTTGTTTACCTTATTTATAGGAATGAGGTTTCCGTCTGCTCTTGCATTGTACTGGTTAGTTATTTCAGTATTCCAGGCATGGCAACAATACAGAGTATCAGGTCCAGGAGAGCTTACCTCTTTCCTTAATCGGTTCTCTCTGGTAAAATCCGACAAGAAAGGCAAAAATGGCAGAAAGCGAAAAAAATAAGCTAGAATTAGTACAGGAAACAGTTGATAAACTTATGGAATTAATTGGATTAGAAGCAACTGCAGAAGTTATAGAAGACAAAGAAAACGATGCAGTTAATGTTGAGATCTCTTCTGAAAACGAAAAAGGACTTTTGATAGGAAAAAGAGGAGAAAGTTTATTTGCGATTCAATCAATTATTCAATTAATTGTACGCCAAGAATACGGAGATTGGGTAAGAGTCTTAGTTAATATTGGTGACTGGCGCGAAAAGCAGGAAGACTACCTCACAGACTTGGCAAAGCAAGCAGCCCAGAGGGCATTAGACACTGGAGAAGAACAGACACTATATAATCTTAATCCAAATCAAAGAAGAATAGTTCATACAGTACTTTCAGAATATGAAGAAGTAGAAACAGAATCTCAAGGTGAAGGCCACGAACGCTACTTGGTGGTAAGGCCTAAGTAGATTCTAAAATATTTGATAACATTGATTGAATAAAATATTTATTTATGTCAGACATAGATGATTTAATTGATTTGGAAAGGAAACCATGGATTCCAGAAGTAAGAAAATTAAAACTCGATGTACTTTCGAAGTTGGAGAACCTATATTGGGAAGGACTTATAAACAAACAAACTAGTTCAAAAGAACTGATAACAATTCAAAATCAAATTGCGAAGCAAGTCTCGAAAGCTACTAACTCACAAATTCCGGAATTAGATATCAAGATCGCTAGACTAAAGGGTAAAATAGCTGCATACGAACAATCTGGTGATGTTAATAAAGTAGAAGAATTAAATGAAGAACTACGTAAGTTGTTAGATAATCAAGCAAGATAACTTCTAAGTTATTGGCAGTAAGACTAAAATAAGTAGTGCCAAACTTCATTTGTGTAAGTAGTAAAAACTTCTTCATAAAAAATAAAACTTAAAAAGGTAATTGAAATGCTAAGATCTGGTTAACGAATAATCAAATGGATTTAAACATGTAATGACATACGTTGAAAAATAAGACTACAAAGGTAAGTTAATTTATTACTAAGAACTTTTTTTACTTCAACTACTATCAAACTATTTGATAATCAAAGTTTCATTACCTATTTCCTCTTTTATTATTAAATCTTTTTTGTAATCAAAAGCTTGTATTTTCTGATTTATTTTAGTTTTAGTTAAAGAAGTATAGTTTCTACTTCTTATCGGTTTTAATGGGGGAATTTTTGTTAGTCCTTTTTCCTGGTAGATATTTATGTCGTCTCTTTCTATAGCCAAATGTCCGCTTTGCTCGTCATCTAACAATATTTGACTTACCGATACTCTTTCAAAAGTAGGTTGAGGAAATTCAAAAGCATTTACTCTGAGGTCTTTTCTGAAAGATACAATAAACACCCTTTCTCTATTTTGAGGAATTCCATAATGCCCAGAGTTTATTACATTGTAAAAGTATGGTTTCCCAATTGATCTAATACTTTTAATATAGTTTTGAAGGTGTTTCCTTTAGCGTGGTTTACCAAATTTCTGACGTTTTCTAAAAACAGAACTTCAGGTATGATGATGCTCTGCGATTCTTGCAATTTCAAAAAACAGAGTTAGGATTTAATAAAAATGAATAAATTTACAGTACCAGAAAAAACAGAAAAGAATAAGTTAATGACTGAAACATTGAAGAAGGTTGTATTACCTTCGTTTGATTTATTGGAGGAACAAATAGATGAGGTTGAAAAGAATCTAAGCAAACAGCTTTGGTGCTTGGTCATATAGAACGAATACTTGAAAAACACGATGACTTCTTGGGTGTGAACATTGTAAATGAATAAAAGTTCTCGAAAACGCTTCTGTTTAAACAATTCATTTCAATTTTTAGAGGAAGAAATAATTGATTTCAATTGTCTTTAAAGTGAATTACCCCCTAAAACTTTGTTTGTGTCTTAGTGTATATTATTTATATGGAACAAGGTCGGAAAGAAGTATTACACAAAGACAGATTACCATTTCTTACCAAAGAACAACAGTCAGTAATTTTGTACACTTTATCAGAAGCATTACATTTAGAAACATCTGAAATTAAACAAGTCGACTCTCATATAGCAGAAAATCAAGAAGAAGTTGAAAGAGAAAGGAGGTATTATTATTTTCAAACCCCAGAACAGTTTATAAAAGTCGCCCCAACAGACACAAAAACAGACAGCTTAATGAGAAGACAGTCTGCGGCAACTGTTTTAGCCCAAGAAAATGATGTACCGGTTGCAGAAGTGGAGATCCCCTACTTTATTTCCAAAGACCAGAAGTGGGGTATTTTGGTAATGGAAAGAATTAGAGAAGGGTTGTTTCATAAATCAAGAACGGAATTTATATACCCTTCTTATGGCAGGATTACTGCTCTTGAAATACTTAACTTAAACAATATAGATGTTGCTGCAGAAGTTGCTCCAGAAGAATTAACTTAAAAAAAAAGACCGAGTTCACTCCAGACGGCATTAAAAAGATTTGGATAAAACACAAGAATATGCTCTTGCATGGAATTGTGGATTCGGAAAATGAAGATGAGATTAAAGATTATATTACACAAACAGAGGATTTGTTCGAAAAACTTATCTTTGGATTAACGCCTAGTAGCGAAATGTTTCTGGCACACGGTGATGCTGCACCTAATAACTTTGTATTTGCAAATGATGGTAATTTGTTGATGCTAGACTTTGAGCATGCTGAGTTAACCCCGTTTCAGCCAATAGCTCAACTTCTTGACCTTGGAAACTTTTTTGCAAGGTCCTGGGAAAACAGAGAATTACAGCAAGTTTTTCTAAAGTCTGTTATTGAATATCTGTACGATGACAAAGAATACAATTATGAATTTGCTAAACTGCTTTGTCTTTACAGACCATTATTTTTATCAAGTTTAGGTGTGGAAAAAGACAACCCAGAACATGATATGTTTAATGGTCAGATTCGAAGTATAAGTGACAACTTAACATATATAAAATTGTTAATGGATGAACAATTTACTTACACAGAAATTAATTAACATTGTTTAAAATAGGCTATGTTGATTAACAATTCTCGAATTATTGACACGGCTTTTCAGCTTATTATCCTTTTTCATCCCACACAACTCGCCTATCACTTCTAGCCGGAGTTTTTTTGTTAACGGAGTGAGAGCTGACTACCTTTCTCCTGTAATTTTTTTAACTGGATTTACAGATCATTATTGGTTAACTTTGCAGCAGAATATCTTAATGCTTTTTGTTTTAATTTTTTTTATTTACAAATATTGTTTAAAAACTAAAAGTTCTGACTACAAAATAACAACTAAAATTCCTGGAAACGTCTTGCTATATATTCCTGAAAAAGTCGAATTAATATTCGATGTGCATTTACATTTTTGGTAAATGAAATCCTGTATTAACTAATCTATAAAACTTAGTAGCTAATTCTTGGTCTGTGAGGTATCCAGTCACATTATGGTCTTAGCTAAGAATAAAATTAATACTCAACAGGACTGATTAAGGTATAAAAATTATGTTATTATCTTTCTGTAATGGATAAAGGAAAGGAACTAACTATTTATACAGACGGTGGGGCAAGGGGAAACCCAGGACCGGCGGCCTCTGCATTTGTTGTCAAAGAAGGGGACTCAATAATTCATGAACAGGCATTTTATTTAGGAGAGCGGACTAATAACTACGCAGAATACAAAGGAGTGGACTTTGCTATGGATTGGCTAGCGGATTACTGTAAAGAAAATAAAGTAAAACAAGTTACTTTTATTTTAGATTCTCAACTGGTCGTAAATCAGCTTTCTGGAAATTACAAAGTCAAAAGCAAAAATCTCATAGAGCTTTTTTTAGCAATAAAAAATAAAGAAAAATCTCTTAGTTGTCGTCTAGTGTACACTAGTGTCCTGAGAGATAAAAATAAAAGAGCAGACAAGCTTCTAAATGACAAATTAGATCAGGTTCAAAATAAAATTGAGTAAATTTTATACTCTTTCATGTGCTAAGCTCAGGACACTGATTTTCACTAGATGACAATCCCCGTAAAATAGGCAATTTCTATTTTCTTTACACAACTAGTATTTATAATTGCATCAGAGTATTTCATGGCGTAGCATTAATTTAAGTCAAGGTATCGATTCCTTGAAAATATTGGGAAAATTAGAATCAATATGATGAAAAAATTTTTCCCATGAGACTGCCATGGAAAGCTCATCTTTAACACATGGAACCAATTCATCTCGAGTGCTTTTGTTAGCACAGCCAGGCGACTTATCAGTCGCGGTGGTTAAGGAATTAACTAATGCTGGTTGTCAAGTAAGTATTGTGGCACCAAAGGAAAATCGATGGAAAAAGACTTTAGCCCGCTCTGGTATTAAAGGGTCTGTATCGATAACAAAATTTACTCAATATAGTAATGGCGATTTTGACTTCTTTATTGTAGTAAGTAACTTTCTTGTACATAACAAATACAAGTCTAAAACTGAGGTTTTAAAGTCCGAGGAATTATTTTATAAATTTGTACTCAAGAATTCTTTAGCTAAAAACAATAGGACTCTTCTTGTATACCCCTATCAGTCACTTGATGTCTACAAAAATTATTCCTTAGAACTTTTTGAGTTATTTAAAAGCACAGAAAATATTGGAGTGGTTTTGTTAGGTGATGTGATTACAGATGAAAAAAGAGAAGATCTTTTGATTAATAAAATTATTAATGATGCAAAAAATGAAGTGGTTTATGCACCAAAAAAGGAGATTGATCTTTTCCCTCTTTCAGCAAAAGTTGCAGCAAGATTAATCGTTAGAAATTTGTTTTCTTTTGGTCCGTTTACAATGGAAAAACTTCTTATTGCAGGACCTAGATATTCCGTAACAAAAACACTTTCCATTCTTCATAAACTAGACAAAGATCTCTCGTTTGCATTCGATAAAAATGAATGGAATATAAAAAAAATTGATTATCATTCAAGATCAACTGTTGAAACAGACTTCAAGGACTCACTAAAAAATATCATCAATAAGAAAGAAGACAAAAAAAAGGAAGTCCGCTCTATAAGTAAAATAGTTCAAAACAAAATTTCCCCCCCACTTATAATTGGTCAGGAAAATGTAGACATTCCACCACAACCAATACTTCCCCAAAAAAATGAAGTCAATGTTGCCAAAACTAAAGTTAAAAAAGAAAATCCTGTTTCTAATGTCCAAAAAAAATATCCAAAAACAAATTACTTTAAAAAGTTAAAACTTAAAATAGCATCTCTTTTTAGTAAAAAAACAAAAAGCAATAGAAAGCTTCCAAAGAGTGTTTTTATTCTATCTATTTTCATTACTATTTTTATTTTATTGCTGCCATTTTTTATGTATTTAGCTTCCCTTTTGACTACTTCACTTAGTATACACTCACTTCAGAATGCTAATCTCAAATCTGCAAATTCTTTTTTTTCTATTAGTATGTTTTTATCAGAAAATGCCCAGAAGAGTTTTGTGGTTTATTCAGAACTACCCTTGTTAGGAAGCGCAACTAATAGTCTTAGACAAAGAACGCTTTTTATGAGTAAGTCTTCAAAAGTATTTAAGAATGTTTTAGATGTAACAGAGGATTCTTTTTTAGTTATTGATAGTTTTAAGAGTAGTAAAGCATTGACTCTAGAAGATGCTCAAAAACTAGCTGTTAATATGGATAAAGCATATAGAGATTTGTCCTTTCTTCAAGCAGATTATAATTTGTTAAGTGATAAAGAGAAAATCAATCTTAAATCTTTTCTTGATAGTGAGAAACTAAATAGATACAGAAAATACTTTCTAGCCGGTCGTGATATTTTTATGAATGCAGAAGACTGGCTTGGTTATGATAAACAAAAGCGTTATGCATTTGTTTTACAAGATCAAAATATTCTTAGACCAACAGGAGGAATTATTTCTGACCTTGTTTTAGTTTCCATAGAAAGAGGTAGAATTACTGATATTTCAGTTACAAATGCTCAGGCAATTCAAAGCAAAATTCAAGGACAGGTAGAAGCACCGGAATCATTAAGAACGGCATTAAACAAAAACTCATGGGAATTTAGTGATGCTAATTGGAATCCTGATTTTATTAAAACAGCTAGTCAGATTAGTTGGTTTTTAAATACTGCATTAGACGAAAATATAGATGGAGTTTTTGTGGTAAACAATCAATTACAAAAGCAGATAGAAGATATATTAAAAGGGAATTTTGAAGATAGTCAAATTTCAAAAGATCCGACAATAAACAATTCTTCTGGAGGTATGGAAATGTTTGTAAATGAATTTTTATCAGGCAATCAAAAAATCACAAAAAAGCAAAAGGTTTTGCTAATTACTAAAATTTTCCAAGGACTCGATAAAAAAGACATCATGGTTCGGCTTAATAGCAGCTTACAAAAGTACATAGCAGTAAATGAGTGGGATGGGGTAGTGGGGGGTGATTTTTGTAACGCAAACTGTGAACGAGATTTTGTTGGAATAGTTGAGTCAGGCATTGAGGGATGGGGTAGTAATGTAGTAAGGGAGCAAAGCTTGTATGTTGAAGTAAATAATGAAAATATAAAAAGAAATCTTATTTTTACATTAACAAATAATGGAGACAGCAGTTATAAATCTTATGTTCGGTTGCTAGTAGATCCAAACTCAATATTTTCAGATGCAGAAGTTAGAGGAAGTGGGGGAAGCATGATTAAAAATTTGAACATAGAAAATGAAACAAGGTTTGTTTCTGCCGGTTTAGAAGTTGAAGTTCCTGTAGGGCAAACTCAAGAAATAGTTTTTTCTTGGACAAGAGATACAAATCTCGATTTTATGAATAAAGGTTCTTACCACCTCTTAATTAGAAAAGAACCAGGAACTAAAAATGATGAAATATCAGCAAGCTTTGTATTCCCTAGTGAGGCACAAACAACTTACAAAACAGATGCTTCCTTGACCAAAGCTAGCAGTTTTCTATATAATACAAACCTGATGTATGATAAGACAGTCGAAGTAGACTGGTAAATGAAATGACAGATTCAAAACTAGCAGTTCAAAAAAGAGAATTAAAAGGAAGTAAAGTAAAACGTTTGCGCCGCGAAGGTGTTCTTCCTGCAAACATTTTTGGTAAAGATGTAGATTCTCTGTCTGTTCAAACAGATCTATTAACTTTTGTTAAAGTTTATGAAGAAGCAGGGGAGACTGGAATAGTTAATGTTACTGTTGAAGGAGAAACAAAAGCAAGACCTGTGCTAATTTCTAATGTCCAGACAGACCCTATTAGTGCAAGACCAGTTCACGCTGACTTATACCAAATCGACCTTAAAGAAAAAGTCACAGCAAATGTTCCTGTTGAATTAGAAGGAGAAAGCCCTGCAGAGAAAAAGAGCGATGGTACCGTTGTTCAACTTATTAACGAAATAGAAGTTGAAGCACTTCCAACTGATTTACCAGATAGTTTTGTTCTTGATATTTCTGTATTAGAAGAGGTAGATCAGGCAATCCATGTTAAAGATATAAAGGTTGATAGAGATAAGGTTGAAATTAAAATTGATGGGGAAGAGATTGTTGTAAGGGTTGCTGAGCCTCAAGAAGAGGAAGAAGAGGTAGAGCCTGTTGAAACTGAAATAATTGGCGAGGAAAAAGAAACTAAAGAAGGGGAGACTGAAACAGAGGAATCTCCAACAGAAGAAGGGGAAGGCGAGTCGGATAAACAATAATTATCCAGGGATTATTTTTTTAAACTTCATACTTGTAAAATTCAGTAGCGATAACTATATTCCTAATTCCTTTTTAAGTTCAATTAACTTTGGAGAGTTTGGATTTATGCTTTCTGCTTTTGCAATCCATACTTGTACTCTTTCTGGATTTTGATGTTTATGGTCTAATCGAGCAAGTTCTATCCAGCCATCAATATAATCGGGATGTTCAAAAACAAGATCAGTCAAAAATCTTAATTCTTCTTGGTAAGTTGAAGTTGCAGCCAATACTGTAGGAGTTTCTTTTGGTGTTAAATAAGTTTTTAGATTAAAAGAACAGATAGCAAAAACAAAAAGGGTAAAGGCAAATAATGCAAAGTTAGAAGAATTGTAAATTTTTTTGTTTGATTTTTTATTAAAAAACTTTTTATACTTTTTAACTTCTTTGTTTAATTCGGACTTAATTTGTTTAAGTTTTTTTCTAAAGTTTTTCATTTAGCAGGATTGTTTATTTTTAGCAGAAAAAAGCAAAGAAGGCAAACTCCCTTTACCAGGTAATTCAATACTGCCGGTTTTTGATGCTATATTTAAAAGAGAGCAAAAATTATTTAAGGAAAATTAATAATTCGATTTTCTTATTCTTTCTTTAAATTTTTGATTACGTTCTTCTCTACTAAATTTTAATGCCCACTCCCAAGCGTTTTTATAAACATCACTTAAGCTTTTCTCGCGCTCGACTGATTTGTCAGCTAATTCACCTCCATACACATCTGTCCATACATCATATAAAAACAGATATAAAAACCTATGAACATCCTCTGATTTTGTCTCACTTCTAATTTTATTTGAAATTGTTATATTGTTCCCCACAACCAATCTGTGAGCTAGTTCGTGTATTAATACTGATTTTTTAACCCAAGACTTCTCGTTTGCCCGAAGGCACATTGGGTGGGAACGAGGGATCCCTTTGTCAAAAACAATTGCATTTATTTCCCTTTCAAAAAATCTCAAACCTGTGATGTTTTTAAATGAAGTTACTATTTGCTGACCGTCATTGTTCCAGATTCCTTGGTATTCTCTAGCTCCAATTGCGACTTCTTGATTGTCATATTCAGGGTAAAAATTAATTTTAAGCATTTTTTAGTATATCCCAACCGGGAATGTTAGGTCTTTTTTTATATTCATCTGGAACATCACCTTCAAACTCTACCGCAAAGCGTTTTTTGTTTTTAGTCCATTTGAATTCGAACCATATATTTTCAATTTCTCCTAGTCTGGACAATGAAGTAAATCTATGAACAACTCCCTTTACGGGTGTTTTGTAGTCTCTTTTTTGAGTACCACGTTCGTCTGTTCTTATTCTTTCTTCTCCTGTATATTCGTCTGTAACCCGATATACTTCAAGGATCACCAGTTTAGAAAACAAGTCGAATGCTTCTTTGTCAGTTAGACTTACTCTGTGTTCCATATTCTGTTTATTGTTTATTTAAACTTTTCGGCCAACTGGAAGTTATCAGTAGTTTATTATCAAATCTATCTTTCCCCTCTTGCCAAATTGTTTCAGTTACAAACGGCATGAATGGATGCAGTAGCTTAAGAGATGTCATCAGAACGTATTCAAGGATAGGTTGAGTCTCCTCTCTTCTATCTTTAGCCTTTTCAATATATTGATCCGCAAATGTATGCCAGATAAAGTCATAGATAGATTCTGATGCTTCATTTAGTTTGTATTTCTCGAGAGAATTGGTAACTGTTTCAATTGTTTTGTTTAATTCACTGATTATCCATTTATCATCTTTATTAGATAGAGAGGATAATAAATTAGAATTGAACTTATTCTTTTTTGAATTTTCCATAAATACAAACCTTGCGATATTCCATACTTTATTAGCAAAATTTCTCATTCCCCTAACTTTGTCGTCAGATAAGATTACCTTGCTACCTGCGGGTATGCCGTACATCAATGACATTCTTAAAGCATCTGCTCCGTATTTTTCTACTAACTCTATTGGATTAACCACATTACCTTTTGATTTACTCATTTTTACTCCTTTGCTATCGGCAACCATACTCCAAAGATAGACATCATTAAATGGAATTTTATTTTCCCGATATAAAGAAAACATGATCATTCGAGAAACCCAAAATTTTAGGATATCTGCCAAAGTTCCTAACATGTTGGTCGGAAGACGGTCTTCTTTTTCTTTGTCTGACAGAGTAACTAGTGGCCACTGACCAGAAGAAAACCAAGTATCGAAAGTGTCCGTTTCAGGTAAATAATCCCCATCCTTAGGTTCTTCTGCTGAAACCACAAATTCAGGTTGATTACTACCTGTATCTGCACTTATCTTTTGTAAGCCATCTTTAATTTCCTCTAGAGATACACCATCATTAAGGAACTTTGATATTTGTCCTTGATGTAATTTTTTATCTTTATCAATCCACCAGACCCAAATATTGTTTTTGGACTTTTCAACTTTATACCAAACAGGAATTCTTATTCCCCATACAATCTGCCTTGAAATTGGCCAATCATGCATGATCTCGAGCCACTGCAGTATTTGTTTTTTGTATCTATTGGGTACAAAATTTACTCTATCTTTTTTAACAGATTCGATTACTGGTTTTTTGAGATTCTCAACTTTTATAAACCAATTTGGGATAGTTGTTGGCTCTAAATCACGTCCACACTTGTAGCAAACAGTAACTGCGTGTTCATAATCTTTGTCAACTTTTTCAATAAAGCCTTTTTTCTCTAACTCCCCTATTACCTCTTCTCTAGCTTGTTTAACTTTTAGACCCTCAATGTTTTTAAAGTCAGAATCTTTTGGCAACTTTATTCTTCCGTTTAGGTCAATAACAGAGATCTTTTCTAGATCATGCCTTCTTGCAGTTTCAAAGTCATTTGGATCATGAGCTGGTGTTATTTTTACTGCACCTGTCCCAAACTCCATGTCTACCATTGGATCATCAATTATTGGAATCTCTCTTTTTGTTAATGGTAGGTAAACATACTCACCTACTTTGTTTTTATATCTTTTATCTTTGGGATTTACAGCAACTGCTGTATCTCCAAAAAGAGTTTCTGGTCTGACTGTCGCAACAATAATATAATCATCTTTGTTTACAAGTGGATATTTTATGTAGAAGAGAGGATCTACCCTTTCAAGGCGTTTAATTTCCAATTCTGCCAAAGAAGTTCCGCAATAAACACAGTAATTTACCAAATAGTCATCACGGTAAACTAATTTGTCTTTAATCATCATTGCAAAGGTTTCATAAACATACTCAATTACGTTTTCATCTAATGTAAATATACTTCTTTCCCAATCAGCACTAAAACCGAGTTTCTTCATCTGTTTATAAATTAGACCTGAGTTTTCTTGTACAAAATCGTAAACTTTTTGATAAAGAGTTTCTCTATCAAAATCCATTCTACTTTTACCTTCTTTTTTTAGATGTTTTTCAAAAACAAATTGAGTCTCAAATCCTGCATGGTCCATTCCAGGTTGCCATAAAGTTGAGTACCCTTGCATTCGCTTAAAGCGAATTAATATATCATCAACTGTATACATTGCATGTCCTGCGTGAAGAGATGCATTTGCATTTGGAGGAGGCATAAGAATTGTGTACTTTTTGCTTGTATCAGTTGGCTTAAAGGAATTGTTTTCTTCCCAAAGCTTATAAATTTTTTCTTCGTATTGTATGTGATCAAATTTTTTGTCCATATATTTTTTATTTAATTATTATTAAATCAGTTTATCTCCATAAAAAAAACACGCTAAATTAGCGTGTTGCGGATTTGATAATTAATCAAATAGGTACCACCTCAACTTATACTTCATTTGTCTATTAACGAAAAGTTTTCGTCCGGTTTTACTTAGGTAATTCCCTTTTCTTCCGGAAGCGTAACAATTAAAGTTTTGTTTGGTGACGTTAATCCAAACTAATAACGCTTTGGATGTATTATCTCAAAAACAATTGTTTGTAGTCAACTTTTTGGAGAATTTATGTCTCTTCATCAATTTCTTCTTCTAAGATATTTTCAATTTCTGTTTTAGTAATTGGTCCAGATCTTAAAATTTTTGGAGTTTTACTAGAAAGATCAATTATTGTCGAAGGCGGAGTTGGTATTAGTTTTCCTGAATCAATAAGAAGATCTACTTTTTCAACGCTTAATTGCTCTTTTACTTCGTCTATAGAATATGGTGTACTTGCTCCACTTCTATTTGCAGAAGGAGTTGTATATGGGTATGGGAAAATCTCACTTAATGCTGTAGTAAAAGTATTGTTTGGAATTCTAACTCCCAATGTGGTTAGACCTCCTGTCAGAATATCTGAAGCGTTAGCCTTTTTTGGCAAGACAATAGTGAGTGGACCGGGGATTAATTTATCGTACAAAATTCTTGCTCTATTATTTGTATATGTGTATTCTTCAATCATCTCCCAATCCCGAACAACAATATGAGTTGGTTTTCCTTTGTCTCTCTCCTTTATTTTATATAATTTTTTTAATGCTTTTGTGTTTGTGATATCTACTCCAATACCATAAGCAGTGTCGGTAGGGTAAACAATTACTCCGCCATTTTTTAAGACTTCTGCAGCTTGGTTGAGCTTGTCTTTTTCAGGTTCAATTAGGCTAATTTTTATTGTTTTCATTAATTATTCGCCAATAATTGTAAGTTGTGGGTCGGCGTTTAATTTTTTGTATGAAATTGGAGTATAATTAAAATAAGCACATGATGCAATAATTGCACCGTTATCTGTAGAGTATTTACTTTGTGGTGCTTGAAATTCAATATTTAGATTATCAATTTCTTTTTTCATCTTGTGCCTTAGTCTAAGATTGGCTGACACTCCCCCGCCAACAATCACTGTTTTTGGTTTATATTCTTTTGCTGCATTTACTGTTTTTGCAGTAAGGCTATCAACAATAGCTTCTTGTATTTCTGCAGCCAGACTCGGTATTTGTTTCTTTACCTCAAGGTTTTCAGATATTTTTTCATAATCAGAAAGCTTAATTTCCTTATTCTGAGAATAAATTTCCTGAA
Source organism: uncultured Gammaproteobacteria bacterium (assembly GCA_964427735.1). Classification (GTDB taxonomy): domain Bacteria; phylum Patescibacteriota; class Microgenomatia; order UBA8517; family UBA8517; genus CAYRUS01. Next base: position 548,055 of record CAYRUS010000001.1, on the reverse strand, counting down.
CTTTATTTAAGACTGAAGTTTTTAACCCAGAAAAGCTCCATTCATAATTGTCTTTGTCCAACATTGGTCTAGGGAACATGTCTAAGTTTTTGTTCAGATTTTCTTTTATATAATTATCTGCAATTTCTGCAAGGCGGGGACCGCCGGGATATTCAATTCCAAGAAGTCTTGCTGTTTTATCAAATGCCTCTCCTGCAGCGTCATCTCTTGTCCCTCCTATCCATTCTATTTGGGCATGGTCTTTCATATAAATTAAATCAGTATGTCCTCCACTTACCATCAGTGCAATAAGTGGAAATTCAGGCTTTTTATCGTTGTCTAGCCAGTTTGCATAAATATGTGCAACCAAGTGATTTACCGGAATTAATGGCTTATCAAAAGCAAGGCTTAGAGTTTTTGCAGTTTCTACTCCAACAAGTAAAGAGCCAATTAATCCAGGTCCATAAGTAACTGCTATAGCATCTATTTCTCTTTTTAGATATTGGACATAGTCAGTATAATTTTCCTTTTCTGCAGTCTCTATAAGTGATGATTTAATAACAGGAATAATAGAGCTTAGTTGTTTTCTCGCAGCCTGTTCTGGTATTACTCCGCCTGTTTTTGCGTGTAGTTCTGATGAGGTTGCAAGTATACTGGATAATACTTTTTCTCCATTTTCGACGACAGCGGCTGCGGTTTCGTCACAAGAAGTTTCAATGCCTAAAATTTTCATAGTTAAATTGTATCACTACTCGAGCTTATATAGTTAATTTTGTATGTTTATATCAAAGAGAGTTATGACTTACGAAGAGACTTAACAACTAATATTACAAGTGCAATTAAAATTAGCCAAGAAATAACTCCTGTGTGTGCGATTAGTTCTTCCAAGCGTTCTCTTTCGCTTCCTGCAAGAAATCCCGCAACAACCATCAGCGAAGACCATGTAAGCGAAGCTATTGTAGAATAAAAAACAAACTTTAAAAAAGGATAACTTTTTGCACCTGCAAGATAAGCAACCCAAAACCGAGTTAAAGCAGAAAGCATCGATGTTGTCATTATTGTTGGTCCGTGCTGTTTTAGTAACTTATCTGCTTTTTCTGCATTTTTTTCTTGGCCAAAGATTTTGATTAATCTATGTCCAGATTTTTTTCCTAGAAAATATGAAAAAATAAAGGCAGAAAGACCTCCCGTCCAACCACCCATTAATACTATATATAGTGGGATTTGTTCTCCATAAGCAAAAAACCCGGCAAATGCTAAAAGAGTTCCTCCAGGCATAAGCCACCCAAGAGGTGACATCTCAATAAAACTAGAGACAAATGGAATCCCAAAACTATAACTTGCAAACAGATGCTCAAGTATCTCTATTATATATAGTAGATCCATTTTTATAGTTTAAACGAGAGATCTCTAAAAAGCGATATTAGAGATTTATATTTGGGCAGGTCCGGTTCCTCTTAAAAAGACTGATTGCCACGGTCTATATGTAGAATAAAAATCTTTTTCAAAGATAGTTTCAGCATTCCGTGTAACTGTGTATTTAAAATGCACTTTTGCTCCTGAAGCCTTCCAGTCAACTTGCTTAATTTGACCTGTTGGTAATGTCGGATCATCAACATACAAATCTTCTGGAGGTGGGGAAGTAGATAAAATTTGAGGAGTTGTGTAGGTCGCGACTCTCCCATCGTCTGTTCCATAAATTTCAAATGCCAAAGTTGCAGCAGAAGGATTAAAGTAAGCTTGGATTAAAATATGCCCAGGAGTGTCATTCTTAATCTTAAGATCAGGGGCAGGATCATAAACAGTTGCATCAAGACCAGGTGGGGAGTCTTGTTCATAATAACTTACCCTATATGAATGTGCTTGTCTTTCAACTATTGGCAAACCAGCCTCAAGTGAAGCACGAAATAGGGTAGTTGAAACTTGGCAAACACCGCCTCCATCACCAAGTACAGTACGCCCATTTCTAATTACATAAGCCTGTTGGTATCCGGAATAAGTTGATACATCACCTAATATTTCATTAAATGACATTGTTTCTCCGGGTTCGAGTAACAAACCATGAAATTTTGCGGTAGCTACACCAATGTTGTGTATTCTTGAAGTTGCTGATCCACTAAATTTTGAGGTTCCTTTTCCAAGTAATTCTTTTATTCCAAGCCTATTGGCTTCATCAGAGGTATATTCAGGCTCAGTTGTTGCTAAAGGAATTTCAAAGTTAACTATATTTTGATCTTTTTCAAGTTGGCTTAAAGCAAGTTTAAATTCTGAGATAAATTCCTCTTCTATTATTTTTCTACCTTGTTTTGCAGGAGCAAACTCATTGACTATTCCGTCTTCAAATACAAAAACAGGATTTTGTGCTTCCTGTTCAATTTGAGGGCGAATATCATCTATTATTTCAACTATTCTTATGTCGCTATAACTGTTATTTTTATCCAGTGTTTTAATAATGTCTGTTCCTTTTAAAGAAATATCAATATCGTCTGATGCAAGTTGCATTTCTTTTTCTAACAAAAACTCAGCACGCACTTTAATATTTGCTTGGTCTTCCTCTGTCCAGCTTGGGTCAATATTCGTAAGCGTAAGATTAACAGGGTCGTTTTTATTTAAGGAAATATTTGAATATACTTCCTCTTTTAGCTTTTCAATGTCCAAGATTTTTCCCGCCTGTCCAGGGTCTATACTAATAGTGTTGTTTTCTAAATTAACAGAAGGATAAGTGGGTTCTACAGATATTTGTTCGGATAAAACTAAAATATTTTCTTCGAGTTCACTACTGTCTAGAGAATATTCTAGTGGTAGATTGTTTTTTTGATAAAAAGATTTTATAGCAACAATAAAGTTTTTCAATATATTTCCATCTCGACCAATCAAATAAGCATTTTGTACAGATTTTTCAATGTTATAAGCCAAATTAACATTACTTAAGTTTATTTTAAAGTTAACTTCATTAGTCGATATTTCAGTAGGAGCGGTTATATTGCTATTCAACAAATCAACTGCTTCATCTTGTTTTAAAGAGGATAAATCATATCCGGCGACAAAAACATTTGGATATATCTTTGATGAAAAAAAGTTTAAGTATAAAATAAATGCAGTAATAGCGGTTAACGCTGTTGAAGCAGCTATTATTATAAATACTCTTAGATATACATTTTTTGTCAATAATTTTTTAATACTCTTTGGGAATTTCATATTCACCTGTCCTTAAGAGATATGATAACATGATAGCAAAGTATTTTTGATACAAACATGCTGCCTGAAGATAACAACTCAAACTCAAATGATCTTGAAAACCCATCCACCTCTGCACAGTCAGATGTGAATGATGCTAGTGGTCAAACTATTTATTCTTCTACCTCGGAAAATACTCCTCAAACAGTGCAAGGGCAGGATGTATATTCTGTTCAGCAAAACCCAGCAAATTATCAAACAAATCAGGATTATATTCCACAAAATCAAGGAAAGGGTAATGGTTTTAAAAAGTTTTTATTGATAATTTTGATAATTGCATTAATTGGTGGTGGACTTTTCGCTGCATTGAAAATTATAAAGTCAGGGTCAAATCAAACAAATGAACAAGTTGAGATTACTTGGTGGGGTCTAAATAAAGATTTATCATTGGTTGAGCCTGTTATCTCAGCTTTTGAAAATGAACATCCAAATATAAAAATTAAATATGTAAATCAATCACCAACTGATTATAGGGAAAGACTGACTAATGCTCTAGCCAAAGGCGAAGGACCAGATATTTTCCCTTTCCACAATTCTTGGGTATCTATGTTTAAGTCGTATCTTAATCCCGTTCCAGATACTGTAATTTCGACAGCTGAATTTGCAGAGACATTTTATCCTGTTGCTGTAAGAGATTTAACACTTAGAGGAAATATAGTTGGATTACCTCTCGAATATGACGGAATAGTTTTGTTTATAAACGAGGATATTTTTGCAAATGCAGCAGTTTCAGCACCAACCACATGGGACGAACTAAGAGAAGCAGCTAGGCTTTTGACTCAAATTGATGAGCAAGAAGCAATAATACAATCTGGTGTTGCTTTAGGGGAAACTTCTAATGTCGATCATTGGGAGGAGATTGTAGCTATGATGATGGTTCAAAATAATGCAAATCCTGCTGCTCCTGCAGAGGGAGTTCTTGCAAAAGATGCTTTACTTTTTTATAGTCTTTTTAGTAATGAAGATAAAGTTTGGGATGAAACCATGCCGCCCTCAACTTCTGCGTTTGCAAACGGCAAAGTAGCAATGTATTTTGGTCCTTCATGGAGAATAGCTGACATAAAAGAAATGAATCCTTCCTTAAGGTTTAGAACTATTCCTGTACCACAACTACCCAAAGAAAGTCCAAGTGATCCAGATGTGAATTATGCTACTTATTGGGCACATGGAGTCTGGAATGAAAGTAAAAACAAAGAGGCAGCTTGGGAATTCATGAAATATCTTATCTCAGCTGAAGCATTAGAAACAATGAATAAAACACTTGCTAGTCAACAAATGATTGGTAAACCATATTCAAGAGTTGATATGCGAGAAAAACTTATTAATGATCCATATTTGGGTCCTCTAATTTCTCAAGCACCAAGTGCAAAAAGCTGGTATCTTGCAAGTTTTACAAATGATGGAGAAACCGGTATTAACTCGCAAGTTAGCACTTTATATCAAGATGCCATAAATTCTATAACTGATAAATCAGTAGAAGAGGAAGTTCTGATAACTTTAGACCAAGGCATTAAAGAGGTTTTATCTCAATATGGAGTGACTAATTAGAACTTATTGCACAATGTTTACACAAATCTATTTGATAAAATACATCTAGAGAGTGTAGAGTTTAGCTAATATGCCACTATTGTATCTAGAAGATTCTTCACAAGAGATGCGTCTCTCAATGAGTTTGGGTGAATACGCAACTCTTGTTTATCATGATATGTTTGACCACCCGCTTACTTTGCAGGAACTTTTTAAATGGCGTATTTCAGAGGATTATGTAGAGACTTTACTAAAAGGCAAAGAGTTTAGTGTAGTGGAAGTGTTTACAGACAAGGGATATATATACCTTAATAAAGGTAAAAAACTTCATGTAATTAGAAAATTAAGACAAAAATCTATAAAAAAGGGCTTAAAGAAAGCCAAAAAGGCTGCACATTTATTGTCATTTGTGCCATCAGTTGAGATGGTTGCAGTCTTAAATTCTGTAGGGATAATTGATGCAGACAAAGTTGATTTAATTGTTACTACAAAAAAAGGCTCGCTTTGGACAACTAGAGCGTTTTCTCTAATTATTCTAGAGTTATTTAATTTCTTTACAAAAAGAAGAAATTCTGATTCATCTCAACAATTGTCCGTAAAAGTATGGTTAGAAGAAGACAACTTAACTTGGAAGAGGAAAGACTTAATTGCCGCTCATGAGTTTGTTCAAATCACACCGCTTGTTGATAAAAACCATTCTTATGAGAAGCTTATTTCAAAAAATAAGTGGTATCAAAAGTTTTTTCCAAATGCTTTAGCAGAAAGGGTTTTTGTTGAGAAGGAACCTAAAAAAGGCTATAGCTCTGAACTAGTAAATTCATTTTTTAAAGCATTTAATAAAATTTCTTATCATATTCAATATGCATTTTTGAGGAATATGAAAAATAAAAAGGTTAGTTTAAAGCAGGCATTTTTTAATTCTAGTGATTTTTCTTCAATTGTTCTTAAAAGATTCCAGAATAGCTTGATCGGATGAATTTATAAGTGTGAAGAGAAGAGGTTTATTACCCATTTTCAAAGCCCATAACTGTGGCAAACTGAGGCAATAGGTTGTAAAATAGGCAAAACAAGTTAAGCATTTTGGTTTACAGTAAAATGAGTAAAAAGCCTCTTAATTCAAACCTCCACAAAGCCAACAAGGCAAAAAAGGATGAATTCTATACTCAACTTACAGACATAGAAAAGGAGCTAAAACACTACAAAGACCAATTCAAAGGCAAAGTAGTTTACTGCAATTGTGATGATCCATATGAGAGTAACTTTTTTCAGTATTTTACTTTAAATTTCAACAAATTAGGTTTAAAACAATTAATTACAACAAGCTACAAACCATCTCCTGTTGCAAATACTCAGCTTGAACTTTTTGGGAATGGAAAAGCTATAAAGCAAAAGGGACGTCCAAAGGCAACTGCAAACAAATTTATCTTAAATGAGGTAACAGACATTAATGGTGATGGTGCTTTTGACTTAAAAGATATTGCAGAGCAGCTTAAGCAAAACAAAAATAATGAGTGGACTCCACTAGTTGGTGATGGAGACTTCAGAAGTAAGGAAAGCATTGAACTCCTTAAACAAGCCGATATTGTAGTCACCAACCCACCGTTTAGTTTATTCCGCGAATACGTCGCCCAATTAATCGAATATGACAAAAAATTTCTGATACTCGGTGACCAAAACGCCATTACTTACAAAGAAATATTTAAGTTTATCAAAGGAAACAAATTATGGTTCGGTTACGACAATGGTGGAACAAAATGGTTTCAGGTTCCAATGGATTACGATATCCCGACTGAATCTAGGAAAAAAATCCTGGACGGTGTCAAATACTTCAGCATGGGAAGAATATTGTGGTATACCAATCTCGATACAACAAAACGCCACGAAGAACTCACGCTATATAAAAAGTATTCACCTGATGAGTTTCCAGAATACGACAATTACCATGCAATTGAAGTTCCAAAATATGCAGACATCCCAATGGACTATGATGATGTCATGGGTGTTCCGATAACATTTCTAAATAAATACAATCCAAACCAGTTCGAAATCATTGGGAGCGATTATGATATAAAACAAGGCTTTTTTCCAGAACTTGTTAATTCTGATTGGAAGGGGAAAATCGATAGAGCTTATTTAAATGGCAAAAGACTATATAGCAGAATATTGATTAGACACAAAAAAATCAAAAAGTAAAATGGGAATTGAAGATCTAATAACTAAGATTAATGAACAAGTAACGCGGATTGAGAAGGGTGTTATAAAAGGACAAGAGGCCGAAGATTTTTTTGCTGATTCAATTAGAGAAGCTAAGGAGATATATCAAAAAGACACAGACGAATGGCGCTTGTTAGATCGTTGGGAACACGAGCGAGGGTATCAGTGGCATGCTAAATATCCGTCTCAAAGTTATGCAGGTGTGAAGGAAAAGCAAAAACTCCAAGAATTGGTATTAAAACTTGAAGATATAAGCGGTAAACACCACAGCGTTTCCATAGTTGCGAACGAGTATTCTTTTACAGCCACACAAAAATATGATGCTTATCGATTATTAACTAGCATACTAAAAGCAGCAATAGAGAGTGTCTATATTGTTGACGGCTATCTAGATGAAGTAGTCTTTGACTTCCTCGATGTAATACCTACCAGTGTTTCAGTAAAACTCATCACGAATGGCGAGAAACCAATTTTTAAAAGACTTTATTTGGCACTCAGAGAGAAGAATAATCTTGTAGAAGCAAAAGAAGATAAATCATCGCATGACCGATATATAATTATTGACAAGAGAAGTGTTTATAGCCTTGGAGCATCAATCAACACCATAGGGAAAAGAGATTTTATGGTTCACCGATTGGAGGATAAAACTGAAGGGGTAATAAAAAAGTTTGAAGACTGGTGGGCATCCGGTAAAGAAATAATATGAAAATAGAAGTCGAACTGATTAAAGCAGAAAATGTCTCCCTTTGGAACAAGGCACGAGAAACTATAACAGAAGATTACCAAATGTTGTATGAACAAGATAATCGAACTAAAGCTGGGGTATAAAATTGATATTAGAGAAATTAAAATTTGGGAAAATTGAGTAGATATGTGAGCTTATGTGGTTATAGATAATATAGATTCGGCTTGCATTATAGAAAGTCTTGTTTTAGACGACAGTCCTTTAACAGTTTCGTCGTAATCGCACATATTTCTGGCAACTCTAAGTCTACTTAAATTAGTTCCCACTTGGGGATATGATATAACTCGATTTGAGTAGAACTTTTCTACTCCATAATGATCTGCTGCAGTATTTTTAATTTGATATCCGTTAGAACCTGCATGATTTCTAGCACTGCAAAAAGCAGCATAGTAAGCACGACTGACAGAAGAGCGTAATCGAGATTCTTTCTTACTGCTTGCCAATACTTTCGCTAATTTTAAATAGTCTTTCCATTCAAACATGTCAGTCTGTAAACTCTACGTTTAAGTTGAATTTAGAAATATCACTTATCTTTAATGATAGGCTTTCATCCAATGACTGCAACAGGGCGAAAGCTTTTTTTGGCGTGAAATCGCCTACTATTAATAAAAATATCGTCTTCAAGCTACTCTGTTCTGTGTCAGTGTGGACTGCTAACTTAAGTTGATATTCTATATCATATCTCGATAATTCAGCCTTAACTTGATTTATAGCATATTTTATTTCAATAATTAAATGTTCATTATTGCGAATAAAACTTAATACTTCTTTGTAATCATCTAATTTACCATTCTCTGATATAAATTCCTGTAGAAAGTCTGCTGCTTTTACACCAAATGTATCTGCAGATGTTAAATTAGAGAGAATTAAAGTTCCCTGAAACTCTAATTCTGTAGAGTTTTTATCTAATCTTGGATCTTGAGGTAATGGAGTATCTGTTGCGGTCCCCACACTTTTGAATTCGTAAAGCCCATAAACAAGACGGGAATTTATGATTATATCTGAAAAATCAAAATTTTCTGAAGTTGCTGCAGTTTGTAATCCATCCATTGTTATTTTGGCAAGCCTGTTTTTGCAATATCGAGACCCTTATTCACAAGTTCTCGAAATAGATCATTTATTTTTTTTGGATCAAAAGAATCAGTATGATCTTTGTCTGTATTAATATCTAACTCTAAATGATTTAACCATTTTTCTGAAAAGTGGACAATATTATCTGGGTTGGCACTCGAGACTAATTCTGCTTTTGCATTCAAAACTCCCCATTTTGTGAGTCTGTTTATAAGAAGCCCATTTAATGTACTCGACTTTGTAGGCTTATTAATCTGTAAATTAAAATCATAGGTATTTTTACTATCAATTGTAAATGGTAATAATTTAGAAAGAATTTGATAACCCTCCTCGCGGTCAGATACAGATTTAAACAATGATGCACCAAAAGCAATTCTTGTTAAGTTAGGCAATGACTCACTTTTGTTTAAGAATTGATCAATAATTTTTTTAAATGTGTCAACAGATGGTTCCAGATCCCCCAACATATTTAGCTCTGGCGGGGAGATTAATATAGGTTCTTTTGGTTCTAGGATCAAATCTATTTTTACTAAATGTACCTTGAGGATTAATTTTTGCTCTTTTTTTGATCCTATCCACACTTTCTCTCCCAATTTGGGATTATCTTCTCTCCTTTCAAGTTCGAATTCCTTAATATTTTTCCACAGTAAGTCTCCATTGGTAGATATTTCATTGGACAAGGGGAAAGCTGTAAATCTTAGTCTTTGTACTTCCCACGAAAAAGTAGATTTGTTTTTCGAAGGCTTTTCGTCTGACATATTTAATGTATTCTACCATTGATTTTCCAAAGTTGTATGTCTGTATAAGATATTTACACATCCGTCGGGTAAATCAGCTTCACACCTCTAACTTTTCAAAACCCTAAATTGCTTTCCCTTGAGTTGTCTTATCAAGAGTGTCTTCAAATATTAAAAAACTACTACTTAATGGAAAATTATATTTATTCAAGTTAAAATAAGGCATGAGTGAGAACTCTGCATTCAGAGAACAGGATTACCAGGACTATTTAAGAGAATTTTCTAATTGGCCCTTGGAAGCTTTATTGAGTATCGTAAGAGGCGATTATAGTGCTATTCAAAACATGGAACACCCTGACCTTGACAAATTAAACAGTTGGGGTGTCCCTTATATAAGGGACAGCAGAAGAAATTACCAGCAAAGATTACATCATACAATAAAACTAATAAAAGAAAGAACAGGCCACATGCTGACACGCAACGAAATTAATTCATTAAGAACATTAGGTGGACATCCTAATCCTAGCTTGCCACAGACTAAAAGGGAAGAATATGAGCGACTAATAGAAGAAGCTAATAAGATAAGAGAAAAACTCTTAAAAATGGAAGCAGAAAAAGCAGGAACAAAATAATCTGCAATAGCAAGAATCGAGTCTGGACGTGCTAACCCCTCAATAATGTTTCTCGAAAAATTAGCTAAGGCTCTAGATGCAAAACTTTATATTCATTTTAAATAGTACCAACACAAATCGTATGGACTAACGCCCCACCTCTTATTGTTCAATACAGCTCCATACAAGTTTGACCCTATAATATCTTGGTGGTAAAATCCCCCAATGGTTGAACAAAACAAGCCAAGTAGTAAAGATGCTAATTTATATGAATCCGGATTTGATCTTTTATTAGAGAATCAATCTCTAGATATTGTAAGCAAGCTTCATTGGAGTTTAAATTTAAACAGACAACTAGCCCGTGAAGGTAGATATGTTCTTCATTCTGGTACTTTACTTCACTCTATTGATGGAACATTAAGAGGAGATCTTGCAGAAAGATTAAGTAGTATTTTGGGCATGGAAGACTGCGAAACAGTTTACTCATCGTTAGGAGATAGACATACTCAACTAGCTCCAGTAACTTTTGAAGAATATTTTGGTACACGCTCCAAAGTAGATGTATTATACCGAGTAGTAAAAAATTCCTTTTATAACAACCCTGCACATAACTTAATTGAATTAATAAGCAGTCAAATCCAGTATCCCAATCAATTAAACAAAGAATACAAGAAACATGTATGGGAGATAGTGGAAGGATACTGTACTAGTGGTAGTGGTGGTGATGCTACCAAAGGATTGTTTTTTAGTGAATTAAGAAAACCCGATGGATTATTGGTTGGTTTGACAGGAAGTGTTGATGGATTAGTTGAGATAAAGGCTTATATTCCCGAAGAAGTATCAGCGATGATTGATAACCATTCAATTGAATATCATGGAGAATTTAAAGAAATCACTGCAGATTATACGTATGATACTGGAAAAAGAACTGTTACGTATGAACTGAATATGTATTTATCTAAAGAAATTGCATTTATAGACACGATAAGACAATTGGGATATGGTCTTTCTAGATTAGGTCAGGATATGAATATTTTGTTACGTTTTCCCAAAGACTCAAATTATGAAGATTTGTATGAGTACGGGGAGCTATTGAGAAGTTTAGGATACAAAAACCTTATTATCCAAAGATTGCCGTTAACAACTGTGGAGTTAAGAAAAAAAGCTAAAGATATTTTAAGAAAGCATTGGGATAAGATAAAAGGTAATAAAATTAATAAATGTATGTTCAAGAGATATGAGATAGAAAATTTAGAAATATATTTATTTGGTAGAAATATGTAATTTCGATATCACATGGCTCAAACAGTTATAACAAATCGTGCTTTATACAAAATGAAGCAGTACAGGCTTGTAGAATCACAAGTATTAGATGCATTTAATTCGGGCACTGTTGAACAGGCTAGATTTGGGAAAATGTCTGTTAAAAAATACCATAATTACGAAATAGGAGTTTTGTGGATACAAGATGAAAGAGGTATTTATAAAATAATTTCATGTTGGAAAAGGGATAGGAGATAGTTGGATCTTTTTTTCATTGATACTCTTTTTAGAGATTAAATATAATATAAGGAAAGACACGTAGCCTCTATATCAAAATAACTTTAAAAAAAAGCCAAAATACCTCTTGACAAGTAAAAGCAACCTTTACTACAATAGCACTCGTAAGCATTGAATGCTAGATACTATAGCCCTGCTTCAAAGCTTAGTATCATTGTCAATTTAGAACTATGGCAGCTAAGAAAAAAGAAAATAAAATTAACCTAAAGCTAACCGCTGGTTACCTATTGATTGAACCAGCAGAAGCAACAAGACAAACAGAATCAGGAATTTATCTTCCTGAAACCTCAGAAGAAAAACCACAAAAAGGTAAAGTCCTCGCTGTAGGACCTGCAGAAGTTACAGACAAAGGAGTTAAAAAAGAATCCCCAGCTAAAGCAGGAGATATTGTTATATACAAAAAATGGGGAGGTAGCGAAGTAAAGATTGACGGAAAAGATTACTTATTTGCAAAATTTGATGATATACTAGCAATCGAAACTAACTAAAATGGCAGCAAAACAACTAAAATTCGGAGAAGACGCAAGACAAGCCTTGATGAAAGGTATTGATCAGGTTGCAAAAGCAGTAGTTACCACAATGGGTCCAAAAGGAAGAAATATTGCCTTGGACAAAAAATGGGGAGCTCCAAACATTGTTCATGATGGAGTAACAGTAGCAAAAGAAATTGACTTAGAAGACCCATTTGAGAACATGGGTGCTCAATTAGTAAAAGAAGCCGCAGATAAGACAAATGATGCCGCAGGAGACGGTACAACCACAGCAACTCTTCTTGCTCAGCAAATTACTAAAGCAGGAATGAAATTTATAGCAGCCGGAGCAAACCCCATGATTATCACAAGAGGAATAGAAAAAGCTGTTGATGCAGTTGTAGCAGAACTTAAAAATTTGGCTAAACCAATTAAAAATCAAGACGAAATCGAGCAAGTGGCTACAATTTCTGCAGGAGACCCAGAAATAGGCAAAAAGATTGCAGAAGCTTTGTCAGAAAAAGATAGAGTTGTTTCTGTAGAAGAAGGTCGCGGACTTGAAATTGAAATTGAATACAAAGAGGGAATGGAATTTGATCGAGGATATGTTTCACCTTACTTTGTGACTAATGCAGATAGAATGGAAGCAGAAATTGACGATGCATATATTCTTTTGACAGATAAAAAGATAGGTTCTATACAAGAATTACTACCTTTCCTTGAAAAATTTGTAAAAGTCTCCAAGAATTTAGTGATTATTGCAGATGATATTGAAGGTGAAGCACTTGCTACCTTGGTTGTAAACAAACTAAAAGGCACATTTAACGTTTTGGCAATTAAAGCTCCTGGATTTGGTGACAGGCGTAAAGAAATGCTTGAAGACATTGCTGTATTGACTGGAGGGACTGTAATTAGTGAAGATACAGGTAGAAAATTTGAATCAGTTGAGGTTAGCGACCTTGGCCAAGCAGAGAAAGTATGGACAGACAAAGACAATACAAGAATTATTGGTGGACAAGGAAGTGAAAAGGCAATCAAAGACAGAGTCGCACTTCTACGTAAGCAAATCGAGGAAACAGACTCTGATTTTGACCGCGAAAAACTAGAAGAAAGACTTGCAAAACTATCCGGTGGAGTAGCTCAGATAAACGTAGGTGCTGCTACAGAAGTTGAATTAAATGAGAAAAAAGAGAGAGTTAAAGATGCTGTAGGTGCAACTAAAGCAGCTATCGAAGAAGGAATTGTTCCGGGTGGTGGAGTTGCTTTGCTTCGTGCCCTTAAAGCTTTAGATAAAGTTAAAGCAGACAATGATGATGAAGAGATTGGTATCGAAATCGTGAAACAGGCATTAGAACAGCCCGTAAGAAAACTAGCCGAAAATGCTGGTCAAGATGCAGGATATGTTTTAAATAAAGTAGCTACATCAAAACAAGCAGATTATGGATTTAATGCAAGAACTGGAGAGTTTGGAAGCCTGTTTGAAATGGGAATCGTTGACCCTGTAAAAGTAACGAGAGCAGCACTTCAAAATGGAGCTTCTGTGGGGAAAATGGTTCTAACTACAGAAGGTCTAGTAACAGAGCTTCCTGAAAAAGAAGATAAAATGCCAGGAGGCATGCCTGGTGGCGGAATGCCGGGAATGATGTAAATTTAATTTAGTGTAAGAAAACTTCAATTTAGATAATTTCATTGTTATTTTATGTTTTTTGGTATAATCGTTTCATGGTTAGGCAAAAACTTGAAGAGTTGCGTGGGGTGGTTGAATCAGAACTTGTTAAAGCAAAAAGTAATGCAGATAAGACTCTTCAACCAGCTATTGAAATTGCAGCTACCAGTAGTACAAGCGGGTCACAGGTAGGAGATAGAGAGAACTCACCTGGTCAGGCAAAAATTACGAATGAAAGACACCAAAAACTCATAGAATTAAAAGAAGAAATTGAAAAATCTCTAAAGCTAGATATTCCAGAAAAAATTGAACCTGTATGTTTTGTGATAATTGAGTGGGAAGATAAAGAGAAAAATGATTTTTATTTAGTTTCATCTCATGCTGCAATCAATGGGAAACTTCTAGTTTCAATTCAATCAAAGCTAGGAAGTGCGATTTTAGGAAAAGGAAGGTATGAAGACTTTGAAGTTGAGTCAGATGTAAATACACCTAATAATAGGGGTAGGATATTGGATATACAATAAGATGAACGAACTTTGTAATCAACCAACTAAAGAAAACGCAAATATTAAACATGGTGTGATTTTTTTAATAATCGATCCAGTAGAAAAATTGTGCTTATTTGAAAGGCGGCTACAAGAAGAAGATCATATGTATTTTGACGACATCTTGGCATTAGGTGGTGGATTAGAAACAGAAACAATTACAGACGGTCTTTTTAGGGAGGTTATGGAAGAAACATCAGTTGTTGTGAAAGAATATTATTATTTAGGAGAAAGAGATACAGTAACCAAAAAAGGGAATAGATATAAACATTATCTTTTTTTAATCATTGCTAACAAAGGGGAAATTGTAAATATTGAAAATATAAGCCAGCATATGTGGTTAAGTATGGAAGATGTATTTGAGAATAAACAAATTCCAGCGATTGAGATGGAAACTGTGGTCAAACCTGCAATAGAAATGTTTAAGGCAATATCAATAATGGATTGATTGGTACCCCATTTTCTCTTACCTCTAAGTGCAGATGATCTCCATAAGCCCTGCCTGTAGCTCCCATTGTACCTATCTGGTCTCCTGTTGTTACAGGTTGACCATTTACAACCATAATTTTGTCTAAGTGTGCATAAAGTGAGGTTAAGGACTCTGAGTGCCTTATATAAACAGCATTACCATATGCATATCGGGAATATTGAACCGCTTCTACTGTTCCTGACATAATAGGATAGATAGGCTGACCTGTTATACCGTCTAAATCTAATGCAGGATGGTAAAACCTATATCCTTGCGTAATCATAACTGGATCAGTGGGGTATTGAGTTCCCTTTTGAGTTTTTAAAGATAAGGTTGCTTGAGAAACTATTGGATCGTCATTATCAAAATTTGTGTAGCTTGTAGCAGGAATGTATGTAGCTGCAAACATTAATAAAGCCATATTTAGACCAAACAGTCGTTTTATCCGTTTGTGTTCAAAAATATGACGGAAGAAGCGTGAAACTTTACTGCCTTTTTTAATACGTCGGATCTGGCCCACGTTTGGCAGTAAGGGTTCGTTTTCCAGGCTGCCGCGACTTTTTACAAGTTGTAAGTCAAGTCGCCGTCTGGCGGGCAGATTTATAGATAAGCGTATCATATCGCCCACATTTTACCTGGGGCAACGGTTTTAAACTCAATCTTATAATTTTTATGCCAAGAAACTATTTCTTCTTAACATAAAAAATCTCGCATTTTTTGCGAGACGTAGTTATAATAGCTCTAAACTGCTAAAAAGTCAAGTTAATGGGCTAGTGGTTTTTCACATATGAAGATTGAGAGCTTAAATATCCAGGGGGGTTTTAAAATAGACGAAATAGCTTCAGAAATTAAAGAAAAACTTTCTCCATTTGATCTCTTGGCCTTACAAGAAGTGAAAGAAGTTGGAAATATCAACCATACTAGCCTATTGCTTGAAGGTTTGGGCGGAAATTATTCAGCTATAGATTGGTTTCCAACTACTTTTGGAAGTGAGAAATTTGGGAAGATGGGCAATGCAATAATTTACAGTGACCAGTTAAAACTTATATCTAAAAAACTTATTAAAATACCAGATTATGATCCAAACTGGAAGTGGAAGATATTAAGAAAACGTTTTAGACCTGTTCAAAGGCTTGCAATAAGTGCCTTATTTGAGATTAACAATAAGAAAGTAAGAGTTACTAATGTCCATTTAGAGTATTCTGGGGATTCTAACATTAGACAAGAGCAATTGAATTATTTATTAAAAAAGGTACCGACGGGATCGGATTTGCACATATTATTAGGAGATTTCAATACTCTAGGAAAACTAGACAAAAAACTTCCTGAATTAGAACTGTTAATTAAATATGGGTTTAAATTAGCAAGCAAGAATATTAGATGGACAGCAAATCCTGATAGTCCTGACCCTAACTGGTTTGCTACTCCATATATTCAAACGATTAGAAAACTAGGGTTTGATTTGAGACAAAACCTTGATCATGTGCTGCTTAAAGGGGATTACAAAAAAGCTAAATGTAAAACAATAAAAATTAATTCATCAGATCACAATGCAATTGTTTGTGAAATTGATTTATGAGACCGGGACGGGAATCGAACCCGCGTAAACGGTTTTGCAGACCGCTCGATGACCACTCTCGCACCCGGTCATGCCAATATTTTACCTGATTTAAGCTTGTGATTCTACTAAAAGCAAAAACCCCATTCTAGCATTGCTAGACGGGGCTTTTTTAGGTAAATAACAAACTTAGTTTTTACCGCTTTTTGCTTTGACCTTTATTTTTTGAGGCTTTGCCTCATCTTGCTTAGGTATTGTGAGGAGTAAAACTCCATCTTCTACTACTGCTTCTGCCTTATCCCACTTTCCGCCAGATAAAGCTACAGTGTAGTAATAAGAGTAGGAAGAGGCTTTATATTCGTCCTTGGCCTCTTTTTCCTCTGTTTTTTCTGCCTTGATTGTTACAACGCCGTCTTCAATATTTACGTCGACATTGTTTGATGGCACTCCTGCGACGACAGCTTCTAATATAATATTGTCATCTGTTTCATAAACTCGCATTCCTCTTTGACGCGAGGTATTGAAGTCAAAATCGTCCATCCATCGAGGCCAGAAAGAACTTATTGGGTCTCTACGCATTAAATTAGCCATATTTTCACCTCCTTTCAATTTAAATATATCAGCTATTGAAATTGGTTTAATATGATATATGTATAAAAACTGTAAGTATTATCACTCACTCTAGTTGAGTGCTAATTTATCTTAGGAAATCTTTTAACCGTTGTCAAGAGCGGACGATATTTGTTAAACTGCACACACTTATGAAAAGATCCGTAATCATTGCGGCTATTATTTTAGTGATTGCAATTGTTGTAGCAGCTGCTGTGTTTTTGATTAACAGAATGAGACCTACATCTGCAGGAATTCAAATTGAAACAACTCCATCTGCTATAGTTTTTATTAATGGTGAGCAAGTTGGTAAAACTCCGTACGAGAATACCCAAGAAACTGGTGAAATAACCATTAAACTTGTCCCGGATTCTTTTGAAGAGCCTCTTGCACCCTATGAGACAAAAGTAGAACTTGTTTCTGGAGTAAAAACTGTTGTCATTAGGGACTTTGGATCTATGGATGAACAGTCTGGAGGAGCAATAGTGTCTTTTGAAAAGACGGTAGGGGGTAGTGCGGCTCTTGCTGTAGTTTCTGATCCGGATTCTGCAGAAGTATTAATTGATGGTCAAACCAGAGGGTTTACTCCTTATTTAACGGATAGTATTGTTCCTGGAGAACATACACTCAAAGTAGTTATGCCGGGGTATTTGGAAAGAGAGTTAAATGTTCGGTTAGAAGAAGGTTATAAGCTGATAGCTGTTTTTGATCTTGCTGTAGGCCCTAATGCTCAGCCACAGAATCAAGAAGCTTCTCCTCCTGAAAAATCAAAAGAGGAGTCAAAAGTGCAAAAAGTGGAAATTTTATCTACCCCGGTAGGATTTTTGAGGGTCAGAAAAGAAGCAAGTACTTCGTCTGAAGAGGTTGGAAGAGTAGATCCTGGAAAAGAGTATGTCTTGCTAGAAGAGGATGAAGAAGCAGGATGGTACAAAATTGAGTATGAGGAAGGTAGTGAAGGTTGGATATCTTCAAGATATGCTGAAAAACTAGAACAAAATCAAGCATCACCAAGTCCTGAACCAGAAGAAAACTAGATTTTTACTGGACGCTAACGCCAGCATAAAGTATAGCTATAACCATTCCAGCCCATAAAACTACAGAAGAAACAAGAGGTATATCTTTAAGTAAAATCTTTTCAGGAGCTTCACTTTTACCTTCAAAAATAAGGCTTTCGTAACGCATAATACCAAAAATAACAACCGGAATTGTTAACATCATTAACTTGCTAATTGTAGTGGTTTTAGAGAGTTCTGCTAATATCAGCCAGAGATCTTGATCTGCAGTAGGTGATTCAAAAAACGTAAACAAAGACCAGCTCATCCATGCTGCATTTCCAAACATAGTTACGTAAGAACTTAATAGTTCTCGACTATACTTTTTAAGGCTTTTTCTAGTAACTTTATCTGTTTGTTTAGCAATGTTTAGTTCAGACCTTCTTTTACCTGCAGCAAGGAAGAGTGCTACTGAAACAACACAAAGTAAAAACCAGACAGATAAATGGGCATTGATAATTACAGCTCCAGCATAAACACGTATAATAAACCCGCTAGCAATAGTTAAAATGTCAATAATTGCTATGTTTTTGAAAAACAGACTGTAGGCAATCTGCAAGGAGAGATAAAGTAGCGTAAGCAGGAAAAATAGAGGATTAATCTTTGCAGCAAAAAGCAAAGCTAAAACAGAAAGTACTAAAGCTGCGACTGAGGCTACGCTTGTCGAAAGAGCACCTGATGCTATTGGTCTGAATTTTTTTATTGGATGAACACTATCCTCTTCAGCATCTAAAATATCATTAAAAGTATAAGTAGCTGATGTAGCAAGACTGAAGGCAATAAATCCCCAAACTACAGACAGAAAATATGGAGGCAAAAATAGAGTTCCAGAAAAGATTAAGGCTGCAAATAAAGCTAAATTTTTTACCCAATGAATAGGTCTCATCACTTTAACAAGTGAAAGTAAGGTGTTTGCTTTTATTTGTGTTTTGCTTTGTTTGCCAGCCATAGAATTGATGCTCCCAAAAGTACAATTACAGCAATAATTGTATATAACTTGTCTTCGCTGTTCAAATTAAGAGCTAGAGCACCAAGAAATCCTGTTATTAACCAATAAAAAAAAGCTACTTGCCGTTTACTCCATCCGATCTTAAGCAGGCGATGGTGTAAATGACCTGTATCTCCCCATACAGGAGATTTACCCTCTAGCACTCTGCGAGTCATTGTATAAAGAGTATCTATCAAAGGCACAGCTAAAACAACAGTTAAAGTACCTACTTTTGTTGTAGATAAAATAGATAAAACAGCTAGTAAGTACCCGCCAAGAGTTGATCCAGAATATCCTGGCATAATTTTTTGAGGATAAAAATTCCATGGTAAAAAGCCTGCAAAGGCTCCTGCTACTATCATAGATAATACAACAACAGGCCACTGAGTAATATCTGCAGAAAAACGCAAAGAGAGCGCAGAAATAGTTAGTGCTGCTATAGAGATAACGCCTGGGAGTTGACCGTCGACTCCTTTAGCTCCCATATTTAGCATATTCATCATAAAAACAATCCAAAATAAGGCAAACAAATCAGACAAGACCCAAATGCTGCGTGTTTCTCCAAATAAATAGAAGCTAAATTGAGGGTCGGTTAAGTTTATTATTCCACCTAAAGGGTTAGTTAAAAATGCAATCCCTATACCAGATGCAATAGGAAATGCAGCTGCCAAAAACCCAATAAGAAGTCGTAAGTACGGGCTTAAATTATACTTATCATCTAGAACACCTAATGCAACAATAATAGTTGCACCGATAATAATTCCAGTTAGGTGCTTGTCTATTGGAAAAAAAATAAATACTGATGTTATAAAGCCTAAAAAAACTGCTATACCTCCTGCTCTGGGAACAGGATATGTGTGTATGGCTTTAGGATGTTTGTTTTTAGTAGGGTCATCAATTAATTCAAAATATTTAGCAAGTTTTACAACAAATGGTGTGACAAAAAATGTCAAAATTAATGACGTAACAAAAGCAATTGATGCAAATTGGACTATTGGCATTTAATATTTAAATATAATTTCCCACTAGCAACATTATTTTAAAAGTCGTTATAGAAGAAAACACAGTTATTGCGAGAGCTGCTAGTGACAAGGTTTTTTTTAGAAAAATGTCATCTATAAAAATTGAGAGCAGTGAATTAACAAAAATAACTGTTATAGACAATAAAGAAGGAAGAATTAGATAATTAACAGGAGCAAGTCTTTCTGTTCCATAAGCAACCCCATAAAATAGCGGAACCACAGGTGGCAATTTGTTTTTAGTTAGTAAAATAAAAAAGATAATAGCAATATTTATAATAAAGATCATGATTAGATAACCTGGAAGGGCGATCTTTTGGTATAACGGAGGTTTGTTAAGGTGTGTTTTTGCCATTCTTGTGGAAAATTTTATCACATTGAGCTTTTTAGATGATACTTTTGCTAAAACAAACCAAAATATTTCCAGATAGTAGTACCATCAATTTCATTTAATAAAATATAATAATCCATCAACATAATATCAAGTTCAGGATAATCTTCAGCTGAATTAGTAACAACAATATATGTTGGTAGGTCTTTGGAGAGTATCTCAGCTATTTCCTTTTTATTTGAAAAATCATGAATATGATAGTCTACAGTATACTTGACAGGAGGCAAAGACCTGGTTAAAGCATATATACTTGCGTTATCACCCCAAACAAATATTTTTTCGTCAGTTGATTTAATATTATTTAAATATGATGCTACTTTGTAGTTACTGGTTACATTGCTGCCAAAGCCATTGAAATATTGGTCTTTAGTTAGGGATCCTGTTGCGAATTTAACAAAGTGCTGATAGTAACTAAGTGTAGGGTAGTGCCAAAATTGGTAATAAAATGGAACAAAAAATGCCAATGTTAAAGGTATGATAGAAAGAGATTGTTCTATGGAATTTAGTGATAAGAGCATGGCAAAAAATATTGATACAGACGGGACCGCTTGAATTAGGTAATGGGGATATGGGCGTTCAGATAGAGTTGTAGCAAACAAAGCAAGGATTAACCAGATGGATAAAAATATAAACTGTTTAGACAATTTTCTTCTTAATATCCACAGAACAAAAATTAATAATGCACTAATAAAAGCTCTTACTAAAAGTGGACCATTTTTAACTAAAAATGGTTCTGCAATATCATCTGGTCTAAAAGTTGAGAGGTAGCCAAAGTTCTGAAGGAATGCTGCTTGAAGATACTCTCCTAAAGCTCCATTCAAAGAATACCAAACAAAAGTTAAGATAATAGGAGTTAAAAATCCAATTAATAGGTATATAGATTTATTGATTATTTCTACAATCATTGGTTTATTAAGCTTTTTTGCAGTTAGTATCCAATAAAAAACTATAACTGGTAGATCAAAGGCTGCAGGTACTTTAAATAAGGTAGCAATTGAGAATAGTACGCCAGATATAACTAAGGTTTTTGGAGTGTGATTTTTTGTAAAAAGAATATAAAAAGCTAGGATTGTCGGACCAATCATAAAAACTTCCGAGTTTGGTATGTTTCCTTCGAGAAGAGGGATAGTTGTTAAAGTTGCAAATATAGTAGTAGCTAATTTTTGTAAAATAGATTTTTTTGGGAAAAGTACCTCAACTAATTTATAAAAAATTATTATTGTAGTTAAATTCCAGAAAGCGAGTATTACACGAAACCAAAATACATTCCCAGCAATTGCAGCAGTGACATAAAGAAGTGGAGGCTTGTTGTCGTGAATATCTTTGTAAAGGACTTCTCCTTGTTTAATAGCTTCTCCTAATGTGAGATATATCATTTCGTCACCGTAATAATAAGGTTCTGCAAATGAAGGAATACGAAGAACAAAAATAAAAGCAAGGAGTAAAACTAGCCAGAGGGGAAGCTGTAAAAATTTTTTAATTGAAGTATATGTGATTTTCTTCATGGGGGTCTTAATCTCTAGTATAACCGCCCAATAAAACTTCTTCAACGATTCTGAGTGAATACAGACTTAGCAAAATAAAGTTATACTTTTTCTGTAACTTTATATTCAAGTCTTTTTCCAAGCATCAAAAGTGTTTGAGCATGAAGACCGGGTAAAACTGACAAAGGTAACGTAACAACCGGAAGTGTAACCCATTGGACTACTTCTTTTATTGCAGTAAAAACAGAAACAGGTTTTGCGTGTTTTGGTCTAAGCATCATATCAATAAAAACCATTACAGCCAAAGCAATTAAACAAATTGTTAAAAATCCTTCTGCAGCTCTTGGTAAATTATATCCTAGTGATGTTCTAGAAAAGGCAGGGTTAATAATAAGAGGTAGAGTAGCTCCTACTGTTAATAAGAACCAGTTAGTAGACCAAATAACATGTGTTTCAATTAGTTTGTACAATCTTGCTACTCTTGATGTTAAAGGAATTTCTTTATGCCTTATGCTTTCAGCAATTGCATAGGGAATGTCACTTGCACCCCACGCATGTCTTTGGCATTGCTTGTATCTGTTTTTGAGTGTACCTATCCAAGTGGCAGATTCAGGAGCGTCTACATGTGTTGGTAAAAATATTGGCGTAACACTCACTTTACCTTTTTTCTCAAAGAAAGTTTGCAAAAATAAATGCCAATCTTCAGGAATAATATTTGTGTGCCAATATCCCACATCTTCAAGAAGCTTGAACGATAGTGAGTATGATGATTGATTAAAAATCAAACTTTCCTGCAAATCAGAAAGGTGAATAGCAGTTCCTATAACTCCAAGCATCTTTACAGGGAAGGGGACTCGATGAAGGTTGTTATACCAAAAAATTGGAGATTGCCAGAATTTGAGATAGCGTTTGTTATCTGTAGCAAATAGATAGCTAAGAGCAGCAAAATAATATTTATGAAAATTAGTATCTACATCACATGAGGTAACAGTAGTTTTTTTGATATCTATATTTTCTTCTTTCAACCAACCTCTAGCAATTTTTGCTGCCCATGCTTCGTTTGACGCCTTACCTCGCACTTCGCCGGGTATACCGTCTGGGTGGTACGTTGCTCTTATAAATCCAAAATTATTTTTGTACTTTTTAATTAAGTTCTCAGCTCTTTCTTTAGCTCCTTTGGCTCTTTCTTCCATAGCAAGCACAACAAAAAGATTCCTTTTGTTTATTTGTTCTTGGTTTTTTATAGAATCCAAAGCAACAGAGATTACTTTTTCGCTTTCATTGTAAGCAGGAATAATAATTACGTGTTTTATGTCCTCAAAGTCTAAAGATTTTGATGTTTTTTCCTCTAAATATCTTTTCTTAAAATCTGTCTTGTTCCATTCTGATAAAATAAAAAACCCTCTTATACTCAAAAATGCTGATTTAAATGATCGAATGAACCAAAATGCAAGGAAAAAAAGAATAAAGTAAGCTACTATTTCAGGGAAGAAGATTCCTCCAATGGCAGGAAATAAAATAATTGACCATGCTAATCCACCAGGAAACAACTCCAGTGCACGCATGAATCGTTTTTCGTGTTTTTCAAGAATCCAGCTCATGTTTTATAAATAGAGGAAGTATTACTCGATATTTTACTATACTTGAAGGTAGTATTACAAATACGCTTTGTTTCACTGAAGTCTAGGAAAAAGAGGATCGGCAGTAGTGATTTTTTTCTCTGAATATTGCTTTTTTATTGCTTCTGATGTTTCTGGTAGTAAAGGCTCAAGATCTGTTGAAATTTGACGAATAGTATCTACTAAGTGAGAGAGTGCTTCTTTTTGTTTTTTTCCGCTAAGACCCCATACTTTATTTTCGTTTATGTATTTGTCGGCTTCTGCTATTTTATTCCAGATATCTTCGAAAGCTTTGTTTAGTTCATAGTTTTTTATAGATTGAGCTACGGAGTTACTTAAGGCAGACTCTTTTTGCTCAAATTCTAAATGGCTTTTCTCAATCATACCAGCAACTCTTGCAACTAAATTCCCGAGTCCATTAGCAAGATTAGCCTGGTAAATTTCCTCAAATTTTTCAAAGGTAAAACTTCCATCACCGTCATAGGGGATTTGGCTTAGCAAAAAATATCTTAGTGCTTCGAGTCCATATTTATCTGCTACATCAAAAGGATCGACAACGTTTCCAATTGATTTACTTATTTTTTCACCACCAATAGTTACAAATCCGTGTATATATATTTCCTTGGGTAAAGGAAGATTCGAAGACAATAACATTGCAGGCCAATAAACTGTGTGGAACCTATTTATGTCTTTACCGATTATATGTAAGTCAGCTGGCCACCATTTTTCCCACTTTTGGTGATCATATCCATAGCCAATCCCAGTCATATAAATGTTTAAGGCATCAAACCAAACATAAATTACTTGACTATCATCATCTGGGACAGGGACTCCAACACCACGTGCTCTTTCTTTTGATCGGGAAATACTAAAATCTTCCAAGCCTGATTTTATAAATGATAAAGCTTCCTTTCTTTTGTTTTCGGGAACAATTTTAAGTTGATTTGACTCTATGATTTCAGTTAACTTGTTTTGGTACTTTGAGAGTTTAAAGAAGTAGTTTTCTTCTTTTACTTTTTCAGGTTCTTTGTTGTGTTCAGGGCATTTGCCGTTGACTAATTCTTTTTCAGTCTTAAAGGATTCGCATCCCACACAATATAGACCTTCGTACTCTTTCTTATAGATATCGCCGTTTTTTTCAGCTAACTTCCATAGTTTTTGTACACCTGGCCAATGCTTTTCTTTGTCTGAACCTCGTTGAAAGACATCCAAATGTACGCCAAGTTTTTCATATGCCTGTACAAATACATCTGAGTATTTATCTAAAAATTCTTCAGTTGGAAGACCTTCTTTTTCTGCGGATTGAACATTTTTAAGTGCGTTTTCGTCCGCACCTGACAGTAGTAAGGTTTCAAACCCAATTATTTGGTAATATCTACGCACGGCATCTGCATAAAAATATTCTAGTGCATGTCCTATATGTGGTTTGGCATTTACATAAGGGATAGCTGTAGTTAGATAGAATTTATTCATAATTTAGTTTACCAAATTAAAAAACCCTCTAATAGAGGGTAGAAATACACAAACATCCCTCTTTTAAGAGATGCTTTTTTTCATTTCTTTCTTGCCGACAATTTTTCTAAACTTTTCAGCCCACTGGTTAGCCCATTCTTCAGCTTCAATTTTTTTGAGGGCTGCTTTTATTCCTGTTTTGTTCATTGATGCTGAAACGTCGGCAATTGTTGCGCTTGATACCTTTAGGTTTTCTTTGATATTTTCGTATGATCTGCCCTTTTTTAGCCAATAAGCAACAGCAAGGCGTTTAGAAAACGTTTCTAGCTCCGTGCTTGTAAAAAAATCATTTATAAAAGTTTTTGCTTCATCAACACTTTTAATGTCAGCAAGAGTTTGAGCTAGAGTATTGTTAATTTCCTTTTTCAAAGAAGGATTCAATTTTTTATCTGATGAACGCATACTACTTTAATCAATAAAAGTTTATTGATTCTAAAATTTTTATGGGGGCAGTTATTTGCCAAAGTATAATGATCACCTTATTTATTGTCAAACACTTTATTTTAATAACACTTTTTAACCCTTTTAAGTTATTGGATTTTAAATCACGTTTTTAAAAAATAAAATTCAATTACTATCAAAATACCGAATATTAGAAGTAGATTATGTACACTTCCGATTCCAAAGTAGAGTAGTATCAAAAAAACTACAATTCCAAGAGACGCCAAAAAGCCTCTTCTAGTATTGACAAATATTAATGAGAATAAAAATAAAGTAGCCAAAAAAGAAAAAAAGAAAAACAGAGGTACTGCTGCCGTTGAGTAAGGGTCAACAAATAAAACAAATAATATAAGTATGATCCAAATTATACCTGTTGATATTAATGTAGGTAAGAAATTTTTTCTCTTTTTAGCAGACTTAGCTATTTTTTCTCGGGTATTCATACATTCATTTTAAGCTATTGGAGTGCTACAATGATAGCGCTATGGACCCTATTGTGGTTATATTAATAGTGATTGCAGGATTTATCGCCTTGGGTTATTTTCTAAATCGGCGATTTGAGGACATGAAAAATGGGCAAAAGCCCTCAGATGAATTACTAGAATATCTTAAAACAACGAACACTCGTTTAGATCAGCAAAATAAGCAGTTTACCCAAACGCTTCATGAGTCAACGAAAACATTAAATGAAAGGTTAGATAATGCTGCCAAGGTGATTAGTCATGTTCAGAAAAACATAGGTGAAATGAGCGAGATTGGTAGAAGTATGAAGGAGCTTCAAGAATTTTTGCAAAGCCCTAAATTGAGAGGAAATATAGGGGAAGAAGTCTTAAAGGATTTAATAGAGCAAACCTTTCCAAAGAACAAATTTCATTTGCAGTATTCTTTTAAATCAGGAAGTACTGTTGATGCTGCAATAAAAACTACAGCCGGAATTATTCCCATTGATTCAAAATTTCCCATGGAGAACTTCCAGAAATTAAGTAAAGCAGCAGACGAAAAAGAAAGAGAATTATCAAGAAGAAATTTTGTAAATGATGTTAGAAAGCACATCAGAGATATTTCTAAAAAGTACATATTGCCTGAAGAAGGAACACTGGACTTTGCACTGATGTATGTACCTAGTGAACCTGTATATTACGAGATTGTGAACGATGTTGAACTTATTGACTATGCAAGAAAAAGTAGAATTTATCCGGTTTCTCCAACTACTATGTATGCACATCTGCAAATGGTACTTTTGTCTTTTGAAGGACAAAAAATTGAGCAAAAATCAAGACAAGCTTTAAGAATGGTAAGGGCAATACAAAAAGATTATGAAAAAGTTGGTGATAATCTTTCAACTTTAAACCGTCACATACAAAATGCATTTAATATGATGAGTACTGTTACCTCAACATTTACTCAGTTGGGACAAAAAATTGAAACAACTCAATCACTTGAAGAAGTTGATAATGAAAAGCTTCCAACAGGTGAAGATCCATTCTAATCGCATTCTTCGTGTAAATTTCGGTAGTCTGGTATATAATTTAAGACATGATTACTTCTGGAAAAGTCAAACTTAACAAAGAACAAAAGGAAGCTGTTGAACACGAAAATGGACCTCTTTTGGTTATTGCTGGCGCAGGGACGGGAAAAACAACAGTTGTAACAGAACGAGTTAAATACTTGATTAGTAAAGGATTATCTAATCCTTCGGAGATTCTAGCACTGACTTTTACTGATAAAGCGGCAAGAGAAATGGAGGATCGTGTAGATAGAGCAATGCCCTATGGTTACACTCAAATGTGGATTTCCACTTTTCATTCATTTTGTGATCGAGTTTTAAGGGATGAAGCCTTGCAGATTGGATTTGATCCAAAATACAAGTTGATGAACCAAGCAGAAACAGTACAATATTTAAGAGATAATCTATTTGAGTTTGATTTAAATTATTTTCGTCCTTTGGGAAATCCGACAAAGTTTTTAGGAGGAATACTTCAGCATTTCTCTAGATTGCAAGATGAGGACATAACACCTTCAGAATACATAGAATGGGCAGAAAAGCAACAAAAAACAGCAAAAGGCGAAGATGAAGTTCTTGAATCAGAAAAATGGTTTGAATTAGCAAATTCTTATAGAAAATACGAGGAATTAAAAACCCGCCAAGGATATATGGATTTTGGTGATTTAATTGTAAAAACGTTGAAGTTATTTCGTGAACGACCAAACATCCTTAAAAACTATCAGAACAAATTTAAGTTTATCCTGGTAGATGAATTTCAAGATACAAAT
The DNA here is from genome assembly GCA_964427735.1 of uncultured Gammaproteobacteria bacterium. Classification (GTDB taxonomy): domain Bacteria; phylum Patescibacteriota; class Microgenomatia; order UBA8517; family UBA8517; genus CAYRUS01. The sequence goes on along the minus strand of CAYRUS010000001.1, from coordinate 520,277 downwards.
TATGCCCAAAACAAGTTAGCAACTATTTTAGCGGATAAACACAAAAACATTACAGTTACCGGTGATGATGATCAAAGTATTTATAGGTTTAGAGGAGCAGCTGTGTCTAATATTCTTCAATTTAGACAGCTTTTCCCTCAAGCAAAAATTGTTACTCTTACTAAAAATTACCGAAGTGCTCAAGAAATACTAGATAGATCTTATATGTTAATTCAGAATAATAATCCAGATAGATTAGAAGTTAAGGAGAATGTAGACAAAAAACTAATCGCTCAGAAAAATATAAATGCTGAAATTGGATTTTTTCATAGTGATAGAGTAGAAAACGAGGCTGAAACTGTTGCTCAAAAAATTAGAGAGATATCAAAAGATTATGAGTTTGGAGATATTGCAATTTTGGTGCGTGCCAACAATCATGCAGAACCATTTATTCGAGCACTTAGTAGAAATTCAATACCATATCAATTTTTGGGCCCTGGTAAACTTTTTCGCCAAAGTGAAATAATTGATTTAATTAGTTTTCTAAAAGTTCTATATAATTTTGATGATTCAATATCTTTTTATCGATTGCTTTCACTTGATTACTTTGAAATACCAGCACGTGACTTAATAAAACTTTCTAATTATTCGAAAAAATACAATCTCTCACTTTTTGAAGCAGCGGAGAAAATAGAAAACACTTATATTTCAGATGATGCCAAACAAAAGGTAAGTAGAGTAGTGAATATAATTAAAAAGCACTTTGAAAAAGTAAAAAATGAAACAGCAGGTCAGCTACTCTATAATTTTCTTGAAGAAACAGGATTGTTGCAAAAACTTTTAAATCCAGATACTGCACAGGCTGAAAAAAAAGCATCTAATATTTCTAGATTTTTTGATAAATTAAAATCTTACGAAGTGGGGCACGAGGATGCAAATGTAACTGCAGTAGTTGATTGGATAGATTTATCAATGGAGCTGGGTGAAAGTCCGTTGTCTGCTGATAGTGATTGGTCTGAAGTTAATGCTGTAAATATATTAACAACACATTCTGCAAAAGGGCTGGAATTTCCTGTTGTGTTTTTGGTTAATTTAGTAGATCATCGCTTTCCCTCAATAGAAAGACGTGAACAATTACCTATTCCTGAAAATCTAATAAAAGAAGTTCTTCCTGAAGGTGATTATCATTTGCAGGAAGAAAGAAGGCTTTTTTATGTTGGAATGACAAGAGCTAAAGAAAAGCTTTTCCTAACAGCAGCAAATTTTTACGGTGAAGCAAAAAGAGAAAAAAAACTTTCTCCTTTCATCTTTGAAGCTTTAGGAGAAGACGTGCAAGCACTTGAGAATAAAGATAAAAGTGAACAGCTTTCTTTCTTGGATTATGCGCCAAATGAAGATGTTGCTCTAAGTGAAGAACTTTATAAACATCATGTTGATTACTTGTCTTATTCTCAGATTAGTTCTTTTAAGATTTGTCCTTTACACTATAAATTAGGTTACATTTTGGGTATACCAGTACCTGCCTCTTCTAGTTTGAGTTTTGGAACTTCAATCCATGAAACTTTAAAAGACTATTACTTAGAACTTAAATCAGGTAAACAGTCAAATTACAAAAGGGCAATTGAGCTTCTAGAATTGAATTGGGTTAAGGAAGGGTATGATACTAAATCACACCAAGAAAAGATGAAAGAAAAAGGAAAAGTTTATTTACAGGAATACTTAACAAGAGCTGACAACAATATTCCTGAAATATTGGAATGGCCCTTTACTATTCCCTTGGAGAAAAACGGACAAAAATTAATGATTGGAGGCAAAATAGATAGGGTAGATGTACTAGGAGATGGAAGAATTGAAATCATTGATTATAAAACAGGACCAAATGTTCCTACTCAAAGAGATGTGGATAAGGATATGCAGCTGACTTTTTATGCCTTGGCAGCGACAAGGGTAGGGGAGGAACCATTTGGTAAAAACCCAGATGATATAGTTTTGTCTCTTTATTATTTTGATACTCAACAAAAACTATCAACCACTCGAACCAGAGAGCAGCTGGACAAAGCAGTGGAAGAGATTTTTGAGTGGAAGAAAAAAATAGAGGAAAGTAATTTTAGATGCTCCGGACATTTTTTTTGCCAGTCTTGTGAATACAAGTTAATGTGTAGTGTGGAGTAGGCTATATGGATAAAAATAATATCAAAAAGTTTAACGAATTGGACAGTGAGTTAGGCAGTTTGTCTAAGCAATTAAGATTAGTTCACCACCTCCAACCAGTTAATGAAATAGAGCAAAAAAAAGAGTTTTTTAAGCATAATACTGAACCCAGTTTTCTTTATATTGAACCTGGGTATGATACTCAAAACTTCCACAATTCCTTAAATGAGATAGAAGTACCAGAAGGAATTATGACACCTTACTATAAAAAATATTTAAAAATTTGGAGTTGTACAACAAAATGGTAGAAACAAGAGGAACAAGTGAGTTTTTAAAAATCTCAGTTCAGGTAGAAAACAAACCAGATAAAGCATTATTAACTAAAGCAGAAGAGATTCTCAGAGACGAAAAAGTAGAAGAAGAAAGTAAAGAATTGCCAGCTTCGGAAATAAAGAAGCATTTTGAAGATTATTTTAATCAGTACAAAATCAGATGGACAGTAGAGTATCATTCCAAATATGGTGTTTTTCTTGATCGACCTCGTCGTACTCTTTATTTGAATAAAGAGAGAATGTTTGGTAAAAGTGAGGCGGCAAGACTTTTGGTCCATGAAGTTGAGACCCATATCTATAGAGGTATAAATGGTTCTCTTCAACCTTGGAAGCTTTTTGCAAAAGGGCTTCCTGGTTACATGATGACAGAAGAGGGGTTAGCAACATATAACGAGGAAGTTACAGGTAATAGTAATCCAGGTGTGTTGAGAAGTTATGCCGGGAGAGTTGTTTCGGTTGACTCAGTCTTGAATAATCTAAGTTTTAGAGAAGCCTTCGCAAGACTTAAAGATTTTGACATAGAGAATGGAATGGCATGGGATTTGACTCTAAGGGCATACAGAGGCGGTGGATTTACAAAGGATTATGTTTATTTAGACGGATATTTTAAAGTTAAAGATTACATAGAAAAAGGGGGAGACGCAAAAATACTTTATGTAGGTAAAATTGGCTTACATCACTTAGACATGGTAGAAAGATTATTAAATGAAGGCATATTACAGCCACCAAAGTATTTACCTAATTTTTTAGATACTTCATCAAAGTAAAATCTGTGAAAATTTAGGTATTGAATAAAACCTGTGCCTAAGTTAGTATATAGCCTGTGAAAGATCCTGCCGCAAGAAGCTTAGTAGAAATAGATAAAACCCTTGAGAAAATCTCCAAGAAGTTAAAGATAATTCACTACATTGAACCGACCAACTCTCTAGAACAAAAAAGAGAGTTTCTTAAAGGAAAAATAAAAACTCCTAAATTTTCTTATGCAGAGCCAGATTATGACTATAACGAAGTATCTAAATTTCTTGAAAACTTGAAAATACCAGAATGTGAGAGCACTTCACATTATAAAAGAAAAATACATAAGCTACAAATTAAAAATAAAATAGTTGAGATAAGAGGTAGCAGGGAAGTTAGAGAACTAAGTCTTTTTTTGTTTCATAGACCTTCGGAAAAATTAATTTATAAGGCGGAGAATCTGCTAAATGAATTAGAAAATTCAGACGAAGAAAAAACACTTTCTTCAAATGAAGTAGTAGAGAAAATCAAGGAATCACTTAAAAATATAAGTGGGTGGAAAGTAAAATATCATGACAAACATGGAGCATTTGTAAATAACGCTCTTCAAACAATTTTTATTAACAAGAAGAGAAAATACAGCCAAAATGATATTAAAAGGCTTGTTAATCACGAGGTTAAAGTACATATTTATAGATATGAAAATGGTAGATCTCAGGACTCTAGAATTTGGGGAGAATTTAGTGAGGATTATTTAGTAACAGAAGAAGGTCTTGCAGTATATGCAGAAAAAGTAACAGATACGCTTAATAACAATTGCCTAAAAGATTATGCTGGAAGAGTTATTGCTGTTGACTGCGTTATTAAAGGTGAGAATTTTAAACAGACTTTCGAGAGATTAAAATCTTACAGGTTAAATAATGAACAGGCTTGGCAATTATCATTAAGAGCACATCGTGGTGGAGGTTTCATAAAGGATCATGTTTACTTACAAGGTCTCTATGAAATTGAAGATTATATTAGAGAGGGCGGAGATTTGAGTTTGCTTTATGTAGGGAAGGTAAATAGCAAATTTTCACCGGAAATAAAAAATCTAATAGAAAGAGGAATACTGCAAAAACCTAAATATTTCCCGGATTTTTTTAGATTTTCTAACAAAAATGAGTCTTATTTCGCAGGCTCTAGTTCTGAAATTAAAAAATCAAGTGCGGCCAACACTGTTGTGTAAACGAGAAGTCCAATTAATGCTGATAATTGGTTGTGATAAAACTTAAAAAATTGTACCAATAAAATTGAGACGATAACAGACATTTTATAAGACTGATATGATTTCAAGTGATGACTTTTGTAATAGAAATAGACCCCGCACAGTATATAAACTACAGATAAAAGAGAAGAAAGTACAAGTCCAACGTCCCAAAAGTTTAGTACCTGAGTTGTATCCAGAAATGCATTAACTAAATTTGCAAAAGCTATAATTACAAAAAACCACATGATGTAATTTGCAAATCGTTTTCTTCTAACAGTTTGTGTGTATTTAGTTCGCAAGTAATTTTTTAGACGAGACAATATATATACATCTTCGCTGTTTTTTAGCTTTTCTGACTCAAGTATTTGTATTATGGCTTTAGTGATTGAGTCCTTAGGGTCCATCTTTTTTAGATACAGTTCAACTTTTTCTTTTTCAATTTTATCTAAGTCATTAAAAACGGCTTCTTTTACATGTTCAAGTGCATTAAGTGCATATTCTTTTTGAGTCGGCTGAATGTTTTTTTCCAATGTTCTAATAAGTAAAAACAAAATGACAAAGATCAAATATATTAATGCAATTGTTGGTTGAAAGAAGTAGTTGTTATCAGCAGTAATAAATTTCCCAAGTTCATCTATGAAAGTTCCAAACCCAGCACCACCAAGTACGGCAGAGATGTGTCTTGCTTCTTTGTTTAAAAAAAATAATGAAAAAAACAAAGCTATTGCCATAAACACACCTCCCCACAGAACGTGTGCGATATGAAGACCCGCTCCTGCAATTTGAGGAAAGCCGGTTAGCGTTAAAAAAACTCTTATTGCTAGTATTGCTGCCACTGCTGAAACTAGAAAGTTTTCCAGATAATCGATTGCCTCTAAGTTTCTGATAAATAGTGAAACGTGTTTGTTTAGGAGATCTTTCATTATTAATTATTTTAATAAGTAAGAGGTTAGATTTCTATTTTTACCTCCAAAGAAAGTACCAGGAAGCTAAACTCAAACCAAGAGCTAGTAGATACAAAAGGGGAATGTTAATTCTTCCTAGTTTCAACCATGGGTAGTAGTTTGCAAAATTAGGATTGTGTTCTTTAAATTTTACAACTGGGTTTACTATGTACCAAAATAAGTCTTCTATAACAAGACCTGCGGTGTAAGCGCTAAAAAGGACACCAAACAGTTTTGTATCCCATCCTGAAACAACTAATGGCAAAAGCAGTAGCAGCGGAAACGTAACCCCAAACAAGAAAAAATGATAGCCAGTTAATTTAAAATTTTTAGCGAAATTTATTTTCCACCCATATTTACCCTTATCCCAAGCATTTCTTCCTTCTACATAGGCTTCCCAAAATGAAGTTGCGATCATAGCAGCGAATACAATTATAAAAATTTTTAAGACCATGAAGCTATCTTAGCATATTAGTGAGTGTAGTTTTTGTATATGCTCCTGGATAAACAACCTTATGACCACCAAATTTCCCCTTAAAATAGGAAAAACCCAACCACGATTTATTAGGAAAGCGGTTGTCGTAAATACCTTCAAAATCAAAGGCTTTTGCTCCCATTGCTTTCGACCACAATATGCCTTCCCAGAGAAGGCGATAGGGGGCTAGCTGACCACGACCTTCTTTGTTTGCAAAGGCCTGCCAATAATATGCTTTTTTGTCTGCAATTAGAAAAATTGCACCTGCTGTAACTGTATTTTTTGAAATCAAATTATTATTGTGCGACGCCAAGAAGAGTGCAGAGGAGGCAAAACACCCCATAATATATTCTAATTTGTGCTTACTAGGCACATAACGTCTGTATCCGATAGAGTTTTTCCATGCCTGTTGAAAGCTTTTCACATCGGGATTTCGTGAAAGAATTAAATTTTCAGTAATATGAAGAGAGTGCTTAGCGTTTTTATGAAGTGCGGAGAAAAGTTTTTGGTTTGATATAGTTAAGTCTAGTTCTAATGTTTTGCTTGGCAAGTATGGGTTCTTACTTTGCTTGTACCCATAATTTAAAAGCAGTTTTTTATCTTTCTTACTTTTTGGTTCAATAACAATTTGGACTGATCGAAATTTTTTAGCAGTATTTTCTATTTTTTGTAAAAATACTTTATTTATTTTTTCTGGTCGTTGAACTTTTATAAAACTTCCTATTAAGGGAAACTTCCTGATAAAAATATACTCCCCCTCCCCTCCTTCCACTATCCAACCGTTTCTTTTAATGTATTCCGCGTATGGTTTAGTTTGCCTAATGTCAATCATATTACTATAGGGGAGAATATTGTTTAACTGCAAAACGCTCTACAACCTCTATTGTTTCATGTTTGTCGTAACGAGGACTAAAGTTTAAAACTATTTCATTTACTTCAAAAATTCCGATATCAATATGTCTTAATTTGTCTACAGTTGCCAGGAGTTTCTCTCCATCCGCAGGTTGTATGAATTTAACTAGTGCAACATGAGCTGTTTCTATTACGTACTTTTTGTGTTCTAGGTTCGTGAGTCTTGCGCTGTTTAAATTGTTTCTGAGTAATTGTCTTAAATTGTGCAAACCGTCATTTGAAGGATATCCTTGAATAGTTACACCATCTGGGCTGGCAAATACTCCTTCCAGAGTAATTTGAACTTTCCCGCTAAAGTCATCAACTGCATTTTTTATAACATTCAAATAATTAGGTAACTGTTCTTTTTGTTCCTTAAACGAGATACCACTATTGTGTGGAATAATATCTAAAATTGTAAAATGTCTTCCCTGTTCTGGAATTATCCATCTAACGTCTCCTATTACCGCTCCTAAGGAAGCTATAATTTTGGAATTAATTGCTTGATTAATTATTTCTGGTACATATGCAATAATATTTAAACCACGCAATCGATCGTTTTCAGGATTTTGAAGAATCTCTTGATCTACTAAATTCCATTCTCCGTTTCTTATTTTGGGTATGTTGTTTGCATACCAAGCATCATATGTCTCCATCACACTTATCTTATAGTGGTTTCCCATAAACTTATTATAACAATTAACTAAAATTGATGTGTATAGTTATTGTTTTTGCTATAAACTTTCGTGTTTTGGTTTATATATGTTATCTTTTATAAGAAATTGTGATTAATTTTACTGACAGTAACTATCCAAAATCTTGGGGAACTTCTGATAAGGATGACTATAGACTAAAAGATTTTTTAGATAAATCAGAAAAAGAATTAGAAAGAATTGAGACAAGCCTTTGGAATTTTATTTATAACAAAGCTGAATCGAGTAATGCTTTGAGAAAATATAAAGATTATAAAAATATAGGTGCGGGTTGGGAATGGTCTGTATTTCTTAAAGAAGATAAAGTTATAAAAATAGCTGCAGGAATTTTCCCTGAAGTAAACGATTTAAAGTATCTTGAAAATACTGAGACTGCTTATAATAAACTTTTAAACTACTTTCCTGAAAGTTTTGTTGCTAAAACAGAATTTAAAAGGAAGGATAATACTAATTTTATGTATCAAACTTTTGTTGAAGGTGATGACAGTTTCAAGATTGCGGCTTCGCTAAGAGATAATAAGGTTTTAAAAAACATATACAACTTCTTGGCCTCTTCACTTTCTATGATAGAAGAACTCGAATGGCTGCCTGATTTTGATATTAAAAAGCTTGATGACGGGTTTAATTTCAGAAATGTAATTATTGAGCAAAAAACTAAGCTTCCGGTTATTATTGATTTTACTTCATATTATGACGTCTACAGAATGTATCCAGCAAGAACTAAAAAAGAAGTTAAAATTAAAAGGGATTACATAAAAGAATTTATGAAATGGATTGACTCCAAAATATAAAATTTCAAAATCTGTGCTTAATCAAACCAGTTTTTGCTTTTGTTCGTAAATAAAGCCAGCGTCCCTCCTCTGCTAAGCGATATGGCCAATAAAGTTTGGTAGTAGGCAAGTCCCAAGTTTTCATAAACTCCACAACATAAGGGTTAAAGCCTTCTTTAAATCGAGTAAATCCTTGTCCCTCTTCTCTCCCCCATAAATCAAACCATTTTAAACCCAATTTCTTGCCATATAAAATTGCACCCCACATCATTGCACTGCTGTGTTGAAGGTTTCTACGTCTATTACTTGATGCTCCATATGGGTAATACAAAAAATCATTCCAGGCAAACACAATCCAGGTAGTTAGAATTTCTTTTCTGAATCGAGCAGTAAGTAATCGTGCAATAGGTTTATCTTTCCTTTCAACCATCTCTTTATGGAGGGTTTGCCACATTAACCTATGATAGTTTTCAGTATGAGCATAAAAACCTTGTCTTTCGACTGTTTCTCTGGTTAATTTTATATACTTTTCAAAAGCTTTGTCTGAATTATCTTCAATAATTACAACTCCTTTTTTTTCTGCATAACGAACGTTGTATCTGGTTTTAGGGTGCATGTTTTTCATTAAGGTATCTTCATCTTTGCTAAGGTCAATCCAGAAAGAAGTAGGAGTAAAAAGTGTTTTTCCTGGTATTGTTTCTTTTTCTAAAATTTGTAAATCTTTTTTAGAAGCTTTTAGATTATTTGGGACTTTTTTTAACACATTTGTTTTATCAAAATCAGTATTTTTGATTACAGGTGATATATTTAGGAGTGCGTTTGGCTCAAGTTTAATAAAAACAGCATTTTTCTCTTTAGCAATTTCTTTGAGTTTTTGTAATGTTTTCTTGTTAGGTTTTGATCCTCTTAAAACTGTTCCAATCTTATATTTAGATCTAGGGATTTTACTGAATACTACTTGAATAGAATCTTGAAGATTTTTTTCTGAGTAATTTCCAAGTCTAATAATCTCGTTCCCCCATTTTTTGCGAAATTCGCCCCACTCCCAAGACTGAAGTGGATGAACTGCATATTTGTTGAAGATGTTTTTTTCAGAACTACTTATTCTATTGGTATCCATTAGGCAATTTTAGCATTAAATATGAGTAGGATATAATATAGATGTGGAAAGGGAGATTAGGCCTACTATTCCAGAAGATATTACTCGCATAAAGGACTATATTGATTATCAGTGGCAATCTTATGAGCTTGTTACCCAAGTCAATACGCAAGAACTAGATGCAATTGTTGACACACTGGTAGACAATGGGACAGGACTATTAACAATTGAAGAAAAAGTTCAAGTTGTAGTCGAGAGAGTAAAGCATTTAAGGTTGGCTATCATCGGTCTTCAACACGGAGACAGCCGTGAAGCTAATGAATATATAAAAGAGAGAATTGTAGAATTGAACAGATTAGCTAATTTTGCATTTAATAATGGAAATTACAATTCCTGGATGGTTTGTATGGCGGATATGAATATTTTGAAGAGCTTAGAAGGTTATACATTATCAATATAAGCTAAGACCACAAAAAATCAATTGTCTCAAATATTCCAGTACAAAAAGTTCAAACTTATTTGAATTATTTTGCACTTTCATGTTTCAACTTAAATTTTCAGTAGTTTTTTTAAAGCTGGCTCTTGGACAATTGCATGTCCCGATCCGTAAACTATAAAAATACTTTTACCTTCATTCCATTGTCTTATTATTTCTTTGACAATATAAATGTCACGGAATATATTCGATAAACTTGACACTTGATTTTCTGAGGGATTTGAATCTTTTATAAAACATTCTATATTTTCTAGATCAAACGGATGATTATGCATATGGTTATGCACCTCTTTGACGTAGTTAATAGTAAACTCTATGTCGTTCCATAATGCCATTTTCTGATATCGATTCAAATATTTATACATGTATTTTTCGAAGTCAGGTTTTTCTAAAAACCGATGCCATTGGTAGATTAAAGATGCAAATCTGCTATTAAGAATTTCTTCTCTCGTAAAAAAATTGAGAAGATATTGGATTTCCATTTTTTCGTCTGGTTCTGGCGAGTAATATTTAATCTTTTCTAGATTTGCTAAATAGACAGGTAGACCGCTGCCATTGTATTTTTTAATAGCATCTTCCACTGACATTTCTACCGGGGCACCTCCTCCTTCTACCAAAACGATACTATTTTGTTTAGTGGTTTTGTTTAGAAACTCTTTCCATAGATTTAGTATTTTTGGAATTTGATAATCAGATGGATCGTTTGTATGTCTAGCACCTACAAAATAAAGATATTGATTATCGCTGGATATTTTGAAGAAGTAGGGACTGAAATCTTCCTCTGTTCCATTTCTATAGACCTGAGCCATTTGTTTATGTGTTAGAAGCAGTTTTGCGAGTTTTTTATCAGATGGGGTTGTAATCATTAAAGTAAAGGCGATCTTTATTTAATAGTCATAATAATCATCTTCATAACTGTTGAAGTTGTCATATCCTCCATTAATATTATCAATCAAGTGTTCCGGGATGTCGACAATAAATCTTGAAGGAGGATTGCTTGTGCGTTGACCAAAATATAGCCTTCTATCTGCAAATGTTAAATAAAGTTTTTTCATTGCTCTAGTTATACCCACATAAGCAAGTCTTCTCTCCTCTTCTAATTGCTGAATATCAAAAAGACTTCTAGAATGTGGGAAAAGTCCTTCTTCCATCCCTATAACAAAAACAACAGGGAATTCTAGTCCTTTTGCGGCATGTAAGGTCATCAAAGACACCGTACCTTCATTAATATTATATATTACTCTTATCTCTCCTGTGCTCTCTTGTTCTGCTTCAACTAAAGTAACATTTTCTAAAAATTCAAAAATATTGGAGAATTTTGTAGCAACAGAACGAAGCTCTTTTATATTTTCTAGTCTTTGTAAGTTTTCTTCAGTTTCCCTTTTATACTTATCAAGATAATAAGTAGCTTTAATTACAGAATCCAGCAGTTCAAGAGTTGTGTGTTTATCTAAGTCTTCTATTGAGGATCTAAATTCCTCAAATTTTTCAAACCTGCGTTTGCCAAGTTTTGTGGCTCTCTTTTCTGAAATACTGTCTTTTGGATTTACTAAAAGCCTAAGGTAAGAAACAATGTCTTTAATCTCTTTTCTAGAATAAAACTTAACACCTCCATACAAAGTATAAGGTATACCAGAATGAAGCAATGCCTCCTCAATTACACGAGATTGTGCGTTTGTTCGGTAAAGAACTGATATATCTTTGTATTTATAACCTTCTAATAAAAGATTTTGGATTTCGTGGGCTACAAAAGAAGCTTCATCCAATCCGCTTTTAGCTCTGTATGTTTTAATTTTTTCGCCATCGTTGTTTTCTGTCCATAAAGTCAAAACCGTGTGAGATGAGTTTTTTGATATTACGTTATTGGCTGCTTCTAAAATAGTTGCTGTTGAACGATAATTTTGTTCCAAATTGATCACTTCAATGTCTGGATAGTCACGTTTTAAGTAGTTTATATTTCTGTAATCTGCGCCTCTCCAAGAGTAAATACTTTGTGATGCATCACCAACTACTGTGATATTTCCTGATCCCCCAACTATTAGTTTAGTTAATTCATATTGTACTTTGTTTGTGTCCTGCCACTCATCAACCAAAGTGTAAGCTAGTCTTTCCTGCCACTCCTTTCTGACATGCGGATTTTCTTTTAGTAACTTAACGGTTTTTAGCAACAAATCATCAAAATCAAGTGCGCCTATTTCCTTAAGGAGCTTGTCGTATTCCGCGTATACCTTAAAGACAACTTCCTGGAATTCAGTTTGTACGATTTCAGCATATTGGATAGGAGAGATCATTTGGTTTTTTGCATCCGATATTGCATATGCAATACTGGATGGTTTGTAGTTTTCTTCTGGTAAATCAAGTCTTTCAATAATATCTTTTATTGCGTCTTTTGCATCAGTTGTATCAAAGATTACAAAATTTTTTGGAACACTTATACTTTCTCCACTAATACGAAGAACCTTTACACAAAAAGAATGGAATGTGCCTGCAAAGGCAGGTGTATACTTGGTTAAGGTGGTTACTCTTTCTTTCATTTCAAAAGCAGCTTTATTTGTGAAAGTTAGTAACAAAAGATTTTCTGGTTTATATTTTTTCTCATTAATAAACCAGGCTACTCTATAAGTGAGGACCCTTGTTTTGCCGCTGCCTGCACCAGCTAAAACAAGTAATGGGCCGTTTTCATAGGTAACGGCTTTAAGCTGTTCTTTATTTAATTTGTCTAGTAGGTTGTCAGTCATGTATATAGTACAATTAATAGCGGGTTTAGGCTTCATTCTATCATGGACAACAAAACAAATACCAAAAAAGGAAAACTTTATATCAAATTATCAAAACTAAAACGAAGGATTTTAGTTCACAACAAGGCTATACGGCTTTTTGTTGCAGGAGGTCTAGTGTTATTTATATTGATTACTGCCTTTTTGGCTAAAAATTATCTAAAGGAAGCAGGAGTAACAAAATATACAAACGCTTTGTATGAGTTTGTATTTGCAAGAAGTGGTGAAGTCAAATCATTTGAAGGCAGGACCAATATTTTAGTTTTAGGGAAAGGAGGCACGGGACACGAAGCACCTGACCTGACAGATACAATAATGTTTGTATCTGTACCAGATGATGGTGGAGATATTGTTATTATTTCTCTCCCTCGTGATATTTGGATTTCTGAACTTAGAGCAAAACTCAACAGTATTTATTATTGGGGAAATCAAAAGCAAGAAAATGGAGGTCTATTGCTTGCTAAAGCAACAGTTGAAGAAATCGTAGGTCTGCCGGTTCATTATGGTGTTGTAGTTGATTTTGAGGCTTTTAAAGGTGCAATTGATGTTGTTGGAGGTATTGATGTAGTTATTGACAATGGTTTTACCGATCATATGTACCCTATTCCGGGCAGAGAAAATGATAATTGTGAAGGAGATATTCAATTAAGATGTCGATATGAAACAATAACTTTTGAACCAGGATTGACGCATATGGATGGAGAAACATCTCTTAAATTTGTAAGATCCAGGCATGCTGAAGGTGAAGAAGGTACAGACACAGCTAGAAGTCGCAGGCAACAAAAAGTAATCATGGCACTGAGGGATAAATTGATTAGTGCAGAGGTTGTTGCTTCTCCAGTAAAGATAAAAGAGCTTATTGGTATTGCAGAGAACAATGTAGAAACAGATTTCTCTCAAGAAGAGGCTGCAGCAGTGGCTAGATTTGCATATGTAGCAAAAGAAAATATTCATTCAGAAGTGATAGATGAGACGCTTTTAGAAAATCCAGAGCCAAGTGAAGATTATGATAATTTGTATGTATTTGTTCCTAGATCTGGTGACTGGAGCGAGATTCATGATTGGGTGTCTAATTTACTTAATAATTAATTGATAGCAGATTTGCAAAAGAAAGATTAAATATATATTTTTGAATAAATTAAGTTTTTTAATAACTTATCCAACCAAATTTATTAATCCATAGTACTCCCCACAGATTAACGATTACTCCAATAATTAATAAAACCCAGTGGTATTTTTTTAGGCCTGTTTTTTTGACACCTAAAGCAGTTAAAAGTAAAAGAAGTGGATAAAAATCAACAGCATACCTATATCCAAACTGCGTAAAGCCTGTTCCACCGTGCATTAAAACAGGTATTGAAACCAATAATAAAGACAACCATAAAAATTTTGTAATATTTTGTTTTAATGGAGCAAACAAACAAAATACAAAAGCTGGAGTAGTTATCCAGATTGCTAATCCTGCCCAAGATGGTTGGATATATGGAAATTCATTTAGTAATTTAGGTAAGGCTAAAAACATTATTTTTAAATGAGACAATATATAGCTAGGATGCACCAGACCTTTTTGATACCATGGTTCTTCTAATACTCCGGGAATGAGCTTATAGCCAATATCCCAAGGAACTCCAAATCTCACATAATTATATAAAGCATTGAAAATCAAAAACGGCAGTACACCTGTTACAAATGAAAGAATTGATTTTTTTTTGTGTTTATAAGACAAATACAAAAAAACAGGAATAGCAGCGATAGTGTGTACTCTTGAAAGATAGGATGCTCCGAGAAACAAGCCGCTCAAAAAAAATTTTTTTTCTAAAACAAAATACAAAGCTGCAGTCATAAAGAATGCAGCGGAAACTTGACCAAGATACCAAACAGATCCCGTAGCTGATAAATACCAGACAATACTACCCAAGCCAATAAGTAATGCTGACCAGAGTGCGATCTTTTTTACTTTAGTCAAAGAAAGTACCGCATTATAAGAAAATACAACAATCCCGGCACCCATTAAGTGTGCTAATAGTTGTTGAGGAAAACTTTCTCCAAATAAATATACAAATGGAATAAGAACAATGGCAGGCATAGGAGGGTAAACAACATAATATTTTCCATGATAAGGAATAACCTCGTTTAGCCATTGGGGTGGGTTTTCAATCCAATACATTCCTTGTAAAAAAGCAGATGCTAATCTGGTAAAGTAGTCATAGGGAGTATTTCCTGCTGAAGTTAAGTAGTATATAAAAAGAGAAATTGAAAATAATAAAATTAACAGTAATTTTTCTTTTGATATAAACTTTTTAATATGGTTAATCATTTATTAGCTGTTGTAGGTTTTTTGTTTATTTTTTTTATACCTGGTGTTCTTATTATAGAGGCTTTTTTCAAAAAACTTGAGCCACTTGAGAAAATTCCTTTATACATTATTTTAAGTGTATTATTTTCAACATATGTAGTCTATTTTGTAGCTTCCCTTTTTAAACTAAACAGGTTTTATGTTTTATTTGCTATGTCCATATTTTTACCACTGGTTTTTTTAATTGACATAAAAAAGCCTAAACTTACTTTTTTTAAAGAGCATACATTTATTTGGGTGGTGTCCATTTTAAGTTTAGGCATAGTGTTTTTTGCTTTGTATCCAGCAATTTTTACTGTTTATAATAACTATGTGGTTTTATCTGCTGTTAACTGGCAAGATACAGCAATGCACATTGGGATTATAGAAAGTATTGCCGAAGGTAATTTCCCTCCTCAAGCTCCATACTATGCAGGTAAGCTCATGACTTATTATTATTTTTCAGATTTTCACTCTGCAATAATTAATGTTTTAAAGTCTGAATTTTTTCCTCGTGTTTTAGTTTATACAAATCCTATTTTTATTTTTACTTTTGCTTTTAGCATATATTCTTTTTCGTATTTGCTTTTTAAAGATAAAGTTGCAGCAATCATTTCTTCGGTTATCGGTGCATTTTTTAGCAATTGGATTTATATAAAATTTATAACCGATGTTAATGCTCAGCTTGGTCAGAGACCGATTTTTATTGCAATAATTGACTTGCTTTATAGAGGTTACAGCATAGAGTCAAATGGTTTGTATCAGATGGCTCCAATGGTTGATTATTTTTTACAAAACCGGCCCATGATGGTTGGTTTACCTTCAGTTGCAATTATTGCGTATGTTTTGTCCACGGGGTATGAAAAAAAGGATTATAAGAGAGTTTTACTTGCAGGAGTTGTAACAGCCTTAGTAAGTAAATTCCAGTTTTTTGCATTTATTGTTGGCTTTATATTGTTTGGCTTGGTTAATTTGTTGTTTTTTTCGATAAAAGGTTTGAGAAAGAATATAGAACTACTTATTGTTTTTATACTTCCTATTTTAATTATTTCTCCAATGTTTTTAGGTACTAAAACTAATGGGAATTCATTGATTAACTTGGTGGAAGAAACTTTTCGTTTTGGAAATTGGAATAGTGATAGAAGCTTCCATTGGCATCTTAGTTTTATATTAAATAATTTTGGCTTACCTTTTGTGATATTTTTAATTGCACCTGTCAAGGTAGTTTTAGCAAAAGATTTTAAAAATAAACACTTTTGGTATTTATTTTTCTTCGGTTTAATCTTGTTTATAATCCCTTACAGTGTGACTTTTACTATCTATGAAAAAGATATGTTTAAGTTTTTTTACTTTATGATAATTCCGGTTGCAGTTATTACAGGGTGGGTATTATCAGATTTAGTTAAGCAAAAAAGGATTCTTGGACAAGCTGTTTCTATAGTGGTGATTTTAACTACTATTTCGAGTTCATTCTTGGTTGTGCTTTGGAGTGTTATAAATAAAAATCAGGCGTACACTTTGCCAGAATATGAAGCAGGAATTTGGATGAGGCAGCAAACACCGCAAAAATCAGTTTATGTTGGATTACCGACTGTTCATTCTCCAATCACACAAGTTGCAGGACGTTTAAGAATTCTTTCTTATATAAATTGGCCACATAGCCACGGATATAACTCTGGTGAAGATAACGTGTTTGTCAGATCTGAAGAAATCGAAAAGTTCTATTCGAATCCAGATAATAAAGCTTATCTTGATCTATTAAAATCAAAATATTCATTTGATTATATTTATTATGGAAATGCTGAAAAGAGAGAATATCCGGAAGCAGAGGCTAATTTTGATAACTCACCATATATGAGAAATGTGTATACTAATGAAGAAGTTAAAATTTATGAGGTTTTTTAGAGATATAAAATTTGATAAAAATATTTTGGTTTTGCTCTTGGCAGCGCTGGCCTTAAGGATTTTTATGTCTCCTTTTGGTACTCTTGAGCTTGATTTTAACACTTTTCTGAGTTGGAGTAATAACCTTGCAGAAAATGGGTTTAGGAATTTTTATAGTAATTGGTCTGATTATTTGCCAGGATACCTTTATGTTTTGTGGTTATTGGGGAAAATAAATCAAGCCATTTTAATACCAGAAGTCATACTGTATAAATTGCCCGCAATTTTTTCTGATGTCTTGATCGGATATCTTGTTTACCTAGTAGTTAAAAAGTATACCTCTTCTAAAAAGGCATTAGTAGCTAGTGGAATGTGGTTATTTAACCCGGCAGTTTTTGCAAACTCGGCATTGTGGGGACAAGTGGACTCTTTAACTGCACTTTTTTCTTTACTTACTATATTTTCTTTTGGTAGTAATTTGTACTTATCAGCTTTTTTCCTTGCTATTGGCACACTAGTCAAGCCACAAGCTGCTTTAGTAGCACTTGTCGTACTTTATTTAATGTATACAAGAAAGACAAGATTAGTTAATGTTGCCACTTATATTTTATTATCTGGAGTTATTTTTGCTCTTGCCTTTGTTCCTTTTTGGAATAATGGATCACTGATGGAGTTTATAGTTCAAAGAATTAACACAACTTTAAATCAGTACCCATATACCAGTGTAAATGCTTTTAATTTCTGGGGCATATTTGGCTTTTGGCGACCCGACAATCCTGTTTATAAGTTTTTTGGTTATTTAATGACAGTATTTATTTTTATATTGACGGCCATAAAATTAAAAAAAGAAGAAAAATCCAGCTACTTTTTGCTTTCCGTATTGTTTTTGGCAAACTTTGTATTTTTTACTCGTCTTCATGAAAGACATTTGCTTCCAGCTCTTGCCCCACTGGCTATTGTATCTGCATTTTATGAAGTAGCAGCTTTTGTTTATCTTGCTTTATCTGTAGGTTATTTAGCAAACCTATATTACGCTTATGTTTGGATAACTAACAATTTCAAAGAAGTCTTTCCTGTCTTTGTATCGAAAGCATTTTCTATTATTAATGTATTAGGATTGGCTATTTTGGTTTATGCTTCAAAAGTGAAAATCACTACCAGTAAGCTTTTTTCTCTTTCTTTTAATTTAGATCCAGGGACAAAAAAATCAGAAAAGCTAGTTGTTAATGAAGTGTTTACAGACAAGCAAATTAAAATTCTCTTAGTGCTTGTATTATTGGGATCTTTGTTTGTCAGATTAGTAAGTTTAAGTGAACCAAAGAACGAGTACTTTGATGAGGTTTATCATGCTTTTACAGCAAGACAAATGCTTCAAGGGAATCCAATGGCTTGGGAATGGTGGAATCCCCATCCCGAAGGTTTTGCCTATGAATGGACTCACCCTCCACTTGCAAAAGAAGGTATGTGGTTCTCAATGGCTATATTTGGAGAACAGGCCTTTGCTTGGCGTTTCCCCGCTGCAATTTTAGGTACAGGAAGTGTTTTATTGGTTTATTTAATCGCTAAGGAACTTTTTAATAGAGACGTTGGTATTTTCTCCTCTGCGGTATTTGCTCTTGATGGTTTGCCTCTAGGGCTAAGCAGAATTGGAATGAATGATGCTTATTTATTATTTTTTGTTTTATTGTCTTTTTATCTATTTATTAAAGATAAATATGCTTTTTCAGCAATAGCTTATGGTTTAGCTCTTGCTTCCAAATGGAGTGCTTTGTGGGCATTGCCGATTTTTCCTATTGCATTTTTGTTGCTAGGGAAAAAGTTTAGACTAAATTATATATGGTTTATTTTGTTACCTCCTCTTGTTTATTTGGCAAGTTATATCCCAATGTTCACTAGTGGTCACGGTTTTGACATATTTATTGGAGTTCAAAAGCAAATGTGGTGGTATCACACACGTTTGGAGGCAGAGCATCCTTTTACTTCACCATGGTGGAGTTGGCCAATTTTATTAAGACCAATTTGGGTTTATGCCGGTGGAGTTGTTGACAATGTTGTTTCCAATATTTACATAATGGGGAATCCAATAGTTTTTTGGGGAGGATTGATAGCGGTATTGGTATGTGTATATTTGGTTATTAAAAACTTTTCTTTAAAGAATGAGTGGGCTAAAAAGATTGCTCTAATAGTTTTTTCGTATGCAATATTTTTTGTTCCTTGGGCAGCCTCGCCTAGAATTATGTTTTTGTACCATTACTTGCCGTCCATTCCCTTTTTAGCAATTTTGTTAGGATTTATTCTTGCAAAATATAAAAAAGTGAGACTGTGGTTTTTTAGTTTAGCTATGGTTGCTTTTATATACTTTTTACCTCGCTACACAGGCATAACAGTACCAGTTTGGCTTGATGAAAGCTATCATTGGTTTAAAACCTGGTAATGATTCTATGGTTGTTAAGGCTCCCCACTTTATTTGACCGAAGTCTATGATATATTTCCTTCGTGATATAATTTCTTCCATCTAGAAAGGTTTATATTATAGTATTTATGTATCCAGAACTTGAAATGAACACAGCAGAACTTTTGGACAAGTGGCTTAGTCTGTCTAAACCAGGAGTCGCTACTGATGTAGAATGGGGTAGTTGGATTAATGCATTACCATTGTTAGAATCTGGATGGATGCCGACAGAAGTACTAATAGGAATACCCGATAGATATACCAAAGAAGAGAATGCCCTCAATCCGGAAGATAAAATCGAGCAGCTAGCAAATGTAGTACGAACCAGTATGTGGTGGTCTTTTTTCAATGAATATATAATTAGCAAGTTTGCCATAGAAACAGATTTAGTTTGGTATCAAGATGTGATTAAGAGTCAGGAGCGATTGTTAGCATTAGATCCCGATCCAGTATGGATTGACATTTATCGTTGGTGGTATGATACACAACATCCTTCTATTGAAAAAGATAAAATTGTAGAACGTTGGGAAGCATCTATATATCAATTGGCTGAAACGGCATATGCATCAAAGATGGCGGAATTTGTCAATTGTATAAAACCAGAAGACACAAGAAAGCGTTTAGAAAAAGCTTTACAAAATGTCCCCGAATTGCCAGTTACATTATTGTCAGACCTTCTACCTGCTAGAAAATCCTCTAACCAAAAGTTCGGGGATACAGAACGAGATGAAGATACATATAAGTTAAGTGGCTATTATGACGATTTAAGCAATGTTTGTAGCATAGCTAGAAAATTAGGACATGCTGATCTTGTTGAACCACATCATAACTACCTTCTTAGAACTGTCGAAACTATCGATATGAATAATGTTGATGAGTTTTCAGTATATAGGCTCATTCGGTATTATCTGCGAAGCGATGTGTCTCATGGAAGGAAAGTATCATTAACTAATAAAATTGATCGCGAAGTCAATTTCCATAGAAATAGGCTAATCAATGAAATTTTCATTGATTTATTATTGGAAATTGGCGATTTTGACAGAGCTTGTGAAGAAATTCATTATTTACCCGAGCCCAGTTTTTATCATGCCTTTTCTGGCATTATTTATCATTGCGTTAAAACTGACAACTTACCCAAAGCCCGTCAAATTCAAGAAGAGTGGTTGGACCAACAAATGGTTGGGAAAGAGAATCAAAACAATCAGAGAGCAATAAACATGAGTAATTTAGAGATTTGGCAAAGCTGGTCTTGGGCAGCTAGAAAATTGCTTAAAGAAGGTATTGATATTTATAACCAGCCTGAAGTGGTGTTGTACTTTAACATAGATTTTTCGTTAAGTTTAGATGATCTATCTAGACTAACCTCATTCACCGGAGATCTTACCAATATTATTACGTTACTCGAGTCACATATTAGCCGCAATTTACGGTTATATCATGATGAAGGACTATCCGACGAAGATTATCGTAAATTACTAGAGGCTATTATTAGATTTAAACTGATAGAAAATAAAAGCAAGAAACAGTTATAAGGTTATTTTGTAACATACTCTACAACCAAGATAGTGTGTATTTTTGTATCATATAACTATTGTTGTTCAATAATGAAAACGCCAATTGTTATTAAGATGACTGCCGTCCATTGAATTTTTGTTACTTTTGCTCTTTTTCCCATAGGGAACAAAAAGAATAACAACAAGACAAATATACTTTGAACTCCACTCAATGCTGATACAAAAGTTGCAATAGGAGCAGTAGCAACTGCCAAGTTGCTGAAGACATATCCGACCTCAGCTAAAGTTTCATTTATCATACTTAAGCCTAAAAATGCTTTTCCTTGATTTTTAATTCTGTACAAGAATCCTTCTCTGTACCTTTTGACAAAAATAAATAAGACTACTCCTACAAGCCCAATTGCCAACAGTTGCCAAAAAGCAACAAGTACAGGAGAGCTGGTTTGCGAAGCAAGACGGGATAGATATAAAGATATTGACCAAGTTGAAGTTGCTGGTATGGCTATGAATAACAGTTGGGTAGGTATTTTCCATTTAAATGTTCCAGCGTCTAATACATAGGCTCCGTACATTAAAATTGTAATTCCTAATAAGCTAATTAATGTAATACTGTTTCCAGACAGTAACTCAAACAATAATAGCCATATAGTGCTGATTTGAAAAAGTGGAGCAACTTGGTGAACAGGATATGTTTGTAACAGATAAAAATATGATGCGTACATAGCCACCATAGGAATAGATGAGATAATTGCTATCGTCCGGGATTCAGAGGGTAGGGATATATCCTTTGTTATTACCCAAAGAAACAAAGCTCCAAGAAAGCTCATTAGAGTAGAAATTAACAAAACGCTTCCTACTTTGGTGTGTATATTGGATTTTGTGGGAGTTTGTTATTGATTGCTAGCCATTCGTCGGAGTAGTTTACTAAAGCCAATAAAAATGTATGAACAATTGTATAAACAAACCACATCCTTAAAGTATATAACACTTTATCCCCTAATGTTAATATTGATTAATGCTTTTTTTGAGAATTACAATGCAAGAATAAGTGAGAAGAGCAAGATTAACATTCCAGCGCCTAGTCCGATAATTGTAGGTGATCCTACACCAGCTGTTGGCAGGCTAGGAGCTGGAGTTGGAGTTTCAGCCAATGGCTGACTTGGTGTAGATGTTGGTTTCAATGTTGATGCTGCTGTAGGTGTTGGATCCTCACCAGCAGGGGTATCTGTAGGTGTAGGCGTTGGCGTGCTAGTTACATTAGCAGTTGCTGTGGGTGTAGGAGTAGCTTTGGTGATAGTAAAAGTAATTGCCTCACAGGCAGATTTGTTTGTTTCAGATACACATACCCCAGTAGCATCAGGGTTGGGTGCTGATAGGTTACCTGAGCCATAATCACAAACGAGACCTTTTGCACAGTCAATTCCTGCAATGCCTCCACACATTTCTCCTTCATTTGCCCCTTGGTTTTGAGGTTGACAAGTTCCGGTAGCATCAGGATGAGGAGCAATAGTGCTACCGTTTTCATAGATACAGGTAAAACCACTTGCACATGATATTTGAGTTATTCCTCCACAAAGACCTCCTTGCTGTGCCAGTGGCTGACTTTGCGGGGCGTTGGGAGCGATGGGTTCACTTCTTAGCTGATATAGTCTAACAGCAGTAAAGATTGCTACTCCACCAAGGACTACGGTCGAAAGTCCAATTATTATTGTTTTAATATTCATTTTCATAGTTTTTATAACCAACCACTAACACTGTGGTGAATTTGTGCTTCTACTTTGAAAGTTTCAGCATCATCAGGAATTGTATATATGTAATAAAATGTCGAATCTTCATCTGAAGTTGTTACTTCATTCCAGCTTGGAATAATATCACCTGTGGTTACTCTAAATCTTGCACGATCATAAGTTCCATTAGGCGTTGCTACTCCTGCTACAACAAATTTTATACGATCTCCTGGCTGTAAGTTTGAAAGATCTTGGATACTTAGTTCATTATCTTCTAGGTCATAAGTTCTAATATTAAAACATGCTCCGCCTTGTGGTGCAGATGGTGGTGTGGTTTTTGCTGGTGTGGCTGTAGGTGTTGGCGTCACGCCTGGTCTTGTTGTTGGTGTAGGCGTTGGTTGTGGTGTAGAGGTCGGTCTTATTGTTGGTGTAGCTGTTGGATTAACATCACAACCAACTACTTTTATAAATCCGGCGGCAGCTACTGCATCTCGGTCTGGTGTTTGAGTAATTTGACAGGTTTGGCTAGAATTATCGCGGTTTACATAGAAAAAGTCCTCAATACCCATATCGATCTGATAAAAACCGCATTCAGTTGGTTTCCACGAATACTTAAGGTATTGAGTTGCCCCTGGTTCAAGAGTAAATGGTTGATTGCCACTGTTGAATTTGGTGACTTGAGATGTTCCCCTGCTTGGATCATTGTGGATACTATACATTTCAGGTTCTGTTAGGTTAGGATTTGGAGTTTGCCCTCGAGGTGCTTCAACCACTTTTTGAGCAAAAAAATGATAATGATCTGAAACACGATTATTTGATTCATTTTTGACTTGTACCTGAAAATTTACAGTTTCACCAACATTATATGTTTGAGGTATTGGCTTATAACCAAGGTCACCTGGTAAGCCAGGTTGAGATTTGCTTGTGACAATGATGCCTTTAGGAGAAGTACAGGCTAAGCCTCCAATTGATCCGGCTTGTTTTCTAATGTCCTGTTGTCTTTGTACTAAGATTATCCCGGATATTACTCCCCCTACCAATAAGAGTATTCCCAAGAATGTTGCTACAACTTTTTTTGTAAAAAAGTTCTTTGTTGGGGAACCAGAGCTGGGAGTTCCTACCACATCAGAGGCAGCAGGTGGGGGGTTGGGAATATCAGATGTATTGCTATCTAATGGCTGGTTTCCTACCGAAAATACTGGAGGTGGTGGTGGAGCATTATCTTTTGTACTACTTTCAGGTTTTGATGTATTAGGAGTATTAGTGTTTTTTTCCTCGTCAACGATTGGAGGAACAGGCGGTTTCATTTCATCAGAAACAGGTGGATTTTGATTGTCATCTTGATTGGGCATGGTTATTTTTTATTCCTTATAACTACAATAGCAAAGCTACTCATCAATAACAATACTAAACCAGTTAAGGCAAGATTTAAAGTATATACTGAAATTCCTGCATCGGGTAATGGTGATGAAGATGCAAGGACATCAGGAGTGGGTTTTGGTGTGGAGGTCAGTGTGGGGGTAGGCTTAGGTGTTGAAGTGGGTTTTATTGTTGGGGTTGGTGTCGCTGCTAATAAAGCTGTGCTTCCAGAAACCTCAACTGTGAATGATCTGGTAATTGTTCTTAATATGCCGCTTCCATCTCTCCAAGAAATTATTACCTTGTGACTGCCTTCTTCTAGTTGGTTTGGTAATGACCAATTCCAAGTTCCGTTTGTTCCCACGGATATGTTGTCAGTCATAGGTGTGGATTCGACTGTAATAGTGAGTGTGGTACCTGGGGATCCTTCTCCAAAAAATTGAGGTTGTGTTGTGGAAAAGACTTCACCTTCATCAATGCTTTCTAATGTTACAGTGTTATCTTCATTTGAGTTTGTACTTTCTAGATTAAATCTTGAATTTGTGTTTGTTTCTTCAGGTAAATTAATTTCAGATGATGGAGTTGAGGAGTCAGTATTACTGGAATTTCTAAAATCTTCATTGCTTCCTAATGATAAGGTTGGTAAAGGTCTTGATGTCCATGGGTAACTTGTTGCTGTAGCGATACCATGTCGACCTGCTTGAACGAATATTTCCATAACAGTATTTTGATCATCAATGGACAAGTATGAATTTAAATCTCTAGATCGAATTGTGGTTAATGGCAATATCCAATTACCATTACTTGTAGTAATTGTGGACACTGGTGAAGCACCACCTATATTTATGTAAACAATTGCATTACTTGCCGGTTGTCCATTTGCCAAGGTAATTGTTCCAGAAATAGGTGATACGACTGAAGAGTTTTGCAGTACAGGTCCTGTTGTAACTTCCCAGGGTTGTCCATTGTTGTCAAAAACTTTATCTCCTGATCCAATTTTAAAACTATATGTGGTTTGTGCGGATAACCCTGTGATGTTTGCAGAGTGTACAGTTCCGTTGGAAGTTATGTTGTCGCTTCCTGTGCTGGTTAAATCGTTGTCTTTACCCCAAAGAACATACTCTGGTGTTTCTGTTTGGGTAGTCCAGTTTACTGTAAATGATGAGTCAGTTATATTTGTCACTCTGACATCAGCTGGTTGACCTTCATCTGTTGCCTCTGTGCCAAGGTTCTGTTCTCTTTGTACTAGCACAATTCCTGTGACGAGACCTATTAACAATACAGCAACACCAAATACCGTAGGCATCTTTTGCCTTTTTAACATTAGTGGCTTGGGAGTAGGTATATCAGAGTTAAGTATATTAACCTTCTCCTCTTTTGGTGATGGTGGGTTTTCTTGGGTGTTATTCATTTTCTTCCTCAAGTAGGTCTTGTTCTTCATCTATTATTTCATCTTCGTTATCATCATCAACTGTTGATTCTGGAGTTTGGTTTAATTCTGCTGATGGAGTACTATCTTGGGTCTCTCCATCTATTTGGGTGTCTATAGGTAATTGTGACTCAATACTTTGAACTAAGTTTGACAACTCTGGTTCTTCAATGTGAAGCCTCTGCTCCATCTGGGATAGTACTTGAATGTTAAGATTTGGATCAATGTCTCTTAACACTGTTTCTTCAACAATAGGAGCAGCCTCCTTTGTTATTGTTCTATAAATACTAAATCCAACCCATAAAAACACTGTAATTAAAGACATGATGGCGATAGTTACAATATTTGGTGCGTCTTTTTTCATAATTCTGTCTCTTCCGTCTGAACAGGGTTTTGAATATCCTTTTGAGGGTCAATATAAAGTACTTTTCCACCGATATTAACAAGTATAGTTTGGCTTTCTTCGCTTGTTTCGGGAGTGGTTACTAGTGTGTCTATAATTACTGGTCGTCTAAGCTTTTCAAGATCTGACATAAGATTCCTAACGGATGAGTAGTCCCCTTGGCCGGTTACTGTTAAAGTGATTGCAGTTGCTGTTTCATCAATTGTATTATTTTGAGTGTTTGTGTTTACTCTGTTTCCAAGAAGGTTAAATTGATCCCATGTTGTGGTCGATAAAGTAACAGAGTTTCTTGCAAAAACCGCGCTTAACTGTTTTTGAAAAGTATCTGCATTGGGTTGGTTAGGGAGAGATTGATTTAATAGGTCGATTCTTCGAGACTCTCTTGAGTAAAGTGACTGGGCTGTGGATAAATTTCTGATTTTAAGATCCATTTTTTCTACAAGCTCTTCTTTTGTTCGAATTTCCTTTACTAGTTCAATAATAGTAATAACAGTCGGTTTTAAGGCAAACATTGCCAAAATAGAGACTGTAAACAAAGATAACAGAATTTCCAAAAAGATCATAATATCTTTTTTCTTTCTGTATTTCGTATAAACGTCAAGAAAATAATTTCTATATCGATTGTAGTCTTTTTTCCAGCTTACTTGCATGATGCTAATTTTCTTTCTCTAGTAGGGCTTCCAGTACAAATTCTGTTGATAATCCACTATCGCTATTTGAATTAGCCTCTTTAATATATGCGTTTTTTATACCACTTTTTGCTTTAAGGTTAGTAGCAAATTGAGCAATTCCCAACTCGGTAGCAGAAATTCCTTCTATTGTTAATGTGTTATTTTCACTAAAAGCAATTCGTGTTAAGTATGTCTCTGGTACCAGAGAATTTTGGATTGCTGTTATTGTTTCTTGTAATAGACCTTCGTTTTTGATTAATTGAGAATAAATATCTAATTTTTTTTGGGTTTGTCTGAATTCATTTTCAAAATTTGCAGAAGCAAGTATTTGTGCCTGTTTTTGTTTGATTTCAGTATTTAGATCAGAATTTCTTGCATCAAGCCAAAAACGAGATAGAAACGCAGCTAGTACAATTAGCTCGGTTATAATGACCATTACTCTGAAGGTTGTAGTGAGCCAAACTAAAACTCTACCAAAAGGGGAATCGTCAAAGCTACTCTTGGGAAGTAAGTTGATTTGTTTTGATTTTTGGGCAGCCATCTTTATTTAAAAACAAGCATAATAGCTTGTTGATTTCTTTACTAAATATATCACAGACAGCTAAAGTAAAGAAAGACTTTTGAAGGGTAAAATTTGCCAAAGACCCTTTGACTTCAAAGATTATAAAACTTAATTTTTCTTACCTTTTGGAGAAATTGAAGAATACAGTCTGTTGACTATTCTGGCTGCTTTGTTTGAATGAATGATACCCTTTTTTGCTGCTCTATGGGTTTTTGAAACAGCTTCTCTAACAGCCTTCTCAGAACGACTCTTTTCGGCATTTCTGAGAGCTATTTCAAGTTCTTTAACAGTTTTCCTGTTAACTGTTTCTTTTCTTTTTGACGATCTTAATGCTCTTTTTGCTGTTTTTGTAACTGGCATAAATTTATTTTGATGATGACGTCCTGGCTATCTTAAGTTAATATAATAGCAGTTTTTCAGGTTTTTAACCAGAAATATCTACAACAGGTGAGAGTATAATTCAAAATACTATAAATATCAATCATGGTCAAAAAACTATTTAACGAGGGTAGAAAATTATTAACAGGACCTCAAGACAGTGTTATGTCCGCAGCAACAATAATAATGATAGCGATTGCAGCGGCGAAAGTACTTGGCCTTTTGAGCAAGATAATCTTAATTAAATTCTTCACAACAGAAGATGTTTCAATATTTTTTGCTGCTTTTCGTCTCCCTGACACTATCTTTGAAATTCTTGTTTTTGGTACGTTTTCTTCCGCTTTTATCCCTGTTTTTGCTAAAGCGGCGAACAAAAGTATAGACAATGCATGGCAAATTGCAGGAAGCGTAGCCAATATTGGCTTAATTATCTTTCTTGTCTTTTCTCTCTTTTTTGGTGTGTTTGCTGAACATATTTATACGATTTTTACTCCTGGTTATTCAGCTGCACAAATAAAGCAAATTACTATGATTACAAGGGTGTTACTCTCAGCTCAGATATTTTTTGTTATAAGTTATGTACTAACAGGTGTTTTGGAGTCTTTGAAAAGATTTCTAGTACCAGCTTTGGCCCCCCTTTTTTACAATGTAGGGATAATTGTTGGGACAATTACATTCTCTGATAGGTTTGGTCTTGTAGGACCTGCACTAGGTGTTTTGCTTGGTGCTATGGCTCATTTTTTTGTTCAACTTCCCTTGGCAGTTAAGTTAGGATTTAGGTTTCATCCTAGAATAAAAATAACGAGCGAAGTTAAAAAAATTGGAGAACTTGCTGCGCCTAGAATGGTTGAAGTTACTTTTTTGCAGGTGACAAAAATGGTTGAGTTATTCCTAGCTTCTTTGCTTACGACAGCTTCGTATGCATATTTTACTTTGGCAAATAGTTTACAGTTGATGCCTGTAACATTGTTCGGTACTTCAATTGCTAAGGCAGCACTGCCTACTTTATCAAGCCAAAGTGATGATTTAAATAAGTTTAAAAAAACAATGTGGAATGGTCTGCATCAAATGGTGTTTTTGATCTTGCCAATTGCAACTGTACTTATTGTTCTTAGAATTCCGATAGTAAGAATCGTTTACGGAAGAGAACTTTTTGAATGGGAAGACACTGTGCAAACCGGGATGGTTTTGTCTGCATTTGCGTTTGGTATTGTTTTTCAGGCAGCTTCAGCACTTCTAGCTAGGAGTTTTTACGCCTTACAGGATACAAAAACACCTGTAGCTGTTTCTATTATTAGTATGGTGCTCATTGTTTTTTTTGATTTTCTTTTCATTTATGAGTTAAATCTTCCGGTTTGGGGACTTGCGGCTGCGTTTTCAATCGGTAGTTTTTTTCAGGCATTAATGCTTTTGGTGTTAATAAATAAAAAAATTGGAGATTTTTCATTTAAATATTTACTTCCTGAATTGAAGGCTTTTATTGCTGCAAGTATCTCTGGTTTGGTAATGTTTGTTCTTCTTAAATTTCTAGATTTGTCTGTTTGGGTCAAAAGCCTTTCATTTGTTACAGGAACAGAGATAACTAGAAATTTGCAGTTTGAAAGATTTGTACTAGATACTCGTTACACTGTAAACCTTCTGCTGTTAACTATTTTTGTATCTTTGGTAGGACTTTCTATTTATCTTTTTATAGCTTATTTGTTTAAATTAAATGAATTATGGGTGATGATTAGACTAGTAAAGAGAGTTTTGGTTAAACACAAACTCTCCCCTATACCACAGGACGAAAAAGAGCCTCTTTCTCCCGTCACTACGGACTCTATATAGCATTATTTCTCTTGACACTGCTTAGCACTCATGATAGCATTCTGCTAAAATAAGGGTACTATTATGGATATGGATAAGCCACAAGGGTTAACAGCAAGGCAAACACAAATTCTAAAAGCTCTAATAGATGAGTATGTAGAGTCAGCTGTTCCTGTTGGGTCAGAGATTTTGGAGAAAAAATATAACTTAGGGGTTTCTTCAGCTACAATCAGAAATGAAATGGCAACCTTAACTAAGATTGGATATCTTAAACAACCTCATACTTCCGCAGGACGGATGCCTACTCCTCTAGCAATGCGTTTTTATATTGACCAATTAATGGAAGAAAGGCATATGTCTCTTGCAGATGAAGTGCGTGCAAAAGAAGAAGTTTGGGATGTAAGGGATGATATAGATTCTCTTATGCACGAAGCAGTGGTTTCTTTGGCACAAAGAACCAGAAATTTAGCAGTAGGGTATGTCGAAGAGAATTCAAAAGTCTGGCATGCAGGGTATGCAAATATCTTTGAAAGTCCTGAATTTTCTGATCTTGAGGTATGTGCAGATTTATTTTCATTAATAGAACAAACATCTCGCCTGCGTGAAATTTTGTTTGAAAGAGTAAACGAAATTTCAAATATTGGCATTGTTTTTGGTGAAGAGTTGGGGTGGAATACATTAGGACCTGTTGGAGTTTCTGTAGCTCGTGTACAGGTAAAAGGGAAAAATGCAGCAATAGGAGTGGTTGGACCAGCTCGACTTAGCCCTACAGTTGTTCCCATTGTCAGATATTTTGGAAACTTACTGAGAGAAATTAGCAGATGAAAAAGAAAAGTAAAACAGACAAAAGTCAGTTGGATATAGAAGATTTAAAAAATCAGTTAGCTCGGGCTTTAGCTGATTATGATAATTTGCGCAAAAGGACTGAGAAAGAAAAAGAATTAATTGGAAAAATTGCAAATGCTCGTTTATTAGAAAGGCTGTTGCCTGTTTTAGACATGATGGAAGAGGTTCAGGGACATTTAGAGGACCCAGGTCTGGCTATTGTAGTATCCGAATTTAGAAAATCTCTTGAGAGGGAAGGTCTTTATGAAATTAAAGTTAAAGTTGGTGACAGGTTTGACGAAAACAAGCATGAAGCTATTGATACCATCAAGGGAAGAAATGAAAAAGAAGCCGGAACAGTAGCAGAGATAATAAATAGTGGATGGGAAATAGATGATTTGATGATTCGTCCTGTAAAAGTAAAAGTTTATAGCTAGCACTCTTGACAACTGAGTGCCAAAGTAGTAATAATATAAGCGATAATATGGCAAAAACAATAGGTATAGATTTAGGAACCACTAATTCAGTTGTGGCCGTGATGGA
Source organism: uncultured Gammaproteobacteria bacterium (assembly GCA_964427735.1). Classification (GTDB taxonomy): domain Bacteria; phylum Patescibacteriota; class Microgenomatia; order UBA8517; family UBA8517; genus CAYRUS01. The sequence continues at coordinate 489,778 of CAYRUS010000001.1, read as the reverse complement.
AGGAGGAAGACCAAAAGTTATTCCTGCTTCTGATACTGGACGCAATATTACCCCTTCAGTAGTAGAGCCTGTTAAAAATTTAGTAGGTGATGTTGCAAAGAGGCAAATGATTTTAAATCCTAATAAAACAATTCATTCAGTTAAACGCCTGATGGGAAGAAGAATTGATGACGAGGAAGTTGAAAGAACCAAAAAGATGGTCTCTTATGAAATTGTTTCTGGTAAAGAAGATATGGCTGTTGTTGAAGTTGAAGGTAAAAAATATACTCCTCAAGAAATTTCTGCACGTGTACTCATGAAGTTAAAGAAAGATGCCGAAGATTATTTAGGTGAAGAAGTTGATTCTGCTGTAATTACTGTGCCTGCTTATTTTGATGACTCTCAAAGACAAGCTACTAAGCAAGCCGGGAAAATTGCAGGACTTAAGGTAGAACGTATTGTAAATGAACCAACAGCTGCAGCTCTTGCGTATGGTTTAGACAAGAAAAAAGCAGAAAAAATTGCCGTATATGATTTGGGTGGAGGAACTTTTGATATTTCTATTCTTGAATTAGGTGATGGAGTGTTTGAAGTAAAATCCACAAGCGGTGATACTCATTTAGGAGGAGATGATTTTGATGAGAAGATTGTTAATTACATTGCAGATGAATTCAAGAAAGAATACGCAGTTGATTTAAGGGAAGATAAGCAAGCCTTGCAAAGGTTAAGAGATGCTGCGGAAAAAGCAAAAATTGAGTTATCAGCATCTAATGAAACAGAAGTTAATCAACCATACATTACTCAAAAAGATGGTCAGCCACTTCACTTAACAATGACACTGACAAGAGCAAAACTTGAAAGTTTAGTCAGTGATTTGATTGAACGAACAATGAAGCCTGTTGAAGCTGCACTTAAAGATGCAAACCTAGATCCTCACGATATAGATGAAGTGATTTTAGTTGGTGGTATGACCAGAATGCCAAAAGTAGTCCAGACGGTTAAAGAATATTTTGGCAAAGATCCAAATAAATCAGTAAATCCTGATGAGGTTGTGGCCATAGGGGCAGCTGTTCAGGCAGGAGTTTTAGGTGGAGAAGTTAAAGACATTCTTCTTTTGGATGTTACTCCTCTTACCCTTGCAATTGAAACAATGGGGTCAGTTGCAACTCCTATGATTCCAAGAAATACAACTATTCCTACAAGTAAAACAGAGGTTTTCTCTACTGCCGCTGATAATCAAACTCAGGTGGAAGTACATGTGGTTCAAGGAGAACGTCCAATGGCTGCAGACAATAAGAGTTTAGGTAGATTTATACTTGATGGTATTCCTCCGGCTCCAAGAGGAGTTCCACAAATTGAGGTCACTTTTGATATTGATGCCTCTGGAATATTAAAAGTCAATGCTAAAGACAAGGCTACAGGTAAAAGTCAGGACATAACAATTACAGGTGCTGTTGGTCTTTCTGATGATGAAGTTGAGAGAATGCAAAAAGAAGCAGAAACACACAAAGAAGAAGACAAGAAGAAAGCTGAAAAAGTGGAAGCTAAAAATCGTGCAGATCAGATAGTTTCTGCAGCAGAGAAAGCACTCAAAGATGCAGGTGACAAAGTCGGCGATGATATAAAGAAGCCAATCGAAGAAAAGATAGAAAAAGTAAAGGATCTATCTGGAAAAGAAGACATAGACAAAGAATCTCTAGATAAGGCAATTGAAGAACTTTCAACTGAACTTCAAAAAATCGGTCAAGCAATGTATGGCGCTACAGAATCGCAACAAGCTGAAGAACAAAATTCAGAAAGCAAAGGTCAAAAAGAAGAGGGGAAAGATAAAAAATCCTCAAAAGATGAAGGTTCTGTAGAAGAAGGAGAAGTTATTGAGGAGTAATTTTAACTTAATTGTACCCATACCTTGCTTCAGGATCTTCTTCATGCGCAGATAAGTCTCCTGATGCACCGATTTTTCCTAATCTACCTGTAAAGGTAATGCGTGTTAATACATTAACAAGTTTTTTAGTAGCTTCCCAATCACCTAACACATTCTGTACAGTTTCGTTATGTTCTCCAAGCTTTCGACCTTCAATTACTTGAGCTGGTAGGATTCTAATACCGCCGTAGAACCTATTTAGCCACGGTTCTTCTTGTCGATTTATTAAAACCATTAAAGAAACTTTCTGTTCTGGTGTCTCGAATTTTTGAAGTATCTTGCGTAAAGTTAGATCACCCATTTTTTCCGATTTCAGATGAGCTTCGTATCTGCTTTCAGATATTAAACTTTCAAATTGTTCTTCGAGAGATGGTCTATTATGGTTTTCCTTACCCATTTGTTTCGTTGAGTTGGAGTATATCAGGCTTTAATTTTTGGTACAAGTAAAGGTAAAGAACAGTCTCTGGAGATTTGATACCGAATCAATTATTCTTGTAAAATACAATTAAATCTGGTACATATCATCATTAAAGAAGAAATGACAGAAGAGAGAAAACATAACAAAAACGGATTGGAAAAATTTATATTTGCTGGTAGAGTTGTTCTTGATTTGTTTAACCTTACCCCGGAGCAGGCTGCTTCACTTGATAATTTTAATACACTTTGGAGTGAGGGATTAAAGAGATTGAAAGAAAACGGTAGTTTAACACCAGATGCTGAAGATAAACTAAATGAAATGGTGCGTAGCATCGAACCTGAAGGTGCACGAATTTCAGATAGGATCGCCGATTGTTTAGAATTGGTTAGACTAAGCCCAAATAGTTAAAGTTAAATGAATTAAATGAAAGAGGAAAGAGAAAATGAAAAGAGATACGATCAGGCTTTATTGGTAGCAATAGGGTTTTTAAGCAAACAAGACCTAAAAAATTTTGAATGCATGTGGGAAATAATGTGTGAAATTGATCCAAAAGACCCTGTAGCTATGTTCAGACTAAGAAAAGAATTAGAAAATGAACCTGATATTAAATCACTAACTGAAAAATTATGGAAATTTATCAATCAAATCGCTAACTCGGGTGATGATGGTGAGTATTTAATTGCCAACGATTAGCACTCCTTTTTATCGACTGCTTAACAAAACCAAGATTAATTGGTAAAATGCCAAACTAAAGCATAAAACAAAATGCATAGTGCATAAAAACTTCCGTTTTAACGAGAATGTTTATTATGTAATATGAATTATGTATTTATAAACTATGGCAGCAAAATCCGATTATTATGATATTTTAGGTGTCTCAAAAAGCGCCTCTGCAGAAGAGATTAAAAAAGCCTATCGAAAGCAGGCTGTGGAATGGCATCCTGATAAACATCAGGATAATAAAGAAGCAGCAGAAAAACGCTTTAAAGAAATAAACGAGGCTTACCAAATTTTATCAGATCCACAAAAAAGAAAAGCCTATGATCAATTTGGTCATGCAGCTTTTTCTCCAGGCGGTGCTGGATATGGTGGCTCACCATTTGGAGGTAATCAAGGGCAGGCAGGACGTTGGGGACCGTTTACTTATACCTACACCTCGCGTGGTGGGGATTCTCCTTTTGAAGGTTTTGACTTTGGTGATCCGTTTGATATTTTTGAGCAATTTTTCGGCGGTGCCTCCCCCTTTGGCAGACGGGCACAACAGATGCCGCGCTACAGTATCACAATTGATTTTATGGAAGCTGTAAAAGGAGTAACTAAAGAAGTAGAGATGAATGGTAAAAAAAGAACAATCAAAATTCCCGCAGGTGTTGATGAGGGATCCAGTATCCGATTTGATGACTTTGTTTTAACGGTAAACATAAAACCACACGATATTTTTGAACGTGATGGTGCAGATGTTTTTGTGACCGTTGAAATCCCCTACTCCATGGCAGTTTTAGGTGGACAGGTGGAAGTACCTACAGTTGATAAGCCTGTTAAGCTAAAGGTCAGGAAAGGTACTCAGTCCGGCACTATGATGCGTTTAAGAGGTAAAGGTGCTCCTCACCTTCGAGGGTCGGGTAAAGGAGACCAGTATGTGAAGCTAATTGTTTCAGTTCCCCGAAGAATTACTCGTGATCAAAAGAAATTGGTTGAGGAGATGAAGAAGAAGGGGTTGTAGCTCAGGTTTGAGTTATTTAAATCGGTATTTTATACTTAAAGTCATGTCAATAGGCTCAGAAGAAAGTTTAAACTATTTGACTCCCCGGCAAATATACGCTGTCGAAAGTACTAGCTACGAAGAACTACCCAAAGATATAGATATAAATCAAACTGGAGGCTACTGGTCTGTTGACGTAAGAGGTGTATCTATGACGCCTCCAGAGGTTGATAAATTAACCCAAGTGTTACTACCAGATGAACCTGTTTTTCAAAGGCTCTTGGGTGAACAGGTATTGTATTTTGATATCAAGAATTTTAACCTAAAATATGGCGAGCAAGGTGTAAACAGATTTTTGGATCTTAATGAATTAATTCCACCAGGGTGGAAATTTAAGATTGTTAATTTTACAACTGGTTCAAAAGAACCACCTATTAGACCTCCGGAAAACTTAAAAGCATTAAGCCTGTATGCCATATCAGATCCGGAGGCGAAAGAAGTTGTAACAGGATATTTTGATGATAACCTTCGGACTTCTGAAGACGTTGGGAAAAGCGTTTTGTGGCAGGTTTTAGTAGCCAGATTTCAAACTGAGGTAGGTGAGCCTTGGACTGACGAATCGAGAGCAAATATGGTTAAAATTATAGAAAAAAGGAGAGAAGAGGTAATTAATGCATTAACTGGGGATACTGATGACGATCCTAAAGAAGTGGCTACTCGTTCTTTTCTTGTACCACAAGATCCAGAGGACAGGTTTTAAAATATAAAGTAAATTCTGAAAGGTATATCTGTATTTAATTTTCATTAAAAATGTTCAATGAAAAAGTATCAACTGTTGTTGTGGGATTTTTTACATTTACCTTTGGTGTTATAAGAAATGTACAGCCATTAAGATTAACTATGTTTTCAATGGATAAAGAGAATGCACGTAGAGCTTTTCCTCGAGATTATGAAGATCTATTGAATGATCCAAGAGTACCATTTCCGACAATTGAAGATTTTATACTTCATTCAAAATCAATACTTAATCAACGTCAATAATCAATAAGATAAAAGTAAGTTTAGAAGTTTGACTTCAAAATAGGTTTGGAATTAGCACAACAAACAGAGACACGCGACTTAGTTTTTGAATAAATCGAACTCTGGATCTTTTGTGATAAAAACTTCTATACTTTTGCTTCTTGTTACTTTGTTTGCTAAGTTTGGTGTTCAGGTGGAATTGTTCCATAAATACATACTTAGTCAAATTGAGGAGATGAAGAAGTTGGGGTTATAATTTACTTATTATAAAACAGATCAAAATACGGACGATTTGTTGCAAAGACTTCGAATCCTGATTCTCTAACCTTTCTATTGAGCAACTCTAGTCTTTCCGGATACTTTCCATCCGAATTATCGACAAGAGGGATAAAATTAATTCTATAAGGATCTATAGGGTCCTTGGCACCGAAGAAAACTAACTGCAAATATTTTTTGAAAAACGCTATTGGATCATAAACTTTTTCTTCCCATGTAAACGGGTTCCTTCCAGCTTCACCTAAACTTGCATCGTTTGAGCCGGCTCGATTGTCTATAACAATCACTCCATTTTTTTCTATTTTCAACTCCTTAGGGTCTTGTGCAGGCCCTCTATATTCGATGTCATATCTTTCAAACACTTCTAATATTCCTTGAGCTAAATCTTCGTGTAGAGGTAACTCCCAGTATAATACTAATCTGTTACCTTCAAATAGTTTAGTTGTATCTGGATGCAACCCTCTCTCTGTTAGTTGCAGCATTGCTTTTTTTATAAGTGTGGTATTTCTTAGCATTCTACTTTCAATGTACATTTTAAAAGAAACAGGTGGGTATGTTTGTTTTTTTTCACTTACTGTCCCCGTGTTGTATCTGTGGTAAGTTTGACGATCAGAAGACTTGTAAGGAGTAGCAAATTCTTGTGTGTATTCTTGATAAAAGTTTTCGATAACTTGCTCATCTCTTTCGTTAAATGGTTCACCTGACTTTTTGAAGGATATATTGGTTATCCAATGCGGTAATGCTTCATTAATGTCATATTTGTCTTCACCGAAAAGTTTGAACTGAGCTCTTATAAATACTCCTCCAACAAAACCACTCCGTCTTAATTTTTTAGCTAAATTGTCTTTTAATTCTTGTAAACTTTCTCCACCTTCATCAAATAATTTTGCATTGTTTTCCAAAGCCCAAAACAAATAAGCAGCTTCTCTTGCTCTTTTTTTAAATCCATCCGGTGCATCATCCCGTATTTGATTAAGCACCTCCTCGTACTCTTGCGGTAGCGGTTCTCCAATCGTAATTTCTTTTTTGTCTCCTAGTTCATTATCTCGTTTTGGTGCTTTGTCATCATTAATTTGATTCTGAGTGTCAAAAATTGTTCTATGTCCAACTATTGGTCCTTTTGATCTTTTTCTTTCTACTTTTATCATTTCTTTAATTTTTTCTAGTTCGCGTTCAAGATAAACTCTCTTAAAATCCACCTCCTCCCATTCTCGTAATTTTTTAATTTCTTCATCTGAGAGATCGTCTAGTAGAGCTGGAGATTCTAATATAGTACTAAACACTACTCGTTTAACATGCTCAGTACTAACAAGGTGTTGCCCTACACCTATGTTAAATGTTCTTGATGTAATCTCTTGCCAACTTCCTGCAGTATTTATGTCATCTAAGCTGATTTGGTTTCGACTCCACTCACCTGCGACAAACCCATTTTCTTTATAAAACTTATGAAGTTTTTGGTTTGCTGTACCCGAATCTAAGTCAATACTTTTTGCAACTATATTTACGCTTAATGCTTTATATTTATTTTTAAGCTCATTTAATAAAGCTCTTCCAATACCATTTGAGTGAAAGTCTGGATTAACAATTAAAGATGTAATTCCAGCGACACTCTCTGACTCCTCCCCCAAATAAGCAAATGCAATAGGACTATCCATTTCGTCAAAATAACCATAAACTTTTCTATAACGAGGAAGATTATCGAATTCTGACAAAACATGATGAAGTTCACTTAAAGAGATTTTCCTGGGATCTATACTTTTAATAAATTCTTCCAACTCATCTTTAGTCATTTCTCTTAATTCTCCTGGAAATTCCTCCTTCTTTTCTTTTGATACAATAGTTTCATTTCGAATAAACCATCTAACAACATTGTTTTCAAGTACTTCGGTTTTAATTTCAACATCGTCTTCACGACCGAAGCTAACAGGGTACGTGGGTTCATCAGGATTAAAGGCTATTTTTTTGACAGTTAATGGTTTGTCTTTTAAAAGCCGTGCCACAATTTGACTTGCATCATCTCTTAACTCCATCTCTTTCTGGTAGTTTTTTTTATTTTTATTGTGGGTTTCGACAAATCTCTCATTTAGATTTAGTTTGTTTTCTCCTCCTCTTTTTTCTGACATGATTTAATTTTAATACAAGTTTGACTTAAAAACAGCTTTGAAGTAAAATATTAAAGGTAATTTGATTGTGAGGTGGGCGATAAGTCCGCCTTTTTTATTAAATCATGGCAGGAAAAACAGCAAGAACAGAATTTTCACAAGCATTAAAAGCCATTGCAACAGAGCGTGGCTTAGATGCTGACGTGATTGTAGACACCATAAAGCAAGCAATAATTGCTGCTTACAAAAGAGATGCAAGAGACCGCGGTGAAGACGTAGAAGAAGTTGAATTTGACGTAGAGTTAGATGAGGTAACTGGTGAAGCAAGAGTTTACCAGCTTCCTGATGAAGGCCAAGAAGGAGAACCAGAAGACGTTACCCCTCCGGGGTTTGGCCGCATTGCAGCTCAAACTGCCAAGCAGGTTATTCACCAGAAAATTCGCGAAGCAGAGAAAGCTTCTGTTATGGATGAATATAGCCAAAGAGTTGGAGGGTTAATTTCAGGGACAGTTTTAAGATTTGATGGTCCTAATGTTCGAGTTGATCTTGGCAAAGCTGAAGGAATAATGCCTGTTGAGGAAAGAATTCCAAATGAGCATCTTGCTCCAAATCAGAGATTAACCTTTCTTTTCAAAGAAATAGAAGAAACTCCAAGAGGTAAAGAAATCATATTATCTCGTGCAGACAAAGAATTTGTAGCTCAACTCTTTGCAAGGGAGGTTCCAGAAATTGGTTCAGGAGCTGTAAAAATACAGGCAATTGCCAGAGATCCTGGAGTACGTACCAAAGTAGCAGTTTATTCAGATCAGTCTGGAGTTGATCCTGTTGGATCTTGTGTAGGACAAAAAGGAGTGCGAGTACAAGCTGTGACAAACGAATTAGGAGGAGAAAGAGTAGATATTATTCCATGGAATGAAGAAATAACAGAGCTTATAAAAGCTTCTCTTGCTCCTGCTCAAGGTGTAACAGTTTCATTGGATGAAGAAACAAAAACAGCAACAGTAAAAACAACAGAAGATCAGCTTTCTTTAGCAATTGGTAAGGATGGACAAAATGCAAGATTAGCTGCAAGTCTTACGGGTTGGAGAATTGAGGTAGAAAGTATTGACAGCGAAAAGGTTGAAGATAAAGAAGTCGAAGCAGAAAACGAAGAAACAGAGGCACAGCCAGATGACGACATCAAAAAAGTTGAATCAATGATAGAAACAGAAGAAAAGAAGGAAGTTAAAGAAAGCAAAGAATCAACAGGTGAGGATCAGGCTGCTCTTAATCAATCGGTTGATGAGACTTGATTTATATATCATGTATCATATAAATGACAGTCAGATGAAAGATAAATTTTATTTTAATCATGGCAAACCTAGAAAAAAGACCACCAATCGTAACTATACTTGGACATGTAGATCATGGGAAGACTACACTTCTTGATTATATTCGCAAAACCAAAGTCCAAGAAAGGGAAGCAGGAGGAATAACTCAAGGAATTGGTGCTTCAACAATAAAAACAAAAGAAGGTGAAAAAATAACTTTTATAGATACTCCAGGGCATGCGGCTTTTGAATCAATGCGTTCAAGAGGAGCAAAAGTAGCTGATATTGCGGTTTTAGTAGTAGCGGCAAATGAAGGTGCAAAACCGCAGACAATAGAAGCACTAAAACATATTAAAAAAGCAGAAATTCCTTTTATAGTTGCAGTTACAAAGATAGATTTACCAGAGTCAAATGTCCAGGCTGTTCTAGGTGATCTTGAAAAAGAAGAAGTTCTTTTCGAAGGAAGAGGAGGAGATACACCTTTTGTTGAAGTATCTGCTAAAACAGGCGAAGGGGTAGAAAACTTACTGGAAATGATAAGTTTAGTCTCAGAAGTAAATGAAATTAAAGGTGATCTAAAAGGAGATTTAGAAGCCGTAGTAATTGAAACAGCTATGGAAAAAGGTGGACCTACTGTAAACCTAGTGGTAAGAAATGGAGTTCTAAAAGCAGGACAAGAAGTTTATGCAGGGAAAGAAATGGCTAGAGTAAGAGCAATCTATGATGAAATGCAAAAGCAAATTAAAGAAGTTAAGCCAGGATTTGCTGCAAAAGTTTTGGGTTTTAGAGAACTTCCAGATGTTGGTGCATTGGTTACCCAAAAACCTTATGAGAATAAAGACAAAAAAAATTTAGGTTTTAAAGGTGAAATAGAAGAAAATAAACTGCCAGTGATCATAAAGGCTTCAAACACTGGTTTTGTAGAAGCGGCTGTTGCTGGTTTGCCTGAGTTTGCTGTTGTAATACATTCAGGTGTTGGAGATGTGACTGAAACAGATATTTTACTTGCAAAAACCTCAAATGCTAGTGTTTTTGCACTAGATGTTAAGGTTTCCAAGCAGATAGAAAAAGCAGCTGACAATGAAGGTGTTGAGATAAAAAAACATAAAATTATTTATGAGCTTTTTGAAGAATTAAAAAAGATTTACGAAGAGGGTCAAACAAAAATTATTGGAAGAGCAGAAGTTTTAGATACATTTCCCTATAATAACAAAATAGTTGCAGGAGGTAAGGTTGTGCAAGGACAAATATCCTCTGGGGATAAAATAGTAATATTTAGTAGCGAAGGTGAGGAGTTGGGAGAAGCAAAAGTTACATCACTAAGAAGAGGCAAAGAAGAAATTCGTGTGGCTAAACAAGGCGAAGAATTTGGAGTGATTTTTGATCCTCAACTTGATTTTGATGCCGGTAGTATGATACTATCGGTCGAAAAGTAAACTTGCCCTTAAACATAACTATGGACAATTCTCTAAACTCAGTACTAGAAGAAAGCAAGTCAGTCTTGGTGCTTCTTCCGAAGGAACCATCTTTGGATCAAGTTGCTGCAGGACTTTCGTTGTATCTTGCATTACAGGATAATAAAAATATTTCAATATCCTCTCCTTCTCCAATGCTTGTTGAGTACAATCGACTTGTTGGAGTTAACAAAGTTCAAGAAGAAACAGGTAATAAAAACTTAGTTATTAAATTAAATAATTATAGACCCGAGGATATTGATAGAGTCAGTTATGATATTGAAAATGGTGAGATCTATCTTACAATTGCTCCTGTGAATTCGGCTCAAGCTCCGAAACGTGAACAAGTAGAGATTAAATACTCTGGTGTCTCTGCAGATACTATTATTTTAATTGGAGGTAGCTCAATGGATAGTTTCCCAGACTTACAGAAAAAGGAGTTTGCTAATCTGCGTTTAGTTCATATCGGGATTAATGCGCTTGATCAAGCTAAACAAAATATAATTTCTTTGGCAAGTCCAGCTTCGTCAGTATCTGAACTCGTTGCTCGTTATATTAAAACTAACAACTTAAATTTAAATGAAGACATAGCAACAAATTTAATTGCAGGAATTGAAGAAGGAAGCAATAATTTCAATACAGAAAATGTTACTGCTGAAACTTTTTCTGCTATGGCAAATTTGATGCAGGTAGGTGGAAGAAGACTACCTGCTCCACAAATGCCAAGCAGAGAAAATTATCCTCCGGGATCAATCCCAGGAGAGAATATAGAAGAAGAAAAACCTCCAAAAGATTGGTCAGGACCAAAGATTTATAAAGGTACTACTGTTAGTTAAAGTATTATCTTCTGTAAAATCTGCTCTTTATTTTTAAAACCAATTATTTTAAAATTGCCTAAACAGCAGAAATATGATTGAAGAAAGAAATAAATCTGCAGAAGATGTCGCATACGAATATGTTGTAGAGATTCTCCATGAACTATCGCCTTATCAAATATTAGATGTTTTAGGTGATTTGGGTACTCAATTAGTGGTAACGGACTCTTTAAGTTCTGATTTGGCTGAAAAGATACAAGATGTTTGTAATTTAATGAAAAAGCAAATGGGGGATTATGATCAAAATCTAATAATAGATGAAAATTATAGAGAAAAAAGGAATCAAATCATTAAAGAATTTCAGAGTTTTTACAGCTCTAGAGGTGGAGATGGCTTCGTAAAAAGAATTAGTTTTCTGATGGCATTAGTAGAAGAAACGTATATGGGAAATAGAGATCCTATTTTCAAGTTTCGCTCGGAAGAGACTATTGATTCATTATTACAAGTCATCCGTGGACAAGTCATCCTTAAACATTTTTCCAATATGAGAGAGTTGGGGATTGAAGGTTACTCAAGAATAGAATAAAGTTGAGTTTTGTAAGCAACAGTGTTAAAATACCAATTCGGTGCTATCTTGGTTTGCTGAATGTCCGACCGTAAACTAGGAAACGCATGACAATATTATGGCATTATCAAAGGACGAGAAACAACAAATTATTAAAAAATATGCGCAGGGAAAAGGAGACACAGGTTCTCCTGAAGTACAAATTGCACTTTTAACTGCACAGATAAATAAATTAACATCGCACCTCAAGGAACACTCAAAGGATATTCATTCTAAACGTGGACTTTTAAGTATGGTGGCAAAAAGGAGAAGACTTCTAGCTTACCTCCAAAGGCAGGCAGAGGATAGGTATAAAAACCTCATTGAATCTCTAGGATTGAAAAAATAATACATGATAAAGAACGTAAAAAAGACAATAGAGTTAAACGGAAGAAACTTAACTATCGAAACAGGGCATATTGCATATCAAACCAGTGGAGCTGTAATGGCAACTTATGGAGAGACTGTTGTGATGGCTACGGTTGTGGCAAGCCCCTTGTCACAAGACTTAGGTTATTTCCCTCTATCTGTTGAATATCAAGAAAAGCTTTACGCTGGAGGAAGAATTAAAGGAAGTAGATGGGTAAAGCGTGAAGGAAAACCTTCTGATGATGAAATTTTAACTGCTAGAGTTATTGATAGATCAATTCGACCTCTGTTCCCAGAAAATTATAAAAAGGAAGTTCAGGTTGTGTTAACTGTTCTTTCTATTGATGGCGAAAATGCGCCGGATATGGTCGCTGCGATAGCTGCTTCAGCTGCAATTGAGGTTTCCCCAATTCCATGGAAAGGACCTGTGGGGATTGTGAGAGTTGGAAGGAATGATGGCAAGTATGAGGTTAGCCCTCTTGTATCAACTTTAGAGAATTCAGATATGGACTTAATTGTTTCAGGAATAAAAGATGCAATCGTCATGCTTGAGGCAGGTGCGAATGAAGTGTCTGAAGAAGATATTTTATCTGGAATCGAGGTGGCAGAAGGTGAAATTGCAAACTTAATCTCCTTTATAAAGGACTTTGCAAAAGAAGCAGGGGTCAAAAAAGAACCAATGCCAAAAGAGGAAGTAAACAAAGATCTTGAGAAACAAATCAAAAAGGATTTTGGAAAGCAAATAGACGACATGATTGGCAAAATGGCAACCAAAGAAGCTGGTTATGGGGATTTTGCAGATCTTAAGAAGGCAATTGCTGAAACTATTGATGAGGCAGAACGACCAGAAGCAGGAAAGACAGTAGAGAAAATCTTTAGTCAGAAAGTTAGAGAGATGCTTCTTAAAGGAAAAAGACCTGATGGTAGAAAATCCGATAAATTAAGAGAATTATCTGCAAAGGTTTCAGTACTTCCACGAACACACGGTTCAGCTATTTTTCAAAGAGGATTAACCCAAGCTTTAACTATCACTACGCTTGGTGCACCTAGTTTGGAACTAGCTATTGAATCAGCAGAAGGAGAGGAAACAAAACGATATTTACATCATTATTCACATCCACCTTCATCTGTTGGAGAAACAGGCAGAATAGGTTGGCCAGGTAGACGAGAAATTGGTCATGGAGCTTTAGCAGAAAGGGCATTACAACCGGTAATCCCTAGCCAGGACGATTTTCCTTATATGATTAGGGTTGTTACAGAAATTCTGTCTTCTAACGGTTCAACCTCTATGGCAGCAACTTGTGGTTCTAGCTTGTCCTTAATGGATGCTGGTGTTCCGATTAAGACTCCTGTGTCTGGTATAGCAATGGGTCTTGTAGTTGAGGATGAGGATAATTTTGTTGTATTAACAGATATTGTAGGGCTAGAGGATGGAAATGGGGACATGGACTTTAAAGTCGCAGGTACGAAAGATGGTGTAACAGCAATTCAATTAGATGTTAAGACTCTTAAATTAACCAGAAAGATTCTTAAAGCTGCACTGGATCAAGCAAAGAAAGCAAGGCTTGAAATTTTGGATGTGATGCTAAAAGCAATTGACCAACCAAAAGAAGAGTTGTCGGCTTATGCTCCAAAGATAAAAGTCATCAAAATTGACCCTGCAAAAATAGGTGAGCTAATTGGTCCAGGGGGTAAAACAATTAAAGGTATAATCGCCAGCACAGGTGCAGATGTTGATGTTGAGGATGATGGTACTGTCTTTATCTCTGCAGCTCATAAAGATGAGATGCAGGCTGCGATTCAAGCGGTTGAAAACATTACAAAGGAAGTGGAACCAGGAGAAATCTATGATGGTGAAGTAGTAAGGATACAACCGTTTGGAGCATTTGTGGAGGTACTTCCGGGGAAAGATGGACTTGTCCATGTTTCGGATATGAGCGAGGAGTATGTCAAAAACCCTGAAGATGTTGTAAGCATTGGAGACAAAGTCCAAGTAAGAGTAAAAGAGATTGACTCTATGGGAAGAATCAACCTCTCGATGGTAATGGATCCAGAATACGATAAGAAAAAGCCATCTCGAGATGGTGATGGTGGAGGTAATCGTGGTGGACGCGATAGAAGAGGCGGTGATAGAGGACGAGGTGGACGCGGACGTGACAGAAGAGGCGGTCGAGGAGGAGACAGAGGCAGAAGAAGTGGTAATAGAGGCGGGCAATCTTCAGGCCCTCACTTCCCCACGAGTAGATTGATGGATGAGGAGTAAGTTATTTTAGTTATCTTCAGAGCATATTTCTAATTTACTTTAAAATTACTTATAATTATTAAATGGATTGGTTAAGTTTAGTATTAATAAGTACTGTATCTTTCTCATTAACATCCATATTACAAAGAGCATTATTGAGGGAAGAACAAAGTAGTCCTGTTGCTTATGCTTTTGTTTTTCAACTTTTTGTATCGTCTCTTTTTGTAGTTTATGTTTTAATTTACGGTTTTAATATTCCACCGCTTCTACCTGTTTTGCCCCACCTTATTTTAATGAGTCTTCTTTATGCACTTGGAAATTTATCATTGTTTAAATCACTTAAACTGTCAGAGGCTTCTGAGGTTGCTGTTATAAGCTCTACTAAAAGTATTTGGACAGTATTAACTGCAGCCTTATTTTTGGGTGAAGTTATAACTATGTCCCGTCTCTTCGGTACGTTCCTAGTGGTTTTTGGTGTGATCGTAGTTACTTGGAAGAAAAAAGTGTGGAATATAAATAAAGGGTATTTATATGCAATTTTAGCTGCTGTCTTTTACGGTATAGCATTTACAAATGATGCATATTTGGTGAATTATTTTGACGATGTTCCTTCCTACATGGTCTTAGCATTTATATTCCCCTCTTTAATGGTTTTAATTTTTCAGCCATCATTAGTAAAAGATCTCGGTTCTTATAAGAATAAAAAAAGCTTAGTGAGTCTGTTAGCTGCTAGTATTTTTTATGCAATATCCGCTGTTACTATTTTTTTGGCATATCAAACAGGTGGAGAAGCTTCACAGATAGCTCCGATAAGTCAGTCATCAATAGTTCTGACTGTGGTATTTGCCTATATACTACTTAAAGAAAGATCAAATTTAATTAAAAAGTTTATAGGATCACTAATTGTATTTCTGGGAGTATTAATTTTAAGAACTTAATATTGCAAATAAACTTATCTTCTAACTTTCAACTTCTAACTTAGTAATGTAAGATAAATATATGGCAGATATTCAAAAAGACCTTGAAGAGTTAAGAAAAAAGATTACCTCTGTAGCTGTACCAGAAGATCTTACAGAACAGGTCGTGACAAGGATTGATCAGCTTTCTAGAATGTCTGATTCCCCTACCTTTTTACCAGAATTTGACCGATTAAGAAGATATATTGATTGGGTAGTCCAAATCCCTTGGAAAGCAAGTACCCAAGACAACCTTGACTTGCTTAATACAAAAAAAGTTTTAGACAGTTACCATTATGGACTTGATGAGATAAAAGACAGGATAATTGAATATCTTGCTGTAATGAAGCTTAAGCAGGAAAAAGGAGAAAGCAATGAGGTTATGAGAGCTCCGATCCTTTGTTTTGTAGGTCTTGTTGGAACAGGAAAGACAACAATTGCAAAATCAATAGCTGAGGCAATGGGTAGAAGTTTTGCCCGTATCCCGTTTGGAGGTATGGGTGATCCTTTGGATTTGCGAGGAAGAAGTAAGATGTACCCAGAGGCAGAGCCTGGAAAAGTAATTAAGGCATTAGTGACCTCCAAAGCAAAAAATCCTGTTATTTTATTGGACGAAATTGACAGAGTAACTGAAGAAGGTAGGTCTTCAATAATGGGTGTTTTAGTTGAGCTTCTTGATCCAGAACAAAACGCTGCATTTGTTGACCATTATATTGATTATCCTGTTGATCTCTCTAACGTTTTGTTTGTAGCAACTGCAAATAATACTCATAACATTGCTACTGCAGTCATGGACAGGTTAGAGCCAATAACAATGCCAAGTTATTCCGATCAAGAAAAAATTATAATTGGTAAGCGTTACATGCTTCCAAAGCTTCTTAAGTCATCTGGGATCGATGAAAACTCCTTTAGTATTGCAGAAGATGTTTGGCCGCTGGTTGTAAGACCACTAGGATTTGATGCTGGTATTCGTACTCTTCAAAGGAATATTGGTGCTGCAGTTAGAAAATCTGCCAGACTTATGGTTGAAGGAAAAGCACAAAGAGTTGTTATCACAAAAGAAAACGTCAAAGAATTCCTACCTCAGTGATATAAAATAATATTGTGAAACTTAGCTTAGCCAACAAATGGCTTAAAAAAGCATAAACAACAAGAATGATTTTTTATACTCCAAAATCTATTCGTGTCCAAAGGACAGGAAACAGATTTATACACAATTCAGATATAGAAAGTAAGAATATTAAGACGCAGAAGAGCAGCTGTCCAAAGGTCTAAAGATGAAAAATTGAAAATCATGCAATTTAACATTAAAGATGCAACCACCACCAAGATGTTTGGAAGTCTTGACGACTTGATGATTGATATCAGTACTAAGGATTTGGGTTGTAGAGAAAAAGATGTTAGAATCATTCATTCTGGTAATGATGAATTCCCATATGACATAAGAAAGATATGTACAGCTGTAACTTATAGTGTGGTACAATTACCTTAATGTTGTCAGCAAAATTGCCAAGAATAAGGGGCAGATTCTGCTGTATAAGAAAGTATTTATTAAGAGATTAATTTTATATTCATAAGCAAGTTTTTTAAATAATATATGAACTATTCATTATTAATGATTAGGCCGGTTAATTTTGGCTATAATGCCGAAACAGCGGTAAACAATGCGTTTCAAGTGGCTGGCGATCAGCAAGGAGTTCAAGAGAAGGCACTAGTAGAATTTGATAATTTTGTAACTATATTAAAAAACCATGATATTGAGGTATTGGTAATAAATGATACACCGAACCCTCATACTCCGGATAGCATCTTTCCAAACAATTGGATCACTTTACACAAGAGTGGAACTATTATTCTCTATCCTATGTTTGCCAAAAATAGAAGGTTAGAGCGTAAAGCAACGGTGTTAAACGAAATTAAAAACATCTATGAAGTCAAAAATACCATTGATTACTCCGACAAAGAAAATCAAAACATTTTCTTAGAAGGTACTGGAAGCATTGTTTTGGATAGATCTAGTAAAATAGCTTATGCATGCTTATCGCCTAGGACCAACAAAGACCTTTTTCTTCAGTTCTGTGAGGATATGGACTACGAACCGGTTTATTTCCGCGCTGTTGATCAAAGCGGAAAAGAAATTTACCATACCAACGTAATGATGTGTGTGGCTGACCGATATACAGTAGTTTGCATGGAAAGTATTAATGACAAGCAAGAGCAAGAACATTTAAAAAACAGCATTGAAAATTCCGGAAAAAAATTAGTATCTATCACTTTCAACCAAATGAATCATTTTGCAGGAAACATGCTTCAGGTAAGAAACAAGGCAGATAAAACCTTTCTGGTCATGTCTTCTCAAGCTTATGAGTCATTGAGTCCGGAGCAAGTAGCCACATTAGAAGCACTAGATCCGATTATACATGCTCCTATTCAAACTATAGAGCATAATGGTGGTGGCAGTGCTCGTTGTATGATGGCAGAAATTTATTTAACAAAAAAATAAATTTAATTTTCCGGTGAAAAAGTATCTCCAAGAACTTGAAAAATGTGGTGCTAATTGGACTATTATCCACACCAAAAGTGAGTCTGTTCACACTTCAGCAAAACCACGTTTATATTTTGTTAACGAACGATGTTGACTTACGAGTACGCTGGCAAAAAAGTTATAATGTTGGTGAACTTTTGAGTAGGCTATTTAAAAAAGGTATAACCACAAATATCTTAAATGAAGGCATTAGCTATCCCGTTATATATTATAAGGTAAATGGTGTCGTAAATGAGTGTAGGCAAGGAAGCATGAGTGCAAACTTACTTGTACCTTACTTTGGGACATGGGCAGCAATGAAGCTTGCCAGTAAAACTCTTTCTGGGACACATTTTGGTATGGTCGTACAAAAAATATCATTTCTGAACAAATTTCAAAAGCTGATGTTGTAAGAAATATAGCAATAACTAATACACTTAATTATCTTTTTAAAAGATCTTCATAAATCTTTTAAAGTTTCTCCATTAGTAAAGAGTAAAACCTCAAGTTGTGGATTGTTGCTAATCTCATTGCTGTCATGTCTCCAATCTTAAATAAGTGGTTTAGATAGCCTAAGGAGTAGTTTTTACAAGTGTGACAATCACAGATTTTGCTAATTGGTTCATTTTCCTTCTCATACTTTTTTTTAGGCAGGTATAGAAATTTATAGAAATTATTCTTGTTTACATCAATTTGCTCAAATGAAGTGGCAGTGTAGACAAACAATCTCCCATGACGAGCATCCCTTGTTGGGATTACACAGTCAAAAATTGAATAACCTAATTTATGCATTCCCACTATGTCCTCCGGCATACCAATCCCTAGTCCATAAAGCAGATAGTCCTCCGGAACGCTTTCGGCAATAGTCTGGGCCGACTCGTAGTCAAACTCCCCTTTTTCATTAATAGGCCAGCCGCCGTAGCCAATTCCATCAAAACCAATTTTAACCAATTCTTTTGTGCAGTATTCTCGAAGATCTTGATATTTTCCACCTTGTGCCACGCCTATTAAATAAGGCTTTAGTCCTGTTTTTTTACTTTGTTTTTCATATTCTTTCTTGCATCTTTCTGCCCACTTTAAAGTTCTTTTTACTGTTTCTTCTGCTTGCTTTCTGGTTGCATTAGGTGGTGTAAAATCATCCAGAACTACCATTAAGTCTGTTTTTAAAGAAAATTGAATTCTTATTGAGTCTTCGGGGGTCAATAGCATTCGAGGTTTGTCTTTGGGCTGGAATTTTATACCCTTATCTGTTACTTTCCCGCCACTGTTTTTGATTAAAGACATTACTTGAAACCCACCGGAGTCTGATATTACTGCCTTGTCCCAATTCATAAACTCTCTTACACCATTAAAATTTGTGACTATTGTTTCTCCTGGATTAATCCATAGGTGAAAAGTATTAACAAGCACTCCAGGAGTTTTTGTCTTTTCAACATCAGTTAGATCTAGAGTTTTAACTACAGCACGAGTTGCATCTGGGAAGAAAATCGGCAGTTTGTACTTTTTTTGGTTGATTGTTTGAAAATACTTTTTAGGCATAAGGCATATTATAACAATTAAGAATTTAATAATTCATTTCTTGCTTGCCCAAGAAATGAGGCAAAGAAGGGCACTCACTTAAATTTTCTAGGTTTGTGTTTCGTTCGAAAATTTATGTCTGCAGAACTTCTGCACGGCAAGCGCTTGTCAAACATCTGCGACTTTTTAAAAAGTATTTTCTCACTGCATTCAAATCTAGAAATTTGGTGAGGAATAAAATAAGGAAAAGAATAAGATATAATTTAGACAGTGAATAGATTTGAAGAAATACTTAGAGAATCAGGTGGTTGGCTTGAAGGTCATACTGAATTTAAAAATGGATATCATGGCAATGGGTGGGTTGAAAAAGGCAATATAATCAAAAAGCCGCGATTACTTGATTTAGTTACAAAGTTTCAAGCAGAACAAATAGCAGATGGTTTTTCGGATATTGATTTAGTTATTGGACCTGTTGTAAACGGAGCAATTGTTTCGTGTTTTGTTGCTAAACACTTAGATAAAGAGTTTACTATAACTTTAGGTAAAAAAGAGAACATTGAATTTCATAGAATGAACGTGCCGAGTCCGCCATGCAGAGTGATGTTAGTTGAAGATTTAATATTCACAGGAACTGATGTTTCATCAAATATTGATTTTATAAAAAACGCAGGTCTTGATTTGATAGGTGTATCTGTGTGGATTAATAGACAAGAAAGTAAAATAAATGGAGTTGATATAATTAGTTTATTAGAAAAACCTCCATTCGAGTTTTATGAAAAAGATACCTGTCCGCTTTGTGAGCAAAATCTACCAATTAAGTATAAGGATGTTAGAGAATAGTTACTAACTTCTAACTTCTTACTGCCAACTTCTAGTTTGATATACTTAAAGAAATGACCAAAGAAGAGAAACGGGAGAAACTAATAGCACTCAAGGCAAAAATGAAAGCAGACAAGAGTTTGCCACTCCGGGAAGGGAATTTAAATCTGGTTTTCGGAGAAGGTAATGCAGATGCTGATGTGATGTTTATAGGTGAAGGTCCTGGCTATTGGGAAGATCAAAAAGGAAGGCCTTTTGTAGGAAGAGCCGGACAACTTTTGAATGAACTACTTCAGTCAATTGAACTGGAAAGATCTGAAGTTTTTATAACAAATGTTGTTCACTATAGACCTCCAAACAATCGGGACCCAGAGCCAAAAGAAATGGAAGCATTTCAAAAATATCTAGATAAGATGATAGAGATAGTTCATCCTAAAGTAATTTCATCATTAGGTAGATTTTCTATGGCAAAATTTATTCCAGGTGTTACAATAAGCACTGTACACGGAAATCCTAGACAAGTAGAATGGAATAAAGAAAAATTATGGGTTGTACCCATGTACCACCCCGCAGCAGCTTTGCGAAACGGGTCAATTAAAGAAAGGGCATTTGAAGATTTTAAAAATCTAAGAAAAATACTAGACAAAATTAAATAAAGATGGCGAGTTTAAAATTTATAGCAGTTTCAGGAACAACAGGTGTAACAGAGAATTTTTATATCTATGAATATGAGACTGATTTAATAGTAATTGATTGTGGAGTTGGTTTTCCTGATCCGGATATGTATGGGGTAGATTTGGTAATTCCGGACTTTACTTATATAAAAGAAAATAAAGAAAGACTTAGAGCCATTTTTATTACCCACGGACATGAAGACCATATTGGTGCATTGCCATTTTTACTTCAGGAAGTAGATGCTCCAATCTATGCAACAAAGTTAGTGGCTGGTTTTATTGATGAAAAATTTTCAGACTACAAGAAAAAGGCACCACTTAATGTATTTGATCCTGACAAAGATGTGATTGAAGTCGGGAAGTTTACTGTTACCCCTTTTAGAATTTCTCACTCTGTTCCCGATAGCGTAGGTTATGCGATCGATTCTCCGGAGGGTAGAGTAATGCATGTTGCAGATTACAAGTTTGATTGGACACCTGTGGATACAAGACCTTTTGATGTTGCAAAGGCAGCCCAGCTTGCTTCTAAAGGGGTTCTTGCATTGGCTTCAGATGCAATTGGGTCTACGAATCCAGGTTATACTGAAAGTGAGCGTTCAATAGAACAAAGAATTGAAGAGATTGCAGAAGAAGCTAGAGGGGCAATATTTTTTACGACTATATCTTCCAATATTTCTAGAATTCAGCAAGCTATAAATGTAGCGATAAAAATGAAAAGAAAGTTTGCTTTTGTAGGTAGATCAATCGAATCTAAAGCTACAATCGCAAAAGAACTAGGATATTTGCATTACCCTGAAAAAATGCTTCTTAAAGCAAAAAAAGCCGCTAATCTTAGACCGTCTGATGTGGTTTTCATTATTTCAGGGAGTTATGGTCAACCAGGTAGTGCGCTTTATAGAGTAGCTACAAAAGAACATGATTATTTAAGTGCTGAAGAAGGGGATGTGATTATTTTTTCTTCTGATCCTGCACCACCAGGATCCAAAGATAATGTTGATGCTCTAGTGGATAGATTTATAGAAAGAAATATTGATGTTCATTATTACGATATGCAGGAAGATTTACATGTGTCCGGGCATGGAAGCCAAGAGGACATAAAGATGTTGTTTGGACTTATTAAACCTAAATATTTTATTCCAATTGGTGGAACTGTTCGTCATAACAGAGCCTATGCGAAGATAGCTCAACAAATGGGATCAAAGAAAGACAATGTATTTGAACTGACTCCAGGAGAAATTGTCGAATACACAAACGGTAATGGGCGTGTCACAGGAAAAGTTCCATCCCATCCTGTTTTGGTAGATGGCTTAGGTGTAGGTGATGTTGGAACTGTAGTTTTGAGAGATAGAGAGGTTTTATCAACAGATGGAATTGTTATAGCAATATTGCAATTGGATAGTTCAAACAAAGAAATATCATCAATACCAGAAGTTGTTAGCCGCGGTTTTGTTTTTGAAAAAAAGCACGGAGAAATTTTAGAAAGAGCTTCACAAGGATTGCTTGGTGATCTTAAGAAAAAGGACAGAATAGACAGGCAAACAGCTAAAACTGCAACTGTTAATTATCTGGAAAGATTTTTTTATGATGAAACTGGAAGACGTCCAATGATACTGCCGGTTGTTGTTGAAGTATAAGAACAAGTACTTCTATTTTTTTCGTAAGTAAGATTGAGAATGCTGAACAGTTATGGGACAATATTATTGTAAACGTGGTTTTATTCCAATTTAAAACATACCAGATGAACCTGCTAAAATTAAAATGCCAGAAAGAGGTAAAGACATATCATCAAAAGAAGCAGTATCTAGAGCTACTTGGAGATTGGCGGAGTTTCTTGCCCAACATTTACCAGAAAACAACCAACTAAGACATTACATGTCAAATGATGACTTGTTTGCTCTTTACGTGCTTCGAGATGTTATGCAAAAAACTGGATATACTCTCAATTCTCAAGAAAATATCAGTATTGAGAGTAGCGAAATTCCGGAACCTCTGCTTGTTGCAGAGCAAACTACTCCAGGTTATGAAGACTTACCTAACGGTATAGATTACATAGGAGCAAGTGCAACATTAGGATGTGAATATTATTCATCAGAACCGCTTACATCTTTGTATGAATATGATATTAACTTTATGATTCCTGCCGGGGATATGAAGTTTCCGAAAGAATACGTTAGACGTATAAAAATAAGATTCGACACTTCATTTCCTTCTTTAGATCAAAGATCGGGTAGTTTGGGTGATGTAGCTAATTTCAGATTGGATTATATGATATTTAGAGAAGGTGTGGAAAGAAATAAGTTAAGAGCTATGACATTTTATCTCTACCCTAAAGAAATAAGTGTAAAAAATTTAGCATCTTCATTTTATGGTAGATATAATCATGAAGTTTATAAAACAGAACCGATAGATATCGAAAATGCAATTGAAAACAATAGACCGTTTAAATTGTTTGTTGAATGGCCTGAGGATAATGACGAAACGATAATCCACAGAGAGCATTTGATAGTGCCAATAGGGATAGTTGATATTCCTGGAGTACAAAAGCTTAATGCTTATTATAATTCCTGGAATGATGATGTTATCTATGAGAGGGAAGCTTAGATATATTTATATAATACAAATTGATAATTAAACCAAATGTTTTAAGAGTATTAATATCATCTTCATAGTCTTATTTGTAGGTGATTTTATTTAGCTTCAAATGTATGTATAATAATTAAACATCTGCCATGGCTAAGAAAAAAAAGAGAAGAGCTAAACCAAAACGTGCTTTTAAATTAAAACTAAAAAAAGCAACCGTACATTCAATTTCTCAAATATTATTTTTTGCTTTAACTGGACTAACCATAGTATCTTTTGCTAGACAAGGATTAATTTTGGTTAAAATTAACGATCTTCTAGTTCAAAATCTTTCTTGGGCTTCTTTATTTTTGCCTTTTATTTTTCTAACATCAGGATTGCTCATTTCAAAATTTAAAACTCCGCTTAGTCAACCAAATGTATTAGTTGGGATACTACTCTTTGCAATTTCGATTGCAACGCTAGGTCGTGCAGGAACTGTAGGTTATTCGGCATGGGAAGGATTAGCGATGCTGATAACTGGTGCAGGTGCGGCAATACTTCTTATCTCTATGGCAATAGCAGGGTTGATTGTCCTTTTTAACACTTCTTTGCATCAGGTTTTGATTTTGCTGACTGCTTTTGGCGCGAGTTCAAAACGCTACATTTTTGGTGATAAACAATTTGCCTCTGACGTTAAAAGACATGCTAGTTTTGATAAAAAATTTGCAATGGATAAAAAGGAATTTACAGTCAAAGGTGGAGATGATGAATTACCTAAAGCTCCGGTGGCAAATATTCAAAGAAACGGTCAGATACAAAAACCAAAACCTGATGAGGATCAATCGTTAGAAGATAAGCTTGTAAGTAATGTGCCTGAAGATAAAAGAGTATGGAAGTATCCACCTATTGATATTTTATCAAATGAGAATGTAGGGAAAGCGGATAGAGGAGACATTAAAGCTAACGCTGGGATTATTGAGCAAACATTGGAGTCATTCGGGATTACAGCACGCGTTGTTGAGGTAAATCTTGGTCCAACAGTGACTCAATATGCGATAGAAGTAGCATTGGGAACAAAGTTATCTAAAATCACTAATCTTGATCGAGATCTTGCTCTTGCACTCGCAGCACCTACAGGAACTATTCGTATCGAAGCTCCAATTCCTGGAAGATCTCTTGTGGGAATAGAACTACCAAATATAAATCCTGAGTTTGTTTCCTTGAGGAAAATGATTCAATCAGATTCTATGGAAAAAGTGGATTCAAAGTTGGCTGTTTCTTTGGGATTGGACGTATCCGGAAAACCTATCGTAGCAAACTTGGCAAAAATGCCCCATGTTCTTATCGCTGGTCAGACTGGTTCTGGTAAATCTGTCTGTATTAATACTTTTTTGGCAACTCTTTTGTTTAGAGCATCTCCTAGTGAGGTCAAGCTAATTCTTGTTGACCCTAAACGAGTTGAAATGACTGGCTATAATAATATCCCTCACTTGCTTTCCCCTGTAATTGTTGAGCCGGAAAAAGTAATATCAGCACTTAGATGGCTAATGGAAGAAATGGACAGGCGATATAAATTGTTTTCAAAAGTAGGAGCTAGAAATATCGAGGCATACAATGAAATGTCAGGATTTCAGGCTTTACCTTATATCGTTTTATTTATAGACGAGCTTGCTGATATTATGCTTTTTGCACCAACAGAAGTTGAAGATGCAATTACGCGATTGGCTCAGATGAGCAGAGCTACAGGAATACACATGGTTTTATCAACTCAACGCCCGTCTGTTAACGTAATTACAGGACTCATAAAGGCTAATATTCCAAGTAGAATATCGTTTGCTGTTGCATCTCAGGTTGACTCAAGAGTTATTTTAGATGGTCAAGGAGCAGAAAAATTATTAGGTAGAGGAGACATGCTCTATTTATCACCAGACAAGGCAAAACCTTTGCGCATCCAAGGAGCTTTTGTTTCAGACAAGGAAATAAATGCGCTAGTAGATTTCCTGAAAAATCAAGGAATTGAGCCTCAATTCACTGAGGAAGTTACAAATATGCCTAAACCAGGAACAACTAAAATTGGTGGGGTTGAAGAAGACCTTGATGAGTTGTATGCTGATGCTGTTAGAATTGTAGTCAAATTCGGAAAAGCATCTGCATCACTTTTACAAAGAAGGCTTTCTGTTGGATATGCTCGTGCAGCGAGGATTCTTGATCAGCTGGAATCATCCGGTGTAGTAGGACCGGCTGATGGATCAAAGCCTAGAGATGTGTTAATACAAGATGCAGAAGGTTTTTTAGCAAGCAACTCTGAAACACAATCTAATGATGTAGTAGTATCGCAAATGAATTAATATGGTTACTGTAGGACAAACACTAAAAAACGCAAGAGAAAGCAGAGGTCTAAAGCTTGAAGATGTTGAGGAAAAAACAAAAATTAAAAAAGAATTTCTTAATGCTATAGAAAAAGAAGACTGGAATGATTTACCAGAGTTTCCAGTAGTATCAGGATTTGTTAAGAATATTGCCTCTTCTGTGGGAGTTGATACTCAAAAAGCCACTGCTTTATTACGTAGGGATTATCCGCCAAAGGAGATTCCTTTAAATCCAAAAAAACCACCTGAAATAAGACAAAAATTTAGTTGGAGCCCCAAGCTTACATTTTTGACAGGTACATTAAGTATTGCTTTACTGGTTGGTGGATATTTATTGGTACAATACAAAGAGTTTTCTAGCCCTCCGGAATTAGAGTTGTATACACCATTAGAAGGTATAGCAGTGAAAAAAGAAACTCGGGTTAGTGGGAAAACAGATCCAGATACAACTGTAATTGTTAATAACCAACCGGTTATTTTGAATGAAGAAGGGAGATTTGAGGTAGATATCAAACTTGGGGAGGCTCAGGAGATAGTTGTCAAGGCGGTTTCACGATCTGGAAAAGAAACAATACTTAAAAGAAATGTAGTATTAGACAATACCTAATGGATCCAATACAAAAAGTATTAATTATAGTTGTAACTGTTTTAACAGTATTGCTGCTTATTGTAGGAGTCCAAGTTATTTTGGTGATAATGGATTTGAGAAGGTCTGTTAAAAGAATGAATTCAATTCTTGAAGATGCAATATTAGGTGGTGGATTAATTAAACCAGAAAAAATAACAAGCATAGTTGGAATGTTTAAAAGACAAAAGGAAGTAGAAAAAATGGGTATGGGCGAACCTTTCCAAGGAGAAACTGTCGCTATTAAAGATGAGATTAGTGATCAAGTATAGTGGTAGCTTCATTTTCTAGATATCCTAGGCATGAATGTGTATAATTGCAAAAGCAATGACAGTTCATCAGATTAGACAAAAATATGTGCAATTTTTCAAAAATAGAGGTCACCAGGAAATTGCACCTTCCCCTTTAATTCCCACCGTTGATACAGGCACATTATTTACCCCTTTTGGTATGCAGCAAATGGTACCTTATTTATTAGGCAAAAAACATCCCAAAGGAAAAAGAATTGTTAATTCTCAGCCTTCAATTCGTTTAGAAGACATAGAAGAAGTTGGAAATAATAGGCATACCACCTTTTTTGAAATGCTAGGAAACTGGTCCCTTGGTGATTATTTTAAAGAAGAGCAACTTAATTGGATTTTTCAGTTTCTCACAGACAAAGAGGAAGGATTAGGAATAAATGCTAATAGATTATATGTGACAGTATTTGCCGGAAATGAAGAGTTCAATATAAAAGAAAACAATTCTTTAAATAAATTAAGTAAGGACACAGAATCAATAAATATTTGGAAAGATATATTTAAAAAATCAGGAGTTAATGCAGAAGAAGGTGAGAGAATATTTGCCTATCCGGATAATAAAAATTGGTGGTCTATGAGTGGTAAACCAGTAGATATGCCTGTAGGAGATATTGGAGGTCCGGATTCAGAAATATTTTTTGATTTTGGTGAAGATCTGAAGATTCATGAAAGTTCCGAGTTTGCTCACATGCCGTGTCATGTTAATTGTGATTGTGGTAGGTTTGTGGAGATAGCAAACTCTGTTTTTATGCAATATAAAA
Source organism: uncultured Gammaproteobacteria bacterium (assembly GCA_964427735.1). Classification (GTDB taxonomy): domain Bacteria; phylum Patescibacteriota; class Microgenomatia; order UBA8517; family UBA8517; genus CAYRUS01. The sequence continues at coordinate 462,456 of CAYRUS010000001.1, read as the reverse complement.
AAATAGACGACAATACATTTGAGGAGCTTCCAAATAAAAATGTGGATTTTGGAGGTGGTTTAGAAAGAATAGCAGCTGCTATTAATGGTGATCCTGATGTTTTCAAGATTGATGTTTTTTCAGGAGTTATTAATCAAATAGAAAATATAACAAACAAGAAATATCAAGATAATTATAAACCTTCAATGAGAATCATTGCAGACCACATGCGAGCTTCAGTTTTTCTAGCAAATGATGGAGTTGTACCATCAAACAAAGAGCATGGGTATATTTTAAGAAGACTGATAAGAAGATCTGCTGTAAAAATGCGTTCGTTAAAAGACAATGTAAATCCGGGTGATTTTGATACGATTGTTGATCGGGTTATTGAGTCATATGAAGAGATTTATTTAAGTAGTTCCAACTCAGATGAGATTAAAAATGTTATCAATAGTGAAGTCGAAAAGTTTAAAAATACTTTAGAGAAAGGACTAAAGGAAATCGAAAAAATAGACAAAATTGATGCAAAAACTGCATTTGATTTGTATCAGTCATATGGTTTTCCTATTGAAATTACAGAGGAGATTTTTGAGGAGAAAGGACAGTCAATAGATAGAGAGGTATTTAAAAAAGAATTTGAAAAACACCAAAATTTATCAAGGACAACTTCAGCAGGTAAATTCAAAGGTGGATTGGCTGGTTCAAGCGAGCAAATTAAAAAGCTTCACACCACAGCCCATCTTCTCCAAGCAGCCTTGAGACAATTGCTTGGGGAGAGGGTTGTACAAAAAGGGCAAAATATTAATGAAGAAAGGTTGAGATTTGATTTTTCTTATAACTCTAAACTGACGGACGAGGAAATAAAAAAACTGGAAGAGAAAATAAATCAGAAAGTACAAGAAAAATTACCTGTTCAATTTATTGAACTACCAAAGGAGCAAGCTGAAAAAAGTGGTGCTATCCATTTATTTGGCGAAAAATATGGTGATATTGTTAAGGTTTATTTTATTGGAGAGAATTTAGAAAATGCTTTCAGTAAAGAATTTTGTGGAGGACCACATGTCCAAAACACAGGAAATATTGGGCATGTTACAATAGATAAACAAGAGAAGACAGGTGCTAATACTGTACGTATTTATGCAACGATAAATTAACTATGGTTGACTTTTCATCTTTACTGCCGAAGACAAAGTCAAAGACAAGCTCCTATTACTGGTCGATTGTCATAGAACCTTCGTGGGTACAAGCAGGGATATGGAGTATAAATCAAGGAGAATCCAAAGTATTAACAGTGGGCAAGCCTGTAAGCCGAGACGAAAACGAAGACCTAATAAGTGTTGTTGATACAGCCTTGTCCTCTGCAGTACAGAATCTAGATGAGGATATAGATGATCCTTCTGCAGCGGTTTTCGGACTTTCCTCTCAATGGATACTTGAAGGAAATATAAAAGGAGAATATTTAAAAGATTTAGAGAAGGTATGTAAAGAGTTGTCCTTGGATCCACAAGGTTATGTAGTTTTACCGGAGGCTATTGCAAATTTCATAAAATCTGAGGATGGTGTACCTTTTACAGGGATAATTTTGGGCTTAAGAGAAGGCAATCTTGAGGTTTCATTATTTAAAAATGGCGAAAACAAGGGAATAGAAAATGTATCAAGAAGTGTTTCTCTTGTTGATGACGTTGTAGAAGGATTGACAAGACTTTATTCTGGTGAGGTTTTCCCATCAAGGTTTATAGTTTATAACGCAAAAGATAGTGAACTCGAAGATGCACGACAAGAGTTGGTTAAATTTGATTGGAGTACTCCTGAAAAAATTTCTTTTTTGCACACGCCAAAAGTAGAAACGTTTAAACCAGAGCAAAAAATATTTGCAGTAACTTTAGCAGGAGGTATTGAAATGGCAAACACTTCTAAAATAGATACTGGTACAGAAGTAGCTGGAAATCCAAACTCCCCTAAAGGGGATGTTGGAGATGTGGGATTTGTGGTGGGTAAAGATATAACAGATGAATCCTTGGAAGACCAAAATCCTGATGAAAATAAATACTATTCCGATAATATTGCCTCTGTCGAAGAACTTGAAGGTGAGTTAGAGGATCAGGAATTTACAAAAGAAGATACAAATGAAAAGAGAAAACTGACAATTCCTCCTTTTTTTTCTGCTATAAAATCGAAACTTTCTGGTGTAAAGGTAAAAAAACCAAAATCTCCTGCTGGCCCAGGGAGGAGAATATTAGCAATTGTAATAATTGCACTTCTTTTACTAATTGGATCAGTAGTTGCTTACTGGTACTTTATTCCAAAGGCTTCTTTGACTATTTTTATTTCCCCTCAAAATTTAGAGGATAGATTAACTGTATACATAGATCCAGAAGCGAGTAATTTAGATATAGAAAAAAATGTTATTCCTGGTAGAGTTATGAGCGCTACTGTTTCTGGGGATCGTACCAAGTCGACTACAGGCAAACGAACAATCGGAGAAAAGGCCAAAGGAACTGTTGAGGTTCGTAATGGAACAAGCTCAAGCATTCGTTTACCAGTAGGGACAAAACTTACTTCAGATAATAACTTGACATTCGAGACAGTAGAACCAGCCTCTGTATCTGCTGCCCTATCACCTACAAAACCAGGTGCCCAAGAGGTAGAAGTAGTAGCAACTGATATTGGTTCTGACTATAACTTAGCAAATGGTACAGAGTTTTCTGTAGGAAACTTTCCAACCGCAGAAGTAGATGCTGTTGCAAAAAAAGATTTTTCAGGAGGAGAAAGTCGTGAAGTTGCCGCAGTCTCAGAAAGTGATATAGAATCTTTAGAAGAGGAATTAGAGAAGGAACTATCACAAAAAGCAGTTAAAGAACTGGAAGAAAAAGTAGAAGACGGAAATGACTTTTTGAAAGATTCAATTTCCCAACAAGTTACAAAAACCGGTTTTAGTAACAAAGTGGGTGATGAGGCATCTTCATTAAAACTTGATTTAGAATTAGAAGTGAGTGGAGTATCTGTAAAAAAAGATCTGCTAGTTCAGTTGGCACGAGAGGTCCTTGATAATCAGGTGCCTAGTGGTTATGTGTTGAAAGATGAGCAAGTAGAAATTAAATTCAAGTATGTAGGTGAGGAAGATGGAGTTTATGAAATGGAGACAAGTATTATTGCCAATCTACTTCCTGAACTAAATCCAGATGAGATTACTGATCGAGTATCAGGTAAGTATCCGCATATTGCAAGAGAGTATTTGAACTCGATACCAGGATTTGTTCGAGCTGAGATTATTATTGAACCCAGACTTCCAGGAAGGTTAGGCAATCTTCCTTACCAAAAGAAAAATATTTCTGTTGAAGTTGCAGCCGAGAGGTAGTATTGCTATGAGTAAAAAGCCGTTTTTTAGACTATTTCCGTTTTTTACTGGTTTTGCCGGAGTAATAATGATAACTGTTGTTTTATTTAACTTGTTAAGCTATGAACTTACTTCTAGGAGTAGTTATCCGGTATTATTAAATCCTTTAGTTGAAATAAATACTCAGATACAAAACAATCAAAACAATACTGATCTAACTAAAGCAAGCAATTGGTTTGGTAAAAAAGAGAATGAGGATAGTAGTAATAGTAAGGTAGAGTACTTTACTATTACTATTCCAAAATTAAAAATTAACAAAGCTACGGTTGCTATTGGGAAAGATGATTTGAGCGAAAGCCTTATCCAATATCCTGGAACAGCACTTCCGGGGAAAATTGGTAATGGGGTTATTTTTGGGCATTCTGTATTGCCTATCTTTTTTAATCCCAAAGATTATCTAACCATTTTTTCTACCCTTCCAAAGTTAGAAAATGGTGATGATATTTTTGTTCACTATGATGGTGTTGATTATAAATACAAAGTAGAAACGAAATACGAGGTGTTGCCAACAGATATTGAGATTTTAGAACAAGATACTGATGGTTCTTATCTTTCTTTGGTTACCTGCACACCTCCGGGAGATCCTCGTAAACCAAGGCGTTTAGTTGTGCGTGCAAAGATTGTCCCCTATACTCAAGCAAATGCAAGTCTTATCAATTGATTTTGGATTAAAAAAAGTAGGTTTAGCAATATCCTCTGGTATTATTGCTGAACCATTTGGTGTTCTTAGATATAAGGACACATCTGAATTATTCAAAAAATTGGAAAAGTTAATTCAAGAAGAAGATGTTGAAAAAGTCATTGTTGGAGTATCTGAGGGAGTAATGGCAGAAAAGTCAAAAAATTTCGCAAATTCATTAAAAGAAAAATTAGAAATTGATGTAAAACTTTTTGATGAAACTTTAACAACAAGGGAAGCTCAAGAGCTATCAATTGAAGCAGGGATAGGTCAAAAAAGAAGAAAAAAATTAGAAGACGCTTTTGCAGCAGCATTGATTTTAGAGAATTATCTAAAATCAAATAATAATGTTTAAAATATGGTTATCGAGATGTTAGAAATTAAGGTATTAAACTATGAATGTTAAGAATATATCGGCTGTGTTAATTTGGTCAGAAGATTATAAAGCTTTGGCTAAATGGTATAAAGAAAAACTAGGGTTAAATACTATTGAGGAATTAAACCATCCAGAGGATACAGGGTTTGGGCTAGCTGTTGGAGATTCATACCTTTGGATTGGTAAGCATTCAGAAGTCAAAGGTAAAAGCAAAGATCCCTATAGAATTATGTTTAACATTTCAGTTGATTCTGTAGAAGATGCATATAATGAATTGGTTAAAAAAGGTGTCGAGTTTATTGCAAAGCCATTTAAAGCTCCCACTTTTGATTCCTATTTTGCAACGCTTAAAGATCTAGATGGCAATATAGTACAAATAATGGGGGAAAAATAAATATGGATAAGCAACAGTTATCTGATCATAGAAGAACTTTTTGAAATGGATAAAATATTTCCGCCTGCTAAGTTTTACTTTGACCATATTCTCAAAGATAAACCGGGAATTTTATATACAAATATTTATTGGGAAAGCGGTAAACTAAAAGAAGTTAAGAATCATAAATTAGACTGGGATAATTAATAATTTTAGATATACTAATCATTGTTACTCTTTTTTTTAGAAATAAAAGATGTAAGATAAAGTAGATGCTAAAACTGAATATGGTATGTTGTTTCAGGAAAGTATTGATTCGTATCCCTTAACATGGCAATTAAAATTGGAGAATGAAAATTACCCTGGTGAAGCAAAAATAGCAGCTGTACTTATGTACCATTTTTGTTTAGGTGTATGGTTAGCATCAACTAAATATCCTATAAAAAGATCTCAAGATTTGCCCAGAATAGATTTTGATAAAATGCATCCTAGTCATGCCTTTGATTCTGTCCAAACAGACAAAGGAAAGATAATTAGAGTTTCTATTGATTATTTAATGACGATGGAAGAAAGTTATAAAAGACAACTTGATGGAAATATTACAGAAATTACAGCAAAAGATGGTGTGGTGGTGTTTAGAGGTAAGGTTACTGAGCTATTTAGTTTGAAAGGATTTGAAGAATACCATCATATAGTTAATTTTAATATAAAGCATCATTCTGAGCCTCAAGATGTCGGTACATTAGAATACTTGGCTCAAGAACACGAATTAGAGGCCTTGCGTGCCCAAACAGAAATAGTAAATGAAAATAGATCTTTCAGCAAATTTGCAAGAGAATCTATGAATGAGCTATTAGATTTAGTAGAACAATATATCGAGGCAAGACAGGAAAACAATTAGCAATTTTTTAATTTGTTTGTAAGAGTGGGTTTGTTTATAATTAACCTGTGGCAAATATAAAAAATTTACTAGCTCCACTTCAAGCTTGGTTACTTTCCCAAGGTAAATGTGTTGGTTGTGGACGTGAGCTTTCAAAAGCAGGAGAATCTCAAGGAAAAAAAGATAAACTTTACACATGTTCCTGTGGCAGGATATATATAAAAGACCCCAAAACAAAAAAATACAGGAGAGCTCTTCTTGATGAAGTATAAATTTGATTAAGAATATTAATTAATCTATGAAAAAAAGTTTGATTATAAGTTTGGGATTTTTCTTGTTACTGGGTATCATTTCAGTAACAGGTTTTTTGTGGTGGAGGTCTGCTATTCAAGCTCCTATGTCCAGTGAAGAAAATGTCAGATTTGTGATTCCTAAAGGTCGTAGTGCCCAAAGCATAGCAGATGAGCTAAAAGCCGAAAATCTAATAAAAAGCCCTTTAGCTTTTAAATTTTATGTCCAATTAACAGGTAAATCTTCAAGTATTAAAGCAGGTGAATTTACTCTTTCAAAAAACCTGACTTTATTTGAATTGATAGACAGATTGGCCAAAGGGCCAGATTTAGTTTGGGTGACAATTCCAGAAGGACTTCGTCGTGAAGAAATACCTGATAGGTTTATTTCTTCTCTTGGACTTGATGACCAAATGGCTACTGATTTTAGAAAAAGTTATATTGATGCTTCAGCGAGAATGGAAGGATATTTATTTCCAGATACTTATTTAGTTCCAAAAGACTTAACAGGTGACTCTGCAGCAAAAATGATGCGACAAACTTTTGATAATAAAATTAAAGAACTAAAGATTAAAGACTTAAATGAAGTAGTAATCATTGCTTCACTAATTGAACGAGAAGCAAAATCTATAGAGGAAAGACCAATTATTGCAGGTGTAATAAAAAATCGTCTAATGGATGGAATGCCTTTGCAAATTGATGCAACAGTACAATATGCACTTGCCAATGATCGTTGTAGCTGGGACAGTAAGTGCAACTGGTGGGTACCTCCTCTAAGGCAAGAATTAGAAACACCGTCCGAATACAACACATACAAAGTTACAGGTTTACCGGTTGCTCCAATATCTAATCCTGGATTTTCTTCGCTTCAAGCAGCCACAGAACCTGCAGAAACTGAGTTTTATTACTACATTCACGACAAAGAAGGTAATATTCATTTTGCACGTACTATAGAGGAACACAACCAAAATGTTTCTAAATATTTGAGGTAATTTTTAAAAAAACAGAATAGAGGCTTGACTTTATCTTAAGCCTATGGTAAAAATACCACTGTAGGCGTACGAAAGTACGTCTGTATTTTGCGACCCAAGAATTCTTGGGTCTTTTATCGTATAATTATTATTTACTGATGGCAGTCCCAAAACCCAACCGACGAAACCTAGGAAGAAAAGAAAACAATCTGCCCCAGCTAGACCTAATAAGTGTCCAGAAAGAATCATGGAAGTGGTTCTTAGAAGAAGGAATTAAAGAGGAGATAGAAGAAGTTTCTCCTATTGATGATTTTACTGGCAAAAACTGGAGACTTATTTTAGGTGAACCTCGACTTGGAGAGCCAAAGATTACTCCACGTCAAGCTCAAGAAAAAGATCTAACTTACTCTTCACCCTTGACAATTACAGCCACTTTAATTAACAAGAAAACAGAGAAAGAAATCACTCAGGAGGTTTTTATGGGTGAAATTCCTCAAATGACCTCACGAGGTACTTTTATTGTTAATGGTATTGAGAGAGCAGTGATAAACCAGATTGTTAGAAGTCCAGGGGTTTATTTCTCTGGAGATTTGGATGCTTCCAGTGGAAGGATGCTTTATTCATCTGAAGTGAGACCTTTGCATGGATCATGGCTAGAGTTTGAAGTTTCTAGAAACGATGTAATTTCTGCTCGAATAGATAGAAGAAGAAAGATTCCTGCAACCATAATTATTCGTGCGATGGGAATTGAAAACGATAATGATATAAGAAACCTGTTCAAGGATATTGATACCGATAAAAATCATCCGTATATTCAAAGCACTTTAGAGAAAGATCCAACGCACACTCAAGAAGAAGCACTTTTGGAAATCTACAGGAGAATGAGGCCGGGAGAACCTGTATTGTTAGAAAATGCTGAGAATCTATTTGACACAATGTTCTTTAATCCAAGAAGGTACAGTGTTGGACGAGTTGGAAGATTTAAGATGAACAGAAGATTGGGTTTGAATACTCCTAATGAGAAAAATAATTGGGTACTTACACAGGATGATGTTGTTGCTACATTAAAATACCTTATTGGTCTTCAGAATGGAGAGGGTAGAGTAGATGACATTGATAACTTGTCAAATCGCAGACTAAGAAGAGTTGGAGAATTAGTAGCTGTTAACGCATTTCGTATTGGACTTCTTAGACTGGAAAGGTCAGCTAAGGAAAAGATGAGTATTGTAAGTGCAGATGATAAGCCAACACCTTCAAATTTAATAAACGCACGACCTTTAATTGCTTCATTAAATGAATTTTTCCGCTCAAATCAGTTGTCAACCATCCTTGATGATACAAATCCTATATCTGAGTTGGACAACTTAAGAAGAGTTTCTGTAATGGGACCTGGAGGGATAAACAGAGAAAGAGCATCTTTTTCTATTCGTGACGTTAACTCTTCTCAATATGGAAGGATTGATCCAGTTAGAACTCCTGAAGGGCCTAATATTGGACTTGTTACATATTTAGCGTTATACGCTAGAGTTAATGAGTATGGATTTTTGGAAACACCGTACCGCAAGGTGGAGAAAACAGAAAAGGGTGGAAATGCCAAAATGCGTGTAACTGAAGAGATCGTGTACATGGCTGCTGATGAAGAAGAGAATTACCACATCGCTCATTCAGGAATTAATATAGACAAAGATGGTTATATTACTGATGAAAGAGTCGCATTCAGATACCAGGGCGAAGTGAAAGAGGGACCTGCAAGCTTAGTTGATTTTATAGATGTAACTCCAAGACAAGTTGTTGGAGCATCTTCATCACTTATTCCTTTTCTCCCTAATGACGAAGGAAACAGGGCTCTTATGGGAAGCAACATGCAATGTCAAGCTGTTCCTTTGGTTCAGACTGACTCTCCTGTGGTTGGAACTGGTATGGAAAAGCACATTATTGAGGGGATGGGAAGAGTAATAAAAGCTAGAAACTCTGGAGAAGTTGTATATGCTGATGCTGAGAGAATCGAACTAGTTTTAGATAAAGCAACTTCTGAAGAATCTTCAGAGGATGTTGAAGTAGTTGAAAATGGAAAAAAAGAGATTTATCATTTGATGAAGTTTAAGAGAACCGCACACTCAACTTCATATAACCAAAGAACCAGAGTAGTCCCGGGTGATAAAGTTGAAAAGGGAGATATTTTAGCTGATGGGCCTGCTTCTGAAGACGGAGAATTGGCTTTAGGTAGAAACTTAATGATAGCATATACTTCCTTTGAAGGTTATGGATTTGAAGATGCTATTTTAATTTCAGATAGGTTGGTTAAGAAAGATGTAATGACATCTATTCATATTGAAGAATATGATGCAGATGTGGTTGATACAAAACTAGGTCCAGAGGAGCTTACTCGTGATATTCCTAATGTTTCTGAAGCTGAACTTTCTAATCTTGCGGATGATGGAATTGTTGTAATTGGTGCTGAAGTCGGACCAAATGATATTTTAGTAGGCAAGATTGCTCCAAAAGGTGAAACTGAATTAACAAGCGAAGAAAGGCTTTTAAGGGCTATTTTCGGAGAAAAGGCAGGAGATGTTAGAGATACTTCATTGCGTGTACCTCACGGTGAATCAGGTATTGTGGTTGATGTTAACATTCTCGATCGTGATAAAGGTGATGAACTAGGACCTGGTGTAATCAAAAAAGTTGTGGTTAAAATTGCACAAATGAGAAAAATAACTGTTGGAGACAAAATTGCTGGTAGACACGGAAACAAAGGTGTTATTTCAAAGGTAATGCCAGAAGCAGATATGCCATATTTAGAAGATGGTACTCCTGTAGATATAATTATCTCGCCATTATCAGTACTAGCCCGTATGAACTTAGGGCAATTATTAGAAACCCACTTAGGCTGGGCATTAATGAAAAAAGGGGAAAAAGGAGCAATTCCAGTATTTGATAGAATAGGTGAAGATGTTATTCAAAAAGAACTTAAAGAAGCAGGTTTACCAGTAACAGGAAAAGCAAGACTTAGAGACGGAAGAACAGGTGAAGCATTTAAGGAAGATACAGTTGTAGGTGTGGGATACATAATGAAGCTTATCCACATGGTTGAGGATAAGACCCACGCAAGAAGCACTGGTCCATACTCTCTGGTAACTCAGCAACCATTAGGTGGAAAGGCTCAAATGGGAGGACAGAGACTTGGAGAGATGGAGGTTTGGGGACTTGAAGCACACAGAGCAGCCCATATACTACAAGAAATGCTTACAATTAAGTCAGATGACATTGTAGGTCGAGCAAAAGCATTTGAAGCAATTGTAAAAGGAACACCTATTCCAGACGCAACGGTACCAGAAAGCTTCAAAGTTTTAGTAAGAGAGCTTAATTCGTTAGGACTTGCTATCGAAGCAAAAGGAGACAGATTTTTAACAGAGAAAGCTGAAGATGATGTTACAAGTGATGAAGCAGCAGAGCTTGCTATTGCCTCTGGTGCTGCACTGGTAGGGACAGATGAGTTAACAGATCCTGAAGGACCTATGGAAGTAGAGGAGGTAAAAGAGTAAAATCTAAACCTTAAGTAAATTATGGATACACTAATAAATCTAAAAACATTAGGCGATTTTGAAAGCCTAGTTATTAAGCTTGCATCACCTGAAGAAATCAGGGGATGGTCTCGTGGTGAAGTTACAAAGCCAGAAACAATAAACTACAGAACATTAAAGGCAGAGAAAGATGGTTTGTTTGATGAGAAGATCTTTGGACCGACTAAAGATTGGGAGTGTTATTGTGGTAAATACAAGAGAATTCGGTATAAAGGCGTTGTTTGTGACAAATGTGGTGTTGAAGTTACTCAAAGTAGAGTGAGAAGAGAAAGAATGGGGCATATAGCGCTTGCTAGCCCAATTGCACATGTTTGGTACTTTAAAGGAGCACCTAGCAAGTTATCTTTAATGCTTGATGTCTCTCCAAGAGCTATCGAGCAAGTTATTTATTTTGCTAGATACTTGGTTTTGGAAGTTGATGATGAAGGCAGAAAAGAAGCTATTAAAATACTACGTGAAGGTAAAAAAGAAAAAAAGAAAGAAATAGAAGATTACTTCAAGGAAAGAAAGACTCAAATCCAAGAAGATGCCAAATTATCTAAGGAAAAAGTAGAGAAGAAAATAAAGGACAAAGAACAGCTTGCACTTGCGCTTTCTGAAGTAGATTTGGAATTGAGGAAGAAGGAACAGGTTTTGGCAGAAGAAGAAAAAGATTCATTGGAAAAGACACTTCAAGTTTTTGATAATTTGATAGCAACAGTTCGAGACATCCAAGTATTGAGCATTATCACCGAAGAAGAATATGAAGAATTAGTTATGCGTGGAGCTGCTGACTTTATTAAAGCAGATATGGGTTCTGAAGCGGTTTTAGAAGCACTTGATAAGTTGGATTTAGAAAAACTTACAACTGATCTTCATAAAGAGCTTGATGAAGTAAAAAAGAGTAGCCCAAAATTTGTAAAACTTGCAAAAAGAATAAAGATAATTGATGGAATGCGAAGGGCGAAAGTTAAACCTTCTTGGATAATTTTGCGAGTATTGCCCGTACTTCCTCCGGATTTAAGACCTATGGTTCAACTTTCTGGCGGACGCTTTGCAACAAGTGACTTAAACGATCTATATAGACGCGTAATCAATAGAAACAACAGATTAAAGCATTTAATGAGTCTTGGAGCACCTGAAATTATTCTAAGAAACGAAAAGAGGATGCTTCAGGAAGCCGTTGACTCACTTATTGACGGTTATCAAAAGAAAGCTACACGAAGAGGTCGAGGCAGACAGCCGTTAAGATCACTTTCTGACATGTTGAGTGGTAAGCAAGGGCGTTTCAGACAAAACCTTTTAGGTAAAAGAGTAGATTATTCTGGAAGATCCGTAATTATTGTAGGACCTAGATTAAAGATGAACGAGTGCGGTCTTCCAAAAGACATGGCTCTAGAGATGTTCAAACCATTTGTTTTAAGAGAAATGATTGCAAGAGGTATTGCACCTAACGTTAAATCTGCAAAGAATCTTTTAGAAAGAAAACCAGATGATGTTTTTGATATTTTAGAAGAAATAACACAAAACCATCCTGTTATTCTAAATCGTGCTCCAACTTTGCATAAGCTTTCGATACAGGCATTTTATCCTGTTTTAATCGAAGGAAGTGCTATTAGAATTCATCCTGCAATTACTTCTGGATTTAATGCAGATTTCGACGGTGACCAAATGGCGGTACATGTTCCCCTTTCTCAAAGATCAATTGAGGAAGCTAAAAGCAGTATGTTACCTGAGCATAATCTTCTTAGACCGGCAGATGGATCGCCTGTTTCTACACCTTCTAGTAAAGAGATGGCACTTGGAGTTTATTACTTATCGGATATTGATCCTAGAATTGAAGAGTCAAACACAGTTTTTGTAGATACATACGAAGCACTAAGAGCTTACAGAGCAGGCAAAGTTGAACTAAGACAAAAAATATCAGTAAGAATAAATGGAGAGATATTAGAAACAACTATTGGAAGAATTATGTTTAATGAGGTCTTACCTGAAGAATTTGATTACATAAATGAATCTATAACATCCGGTAAAATTAAAGAGGTTTTCAGTAGAGCATATGATTCTTATGGCAGCGACACTGTTGTTAAGATGGTTGATGACATAAAAGATCTTGGATTTTACGGTGGAACTGTTTCTGGTATTTCATTTGGTATTTTTGACGCCAAAATACTTCCAAATAAAAACGAGATGCTTGCTGAAGCAGATAAGGAAGTTGCAGAAATCGAATCAAACTACAACCAAGGATTAATTACAGATGAAGAAAGAAAGAGACTTTCTCAGGAAAAATGGATAGAAGTTACAGAAGAATTAGCAGATAAAACATGGGAACTTCTTGATGAAACAAGCCCTATTCGTGTAGTTATTGACGCTAAGGTGGGTCGTGCATCACGAGATCAGGTAAAGCAGTTAGCTGCTATTCGTGGACTTGTTGTAGATCCTCTAGGTAAAATTGTAGAACTTCCGATTAAGTCTAACTTTAGAGAAGGTTTGTCGGTATTCGAATACGTCACCTCTGCTCGTGGTTCTAGAAAAGGATTGACTGATACAGCTTTAAAAACTGCTGATGCTGGTTATCTGACAAGAAGGCTTGTAGATGTAGCACATGATGTAATTATTAGAATGGATGATTGTGGTGCTACCGAAGGTTATAAAATAATTCGAGGTGAAAGAAACACATCAATTGCAAATAGAATTCATGGAAGATACGCAGCTGAAGATGTGCAAGACAAAGACGGGAATGTTCTTGCTAGGAATGGAGAAGTAATTTCTAAGGATATTGCTCAAAAAATTGCTGATACAGAAGTAGAAGAAGTATCGGTGCATTCTCCTCTTACCTGTATTTCCCGATATGGAATCTGTGCAAAATGTTATGGAGTTGATCTTTCTAACGGCAAGATAGTGCAACTCGGTGTTCCGGTAGGAGTTGTAGCAGCACAATCCATTGGAGAACCGGGTACACAGCTTACATTGAGAACAAAACACTCCGGAGGAGTTGTTGGAGTTGATGTGACACAAGGACTTCCAAGGGTAGAAGAACTGTTTGAAGCAAGAACTCCTAAGATATTGTCACCTCTAAGTGAAATTTCAGGTAAAGTAACTGTTTCAGAAACTGATGAAGGATGGAAAGTTAAAGTTGTAACAGTAAACACTAAGCCAAAAGAAGAACGCGACTATCTTGTACCCAAAGCAGTGAAATTAGCTGTTGAGGATGGACAGCTAATTGAAGCAGGAGCTCAATTGGCCCAAGCTCCACTCGACATTAAAGAAGTATTAACAGTAAAAGGCTTGCAAGAAACTCAAAGATATATTGTAAATCAGGTACAGTCAGTTTATGAATCACAAGGAATCCCTATTAACGACAAACACTTTGAGGTAATAGTACGAAAAATGAGTGATGAGGTTAGAATTACCACATCTGGTGATACGACCTTGCTACCTGGAGAGTTAGTAGGAAAAGCAACTTTTGAAGAAGAAAACGAAAAAGTCTTAGCTGCAGGCGGTGAACCAGCATCAGCCACTCAGGTAGTATTAGGTATAACCCGAAGATCTCTGTACACAGAGAGCTGGTTGTCAGCAGCGAGCTTCCAGAGGACAACTGATGTTCTGACAGAGGCAGCGCTATTGAAGAGAGAAGATAAGCTTATTGGTCTTAAGGAGAATGTCATTATTGGAAGACTTATTCCTGTCACTCCTGACGCTGCAGCACGACCTGATAGTATAGAAGACGGTGAAGCGAAACAAGCTTGAACATGTTAGCCTCAATCGTGTAAAATAGGGTCCGCGAGGTAGATATTATGCCAACAGTAAATCAATTAGTAAGAAAAGGAAGAAAAAGCATGGTCGCAAAAAACAAAAAGGCGGCCTTAAGGCGTTGGTTTAACGCAAAAGACCGTAAATTCAAAGAAGTGTCATCACCTTTCAAAAGAGGTGTGGTAACTCAAGTAAGAACAATGACTCCAAGAAAGCCAAACTCGGCACTTAGAAAAGTGGCTCGTGTAAGACTTTCAAATAAAATGGAGGTTACGGCATATATTCCTGGTGAAGGACACGAGATTACTGAGCACTCAATTGTTTTAATAAGAGCAGGAAAAGTTCAAGATTTGGCTGGTGTTAAATATACTGTAGTCAGGGGGAAATTTGACGCCAAAGGAGTGGTTGGAAGACAAACTTCCAGAAGCAGATATGGAACAAAGAAAGGAGGCCCCGCAGACTCAAGTTCTGATGAATAAGAACTTAGGCTTGTATAGTAAATAAGATGCCAAGAAGAGGAGGAGTTAGACCAAAAAGAATAGATCCAGATCCGATTTACAATAATCGTCTCATTACCAAGCTGATTAATAGGAGCATGAAAGACGGTAAAAAGAGTGTCGCACAAAAGCAAGTTTATAATGCATTTGAGATTATTAAAGAAAAAGAAGGTGATCCTGTAAAGGTATTTTCAGAAGCAATGGCAAATATCAAGCCAAACATGGAAGTCAGGCCTAGACGTGTTGGTGGTGCGGCTTATCAGGTACCAATGCCTGTACGTGGTCCAAGGAAAGAATCATTAGCAATAAGATGGTTAATTGGGGCTTCAAGGGCTAGAAGCAACTCTGAATTTAAAACTTTTGCTGCAAAGCTAGCTGCTGAGATTTTAGATGCAGCTCAAGGTGAAGGTGGAGCTGTTAAAAAGAAATTGGATATGGAAAGAATGGCAGAAGCTAACAGAGCCTTTGCTCACTTCAGATGGTAGTATTTACGGATATGTATCTTTATTAATACTAAACCGTGTATAGAATCAATTGTTGAGTTTAGTGACTTTTATTTTTAATAAAGACCTAATTTTTAAGTGCTTCAATCTCTTCTTGTAAGGTCTTTGCAAAGTTATTCACTTCATCAATAGAATTAAATAAAAACTTTTTCCAGTCAAAAGTCATAAGTTGGGCTGATTTAATTCTGTGAATAGTTATTTCTTGACCTGCTTCTGTTTTCCAACTATCGACAAATTGCCAATTAACTAGTTCTCCCTCTGTTGTCATTGCTTCGTAGGTTTTTTTACCGTTTGCTAGATTAAATTGTGAAATTCCATACCAAAGCAGGATATGTTTTTTGCTCTTGTAATCTAGAAAACATCCAAAGGTATTAGACATATCAATTTTTCTGGGATTTCTTAATTTGTATACGTTTAAGGCTAAATTGTAATCTTCAATCGTAGGGAAATATGGTAGGTAGATTGCACTTTGGCTTTTAATTCCTGCATGTATTCTATTTGAAATTTCTAGAATTTGATTTTCAAGTGTTTTAGCTATTGAAAATTCTATTCTTTCTGACATGCTCGAAAAATTATAGCAGGCAAATCTTTATAATTGAAGATAGATTTTAGTGATCTTATCTCTTTAAAAATTTTTTGGTACAAATTTCATTGAAATTGAATTTACACAATGACGGGTATTTTTATCTGTAAAACCTTCGCCTTCAAATACATGCCCTAAGTGACCTTTGCATTTTGCACAGACGATTTCTGTTCTAATACCATCTGCATCTTGTCTTCTTTCCACTGCCCCTTTAATTTCCTGATCAAAGCTCGGCCAGCCGCAGTGTGCGTCGAATTTTGATTCTGACCTGTATAACGGCGTTTCACACTGACGGCAAATATATACACCATCTTCCCAGTGGTTTTCATACTCACCTGTGTAAGGCATCTCAGTCCCCTTTTCTAAGATTACTCTTTTTTCCTCATCTGTAAGTCTATTGAGTCTCATTCTCTCATTATATCAATTTGGAAAAGGTAGATGGGAGGGGGTAGTTGTGAGGATGGTGGGGATATAAAATGTCGGAAATCATAAGAACTTCAAAGTGGCTACTCATAATTTGTGCTGTTAGATTTACGCATCCTGCATCAGGTTCTAACTTATCAGTGTCTAGAAAAAACAAGCCTCCTACAAAAAGTCTTTTAACTCCAATTTCTTTTAAAGTTTTTATAAGAATTAACCAATTGGTTTCCGATGATTTGTCAGGATACTCTGGTATAGGACAGGCTGTCTTGGTGGGGATTATTAGACAGTTACTCGTACTATTTGCAATTTGAAAAAAATCAGAATGATAATTATTTTTTTCTACCATAACTACCGTTAAATGTTTTTTTTGACTAAGAAAACTACGTAAATTGGTATTGTAGTCTATCGTACTTCCGTATAAATTCTCATAGTCAGCACCTATAGAATGAAAAGGATGAACAATTAAAGCAGCAATATTAGAATTATCTGTCACGAGTTTGTGTAATACTTGTATTCTCTCAGGAGAGAGGTTGTTATAGTGATAAATACTTAAATGATCTGAGTTAATTCTTTCCACAAGTGATAGTGTAACATATATCTTATAGTTGTAAAAACTAGCTGAATTTGCTGTATGAAAATTGATTAACACTAAAATAAACAGTATATGTTTGCTAACTTCATTTAATTTTGTTAAAATCTAAAACACTACTTGCCAATGGCAAGTGGTTTTTTGTGAGTAGATTATAGTTAAATAATTTAAGTAAAAAAATGGCAGCACAAGCAGCAAAGAAAAAATCAGCAATTGTTTCGACTGAAACAAAAGATCGCGATTTGCCGATGAAGAACATAAGAAATATCGGAATTATCGCTCATATCGATGCAGGAAAAACAACTACAACTGAACGAATTCTATTTGAAACAGGAAAAACCTATAAGCTAGGATCTGTGGACGAGGGAACAACTGCAACTGATTGGATGGATCAAGAAAGGGAAAGAGGAATTACTATTGTTTCAGCAGCTATTACTACTTTTTGGGAGTTACAAACTGATTCAGAAGTTGAAAACGGCCATTACCGAATAAATATTATTGACACTCCAGGTCACATTGACTTCACTGCAGAAGTAGAAAGATCGCTTCGTGTTTTGGATGGTGCCTTGATGGTTTTTGATGGAAGAACAGGTGTAGAAAGTCAATCAGAGACAGTTTGGAGACAAGCTGATAAATATAAGGTTCCTAGAATTTGTGTGTTAAATAAACTTAATTTAATTGGTGCTGATTATGAAAAAAGTATTAAGTCAATTCGCGAAAGACTTGGTGCAAATGCCTACCCTGTACAATATCCCATTGGCCAAGAGCATGCTCATACTGGAATCATAGACTTGATAAAAATGAAAGCATATACATATGAGAGTATTGACGACAATAAGCTTAAAGAAAGTGAAATTCCGGATGAGTACAGAGAAAAGGCAGAAAAATACAGAGAAGAATTAATAGAAGCAGTTGCAGAATTCGATGATGCTATTCTTGAAAAATACCTTGAAGGAAAAGAAGTTTCTGAAGCAGAGATTAAAAAAGCAATCAGAAAAGGTGTCATAGAAGTTAAGTTTTTCCCTGTTTTCGGTGGGGATAACAGGACAGCTACTGTACAACGTGTGGTAGATGGTGTAGTCGAGTATCTACCCTCTCCGAATGATCTTCCTCCTGTTGAAGGTCAGAATCCAAAAACAGGCGAAAAAGTCACAAGAAGTCCTGATAGAAATGAGCCATTGTCAGCTCTTGCTTTTAAGGTAGTAACAGATCCTCATGTGGGTAGACTTGTATACTTGAGAATCTATTCAGGTACGTTAAAGGTAGGAGATACTGTTTATAATGTCACCAAACAGACAACAGAACGAATAGGTAAAATTGTATTGCTTCACTCAGACCAAAGAGAATTAATTGAAGAAGCTTATGCAGGAGAAATTGTTGCAGTCGTTGGTGTTAAAGATACAACAACTGGAGATTCTGTTTCAGATCCCGCGAATCCAATTATTCTTGAGTCAATTTCTTTCCCAGAACCAGTTATTTCACTTGCTATAGAACCTAAGACAAAACATGACCAAGAGAAAATGAGTCAGGCATTAAGCAAACTTTCGGATGAGGACCCTACTTTTCAAATTAAAACAAACCATGAGACAGCACAAACAATTATTTCCGGAATGGGACAGCTTCAATTGGAAATTTTGGTTGACCGTATGAAAAGAGAGTTTAATGTCGAAGCTTCGACAGGCGCACCACAGGTTGCCTACAAAGAAACAATAAAGAAGACTGCACAAGGAGAAGGAAAATACATCAGGCAAACTGGAGGTCGAGGACAATATGGACACTGTTTTCTTCGTGTTGAGCCTTTAGGTCGTGGTGAGGGTTTTGTTTGGGAGAGTGAAATAAAAGGAGGAGCAATCCCTGCTGAGTTCATAGCTCCAATAGAAAAGGGTGTTAAAGAGAAATTAGATGCTGGAATTCTAGCTGGATTTCCAATGACAGACATTAAAGTTGTTGTGTATGATGGTACATATCACGATGTTGACTCTTCAGAAATAGCTTTTAAGATAGCTGGGTCAATGGCTCTTGAACAGGCTGCTAGAAAAGCAGATATGACAGTTCTGGAACCGATCATGAAGATTGAAGTTGTTACCCCTGAAGAGTTCATGGGAGATGTTATTGGCGACTTGTCCAGTAAAAGAGCTCAAATTCAAGGGACGGAAGAACGTGCAGGAATGACAGTTATTAATGCACAAGGACCGTTATCTGAAATGGCTGGCTATGCGACTAAATTAAGGTCAATTTCTCAAGGGCGTGCAAGTTTTTATATGGAGCCAAGTCACTATGAAGAAATGCCACAAAATCTGGTTGATCAACTGGTGGCTAAAAAGTCAGGAGGGCAATCTTAAATTGCCTCTTGACAGGTTTGAATTAGCTTGTCTATAATACGGACAGTTATAGGGGCTTTCGTGCCCCTTTAATATGCACAACTAAATTAGAAGGAAAATAATAAATAAAGTAAAATGGCAGGAGAAGGAAAAAAGAAATTTGAAAGAACCAAACCTCACTTAAACATTGGTACTATTGGTCATGTTGATCATGGTAAGACAACATTAACTGCTGCAATAACCCATGTGTTATCACAGCAATCAGGAAACCCAACACAGGATTTAGCTTTTGACCAAATTGACAATGCTCCAGAAGAAAGAGACAGAGGAGTTACAATTAATATTTCTCACATTGAATACGAAACCGACAAGAGACATTATGCTCACATTGATGCTCCAGGTCACGCTGACTACATCAAGAACATGATTACTGGTGCAGCACAGATGGACGGAGCTATACTTGTTATCTCAGCTGCAGATGGACCAATGCCTCAAACTCGTGAACATGTTATTTTGGCAAAACAAGTTAATGTGCCTGCTTTGGTAGTTTTCTTAAATAAGACTGACATGGTTGACGATCCAGATTTAATTGAATTGGTAGAAGCAGACGTAAGAGAACTTCTATCAAAATATGAATATCCAGGAGATGACATTCCTATAATCAAAGGTAGTGCTCTTAAAGCTCTCGAAGGAGATGCTGAAGCAACACAAAAGATTATGGACTTGATGAATGCAGTTGATGAGTACATTCCACAGCCTGAAAGAGATGTTGATAAGCCTTTCCTTATGCCTGTAGAAGACGTTTTCTCTATTCAAGGACGAGGAACAGTAGCAACAGGTAGAGTTGAAAGAGGAAAACTAACATTAAACGAAGAAGTAGAACTGGTTGGAATTAGAGACACACAAAAGACAACTGTTACTGGAATAGAGATGTTTAGGAAAGAGATGGAATCTACTGAAGCAGGAGACAACTCAGGAATTTTACTTAGAGGTCTAGCCAAATCTGATATTGAAAGAGGTCAAGTTATCGCAAAACCAGGAAGTGTAAAAGCACACACTGAATTCGAAGCAGATGTGTATGTTCTTACCAAAGAAGAAGGAGGACGACATACACCTTTCTTTACAGGATACAAACCACAATTCTTTATTAGAACAGCTGATATCACAGGAGAGATTGGTCTCCCAGAAGGTATAGAGATGGTAATGCCAGGTGACAATGCAACAATGAAAGTTAAGCTTATTAAACCTGTAGCACTAGAAGAAGGATTGAGATTTGCTATCAGAGAAGGAACAGGTCAAAAGGGAATGAAATCTATTACAATAGGTGCTGGAGTTATTACAAAAGTTCTAAAATAATTAGCACATTCATATGGCAGCAGCAGGAAGATTACGAGTCAAGCTCAAAAGCTACGACCACCGAGTCATTGACGAGGCGGCCGGGAAGATCTTGGATGTTGCCATTGCTACAGGTGCAGAAATTGTCGGTCCTGTCCCCCTTCCAACAAAAAGAACAGTAATTCCAGTTTTAAAATCACCATTCACAGACAAAGATGCCCAAGAGCACTTTGAAGTTTTAGTCCACAAAAGACTTATTGATATTCATAACCCGTCTCCCAGAACAATTGATTCTCTCTCCAATATTGACCTACCCGCCGGAGTCTCCATTGAGGTTAAGATGTAATCAGATTTTTAGATAAGATTTTTAATATAAATATACTTTTTTGTTTCCTTATCATATCCTTGCTAAACTTAACGAATAATAATGAAATATGCATCTCGAGCAGGGGAAAAATTAGCTTATGCTTTAAAAGAGTTTGATATAAAGGTAAAAGGAAAAGTTTGTGCTGATTTTGGCTCTTCTACCGGAGGTTTTGTTGATGTATTGATCAAAAACGAAGCTGAGAAGGTTTACTCTGTTGATACTGCTTATGGAGAATTGGATTGGAATCTTAGGAATAACAATCGGGTCGTTGTTATCGAGAGAACAAACGCAATGCATGTTAAGCTTCCTGAATTAGTAGATATATTGACGATAGATGTGGGATGGACAAAGCAAAAAAATATCCTTCCAAATGCTTTTGCAAATCTTAAACCAACAGGGCAAATAATTTCACTTATAAAGCCGCACTACGAAGCAGACAAAAAATATATTAAAAAAGGAAAATTAGATGAGAATATGGTCAAGGAAGTATTGGATGAGGTAAGAAAAGATATATATCTTGCGGGTGGCAAAATCACAAAAGAAACAAAATCCCCTATACTTGGGGAAAAAGGAGGGAATGAAGAATTTTTGTTTTTGATTATAAGTTATAGTTAATATTCTTTTCCAAATACGATATTGTATCTGATTCCTATTTCCGGTGAGTCATAAAGTGTAATTTCTACTGTTACATCGCTTAAATTTGTTTCATATACACGTACTTCCCCTCCGTATTCGCTTGCTGCACCTCGCACACCTTCTTCTTTGTATGTTGTAATTAGTTTACCGGGAGGTAGGTTTAGCAAGTCAAGCCCAAGAGCACTGCTCATTTCTCGAAGAATTACAGCTTTTGATTCCTGATCTATTTCATCCCAGGTAGTTGGATCATCCAACAGCTGTTCAATGGCATACTCATCACCATCTTTTACAAACCCTATCTCTCTTAGTTCAAGAAAATTTTCAAATTGCTCTCTTGCTTGAGTTGCAAGTATGCTTAGGTCTGGGTTGTTTGGTATCTCTGTCATAATTATATTATAGCAAAATTCTTTACTACACATTATCGGATTGGTATAATTCGTCCATTAAGTTATATGAGCGATACAGAAAAACTAGTACCAGGAAGCTACAAAGAAGAAGCTGAATTACTTACTGCAGATTATAATCGGCAAAATGTTGTTAATGAATTAATCGAGTCTGTATCTGAAGATGATCGTGATAAGGAAACAATACAAGAAATACTTCGTTTTGCGACTACTTTTACAGATGAAGATCCAAAACCTATACAAAGATATCATTATTATGATTTAAACCATGGCTTTTACTTTTCAAAAATTCATACTCAATATACTAATAGACGCTGGCTAACACCAGAATATCGCAGCAAAGTAGGCATGGAAGTCTGGAATAAGGCCCACCAGCATATAAAAGAATTTTTTGAGAGAAAAATGAGGGAGTCAGAAGAAAAAGGCACTAATAATAAGTATTAGAATTCAACCTACTTATAAGTAAACTAAGAGTTATTTATATCCCAATTAGAGTAAAGACTAAAAAAGGGATACATAATAAAAGTTTAAAATTCTTGATTTCTTAAACTGATGTAATGGAAGTGGATATCCATATTTATCGTCTTTTGATAATAATTCCGCGTTTTTAATATACCTGATGAATTAGTAGAAGTAGGTAATAAAGAATATTACGAGCAATATTAGTATGACAAGTACATCTAAATCCATTAGTTATAATTACGCAGAAATCCTCTTACCTCTTTCTTGCTAAGTTCCGGCAGTTTTGATATAATCACAGGCACGTGATGGTGATTTATAAAGATCAACCACGGTTTTAGTTGCTAGAAGTGTGCCTGAATATTACAGGGGTGCCTTCCGGCACCTTTTTTAGTGTTCATTTTTTGAAAACATAAACAAACACTAATATAAGTTGCTTTTGCAAAGATTAAGGTTAAGTTAGAATTGAAAAGAGTATGTTAAATGCATTAATCGGGACTAAACAAAAAATGGGACAAACCTTCGAGGGAGGCGTGAGGACTCCTGTGACCTATATAAAGACAGGTCCTTGTATCGTTACACAGATTAAAACACCAGATAAAGATGGTTATTGGGCTGTACAGCTTGGGTTTGGTGAAAAGAAAATTAAAAATGTCACAAAACCATTAAGAGGTCACTTGAAAGGGGCGAAAATAGATAAAGTTGCCCCTCGTTTTTTGAGGGAGATAAAGACTGATGCCGAGCCAGATGTAAAAATCGGTGACACACTAAAAGCAAGTGATGTTTTTTCTGTTGGTGATAAAGTTTCAGTAGGTGGAATTTCTAAAGGAAAAGGTTTCGCTGGAGTTGTTAAAAGATGGGGTTTTGCAGGAGGTCCCAAGACTCACGGTCAATCTGATAGACAGCGGGCACCTGGATCTATCGGTCAAGGAACTGACCCAGGTCGTGTATGGAAAGGTAAAAAAATGGCAGGAAGGATGGGTACTCAAATGACTGCTGTTTTAAATCTTGAGGTTTTAGCTGTGGATGATGAAAACAATGTTATTGCTGTTTCAGGACCTATTCCTGGAGGAATAGGCAGTTTAATTACCATTAAAGTGACGCAAAAAACTGACAAACCGCAGCCTGAGTCACCAGACACAGAGTCAGAAGCAGTAGAAAATAAAGAAGAAGGCAATAAGGAGTACAAATAATGGCAAAAGCAATTGTATATACAAATACAGGTACAAAAAAGGCAGCAAAAAATCTGCCTGAAAACTTTAATACAGAAATTAATGAAAAGTTATTAGCTCAGGCAATCCGTGTTTATGAATGGCAAAGTCACACAGGTAGTTCAAAAACAAAAACAAGAGGTGAAGTAGAAGTTTCTACTAGAAAAATTTTCAGACAAAAAGGCACCGGGAACGCAAGACACGGATCAATATCTGCACCTATTTTTGTTGGAGGAGGAGTTGCCCATGGTCCAACCGGTATCAAACGAAGTTTGAATATGCCAAAAGCAATGAAGAGAAAAGCAAGAGATATTGCTTTAAGCAAGAAAGCAAAAGACGGTAAAGTTATTCTTTTGGAAGGTTTAAATAACGTAAAAAAGACTAAAGAGGCAGCAAAAGTTGTTAGCAGAATTGTGTCTGAATTAAATGTTAAGAAAAACAGCCGTTTCACTCTGGTTTTGAAGGATCTAGAATCGCCTGCATTTAAATCTTTTCGCAATTTAGAAAATCTAAAAATCGTTCTTTACAAAGATCTGAATGCTTACTCAATTTTTTTGGGTGGAATGCTTTTGATTGACAGTGAAGTATTTGAAAAAGAAAAGAAAACAACTAAAAAAACAAAGCCAAAAAAAACAGAGACTAAAAAATGAAAACAATAACACCAATACTAACAGAAAAAAGTTTAGAAGCAGCAAGCAATGGAGAATACACTTTTTGGGTTGATCCTAGTTTGTCTAAGTATCAAGTAAAGGAATTAGTTAATAAGATATTTGGTGTAAATGTTGTTAGTGTTCGAACTATTAACACAAAACAGATTGAAAAAAGAACTTTACAAGGAAGAAAAAAGAAAATAATGCCTAAGAAAAAAGCAATAGTAAGACTAAAAGAAAAAGAATCAATATCTCTATTTGATATTAAGGAATGATAATATGAAACAACTAAAAACAATATTACCAAAAAATTCAGGTCGTGGAAGTGATGGTCAGATTAATGTTCGTCACAGAGGTGGTCGTCAAAAACGATATATGCGTGACATTGACTTTAATCGTGATAAAACTGACATCTGGGCAAAGGTAGAAACAATCGAGTACGACCCTAATAGAAACGCAAATGTTGCTTTAGTGGTTTATGAAGATGGTGAGAGAAGATATATTTTAGCTCCAGACGGTGTTAAGGTCGGGACAAGAGTTATTTCGAGCGAAAACGCTCCGCACGAAGTAGGTAACGCATTGCCATTAGCTAAAATTCCTGCTGGAACTTATATTCATAATTTAGAAATTCGTCCAGGGAAAGGTGGCCAAATGGTAAAATCAGCGGGTTCAGCAGCAGTAGTACAAGGAAAAGAAGGAGAGTATGTGCTTGTCAAGCTCCCTTCAGGTGAAATAAGGCGATTTAATCCCAAAGCACGTGCTACAATTGGCCAAGTAGGAAATGCTGAAATAAGATCTGAGATATTAAGAAAAGCAGGAAGAAGCAGAAGAATGGGTAGGCGACCATCAGTAAGAGGTGTAGCAATGCATCCTGGAGCACACCCACATGGTGGAGGAGAAGGAAGAAGTGGTGTTGGTAGGAAACAACCAAGAACCCCTTATGGGAAGCCTGCTGTTGGTAAAACAAGAAAGAAGAATAAGTATTCTAATGACTTAATTGTTAAAGGAAGGAAACGTGGAAAACACGCAAGATAAAGAATATTATGAGCAGAAGTAGTAAAAAAGGACCATATGTAGACGATCGCCTTACAAAAAAGGTTGATGCTGGTATGGGTGAAAAAGGAAAGCCAATAAAAACATGGTCTCGTGATAGCCAGATTGCACCACAATTTGTAGGAAAGTACTTTTTGGTTCACAACGGAAGAACTTTTATTGAAGTTTTTGTGACCGAGGATATGGTTGGACATCGTTTAGGTGAATTTTCACCTACAAGAACGTTTAGAGGACATGGACAAGTTGTTAAGAGAATAATTGAAAAGACTTAAGAAAATGGAAATCGTATCAACACAAAAATATATATTAATGTCACCTAGAAAACTAAGGCTGGTAGCAAATGCGGTAAGAAAGCTCTCTCCTAATGAGGCTGTAACTGTACTTCCGTTTATGGAAAAGAGAGCTGCTGAGCCATTAGAAAAGGCAATAAAAACAGCTTTAGCAAATGCCAAAGTTCACGGATTGAACGGAGACGAGTTGGTTTTTAAGGAAATTCAAATTGGAGAAGGACCAAGGTTGAAAAGAGGAAGACCAGTCTCCCGTGGGAGATGGCATCCTTATAAAAAAAGAATGAGCCATATAAGGATTGTTTTG
The DNA here is from genome assembly GCA_964427735.1 of uncultured Gammaproteobacteria bacterium. Taxonomy (GTDB): domain Bacteria; phylum Patescibacteriota; class Microgenomatia; order UBA8517; family UBA8517; genus CAYRUS01. Next base: position 436,573 of record CAYRUS010000001.1, on the reverse strand, counting down.
GAGACATTACCACAAAATGATAAAACTAAAAAGTCAAAACCTAAGAGTCAAGAAATAAAAGAAGAATCAAAAACTAAAAAAGCTAAAGCGGAAGTGAATGATGGTGCAAAAAAAACAGAAAATAAGAAAGGAGGCAAATCGAAATCAAAAGCTAAAAAGTAAAAATTAAGAAAAAAGAATTTCTTTAAATTTATACTTTTGGAGTTTGTATTTTGAACAAATAAAATGGGACAAAAAGTTAACCCAACCGGATTCAGAGTAAGCCACTTTAAACCTTGGAAATCCAGATGGTTTGATGAAGGCAAGAAATTTAAAGATTACTTGATTGAAGATATAAAAATTCGCAACATGCTGATGGAGAAACTAAAGCATGCAGGTATTGTATCTGTAGAAATTGAGCGACTACCAAAGAATATGATTGTTACACTTACTGTATCAAGACCAGGTGTTGTTATTGGTCGTGGTGGTTCAGGAATTGAGGAAGTTAAAAAGGAAATCGTTAAATTAATTACTGATATTCGTGGTGAAAATCCTAAAGACTTAAAAATTGATTTGTCAGTCAAGGAAGTGGCGAATGCCGAGACAAGTGCTCAACTTGTTGCAGCAAGAATTGCTCAGGATTTAGAAAGAAGAATGAGACACAGAGTAGTTGTTACAAAAGCTATGGAAAGAGTAATGCAAGCAGGAGCAAATGGTATAAAAGTTGTGCTTTCAGGTCGAATTGGAGGATCAGAGATTGCTCGTGTGGAAAAGTTTAGAATGGGAAGCGTTCCTGCACAAACAATGAGAGAAAATATTGATTACGCCTCCTTACCTGCAAACCTAAAGAGAGGAAAGGTTGGAATTAAAGTTTATATACATAAAAAGGAGGAAGACTAATATGCAACAACCAAAAAGAAGAAAATATAGAAAAGAATTTAGAGGCAGAATGAAAGGGAAGGCTAATCGTGGTAGTGACCTTGCTTTTGGAGATTATGGCATAAAAGCCCTAGGTAGAGCTTGGGTCTCTGCTGCTCAGATAGAGGCCGCAAGAAGAGCTATAACAAACAGCTTAAAAAGAGGTGGAAAAGTTTGGATACGTGTTTTTCCGGACAAACCTGTAACTTCTCGCCCTGCAGGTCAACGAATGGGAAGTGGTAAGGGAGAGATTGATAGATATGTAGTTGTTGTTAAACCTGGAGCAATACTTTTCGAAGTTGCAGGAGTAGAGGAGGTTTTGGTAAAAAAAGCTTTTGATAGAGCAAGTGCCAAGCTGCCTTTTAAAACAAAAGTTGTTAGAAAGGAATAATATGAAAAAGAAAGATTTAACAAGTTTGCGTAAAAAAGATATAGCAGAGCTTAAAAAAGAAGCTGATGATAAAAAGAAAGAAGCAGCAGGTGTTTATGCACAAATGCATGCAGGTCAAGAAGATAATTTGAAGAAGTTCAGCAGTCTTAGACGTGATATAGCTCAGCTTTTTACAATAATAAGAGAAAAAGAACTTATCGAAGAGCATAAGTCAGATAGTAACAATAAAAAGGAGGCTGAAAAAGCTCAATAAAGAGCCAAGTTGAATTATGAAAATATTTACAGGAAAAGTTATATTTACAAAAGACGAAAATACGGCAAAAGTTGCTGTTGATAGGGTTATTGTCCACCCTATTTACAAGAAAAGGTACACTAAAACAAAAAATTATGCTGTACATAATGATATGAGTGCTAATGTGGGTGACGTAGTGAGGTTCGTTGCTTCAAAGCCATACAGCAAGACAAAAAAGTGGAAAATTATAGAAGTAGTTAGTGGGAAGACTGACAAAAAACTTAAAGTCAAAAAGGTCAAAACAAAGAAAGGAGATAAGGCTAAAGCCAAGAAATAAGGAGTTTTAGCTAATCAAAACAAAAATGGTACAACTAAGAAGTATTTTAAAACCTGCAGACAATTCAGGAGCAAAAAAGCTTGCTGTTATTGGTATCTCATCTAAAATAGGGAAAAAGGCAACAGTAGGTGATGTGGTTAATTGTGTGGTTCGTGGAGCTTCTCCAACAGGGGCAGTTAGCGATAAAGAAAAAGTTAAGGTGTTGATTGTTAGAACCAGAAAAGAAGTAAGAAGAAAAGATGGGACTTATGTACGATTTGACGATAATGCTGGAGTTGTTATTGATAAGAACGGTTTACCAAGAGGAACTAGAATTTTAGGTCCAATTGCTCGTGAGGTAAGAGATTCTGGATATACAAAAATTGCATCCTTGGCTAGGGAGGTAGTGTAAGAAAGGAGAATAATATGTTAAAATTTCGAACTGGCGATAAAATAAAAGTCACAGCAGGTAAGGATAAAGGCAGAGAGGGTAAAATCGAAAAGGTTTTTCCGTTAAAAATGAAAGCTTTGATACCTGAAGTTAACATGTATAAACGACATGTTAAAGCTGCGCAAGGACGCGAAGGAGGAATTTATGATATTCCCCGACCTTTGCCTTTTGCCAAAATTGCACTCATTTGCCCCAAGTGCAATAAGACAACAAGAGTAGGATTCAGAGTTGCAGGTGGAACAAAGGTTAGAGTTTGCAAAAAATGCGGAAGAGAAATTGAATCTGTTAAAACACCTAAAAAAGCTAAAAAATAAACATGAATGGACTTGTAGATACATATAATAAAAAAGTTAAAAAGGAATTGGAAAACGAGTATTCAATTAAGAATCCACTCGCAATTCCTAAAATAGAAAAAGTTGTTGTAAATGCTGGTATTGGTCAAGCAATTAAAAATCGTGACTTAGTCCAAACAGCAAGTACATCAATTGCAATGATAACTGGTCAAAAACCTTCTGTTAGGGAGGCTAAAGTCTCTGTTGCAAGTTTTGGTTTAAGAAAAGGAATGCCTGTTGGGGTTAAAGTAACACTACGAGGAAAGATGATGTATGATTTTTTAGAAAGACTAATAAAAATAGTCTTACCGAGACTTAGGGATTTTAGAGGCGTTCCCAACAGATCTTTTGATGCCCACGGGAACTATACATTGGGTTTGGATGATATAACAGTTTTTCCAGAGATTGATCCAACAAAAGTCTCAGGTAGCTTGGGATTAGAAATAACAATAGTTACCAATGCTAAAGACAAAGAGCAATCCAAGAAGCTGCTTGAGCTTTTAGGAATGCCTTTTGAAGAGGAATAAAATTATGGCAAAAAAATCAAAGATAGTTAAAGAAGAAAAAAAATTAAAATACAAAACCCGATATACAAATCGGTGCAAGTTGTGTGGTAGACAAAGAGGATATATGAGAAAATATGGTCTTTGTAGATTGTGTTTTAGAAGGGAAGCACATAAAGGAAATATTCCAGGAGTCCGAAAGGCAAGCTGGTAAATAATTATGACAATAGTAAATTACCCAGTCGGAGATTTTTTGATTAGAGTAAAGAATGCTGCGATGGCCAAAAACAGGGAAGTCGAAGTAAAAAGTACAAAGCTAATCAAGGAAGTAGCAAAAGTTTTGAAAAACTTAGGTTATTTGGAAAAAGTAGAAGAAGGTAATGGGCAAATTAAAGTTCGTCTTGCCTTCAGGCAAAGAGAACCCGTACTTATTAATTTGCGTCTCGTTTCCAAACCTGGATTAAGAGTTTATATGGGAGCTGATGAATTAGAGTCAATCAAAAAACCAACTTTTTTCATAATCTCTACAAGTCAAGGGGTGCTATCTAATAAAGAAGCTCTCAAAAAGCGAGTAGGAGGAGAAGTTATAGCGGAGGTATTATAAAAATGAGTAGAATAGGACAAATGCCAATAGATAAGCCTAAAGCGGTAGAAGTTACCGTAAATGGAGGTATTGTGGAAGTAAAAGGACCTAAAGGCAATATGAGTAGAAAGCTGCCAAGACAGATAGATGTAAAGGTAAATGATAATATAGTTAATGTAGAATTGCACAAACAAAAAAATTTATTAAAGGCAATTCACGGAACATACAGAGCACTGATTGCTAATATGGTTCAAGGAGTAAATGAAGGGTGGAAAAAGCAGCTTGAGTTAATAGGAACAGGTTACAGAGCAGAAGTAAGAGGAAAAACTTTGGTGTTAATAGTTGGTTATTCTCACCCTGTCGAACTTGATATTCCAGAAGGTTTGCAGGTGATTGTAGAAAAGAATGTGGTTACAGTTGAAGGAATTGACAAAGAATTAGTTGGAAGTTTTGCAGCTGAGATTAGAAGACAAAGACCACCTGAACCTTATAAAGGTAAAGGAATAAAATACGTAGACGAAACAATTATTAGAAAAGCTGGAAAAGCAGCTAAAGCTGAAGGTTAAAGCAATATTAAATTAATCTATTATGACTAATAAAAAATTAGAAAAAAGGAAAAAAAGAGTTAGAAGCAGGATCCGTGGTATTACAGAGAGGCCGAGATTGAGCGTATTCAGGTCAAATAAGCAAATCTATGCCCAGATAATAGATGACACTCTAGGTAAGACTTTAGTATCATTTTCAAGTAAAAACTTGCCAAAAGCAAAGGTCAGTAAAATGTCCAAACAGGAAATTGCGGCACTTGTAGGCGAGGAGCTTGCAAAAGCAGCAAAATCCTTAAAGATAAGTCGGGCAGTATTTGATCGAGGAGGATACAGATATCATGGCAGAGTGAAACAAGTTGCAGAAGGAGCAAGAAAAGGAGGACTCGAAATTTAATTAAAATGGCGGACTATAATAATCAACCCAAAGAATTCGAAGAAACTGTTGTGGACATTAGGCGTGTTTCCAAAAAAACCAAAGGAGGAAACACAATCCGATTTTCAGCATTGGTTGTTGTTGGCGACAAAAAAGGTAAAGTTGGTGTCGCAGTAGAAAAAGCACCTGATGTTAGAGGGGCAATTACAAAGGCTATTTCTGCAGCAAAACGTAAAATGGTGACAGTTCCAATCGCAGGAAATACCATTCCTTGTTCGGTTGAGGAAAAATATTCTGCAGCAAAAGTAATCTTAAAACCTGCTCCACCAGGATCCGGTATCATTGCGGGTGGTCCTATGAGAGTTGTGTTAGAATCCGCTGGAATAAAAGATGCATCTGGAAAAATCCTTGGGTCAAGAAATAAAATCTCAAATGTTCATGCAACACTTGAAGCATTGAAATCTGTGTCAAAAATTTATGAGACAAGAAAGGAAATGAAAAATGGAAATTAAAAAAACAGTAGAAAAAAGATCAAAAAGACTCGGACGCGGTTATGGAAGTGGGAAAGGTGGACATACAAGTTCTAGAGGGCAAAAAGGTCAAAAGTCCAGGGGATCGCTTGGGGTGATTTTTGAAGGTGTTAAAACAAAAAAATCTTTTTATAAAAGACTTCCCTTAATCCGTGGTAAAGGAAAGCTTAAAGCATTAGCGAAGCCTTCCATTATTTCTCTGTCTGACTTAAGCGTCTTTCGTGCAGGTACAGTAGTTAATTTAGAAAAATTAATTGAGGAAGGAATTGTAGACAAAAAATATGCAACAAAGCATGGGGTAAAGATTTTAGGTAATGGAGAAATTGACAAAAAGCTTACAATAGAAGTTCCATTATCCGCTAGTGCAAAGGAAAAAATTGAAAAAGCGGGGGGGAAAACAATAATTAAAGAAAATAAAGAGAGTAGAAATTAAGTGAGTTTTAAGAGTATCCTTTTGGATAATGAGTTATAATATTTTAAACTTAATATATGTTTGCTTCAATTACACAATTTTTAACAAGGGCGGTAAAAACACCAGAAATTAGAAAAAAACTTCTTGTAACAGCATTATCGTTAGTGGTCTTTCGTCTTGCGGCACATATACCAGCAGCAGGAATTGATAGAGATTCTTTAAAAACATTGTTTTTTGGTAGTCCTCTCCTATCTTTATTAGATGTGTTTTCTGGAGGAACTTTGGCTAATTTTTCGATTATGGCACTTGGGTTAAATCCATATATTAACGCTTCAATTATATTGCAGTTAATGACATTTATTATTCCTTCACTCGAAGAACTATCTAAAGAAGGAGAGTTAGGTCAGGAAAAAATCAATCAATATACCCGATTACTCACTGTGCCACTTGCTGCATTTCAGGCAGTAGCAATGTATATGCTCCTAAGAGGTCAACAAATTATTGGTGACTTAAGTCCCCTTGCGTTAGTAGCTTTGATAGTTACAATGACAGCTGGTACTGCTTTTGCAGTCTGGTTGGGAGAGTTAATTACTGAATACGGAATAAGTAATGGAGTATCTTTGCTTATTTTTGTCGGTATCGTTGCAAGACTTCCAGTGGTTTTTGGTCAAACAGTGACGGTCTTGGGGACAGAAGATATTTTGAGAGCGCTAACTTTTGTTGTGTTGAGTATAATAATTATTGGGTTGATTGTCTTAATGAACGAGGCCACTCGTAGAATACCGATTAACTACGCTAGGAGGAGTAATAGAGTTGCTGGACCATCTGCCTCTTATTTGCCTTTGAGAATAAACCAAGCTGGTGTTATTCCTATTATTTTTGCTGTTTCTCTTGTTTTACTGCCATCTTTTATTAGCCAACTTTTGGTAGGTGTAAATAATCCTAAAATTGCAGAACTAGCAATTAAGTTATCCCAAGCTTTCAATCCAGAAAGTGTTATTTATAACATTATTTACTTTTTACTGGTATTTGGTTTTACTTACTTTTATACTGCAATTGTTTTTAATCCAGAAAAAATTGCTGATAATCTTAAAAAAAGTGGTGGGTATATTCCGGGCATTAGACCTGGTGTACAGACTCAAGAATATCTTTCAAAAGTTTTAAATAGGATAACTCTTGTAGGAGCTACATTTTTAGGTTTAGTTGCTGTAATGCCTTCTTTGTTCCAAAATGCAGTAGGATTTTCCAACTTAGCTATCGGTGGTACTGGAATTTTAATTGTTGTATCTGTGGTATTAGAAACTATTCGAGATATTGAAGGTCAGCTAGTAATGCGTAGCTACGATAGTTTTATTCGATAAGGATAAAAATTTCTGTATGAATATTATTCTCTTAGGACCTCCAGGGTCAGGAAAAGGAACACAAGCTAGATTACTTGCGGAAAAGTTCGATAATATTTTTTACTTCGAAGCAGGAAGATTTTCTAGAGTGTTAGCTGAAGATAATAAACGAATTAGAGAAATAATAGAAAATGGAGAATTAATTCCTGAAGAAGAAATGACTAGCTATGTTAACCAGTACTTGGATAAATCAGTAGAAAGAGGGACAGATGTTTTATTTGATGGATATCCACGAGGTTTATCGCAGTATGAATCTATAAAGAAATGGCTAGATGATAGAGGAGAAAAGGATGTTGTAGTAATTTATTTGGACGTTGATGACAAAATAATTATAGACAGATTATTAGCTAGAAGAATAGATGAAAAGACAGGAAAAACATATAACCTTATTACAAACCCTCCACCTGCAGACATCAAAAATCTAACCATCAGAAAAGACGATACACAAGAAGTTATAAATGAGAGAATAAGAGTTTTTAAAGAAAGTACCTTGCCTGTTTTGGAAGCAGCAGACAAAGACGGAATATTGATTAAAGTAGATGGTAGCAAGAAAATAGAAGAAATACACCAAGAAATAATTGATAAATTAATGAAAAAAAATGGATGATATAAAAATAAAAACACCAGAAGAAATTGAAATTATGGCAGAAGGTGGAAACAAGCTCGCCAAAATCAGAGATGAGTTAAAAGAAAGCATTGCTGTAGGCAAAAATGCATCAGAAATTGACCAGTTGGCAGATTCTCTAATTAGTACTAGTGGAGGGAAGGCCTCTTTTAAGATGGTTCCCGGATATCATTGGGCAACCTGCATAAACGTAAACAAAGGAGTTGTGCACGGCATTCCCAGAAAAAATCTTGTTTTTGAGGAAGGTGACATAGTTAGTGTTGATGTGGGTCTATATTATGAAGGCTTTCATACTGATACCTCCTTTTCAATCCTTTTAGGAGAAAATAAACAATATAAGGATTTTTTGAAAAATGGAAGGTCAACTCTTGATAAAGCAATAAGAAAAGCAGTTGAGGGAAATAGAATTTACGACATATCTTTGACAATAGAAGAAAACCTTGAAAAACACGGGTATGAGCCTATCCGTGCTTTAGTTGGTCACGGGATAGGGAGAGATTTGCATGAAGATCCGCAAATACCGTGTTTTGTAGACGGAAAATACCTAGATTGGCCTCTTATTAAAAACGGGATGGTGTTTGCGATTGAGGTAATGTATGCACTTGGAGATTCTCAGGTCGAACAAGAAGCTGATGGGTGGACAATTAGCCTTGTGAATGGTAAAATAGCTGGACTATTCGAGGAAACCGTAGCAGTTACAGAGGACGGTCCTCGAATATTGACTGTTTAACAATAAGTCGAAATGTTGGTGCTTTTTAAAGGTTTTATAAAAGTACGTTTATAAATATTTCGATTTAGCATTTGTGGATATACGAAGCAAATAAAAAGGATTTTGCCTTAAATAGCAAGACCTTTTGATTGATATAATATGAAGTTTTATAAATACAACTGAGTATTAGTAAACACCTTCTGTTTCCACGAGTGCTTGTTAAAAAGCCCAAATGGCTAAAGATACAAAAAACGAAATTATAGAAGGAGAAGTACTCGAAGCACTGCCAAACACTATGTTCAGAGTTGAACTAAAGGATGGCAGAAATGTTTTGTGCACTTTAAGGGGAAAAATGCGAAAAAGTTATGTGCGTATTTTCCCAGGGGACAAAGTCAGGGTAGAAATGACGCCATTTGATAAGGAAAGAGGAAGGATTATCTTTAAATTAAATAGATAAGAATATGAAAGTATCAGCATCAGTTAAAAAACGTTGTAAAAATTGTAAAATAGTGCGTCGAAAAGGCGTTGTGTATGTGATTTGTGAAAATCCAAGACACAAGCAAAGACAAGGATAAATATGGCAAGAATAGCAGGAGTTGACTTACAAGATAATTGGAATCTAGATTATGCCTTAACAAATATAAAAGGCATAGGGTGGTCACGTTCAAAAATGATTTTAGAAGATCTAAAATTGGATGCAAAAAAGAAGGTGTCAGAACTTTCACCTGAGGAAATATCTCAGATTGCAAGTGCTTTTGAAGATTTTGCAATTGAAGGTGATCTTGCTAGACAGATAAAAGGAAATATTACCAGACTTAAACAGGTTAGTGCTTATCGAGGTGTTAGACATTCCCGAGGGTTGCCTGTAAGGGGTCAAAGAACTAGAACAAATGCTAGAACCAAAAGAGGAAAGAGAAGAACAGTGGGTGCATTCAAGAAAGATGCACTAGTTAAGATGCAGGCTCAAAAATAAAATCAATAATTATGGCAGATAAAAATTCAAACAAAGGAAAAGTTTACGTATCGGCAACATTTAATAATACATTAGTAACTATAACTAATGATGGAGGAGATACAGTTGCTTGGGGTTCCGCTGGTGGCAGTGGTTTTAAAGGAACAAGAAAATCAACTCCTTTTGCAGCAACTACTGCTGTTGAAGAAGTTGCCAAAAAGGCGAAAGAAGGACATGGAATAGAAGATGTAGAAGTTTACATTAAAGGTCCTGGTCCTGGAAGAGACGCGGCTTTAAGAGCACTTAGGAGTGCAGGGTTAACTATCTCTATGATTGCTGATGTGACTCCCATACCACACAATGGACCAAGGGCAAAAAAGAAAAGGAGAGCTTAAAGTAAATAAAAATTATGGCAAGATATATTGGACCAAAAGATAGATTATCGAGACGAGAGAACTTTGACCTTTTTGGAAAAGGTGCAAAATTAACTCGCCTTACAGTTCCTCCTGGTGTTCATGGACCTAAGGGGTCACGTCGCCCTTCTCAGTATGGAAGTCAGTTAAGAGAGAAGCAAAAAGTCAAAAGACTATACGGTGTTTTGGAAAAGCAGTTTAAAAAATATGTTGCAAGAGCTTTTCGTTCTAAAGGTAATACCGGAGAGCAACTTCTTTCATTGCTTGAAAGGAGATTAGATAATACCGTATATAGACTAGGTTTTGCACCAACAAGACCTGCAGCAAGACAATTAGTTGGACATAAGCATGTATTGGTCAATGGTAAGAAAGTTAACATTCCATCTTATGAGGTAAATCAGGGAGATACTATTTCTTTAGACGAAAAAGCAATAGAAATACCTGCAATCAAAACTCTTTTAACTAACAAAGAATATAAGACACCAGAATGGTTACAGAGAAAGGCCGCTGCTGGTAAGGTGGCTGCTTTGCCTACCGGTGACGATGTGACTGAGCCTATTTCTGTAAGAGATATAATTGAGTTCTATTCACGTTAATAGTACCTAATACTAGGAAATATACCTAAAGTATGGTATTATTGTGCGTGGTTACCGTAAATTAAAGGAGGTGAATTTTTTGAACGAACCTATTTTTGAAGTAAAGAAGATAGCAGAAGATAATGGTTATGCTAAGTTTGAGATATCTCCGCTCGAGCAGGGATATGGACAAACATTGGGAAATTCTCTTAGAAGAGTACTTCTTTTGAGTTTACCTGGCGTAGCTATTACAAGCGTGCGTATTTCTGGAGTTAAACATCAATTTTCTACCTTAAAAGGTATGAAGGAAGATGTTGTTGATCTAGTTCTCAACTTGAAGAAAGTCCGTTTTGAATACACTGGAAGTGAAGAGAACTTGTCTGAAAAAGCAAGTATTTCAGTCGAAGGACCCGGTGAAGTTAAAGCAGGTGACATTCAATTACCACCTAACTTAAAAGTAATAAATCCTGATTTTGTTATTGCTAATTTGAACAAAGGTACTAAGCTTTCTGCCGATGTAAAGGTTGAAAGTGGGGTTGGTTATTCTCCTGCAGAGGACCGAGCCAATAGGAGTGAAGTAGGTTTGATTCCTGTTGATGCATCTTTTACGTCTATTGAAAGAGTAAATTATTCAGTAGAAGAGACACGTGTTGGTAAGCTGACAAACTATGACAAACTACTTATGGAAGTATGGACAGATGGTTCAATTGATCCTGAAGAAGCCCTTACTAAGGCAGGTGAAATACTCGTTTCATACTTTAAACAAGTTGCAAATCCGAAAGAAGTACAAGAGGTAGAAGAAGAAAAAGAAGAAGATTCACTCGGACCTGTTGGAAGATTGTCTGTAGAAGAAATCGGTTTACCCACAAGAGTAGCCAATGCATTAGTTAAGTCAGATATACACACGGTTGAGGATTTAGTTAATACACCTAAAGAAAAACTTATGAAAGTAAGGAATTTAGGCGAAAAATCAACTAAAATAATCAAGGCTGCACTTGGAGAAAAAGGAGTCGAGTATCCTCAAGGGGAGTAAACAACTTTAAAATCTTATGAAAAAGAGAGTGTCCGGAAAACAACTCTCTCGCAGTCGTACTGCGCGAGAAGCATTGTATAGGTCTTTGTTTAAGGCTTTGGTTGAGCATGGTTCAATAACAACAACCATGACAAAAGCAAAAGCTTTACAAAGATATACAGATAAATTAGTAGCAACAGCAGTGAAGAATGATGTTGTATCAAGGCGTACTGTGTTGGCACGACTTGCTAATGATACAAAAACAGTATCAGCAGTGTTTGAACATATTGCACCTTCTTTTGAAAAAAAGAGTGGATTTACTAGAATAACCCCTCTACCAAAAAGACGAGGTGATAATGTTCAGGTAGCAAAAATTGAGTGGTCTAAAAGTATAGAAAGAGATGATAAGGCTGAGAATAAGAGCGAAGAAAAAAGTAAATCCCGTAAAAAGGTTCGTGGCAAATAAGCCTCAGAACCTTAACGGGATAGAAGGTCTAAATCGAGTAAAACTGATTAAACTATTTTAAATAAAATGAAAACTTATCAACCTAAAGCAAAAGAAATTAAAAGATCCTGGCACCTAGTTGATGCTAGAGGGCAAGTGTTGGGAAGAATGGCTAGTGAAATTTCAACTATACTAACGGGTAAACGTAAAAAAACATACGCTCCTCATATGGATATGGGAGATTATGTAGTTGTTATAAATGCAAAAGACATTGAAGTAACAGGCAAAAAATATGATCAAAAAGTATATTACAGCCATTCTGGATATCCTGGAGGTTTCAAAGAAAAGAAATATTCACAACTTATTGAAGAGCAACCAGAAAAAGTTATTGAATTAGCAGTAAGAAGAATGTTGCCGAAGAACAGGTTAAATAAGAATAGAATGAATCGATTAAAAGTATTTGCAAGTGAGACTCATCCATATAAAGATAAAATTGAAAACAAAGGTAAGAATAAATAAATATTATGGCAGCTAAAAAAACAGATAAAAAATATACTTACGCAGTCGGAAAAAGAAAAAGCTCTTCAGCTCGTGTAAGGCTTTACAAAGGTAAAGGTCAAAGTTTAGTAAATGATCTCCCTGTAGAAAAGTATTTCCCCGGTCCGGTTAATACATCTGCATGGACGAAGCCATTTCGTTTAACAGACACTTTAGATAAATTCCATTTTTCTGCACGTATTATTGGTGGGGGTAAAAGTGGACAGTTGGATGCAATAACACATGGAATTGCAAGGGCATTAAACCAATTAGATAAGGAAAAGTTTAGAGCTCCATTAAAAGCAGAAGGACTTCTTACTCGTGATGCACGTACAAAAGAACGTCGCAAGATAGGTACGGGTGGAAAAGCAAGAAGAAAGAAACAATCTCCAAAGAGGTAATACAAATTACTTAAAAGAGATATTAGCACCATGATATTGGATGGATACAGTGCGTTTTTTGGCAAACTAACAGATAGGCTAGAAGAAGTTGGGATTGAGCTAAAAAAAGAATATTACATCGATCATCTTTGTTATCGAACTGCTACAATTGACGATTATAAAGAGAAGAAAAATGAACTGCTTCAAATAAGTGAAAAGTGTTTAGAAAATATAGTAAACGGTAGACCTATCTCTAAATTTATTCTTAAATCTCCAATAATTTTAGGAAAAAGTGAAGTTTGTTTAATTGAATTACCATCACCAAAAGAAGGTATTAGTTATAAAAATGGGTTTGAACACTTTGAAGTTGTTATCGGTAACGACTTTGATAAATTCAGAGAAAATTATAAAAATGTATTAACCGGAGAAGATTTTAGAAACGAATTAAACCCTGAAGTTTATATAACTTTTCCTGAAGGAACCGTAAAATTTCATAAAACTCCACTAGCAAAAGTCGTGGAACTGGAGGGTAATAGCTTTGTTACAGTTTAATTAAGAGATCGTGCCTAGGAAGGCCTGTCTGAGTTAGAATAATATCCTAATACACGAACATTCTATCAAACTCTAAATTTGTTAAGTTTATCGGATAACAATTTAAATTCTTCATTATTAAGTTGCTCTACTGATTTATTTAATATTGTTTCGGGTATTTTTAATGAAAAAATTTTTTCTCTTGCTTGGTTTTTTGTCATTAAGGGTTTTTTATTCTGTTTTGTCTCCCCTATTTTTTTGTATTCATTGAAGGAAATAATTGCTTCAATGAATATATTTTTAATAAGTGTGCCTTTTTGAGCTGACAAAAAAATTTTGCTAAATAAATATATTTGTTCATTTTCTAAAATTTCTTGTTCGTTTTTTTTCTTTAAGTGGATAATAGCTGAAGTTGTACGTGGCTGGGGTTCAAAGCTACTTTTGTCCACAAAATCAATGACTTCAATATTAAAAAAAGTATTTGTCAGTAATGTTAATTTACTAAGACTTTCGTTATCTATCCTGGGAGTTATAGTATTGGCAAATCTTGCACCTGTTAAAAAAGTAGCCCCAGAAATAGGTAAATTTACTAAACTCATCATTAATGGTTCTGTAATGTGATAGGGGATATTGCCCACAACCCAGACATTTTTTTTGTTGTTTGTAATTTTTTTAAAGTTATTGCTTCTTAATAATTCAAGTGCATTTCCAATGACTACTTCAAAGTTGCTATTTCCTATTGCTTCTAGCTTGTTTTTGAATTTTTCATCAATTTCTATTGCAATTACTTTATTTGCTTTTTGGATCAAATATTGGGTAAGCAATCCTGATCCTGCACCTATTTCGATTATTACATCACTTATAGGGATAGTCTCCAGCATTTTATCCATCACATTCTCGTCTATCAAAAAATGCTGTCCGATATCTGTTTTTAGTCTTGCCTTCATTTTTTTTTGTTCATACTCTTTTGTTGAGGTGATTATACAGTATTATGGATTTCGTCTAGCAGAAGTGTAAAATGCATGTATAAATTGTAAATGAAATGTTCATTACTTTTTAAATGTTTAACTTATATTAGAGATATTAATAAAATACAAAAACATGTACAAAATCACATTACAAGCAAATGCATGTTGAGGTGTTTATTGTAATGTGAGGGGTAAAATAATGTCTTAATGCCTCTCTATTGAGAGTTTTTTTGTATTAGTTTATGCCAGAAAAATATAACTTTTTTTAGTCCTGTGGTATTATGTTCTGACTATGCCTGCCTCTAATTTACGAGTTTTAGGAGTTGATCCAGGTTTTGGAAGAATGGGTTGGGCTGTTCTTGAAGGCAACCGAAATAATCAAAATATTATTGAATATGGATGCTTGGAGACTTCACCTCAAGACAATATTGAAGAAAGGCTCTGGAATATATATGAGTTTTTATTAGAAACTTCTGAAAAATATAAGCCTGATGAAGCTGCGATAGAGGAGTTATTTTATTTTAAAAATGCCAAAACAGTCATGGCAGTAGGACAAGCTAGAGGTGTAATTATGTTGGCTTTAACTCAAAGAAAGATTCCAGTTTTTCATTACACTCCCCTCCAAATTAAAAATACTGTCGCAGGATACGGTAAGGCTGATAAACATCAGGTACAAAATATGGTAAAGTCACAGTTAAGGCTGGATAAAATACCAAAACCAGATGATGCTGCTGATGCTTGTGCTACGGCAATGACTCATTATTTTTTAAAAAGATGATTGGATTTTTAAAGGGGAAAGTTTTAGAAGTTGATTTAGACGCAGTAATCGTTGATGTCGGTGGTGTGGGGTATTTGGTGAAGACAATGTCTGATTTGCCTTCCCCAGGATCACTAGTCTCCTACTATATTTACACATATGTTAAAGAAGACGAAATAAGCTTATATGGATTTTCTGACAAAAAGACACAAAAAGTTTTTGAATATTTAATATCTGTCTCGGGTATTGGTCCACGTATCGCTGTATCTATTCTTTCCAAATACAACTCTGATGAAATAATAAAAGCTATCAGCACTGCTGATGTAGATTTATTTACTTCGGTTTCAGGAGTAGGTAAGAAGGGAGCTCAAAAAATAATAATCGAATTAAAAACAAAAATAGGTGGGATTGAAGACCTTGATTTAATCGAAAAAGATAGCGATCTTATAAACGGTTTAACATCTCTTGGTTATGACAAAGCTGAAATAAAGCAGGCACTAAGACACTTGGATGTAGACCTTTCCGATGATCAAAAGGTTAGAGAAATAATAAAGCAAATGGGAAAAAAATAAATGTTTGAAGATATAGGCAAGGAATCAGAAGAAGAAAAAAAGCTCTACCAAAGTTTAAGAGCTAAGCGGTGGGATGAGTTTTATGGTCAAGAAAAGGTTAAAAAATCCCTTAGAATAGCTATAGAAGCTGCCAAGAAAAGAGGGGAAGCACTCGAACATATAATGTTTTATGGTCCTCCCGGGCTTGGAAAAACAACCTTAGCTCATATCATTGCAGAAGAAATGAATACAAATATACGGGTAACTAGTGGTCCTGCACTTGAGAGAGCTGGGGACTTAGCTTCAATTTTAACCAATCTTGAGGAAGGTGAAGCTCTTTTTATAGATGAAATACATAGATTAAAAAGAGTTATAGAGGAAACCCTTTACCCTGCTATGGAAGATAGACGTCTAGATGTGATATTAGGAAAGGGGCCAGGGGCTCGAACTGTAAGATTGGATTTAGCTCCATTTACAATTATTGGTGCAACTACACAAATAGGAAAGATATCATCACCTTTAAGAGATCGTTTTGGTGTTATTCACAGGATGGATTTTTATGAAGATAATGAGTTGGCTGATATTATCAAATCGGCATCAAAAAAATTGGAAGTTGAAATTGATGATACTGCAGCAAAAATGCTAGCAGCAAGATCAAGGAAAACTGCAAGAATCGCACTGAAGCTTCTTAAAAGAGTGAGGGATTACTCACAAGTCAGCAATCTTAGTGTGATAAATAAAAAAGCTGTGGATGAAGCCCTATCTATGCTAGGAGTAGATGAACTTGGACTGGATGCCAATGATAGGATGGTACTAACAGTAATGATAGAAAAACACGCAGGTGGACCTGTTGGGCTATCTACTTTATCAGCTTCGATTGCGGAGGATTCAGCAACTATAGAAGAAGTTTATGAACCCTTTTTAATGCGTGTGGGAATGCTTAAGAGAACTCCAAAAGGTAGAGTAGTAACAGAAAATGCATATAAGCATTTAGGTCTAAAAATGCCTAATCAAGGCCAAAAATTATTTTAGTTTTGTTTGCTGAGCAAATAATTTCCGTTAAATATTTAGGTTTGGTAAAATATAGGAATACGGGGTATAGTTTAGTGGCAGAATAGGCGGCTGGGGGCCGTCTGGTCCAGGTTCGATTCCTGGTACCCCGACCCAAGAAGATACTTACAAATGGAGATATTCAAGTCTATTTTTAAAGAAGCAGTTAAATGGGATCTAAGATCCTGTACTGTATATAAAGATTCGAATATAATACGGAGTAAGTTATTAGAGCTTTCTCAAAAAAAAGTACATCAAAATCCTTATTCTCAATGCGAGATAGCAAAAAAACTAGATGAAATTGAAAGTCATCAAGATGCGATGGTGTTATATTTACTTTCAGCAACAGGCTACCAGTCTGAAGGTAGTAAAAACGGTGTCTCAAATGTGGGTTTATGTTTCTTGTATTCAATGAGAAGGGAAAACAGGAAGGGTATAGATGGACGCAATAAGCGTCTAAAAAATTATAACCAATCGTTTGAAAAGGTTATAGAATTAGGTGAGTTATTCTTGACTAATATTAATACAGATTTAAGTGAGAAAATTGAACATGAAATAAGAGTAGCAGGAGAATGGTTAGATACAGAACAGGATGCTTTTAGAAGGAAAAAACGGAAAGCTAATAAAAGAAGAAGGAAACGGAGATAAAAAACTTGCTTAACTTATAAGAGATGGCGTAATAGATTTTCCTTTACAGTTTCAAAAATGATTCTGTGGCCTTCTGAATTTGGGTGCACCCCATCTTCTAGATAGTTCTTATACTCTTCCCTACTTATTTCATCGAATAAATCAAGATATTCTACCCCAGTTTTATTGGATACTTTTCTAATTATGGTATCATAACTTTTAATCTCAGAATCAATATAACTTTCATTTGGACTCCATGGAATAGGTGAAACTTGCTCATCTATTACAGGAGTAAGACCGATAAACATTATAAAGTATGCATAATTTTTGCCTTCCTTTATTAATGTAGTTAAATTTTTCTCAAATTCTTTTTGGCTTACTTTTCTGCTACTGCTGCTAAGTACTGTAGAATCGTTTACTCCTACTTGGAACAAAACAACTGTTTTATCTTTATTTCCAAAACGCGACTTTGCTTCACGATTAAACCGTAAAAGTAAATCGGAAGTTGTGTCACCAGGAACGCCCAAGTTATATACTTCGAAGTATTCTTCAAATTTTGAGTCTAAACTTTTTCCTAACAAGGAATGTTTAAGTCTATCTACCCAACCTCCTTCTAAATCCCAACTTCCATAAGTAATACTGTCACCGAAAACTAGAATGTTTGCCATTATGCATATTGTATTATATCTTAACTTAATGAATAAACCATTTTTTATTCTTAATTTAATAATTGCTTTTTTTGTGCTATCAGTAAGTAGCATTGATGCTCAAGTTGATAATTATTCTGAAGAGTACTACCGAGCTGAAGTTTTGGAGACAAGAATAGTTGAAGCAGTAAATCTTGAAGAAGCAGAGCCGCAGACTGTATCCGTAAGACTTCAAAATGGTTCAAGAAAAGGTGAAGAGATTGAAGCACAATTTACCGGTTTTGCTCAAGGTGAGGAACTTCGTGCGGGTGAAACAATAGTGGTGGTAATGTCTTCTACACTTGCAGGAGAAAATTTTTTTGTTACCGATCGATACAGAATTAATTCACTAGCTATAATTTTGGGATTATTTTTCTTCACAGCAGTTTTGTTTGCTGGTATTAAAGGGGCATCATCACTACTCGGGCTTGTTTTTAGTATTCTAATTTTAGCTCTTTTTATAGTTCCTCAAATCGCACAAGGATCTAACCCTGTTTTCGTCAGTCTTTTTGGAGCATTTGTCATTGCGATTGTTTCTTTGTATGTAGCTCATGGTTTTTCTAAAAGAACCTCTATAGCTCTTGCAGCAACATTAATAACTTTAGTAATTGCAACAGGTTTATCTTTTCTTTTTGTATATATGTCTAACTTGACAGGTTATGGTACAGAGGAAGCTGCATTTTTGCAGTTTGGACCTTTTGAAAGTATAAATATGCGTGGACTTTTGTTGGGTGGAATAATAATTGGAGTTTTAGGAGTACTCGACGATATTACAACAAGCCAGGTGGCAGCTGTGGATGAAATAAGAAAGGCTAACCCTAAGTTAAAAATAAAAAGTCTTTATAATAGAGGAGTTAGTGTAGGAACAGAGCATATTGCTTCCTTGGTAAATACACTTGTTTTAGCTTATGCAGGTGCTTCTATGCCGCTATTTTTGCTGTTTAGTATTAATCAGAACTTACCATTTTGGGTAACAATCAATTCAGAGTTTATTGCTGAAGAGATAGTGAGAACTTTGGTTGGCAGCTCTGCTTTAATTTTTGCAGTTCCGATCTCTACTTATCTGGCTGCTTATTTTTTGAGCAAGAAGTAGTGGTTTAACTTTAGATAATTTAACCCAAATTGTTGGTTTAACTAGATTCAGTGTTGACTTCGGGTTTTATTCGTGCAACAATTAAACAGTTAATTAGTCTTGTATTTATTACAGGACTATGTTAAAAGTAAACCTAAGATGCCTAGAAAGAAAAAATCTCAAAAAGATAATGACTCTTCTACTGGTAAGGCAGAAAGTAAAGACACTAATGCTTCTCAAAAACTTCAAGCTATAAAAATTGCTATGGATCAAATTGAAAAGCAATACGGCAAAGGCTCTATTATGAGACTTGGAGAGAAAACAAAAGGTGGAGTTGGTGTAGAAACTATCTCAACTGGTGCTATCGCTCTTGATTTGGCTTTGGGAGTTGGTGGACTTCCTCGAGGAAGAATTGTTGAGATGTACGGACCTGAAGCCTCAGGAAAAACAACAATAGCACTCTCTGTAGTTGCAGAAGCACAAAAAGCAGGAGGACAAGCTGCTTTTGTTGATGCTGAACATGCTCTTGATCCTGTTTGGGCAGAAACCATTGGAGTAAACTTGGATGATCTTCTTTTATCTCAGCCAGATACAGGAGAGCAGGCATTAGAGATTACAGAAACTTTGGTGCGTTCAGGTGCTCTTGATGTGATTGTTGTTGACTCAGTAGCAGCTTTAGTGCCAAGAGCCGAATTAGAAGGTGAAATGGGTGATGCTGTAATTGGTTTACAGGCAAGGCTTATGAGCCAGGCACTAAGAAAATTAACAGGTGCTATTTCTAAGTCAAAAACAATTCTTATCTTCACTAATCAGTTGAGACAAAAAATCGGAGTGATGTTTGGTAATCCCGAGACTACTCCCGGTGGTTTAGCACTTAAGTTTTATTGTTCTGTGAGACTTGACGTAAGGCGTATTGAAGTACTTAAAGATGGAGACAAGGCAATAGGTTCGCGACACAGAATTCGCGTGGTTAAAAACAAAGTAGCCCCGCCACTTCATGTGGCTGAAATAGATATTATGGCAGGAGAGGGGATTTCCAAGATGGGAGGACTTATTGATGTAGGAACTGAGCTTGGAATTGTGGAAAAGAGAGGATCTTTTTACAGCTACAATGGGGATGTGATCGCACAAGGTCGTGAAGCTTCTAAAGAAGCTCTTAAGACAGATGATAAGCTAGCAAAGAAAATTGAAGAAGAAATTAGAAAATCACTTAAAGATGGAAAGAAAATCCCCAAAGAAATTGGCGATGTTGATGGAGAGTGATTATTCTCCCTAAGAATTCTACAAGTAATAGTTTATGCGAATTTTTGTTAGACTTCATTTATGCCAGTGATTACAAAAATAAAACAACAAAAGGATAAAAACCGTGTAAATATCTATCTTGATGATAAATTTGGTTTTGGAATTGACTTAGAAAATTTTGTAAAACTTAATTTAAAAGTCGGAAGTGAATATTCAGAAAAAGAAATTGAAGAGATAATTGGGAGAGCAGAATTTGCAAAAACTTATGAAAAACTTATAAAATTTGCGATGGTCCGTCCCCGTTCAGCAAAAGAAATTAATGACTGGTTAAGTCGAAAAAAAGTACATTCAAGTTTATTTAAAAAACTCTTTAATAGACTAAAGCGGTTGGAATTAGTTGATGATATAAAATTTGCAAAATGGTGGATAGATCAAAGAAACACTTTTCGTCCGCGAAGTGAAAAACAGCTGTATTCTGAGCTGTTAAAAAAAGGAATTGATAGAAAATTAATTAAAAAAACCTTAGAAGATGTAAGTGTTGATGAAGATAAAATTGCCTTAGATTTATTAAAAAAAAGAGAAAGTAGA
This sequence comes from uncultured Gammaproteobacteria bacterium, assembly GCA_964427735.1. Taxonomy (GTDB): domain Bacteria; phylum Patescibacteriota; class Microgenomatia; order UBA8517; family UBA8517; genus CAYRUS01. The sequence goes on along the minus strand of CAYRUS010000001.1, from coordinate 415,888 downwards.
TGGAAACGATTTGAAAAGGACAAAACACAACAAAAAATGTATGAATATTTGGCAAGAAAAGGCTTTAGTTGGGAAGTAATAAAAAAAGCAGTTGAGAAGTACCAAAGAAAAACATAATATTTATATGTTTTATATCATTAATTCTTGAATTCTTGCTATTTTTTATTTTAACTTGTATCATAAAGCCAGAGATTAGGGAAAATATGGAAATTCAATTCACATTTCCTTCTAGAAGACTTCTGATAATCTGATCAGAGGGATAGCTATTTTCTCTATTATCTCCTAAATTAATTAAGCCCATGTCAACAAATAACGATAAACAAAAAATTGGTGCAGATGAACTGAAAGTATTAGTGGAAGATTTAAGAAAAGAAAAAGAAAAGCTAGATAAAAAGGAAGAAGAACTCAAAAACCGATCAGAAGAACTCAAGGATCGTTTGGAAAAGGTATCCAACATGACATCTGATGAGGCAAAGAAGATTTTATTAGATGAGGTTGAAAAAGACATAAAAGGAGAAGTTGCTCGAAAAATTAGAGCAGCACAAGAAAGAGTCCAACAAGAAGCAAAAGATAAAGCACGAGAAATTTTGGTGGATGCAATGAGGCATGGCGCAACAGATTATGTTGCTGAATTTACAATATCTACAGTAGAAGTTCCAAACGAAGACGTAAAAGGAAGGATAATTGGTCGTGAAGGTAAAAATATTAGAACTTTTGAAAAGGAAACTGGTGTAGAGTTGGAAATTGATGAGAGTAACGAGATACGTTTGTCTTCCTTTGACTCTGTCAGACGAGAAATTGCTAGAAGAGCTTTGGAAACTTTAATAAATGATCGTAGAATTCAGCCTTCAAGAATAGAAGAGGTCGTAGCTGAAACACGCAAAAAAATGGATGATGTTCTACTGGAAGAAGGCAAAAAAATTGCTGAAGAAGTTAAAGTTTATAATTTACCAACAGAAATTTTGAAGTTGTTAGGGCGTTTTAAATTTAGAACTTCCTATGGACAAAACTTAGCAGTTCACACAATAGAAGAAACAAAAATGGGAGTGGCAATAGCAAATGAGGTTGGTGCAGATGTTGAGACAGTGAGACTTGGCTGTTTATTGCATGATATTGGAAAAGTTGTAACAGATGAGGAAGGTACACATGTTGAAGTGGGTGTCTCAGTACTTAAAAAACATGGATTTCCAAGAGAAGTTATTAATGCGGTAGCAGAGCATCACGAAGATAAACCTTTTTCTTCTCTTGAGTCAGTCATCGTTTGGATATCTGATGCTATTTCTGGTTCAAGACCAGGTGCAAGGTATGAACCACATGAGGGCTATGTGAAGAGAATGGAGAAAATCGAGGAAATAGCAGGAAGTTTTAATGGTGTAGAAACAGTTTATGCATTTCAGGCAGGGCGTGATGTAAGAGTTATAGTAAAACCTGATGAAATAACAGATGATGAGTTAACAATTCTTGCAAGAAATATAGCAAAGCGTCTTGAAAAAGAAGCAGAATATGCAGGGCAAATTAAAGTAACAGCAATACGAGAGACAAGAGCTGAAGGGTATACTAAAGCTCACTAATTTGTAGGTCTAAAAATCTTCTAAAATAGTTGGTTTATATGTCAAAGAAAACAATTTGTCCTAAAACTTGACTTTATTGAGTCTTTACATTATTCTTATTTCGAAATGACAAAGCGTGACTTAATAAATATAGTTGCCAAGAAAGCACATCTTACAAAAAAAGCAGCAGAAGAATCCGTAAATGTATTTTTAGAAGAAATCGGTAGAGCATTGGCAAAAGGAGAAAAAGTCACAATCCATGGTTTTGGTACATTTAGGTCAAAACCAATGTCTGGTAAAACAGTAAAAATCCCGAATACCGATAAATACGTAACAATTAAGCCTTACAGATCCCCAAGATTTACAGCTGGAGAAGCACTAAAGAGAAAAGTTAGCAAGTGATTGCTATAATATCTTTATGGATAGTGCGATTGTTGTAGACGGACTTTCAAAGACTTTTCAATCAAAAGAAAAAAAAGCAGGTCTAATACCTAGCATTAAGGGACTAATCTCTCCTGAGATTAAAAACATTAAAGCTCTTAAGAAAATTTCTTTTAGTATAGAAAGCGGAGAATTAGTAGGTTTTATAGGACCAAACGGAGCAGGAAAGACAACAACTATGAAAATCCTTTCCGGGCTTTTATATCCTACTTCTGGATTTGTGCAAGTATTAGGATTTGATCCATGGCATCGCCAAAAGGAGTATCTCAAAAAAATATCTTTAATAATGGGGCAGAAAAATCAGCTTTGGTGGGATCTCCCAGCAGTTGACACTTTTGAGTTAAATAAGGCTATTTACGAAATTCCTGATAAAAAATATAAGGAAATGCTTAATAGTTTGGTGGATTTGTTGGAAGTCAAAGATTTATTAGGCAAACAGGTTCGTAAATTGTCTCTAGGACAACGGATGCGGATGGAATTGGTGGCTGCACTTGTGCATGGACCGAAAGTATTATTTTTAGACGAACCTACCATAGGTCTTGACGTAGTAGCTCAGGGTAAAATGCGGGATTTTATTTATGACTACAACAGACGCTATGGCGCAACAATTATGCTAACTTCCCATGATATGGATGATGTGGTTAATTTGGCAAAGAGAGTAATAATCATAAATAATGGAGATATTATTTTTGATGGAAAGCTAACTGAGTTAACTCAGGAGTATGCCAAACATAAAACCATACATGTATTTTTGGCTAGAGAGAGCGACCTTAAAAAATTTGATAGTATCGGAGAGGTAGTTAAAGTAGATTACCCTCATATCGAATTGTCTATTGATCGAGAGGTAGCAGCTCATGCTGCCTCTGAGATCCTGCAGAATTTTCCTGTTGCTGATTTAAATATTGAGGAAGAGCCTCTTGAGGACATTATTAAAAGAATTTTTCAAGGAGAAAAATAAAATGGAGAAGTTTAAAGCAATTTTTTCTACTTCAATTCAGCAAGAATTTGCATATAGAGTTAATTTCGTTATGTGGAGAGTAAGGAATATCATCTCGATTTTCTTATTGTTTTTTCTTTGGGACGCAGTCTTCCAAGGTACTGATCGGGAAGTTGCAGGTTACACACGTTCTCAAATATTTACATATATTTTTATGGTTCTTCTTGTAAGAGCAATTGTTTTTGCTACAAAAACAACTGATCTAGCCGGACAGATTGCAGGTGGAGGTCTTAATGATTTTTTGGCCAAACCGATGAGTGTTTTTGGTTATTGGTTTACAAGAGATATGGCTAGTAAGGCATTAAACTTATCTTTTGCAGCTTTTGAAGTCTTTATTTTATACTTACTTTTGAAGCCACCTATTTACTTACAACAAAATCCTTATTTGATTTTTGGTTTTTTGGTAGCATTAGCTTTGGCAGTTATTTTGTATTTTTATATTGTTTTATTGACGAGCACTGTCCCTTTTTGGACACCTGAGTTTGCCTGGGGTGCACATTTTTTAGTGACAGTAATTGTAGTTGAATTTCTTTCTGGTGCTATTTTCCCACTAGATATATTTCCACAAGTTTTTTTGAAGATTTTATATTTAACCCCTTTCCCATACTTAATATTTTTTCCAATAGAAATATATTTAGGTAAGATATCTACTTTAATGATTTACCAAGGGCTGGCAATAGCTGGATCCTGGGTTCTAGTGTTATGGTTTGTTGTGAATAAAGTATGGAGTAGAGGTATAAAAGTTTATGGAGCATATGGTAGATAACATAAGACATTATTTGAAAGTGTGGTTACTAATGAGTAAGAACTCACTACAAATTGTTATGGTCAGTAAAATGCTTTTTTTTGTGTTTTTGTTGGGTAAGATTTTAAGGTTTGGACTTTTTTTAGGGTTTTTGTATTTTTTGTTTAGTGGTACTCAAAGTATTGCAGGGTTTGATCGGACTCAGATAATATTTTTTTATTTATCCTTTAACTTAATCGATATTTTGGCGCAATTTTTGTTTAGAGAGGTTTATCGTTTTCGACCTTTGCTGATAAGCGGTGAGTTTGATTTGATATTATTAAAACCAATAAACGCACTTTTAAGAGTCCTTTTGGGTGGTATTGATTTGATAGATTTAGTGACACTTCCTCCTCTCATTCTTGCAATTATTTGGGTGGGACAATCTCTTGATCCGACTTTTTTCCAAGTAATTACATATATAATTTTAATTTTCAACGGAATTTTAATCGCTGCAGCTTTTCATATAGCTGTAATAAGCTTAGGTGTTATTACATTGGAACTTGATCATACAATAATGATTTATAGAGATTTTACCCGTTTAGGAACTTTACCTGTTGATATATACAGACAGCCGCTAAGAGCAGTTTTGACATTTATTGTTCCCGTTGGGTTGATGATAACTTTGCCAGCAAAGGCGATAATGGGCTTAGTGAGTCCTTTTGCTGTAATTTTTGGTTTTATGCTAGGACTTGTTTTAATATTTGTCTCAATTAAATTTTGGAACTATGCACTGAAATTTTATACAAGTGCGAGTAGTTAGCAAAAAATTACAGGAATACCTTTGATTTTTTTAAAGAATTCAACTATTGAATATTTTTCTTTTTCCTTTAGTAAGTGAGTGTTAATTAGTAAAAATAATGTGTCATATTCTTGTCCGGCGAGATAGTTTCTAACAAGTGTATTGCTGATAATTCCAAAATCTTCTTCAAATCCTAAACCACTAGCAATTGCTTCTATAAATTTTTCATTATTTGTTGGATTTTGTTCTCTAGTAAATTGAGGACGATATTCATTGAAATAAATCCTAACAATCTACGAGGCATTTTGTACATTCGAATAAGAGCTGCAGCAGCAATCTCTCTCTCACTCTCATCTAGTCCTTCAAGGTGGAAGATATTAGTGTTCTTTTTACCTATTTTTTCCCAAAATGAAGCTTTATTATTTTCTCTAAACGTTCTTATACCTTCCAAAGTGGTTGTTATTGAGTTTTGTGCACTTTCTCTTAGATTACCGAAAACACTTGGTTCACTTTCTAATAATATAGAGAAATTAGTACCCAAGTGAGAAGAAACAAATAGTCTTTGGTCATCTAAATTTATTTGTCTTTCTTGCAAGGTGAGTGTAGTATTTTTACCGTTTTCATTGTCTGGTATATATCCACTAGGTTTTTCTGACATATTTTATATTTTACAGTGAGCATTTATAATGTAAACCAAGATGGAGAGAATATTAATAATATTAGGATCAACTGGTACTGGTAAAACTAGTTTGGCACTTCATTTGGCTAAAGTATTTGATGGAGAAATTATATCTGCTGATAGTCGGCAGGTGTATAAGGGAATGGATATTGGAACAGGAAAAGATATTCCAAATGGTTTTGAAATGGAGTTGACTGATTTGGAAGTTCTTAACAAGAAAATTGGATTTTATTCTGACGGAAATACAAAAATCTGGGGATATGATTTAATTTCCCCATACGAAGAGTTTAGTGTCGCATATTTTCAGGAATTTGCTAGAGCTTTAATTGAAAATATCCATGAAAGAAATAGGTTACCAATTGTAGAAGGTGGGACTGGTCTGTACATACAGTCAATAACTGAGGGAATAGATACAATTGAAGTTCCTAGAAATGAGAAGATAAGAAAGACTTTATTAAATAAGAGCCCTGCAGAATTATATAGTGAGCTATTAAATATTAATCCAGAAAAAGCACTAAGTTTAAATCAATCTGATAAAAATAATCCCAGACGTCTAATTCGTGCTATTGAGATTGAAAAATATTCGGGTAAGAATTTAAAAAAAATTGTACCCAAAAATTTCAATACTCTAAAAATTGGTCTTAGATTAGATAAAGATTTACTTTATAAGAAAATTGAAAAAAGAGTTGTTCAGAGATTAGACCAAGGTTTTGAAGAAGAATTCAATAAGCTTCTAGATCTAGGAATTAACATTAATTCTCAGTCAATGACTTCCTTAGGTTACAGACAATGGCTAGATTACCACCAAGGAAAAGTTTCAAAAGAGGAGGCTGTGAAAAACTGGATTAGGGAAGAAAAGCAGTATGCAAAACGTCAAATTACCTGGTTCAAAAGAGACAAAGAAATTAAATGGTTTGATGCAAATCAAAAAGATTGCCATAAATTAGTGGAAAATTTGGTAAAAGAATGGTATAAGGAAAAAGAATAAGCAGCAGCACTTATGCCAAGAAAAATTGAAATATCGCACAAAACAATTATTTTTACAGTTATTTTTTTAATATGTATTTGGTTCCTTTTTTATATTCGAGAAATTCTTATACAATTTTTTGTTGCTCTTCTAATAATGGCTATACTCAATCCTCTGGTTGAGCGTCTTGCTAAAAATCATATTCCCCGTGCTCTTTCAATTTTGCTTGTGTATCTTTTGTTTATTGGTTTGGTTATAACTTCAATAGCCGGGATAGTCCCTCCTTTGATAGAACAGACGACAACATTTGTAAATGATATTCCAACATACTTATCCAGTAATGGGTTCGCAGGAGATTTTTCTGACAGAATTGTGAATGAAATTGTATCGGAAATAGGTAGACTTCCTGCTCAGATTGCCCGTTTTGGCTTAGCAGTGTTTTCTGATCTGTTTGGGATATTAACAGTATTAATTTTTGCTTTTTATTTGCTTTTAGCCAGGAATAAACTAGACAACCAGGTAGGTACTTTTTTTGATGAAAAAACCCAAAACGAAATAACAAGAATCGTAGATAAGCTTGAAAAAAGACTCGGAGGTTGGGCAAGAGGACAATTAGCATTAGTTTTCCTTGTCGGCATATCAACCTACGTTGGACTTTTACTGCTTGGTATACCCTATGCTTTGCCTTTGGCAATATTAGCTGGACTGCTGGAAATAATACCCTATTTAGGTCCTATTATTTCTGCAATTCCAGCTGTGATTATAGGGTTTGGAATATCTCCGGTTATGGGTTTTGCTACTGTAGCTCTTGCCTTTTTAATTCAGCAAATGGAAAATTATTTATTTGTACCAAAAGTAATGCAAAGATCAGCTGGAGTTAGTCCAATTGTAACTTTGCTTGCACTTGCCATTGGTTTTAAGGTAGCGGGAATAGTAGGTGTTTTTATGTCTGTACCTGTCGTTATTACACTCCAAGTTTTAATTGATGAATATGTGCTAGACAAGGCTTCTTAAGTTTTATTCCCTGACACACCTACAATAAACCAAAATATTATATCTTCTGCTATTGAAACCACATTAGTTTGTGAATGAATTATATAAAGCATTAAAACAATCAATAATCCAAATTCTTTATTCCTTTTTAAGGTAAGTATTGTAAACGATATGAGAAGAATGTAAGCTAAAAAACCAATAAATCCGGTAGTTACAAGATACTCCAAAAAATGTGAATGGGCTTTGTCTACATAAACATCATTGTTTAATTTAAAAGGCCACACGGTGTTATCAAATGCATGGTCAAAGTTTGCCCAACCCCATCCCAATAAAGGTTTTTGTTGGAACGCGAGTAGTCCTTTTTTAAAGATTCGTTCTCTTCCCTCAGCAACAAACAAAGGACTTTGGGAATGTTTTAGATAAAAAGCAGATACTAAGATACTTGTAAAAACAAAAAATAATCCAAGGTATTTTAAATACTTATCACGAGATTTGTAGACAAAAAATAAACATAAAAAAATAACGAGTAGAATAATACTAGCTCTAGAATGAGTAGAGATTATTGCCAAAGATTGGGGGATTATAACTATTAGTAGTTTTTTTAGGTTGTCTTTATATAAAAAAGCTGAAAAAGGGATTGTAATTAAAATATATCCTGCCAAAAAATTTGGTTGTCCAAAAAAGATATTAATGCCATTTTGCATATGATTGGCAATCACAAGTTGAATCGCACTTAAAATCACAAAAAATGATAAAACAGTATTGGCAATCAAAAAAGTTTTGTATAATGCTTGTTTATACTTTTTTTGCCATAAGTTTGAAACTATTAAGGAAAAAACCACTAGATGTATTAAAGTTATTAACCCGTCTAAACGATAAAAATTACCAATTATGCTTTTTTGTAAATTTGATCCCAAAAAAGAGCCTATAAAGGCAACAAATAAGAGAAAAACTGAGAGTTTTGATTGCCTAGAAACTTTTATTTTAGCTTGACTTCTTGTTATCAAGAAAATAACTATCATTAATTCTACCCAAAGCAAAACAAACAGTACTCGCGGGATTTCGTATGGCAAATATAGTGGTGGATAATATATAAATGGTAAAAGTAAAAATCCAAGACAAAGAGTTTTAATAAATAGGCCGTTATTTTTGGATAATTTTATTTGACTAACCACTTTGCTTTAATCTACCATAAAAATAGCTTAACAAAAATTTAATGTTTGGAAGATATATTAATCGAAATTTCAGTAACAAAATTAGTTTGGCTTTACTAGTTTTAACATTGCTAACAATACCTGTAAGTGTATTTTATGTCCTGGATCCAAAGGATTTTAGGCTCTCAAAGGCAAGTCATGATACACCCATTACTCCGCCAGTGACAAACCCCAATAATCCAAAACCTGGTGATGCAAATCAAGATGGTAAAGTCGATGGCTTGGATTATGTAATTTGGCTTTTAAATTACAATAAACAGGTAGCTTCAGGAACAAAAGGAGACTATGATGGCAACGGATTTGTGGATGGTTTGGATTATGTGATTTGGTTGAGTAATTATACTTTTTAACCCATTTTTGGGTTTAGAATAGGAATGATTAGCTTCAAAAATTGCCTTATCTATGGTATAATAACAGCGCTGGAGGCGGGACAATCGCTACTTATTGTAGAGGAAAGTCCAGGCTGCAGAAGACAGGAGACGCCGGGCAATCGGTGACCTGAAATTTCAATAGTAATAAATACTAATTGAAATGAAGGGCTGGTGGTCACTTTAAAAGTGACACAGAAGTGGAATTAACCACTTTTGAGAGCAACAGAGACGAGTCTCTTTACTTTTAGATGAAGTAAGGCGAGTGAAACGGGCAATCCCCTCCGCAGCAACCTTCGACCGGGACGTTATAAGGATGTCTTCCCGAATCCAATAGGATACGTTTCAAGGAAGGGCAAAGATAGATGATTGTCAGCTACTTTCTTTATTTGAGAGTAGTAAACAGAACCTGGCTTACTAGCCTCCAGCTATAAAATTCACTATTATTATCTTCCTTCACAAATAATTGTCCTATAGACTTGACAACTTCTAAAGAACTTGTTCTAATATGAGTAGTGGGAAAGGAGGTGATTAACTTTGAATACGTTAAGAACCTGGCAAGTTGCCTTAATTGATTCATGGCAGCAGGTTTGGAATTCTTTCTTATCTGTACTCCCAAACATACTCGGTGCAATTCTAATTTTTATAATAGGTTTGATTATTGCGTATTGGCTGAAGCAAATCATAGTAAAACTTTTTGAAAATCTAGATTTGGAGAAATTCAGCAAATCAACCGGTCTAGAAAATTATCTTAAAAAAGCTGAGATAGATTTGAGTTTATCAGAATTGGTTGGTGTATTGGTGGAATGGGTTGTGATTTTTGTTTTCTTCTTGGCAGCAGTAGATATTCTTGGTCTTGAATCCGTTTCTCGTGTGTTGGTTGATGTTTTAGGTTACATACCCAATATATTTGCGGCTGCGTTTATCATTGCAGCAGGATACATCATATCAAGATTGGTGGATGGATTAGTCAGGGGAGCAGTTGCATCAGTAGATCTGGATTTAGCTCGTTTACTAGGTAAATTTGCTAGATGGCTAATTGTTGTTTCAGCAGTATTTGCTGGTATAAGTCAATTAGAAATTGCACAAGAGATTATAAACATTTTTTTCCAAGGGCTTACTTACACTATAGTACTTGCTGTTGGATTATCTTTTGGTCTTGGTGCAAAGGATGTAGTGTCTCGGGCATTAAGCGACTGGTACGATAAGATTAAAAGTGCTTAATAGTGGCTTTGGGTCTATACCAAAGCTCTGGACTACTGAGCCTTGTTATCAAAATGCTAGTATAACAATTGAAGCTAGTGTAATATAAAGTTAATCTGCCCATGGACTTAAACAAAGACCGTTTAAAGCAAATTCTTGTTGGATCAGGATATATTTCAGAAAAGGATTTTGAAGAAGCTGCCAAAACTTCAGAGGATTTTGGCCGAGATATAACAGACATTTTACTATTTAGAGGACTCATTAATGAGGATGCTCTTGCGAAATTAATTTCAGAACACCTCCAAGTTCCATACACAAATGTTGGTAGGTTGGTTATTCCAGAAAATGTTTTGAATCTCATCCCAGAAAAAGTTGCACGTAATTTTTGGATGATTCCTTTTGATGCCAATGCTAGGGAACTAAAAATTGCAATGCAAAATCCACAGGATTTTGAAGCAATAGAATTAGCTCGTAGGCAGACAGGTCTTCAAGTTACACCTTTTTATTCGAGTAGAGAATCCATAAGACGGGCGCTTGGTCAGTATAAAAAAAATATTCGCAAAGACTTTGATGCAGTAATTGAGGAGAATATTAAAAAAGCTCCTACCAACGAAGATCCTGTAAAATCAGCAGAAAAGCTTCCTATTATTAAAGTGTTGGACACCATTCTTAGCTATGCTGTCGCAGAGAGAGCATCTGATGTACATATCGAGACAATGGCAGAGCAAGTAGTCATAAGGTTTCGAATAGATGGTGTATTAGAAGATATTGTCAAATTAGACAGAGGTATAGAAAATGCGTTAATTGCAAGAATTAAGATTCTTTCTAATCTAAAAATAGACGAACATAGAATACCTCAAGACGGTCGATACAAATTTACTATAGATGACGATAAAATTTCCCTTCGTATTTCAATAATCCCTGGGTTTTATGGAGAAAACGTGGTTATGAGGCTATTGTTGGAAACTAATCGGCCAAGCAGCTTAGAAGAGTTAGGATTAAGCGGATCAATTCTAAAGTCTTTGCAAAAAAGTATCAATAGACCACACGGAATGGTTTTAGTGACTGGTCCTACTGGTTCCGGTAAAACAACTACTTTATATTCTGTATTGAATATTTTAAACACGGTCGAAGTGAAAATCTGTACAATTGAAGATCCTATTGAATATGGAATAAATAGAGTGAGCCAAATTCAGGTTAACCCAAAAGCAGGGCTTGATTTCGCGGCAGGGCTAAGGTCACTTCTTAGACATGATCCAGATATTATTATGGTAGGTGAGATTCGTGATCCAGAAACAGCAAAAATTGCAGTGAATGCTGCTACGACTGGTCACCTTGTTTTATCAACTTTGCATACAAACCAAGCTTCAGGGGCTGTACCTAGAATGCTTGATATGGGGGTAGAAGGCTATCTACTTGCTTCTACTGTGAACATTGTAATGGCTCAGAGACTTGTAAGGAAGATTTGTTCAAGTTGTCTTAAAGAGTATAAGCCAGACACTCCTGTTTTAGGAAAACTAAGTGAAGATTTGGGAACTGACTTATCTAATCAAAGATTTTATAAAGGTGAAGGATGTCAAGAGTGTGGAGGAAATGGTTATCTAGGTAGAATTGGTATTTATGAAGCACTAGATGTAAGTGAAAAGGTAAGAAGTCTTATTGCAAACAAAGCAACCAGTAGTCAAATACAAGATCAAGCTATAAAAGAAGGAATGACAACATTATTACAAGACGGATTAAATAAAGTTTCAGCCGGATTAACAACTATTGAAGAAGTGATTAGAGTAGTTAGAGAAGACTAATATGCCGCTATTTTTATATAAAGCAAAAGATAAATTTGGTTCAATTAAAGAAGACACACTACAAGCTACTTCTCAAGAAGAAGTGGTTTCCATTCTAAAAGCAGAAGAATTGCAGATCCTTACTGTTAAACAGGTAGGTACTGGTAGACACTCACTATTCTCCGGTAAAATCACGTTGCCAGAAAAGGCCGAATTGTGTCGACTCCTTGCTACAATGCTCCGTTCTGGGTTGTCTGTACCTGAAGCAGTTGAGATTATTCGACAAGAGGCAAAAAAGAAAAAGCTTCAGCAGATTCTTTCAGATATTGCTTTTCAGACAAGAAAAGGGAATAGTGTTTCCTCTGTGCTTTCTCAATATCCTGGGGATTTTGATTCTGTTTTTTTAACAATGATAAAAGCTGGAGAAGAAACTGGGTCCCTTGCAAAGTCTTTTGATTATTTATCAAAGCAACTGTCGGCGACCTACGAATTAACTCAAAAAATTAAAGGCTCGCTTATGTATCCTGCAGTCATCTTGGTAGCAATGCTCGGCAATGGGGTTTTGATGCTTGTGTTTGTATTGCCTAGGATAGCTTCAGCATTTACAAAAATGGATATTGAACTGCCTGCTATGACCAAATTATTTATGGGTTTTGGTACATTTGTAGGTGAGAATACGTTTTTATTTTTGATTGTATTAGGGATTATATTTGGACTAGTTTTTTTCTTGTTTTACTACTATAAAACAAGAAGAGTTATCCTTCAGATGTTTGGGAAACTGCCGATTGTTAGGAAAATGATGGATCAAATAGATGTAGCTAGATTTGCCAGAACTCTTTCAACTTTGCTTAAAAGTGGTGTGTCTATTGTAGAGTCCCTTGACGTTGCTGCTAAAAGTATTAGCCAGCCTCACTTACAAAAGCAGGCGATAGGCTTTAGTGCTGGAGTTTCTAGAGGTGAAAGTCTTTCTCAGATTTTGATGGACTCAAAATATTCATTTCCTACTGTGATGGTTCAAACAGTCAGAGCAGGTGAAAAAACAGGTACTCTGGAATCTGTCTTAGAAGAAATGGCAGAATTTTACGAGAAAGAAGTTGATCACAGTCTTAAAAAAGCCACTGCTTTGTTGGAGCCTGTTCTTATGCTTATTATCGGAGTGGCTGTAGGAATAATGGTTATTGTTATGATTGCTCCGATATATAGCATAGTTGGAAACTTGTCGCAGGAGGTACAAAGATAACATGGAAAATATTTTAAAAGTAATAAAAACAAAGAGAGGAATGTTGTTAGTTTTTGTTTTTGGATTGTTAATGATTGTGTTAATGGCAGTGATTTTAATTAGATCTGGTAAAAACTCTGTAGATACCAATGTTGGTGAAAGTCTGTTGGTTTCTGTTGAGAAGGATGGAGATTTAATTACCATTGACACAGATGGAAACTATACATTGGAATCCAAAAATGGTCAGATCTACAACGAAGTTTGGTCAAATGAAAAAATAAATGAATTCTTAGATTACCTTCGTCTTCAAAGTAATAATCTTAGTGGCAATACAACAGTTACTTTTGGTGATGGTTCTGCGATTAAAATTAATGATGACGAATTGGTGTCAGTGGTTATAGAAGAAACTGTTGATAATGGTCCAGGGTCGGGTGGCGGTGGAGGAGATGATAATGATGGGAGTGATGATGATATTTCTGATTACTTTGATAATCCAGGCGGGACTACTACACCAACTCCAACATCAGGAAGTGGTGATCTCATTGCTCCACCGGGCTGTAGGTTGTGGAAGCTAAGCTATTGTGCTGACCCAGCTGTGACACCAACACCTACGCCATCTTCTAGTGGTGCCTATCAAGGTGAAGTGCCGTATGTTTTTGATTGTGATCTTGGATCAGAAACAGTTTCATCTCGTACTATAATTTCAAATACTCTTTGCTTAGTCACACCTACACCTCTCCCTACTTTATAAACTATTCTTCTTTCCAAGATATAAACTCAAACTCTCCAGATGTAGGGAAATAAGGTGGGGGGTTATATAGCGCATTACCATCGTAATTTATAGTTCTTGAAATAAACCCAGATACTAGAGGATCACCAAAATTCCAGTATGATTTATGAAATGATATCAAGGAACCATTGATCGTTAGATTTTGCTTAATTCCCCCGAATGTACCTCCACAACCACTATAATAAGCATGTCTAAGAATTTTTCCATTTTTGGCAATTAAAACTGCATCAACTTGGAAATTTTCAGGCACATCGCGAACAAAGTAAATATTATTTTGGGATATTAGCCCTAATATATCACTACCGTCATAATTGGTGTATTTAATGCTGTTTTTTATCCAAATATCTACATCACTGGAAGCAATTGGGAACGTGGCAGCAGTTAATGTTAGTCTTCCTTTTACCGTGCCTTCTACCCACACGTGATCTTCAATAAAAACGATTGGATTATCATCAACAATATAAGTAGCGACATGATCTTCTTTTGTAATTATTTGGAATAATCTTCTACATCCTCCTTGACCTTCTTGTCCTAATCCTTGTCCAGGAACACTATAACCTCTAATAAAGTCGGTATTTCTAACTTTGTATACATCAAAAGTTCCATTTGAATTAAATACTAGATGATAACCTTCTGCCTTTGAATCATTCAAATACAATCCATTAGCTTGAGCTTCTGCTCTCATCTGGGCGAAATCAAATGATATAGAATCAAAATCAATGGATGGAACAGGAAATTCCCAAAGATTATAATTTGGTCCTAATCCCCAAACCCCAGGTCTGTTATCTGGAGGATGACACCCTGTTTCTGATCCACACATATAAGTGTCTTTAGCACTTGTAGTTGAGGAAGTGTTGATGCCGTCCATCCTTATTCCGTTATTTGAGTGTATTTGTCCATTTACTGTTATACCTTCACCATACCAGCTGCTTGCATTTGATAAGAAAGAAAATCTCGCTAATGAAGGTTTTCCGTATTTTGCAGTTATTGTACGCTTTACTGAAGGGAATTGATTTGTCCAACCTGTCGACTTTAATGTAACAATTGAAGATCCGGATTCGGGTGGTGTGATCTCTAATTCATAGTATCCTACTAAACCTCCTTCAGGGTCGTGATATTCGCGGACATAAGGACCTGGATTACCAGTTCCATCTGTGTAATCATTTGGATCATGAGCAAGATGCCATCTGTAATAATTGATACCTGCTTCAGCAATATGAAGAGCCTCTTCAGAAGCAATTTGTCTGTGGGAATAATTTAACTGCATTGCTAAAATCAACAAAAGACCATAAATAACAACAACCATCGTGCCAATAATAACTAACAAGGCTGGCGTAACTGAACCTGCTTCTTTTTTCATATTTAGAGATTTTCTTTCAACATTCTAATATTAGTAAAAGCTTCAACCTCATAAGGCTGATTATCTTCAAGACTACTACCTATTTTTAGCATGACTTTAACAACTTTAACTTCTGAAGTAGGAGCAGGATAATTTAGAGGGTTATTATTTGAGGGCCAATCTTCATTATAGTAATAAAAAACAGGATTTGACTCATTTTGTATTGTGTCGCTTATAATAGTTAACTCTTCATCTTCTTGGTTATAACCAATCGGAGAACCGCTTGGTTCTGTAACACCTTTTCTAAGAACATTCCCATCTAGAACATATCTAACTCTTTCTACGCTTTCGTCGAAATCTATATCTGAATAGAATACAATTTCATGGCTTTCTGCAGTTTCAAGTGGATATCTTCCGTCTTGGCTTGGTCTCATAGTTCTAATTTCTTTAATTATTGGTGCGGTGGCTTTATTTGCAATTTCAACTTTTATTGTACTGTCCCAAGTAACTGATTGTGTGTCGGCAATGATTCTTTGGACCAGATAAACTCCAGCAAGGAGAGTTACAGAAATTGAGGTTGCTACTATTATTTCTATAAGTGTAAAACCTTTTAGACTATATGTTTGCTTGTTTTTCATAATTTACAACTCTTCTTTTGTGAGTGGTATTAAGTCATAAACTTGTCCCGATATATTCACTATTCCGCTAAAATCTATAAACCCAGCTGCAGTTGCTTCCAAAGCATAAGTTTTTTGGGCTAGATCACTAAAGAACGCTTGTCCAAAGTCTGGGTCATTTTCTAGTCCACTGGAGATTGTTGCAATTGGTACATTGCCATCTTTTAGAATAGCTGAGACAGAAGCTATCGGTGATTTGTTTTCGTCCACAAAAGCCGTGAGTAGGGAATTTGGTGTAAATGAAGATATAGAAATATCCAAAGAGTCGTCTGTGTTTGGCAAAATAGAATATGGCATGGTTTTACTAAGACCGCTTATAGAGTAAGAAGATTGATCTGGAACTGAGATGTAATAGTTGTCCCATTCGAGGTTTTCAATTGTTAATTCTCCATTCTCATTTGTAACAAACTCTTGGCTAAATTTATAAACAGGTTGATCTGCTACATCTACCCCAATTGTTTTTTCTCCTTTGACTATAATAGGTACATTTACCATAATAGGAAAGCCGTCTTCTCTTGATCCGTATGTATTTAAAGTGAGTGAGGAAACTCTATCGATCGCAAAGCTAGTTTCTGTCAGGTTTCCCTCTATGACACTAATATGAGGTTTATCAGGAGTATCAACTTCTGTATTTGAGTAAGTTTTGTCAATACTAAACCCATCTTTTGTTACTGTAATTTCATAGCACTCCAGGCAGGCAGGCGTACCGGGTAAAACTATATGTCCTGTATCACTTGTAAATTGAGTTAAATCGACTGGGTTTGTTTGATCATTAGATACAATATGGACTTGAGCTTGAGGTACTGGTAAACCTTGAGAATTAAAAACCAAAATAGATAATGTACCTCCACCTTCAGTAGATTCAACTCCTTTTGGAACCACATCAGTTGTTAATACTACTGGTGCTGCATTTGATTTTGATACGCCTTCCCATGAGATTTCGATACGAACTCTTTTGTAATCAGTAGGCAACGTATCAATTGGGGTCAGTTGGTCAAATGGATCATCAACATAAGTTATAGTTCTTCTAATTTGATAATTTTGACCATTTTCTACAATGTCTTGGGTTTGAAGTAAATCCCCTTGTGGGATGCCTCCTTGTGTTCCAATCTCATCATATGGCATATTTCTGATCATCTCAATTTGAGTGACAGCTATATTTCTTGCAACTGTTCTGGCTCTTGTATAACCAACCAGTTGGTATGTTGTAGTGGACAATATAATAACAGTATAGGAAAGAATCGAAAGAACACCTAAACCAATAAGAATACCTATGATCGTGTTACCTTTAATGAAAATTGTTTTAGGCAGTGTAGGCATTATTTCCAGTATAACAACTAAGGCTTGTTGGGACTAATTTTTTTATGGTCAATTGACTGAAAAGATTTTGTCACATAATGATTTAAACATCGTCTAATACTTATTATATAATGGATATACCTGCCATGATAAAAAGTGAATTTTTTACAATATCTTTTACCAAAGATAAGCTCCAAATTGTTTATCTTAATGACACAAGTCTCAAAAAAACACGTACGATAGCAAATGTGAATTTGCCGGAAAATACAATTGTTGATTACAAAGTAGTAGATAAACAAAAACTCAGTGATTTAATCAAAAAAAGTATTAAGGAAGTAGGTATAGAGGAATCTCAAGTTTCGTTGGTAATACCAGAATTTTCAACTTACACAAAGTTAATAGATCTTCCAAGACTAAAAGATGAAGAAGTAACAGAAGCTTTAAAATGGCAAGTAAAGGATTTTCTTCCATCTGCCACAAATGAGATGATCGTTGATTGGAAAATTGCTGGAGAGGTTGGTACATCTATTCAATATTTGGTGGTAGCAATCGATAAAGAACTTTTGTATGGGTATATAGATGCAGTAATTTTTGCAGATTTAACTCCTG
The DNA here is from genome assembly GCA_964427735.1 of uncultured Gammaproteobacteria bacterium. Classification (GTDB taxonomy): domain Bacteria; phylum Patescibacteriota; class Microgenomatia; order UBA8517; family UBA8517; genus CAYRUS01. The sequence continues at coordinate 398,236 of CAYRUS010000001.1, read as the reverse complement.
TTGCTGTAGAAACTCAAGCATTATCTTTAGTTAGAATTGCTGGAAAAGAAGATCTTAGTAGATTAATAATATATAAAAACTTCGAGGAAGTAATTCTCGTTTTGTCAAAGGGTTGGCGAATTGCAGGAAGTTCTGTTGTTGCTGTTGATGAAGAAGATGTTGTTTTGAATACGATTAGAAGGATGCTCCAGCATTATAATAAATTCAAGCCGGAAAAAATTGTTGTTGCAGGGAAAGGATTTAATGCTTCTTTTTATCAAAAAATAGAGCAGTTAACAGGACTTGCTCCTGAAGGTATTCCTCCATCAGTTGATGGCCTGTCTAGTGAAGAATTTAACGAGTATCTTGTTCCTATTTCATCGCAAATGGCAACCCCAGAAGCACCAGCTGATAGCAAATCTGTTAATCTTCTTCCTGCTGTTTTTTATGAAAGTCGCCAGGAAAAGGATTTTGGGCTTAAGATGACTTTTTTGTTTGGGTTTTCGGCATTTGTTTTACTTGTTTGTTTATTATCAGCTATTTCGTTTTATATTTTTATGCAAAGCAGGTTTTCAAATGGGAATTCTATACAGGAAAACTTACCTGCCCAATCGCAGGAAGTATTAGATAGGGTTAATAAAATAAATAGCTTAACAAAAAAAATATTAGCTATTAGTGAAGCCAGAACAATGCCTCAAGAAATTATTAACCCAATCAATGAAGCGAAACCAGAAGGAGTAGTTATTGATAGCTACCAGTTAGATTTAGATAAAGGAGGAGTATCAGTAGCAGGAACTGCCCCTTCGAGAAGTGACTTACTTTCCTTTAAAACAAGTTTAGAGTCAAGTGGTGATTTTGGAAATGTTGTTATTCCTGTAAATGCTTTGGAACAAGAGGCAGATATTTCTTTTGATATGACTTTTGAATACTTACCCTTAAAACCGGTTACAAAACCAAAGTTGAAATTGCAATAACATGCCAGACCAAATAAAAAGCACACAACAAAAAAAAGATTCTCAAAAAGAATTTCCACAAAGCATAAATAAAGCTGAGGAAAATAAGCTAGAAAATGAGAATAATGTGAATAATTCTATTGTAAATCAGCTGGAAAAGAAAAAGACAAGTCTGCGTTCTTCAAGATCAACTCGATTTATCATTCTTGGTATTATTAATATTTTATTGTTTGCTGGATTAACTATTTTTATAATTAAAATTGGGAACCTTCCTGAGACATTAGAACAAGATAGTCTGACTGAGATAAACTATGATGAAGGAGTTTTGAGATCTCAGCTTGCGGCAAATGAAGAGAGAATTTCCTTCATTGAAAATTTCATAGCAGATGAGCAAAGACTTGTAGATTTTGTTGGAGAATTAGATCAAATGAAGAAAAATGGAATTGTAGATAACTTTTCGTTTGTATCAAATCAAAAAGTTACAGACAAAACTTCTACAATGGGTTATCCAATAAAAATTTCAGTTAATGGTGATATCAATAAAATCACACAAGCTATAGAAGAAATTCAAGATTTACCCTATCTTTTTAGACCTGTAAGTTTTGATCTTAGTAAAAACAGCAATGATAATATTTATATTTTAGACTATGGAATACTTTTATATATAAATGAATAAATTTAGCAAATTAAATCGTTTTTATTTAGCAATATTTATAGTTTTAGGTCTACTTGCGGTTCTAATAGCTGTTGTGGTTCGGACGATGTTTTCTGCTTGGCATGAGACTTTAGAGGTTAAAGTTGAGCAAACAAGTGAGGTTAATCTTGATGTGACATCATTACGTTCTGCTCAGCAGTCTTTAGTACCTGAGAATGTAGATAGACTTGACTTAGGTGAGTAGATATATGTAATACTAGTAATAGGATAATATGATAGGGGGTGAAAGATATTAATGAAACTAAATAAAAACACAAGAGGTTTTACCCTTATTGAGTTATTAGTTGTTATCGGTATTATTGCTATTTTGGCTGCAATAGTCGTAGTAGCAGTTAACCCAGGTAGACAATTTGCTTTAGCAAGAGATCAACAACGTCGAGCTGATCTTCACTCTATAACGAGTTCTATATATCAATTCGCTGCCGAGCACGATGGTAATTTACCTGATACTGATGGAGATGATACTGAAACAAACTTTCCTTCATCAGCTACTTGTATTGGTGACACTGCACCTTGTTTTGACTTAGGAGCTGCTACGAACGAAGCAGGTACAGAAGTAATCGTACCAACTTATATTGCTTCTATTCCTGCAGATCCGTCAACAGGCACCGATGCAAATACAGGATATACAATTTATGTTGATTCAGACGGACGTGTAGTTGCGAGTGCTACTGGTGAATTGACACCAACAATTACCGTGACTAGGTAACTTAAAGAGAGAAGTTCCTGCCTAAAATAATTATGCGAAAAGAGCTTCTCTCTTTTTTATTGTAGATTGAGCTTCTATTTGCTAAATAATTATAAAGATTAGTTTAGTAAGTTTATAATCCTTTTCAAGACTTAATTTATAAGCTATTCTGATTTATATGGGGAACAAGAAACACACGCATCCCGCATTAGTAATCCTTTCTAGTTATAAAAATATTATTTGGCCTGAGATAGAAACCTATTTATATACACCAGACCTTCCTGATCATTTTAAAATTAACGGAAAATATAAATCTGATGAGAAATACTTTTGGAAAATAACAAGAGATTATCCAGAAAGAAAGGGCAAATATTTACGACCCACATTGTTGATGTTAGCTGCTGAAGCTATGGGCAAAAAGAAAAGGTACTCATTAAAGGCAGCAGCAGCAATGCAGCTATCTGAAGAGTGGATTCTTATCCACGATGATTTTGAGGACAATTCTGTCAAAAGGAGAGGTAAACCTGCGCTTCATAGGATTTACGGAGCTGAACAAGCAATTAATTCCGGTGATGCTCTTCATGCTGTAATGTGGCGCATTATATTTGATATTTACAAAAAGCTTGATAAAAAAATTGCAGACAAAGTTGTTGATGAATTTTATAGCATAATTACTAGAACTATTATTGGCCAGTCATCAGAGATTAAGTTAATGCAGGAAAAGATTAAAACATTTTCTGATAATGATTGGTATTTTATTGCAGATGGTAAATCTTCTTATTATTCAATAACAGGTCCTTTGAGACTTGGGTCTATTATCGGAGAGGCAAGCAAAGATCAATTGTATAAAATTACTGAGTTTGGTTTTAACCTAGGGAGATGTTTTCAGTTAATAGACGATATATTAGACATTACAAGCGATTTTAATGGGCTTAAGGAATTTGCAAATGATATATACGAAGGGAAAAAAACTTTGATAATGAGTCACTTTTTGAAAAATGCTTCTGGAAGAGATCGGGATTATGTTGTGAAAGTCTTAAACAAAAAAAGAGAAGAAAAGTCACTCCAAGAAGTGTTGAGAGTAGTGAGAATGTTGGATGATTGTGGAAGTATTGCATATGCAAAAAAACGGGCAGAGGAGTATAAAGATCATGCATTAAAAGTATTTGATGAAGATTTAACTTTTTTTAAAAACAAAAAAGCAGCAAAAAATCTAAGAGAATTAGCAGTTTTTGTTATGGAAAGAGATATGTAAATCTTCCTTTTTGCCGTAACATCATTTATTTAGTTGGATTAGTGAGTAGAAGCTTGTATTATCAAAGTAGATGAAAAAACTGGTAAGAATACTGATAAGTGAGTTTGTATATGGTGGTCATTTATTGTCTTTAGGGGCAGCCTCCATTGTATGGTCTGTAACTATACTTCTTGATGTTGAATGGGAATGGCAGATTTTTATCATTGCATACTTAGTCTCTCAGATTGTATATAATCACGATCATTTGTTAGAGACAATCGAAGAAAACAAAGACAATTTGGAGCGTTCTATTTATCTCTCTGAAACAAGGAATATCCAAATATTCACAATGATTATTTATATAACTTTATTTATATCACTGCTGTTTACTACAACTTACTTTGCTGCTTTATTGGCAGTAATTATAGTGGCAGGAGGAATAATTTATTCATTAAAAGTAAAATACTTAATGAAAAAGGTTGTAGCTTTAAAGAATTTATATGTTGCATTTTTTTGGACTATGCTAGGATTTATTGTTCCTCTGCATTATTCTATTTTTCCACTTAGGTGGTTAGTGTTAACTTTTTTATTTTTTGTATTTTTAAGGTGGATAATTAATTCTGCCTTTTTTGATATTAAAGACGTTAGTGGAGATAAAAAAGATGGACTAAAGACTTTACCTGTAGTATTCGGTCTCCATAAAACCGTTTACTATTTACATATAGTAAATATTGCCTCAGGGACAATAGTCGCGTTAGCTATATGGTTAAGAATTTTACCATTCTATTCGATAGTTTTACTATTTTTCCCAATATACAGCTTAATTTATTTAATAAAAGTTAATAATCTAACAAGCGTTCAGCTACGTAAGATTTCTTACATCATGGTGGATGGTGAATATATTTTATGGCCTCTTGCTCTTTTACTCGGTAAAGTGATAATGGAATAAAACTTACATGGACTTTGAATTATTTGCTCAAATCATACTATTAGCAATAAATGCACTGGGATTTGTACTGGTTTGGTGGGTTATACATGGTGGTAATTCGAAGCAATTAAAGTTTTGGTTTACTATGATGGCATTTTTTGTGTTAATGTGGTCAAATTTTTCTTACCTAGGATCAAAGTCTATAAGTATAAATAATTCAGTGCTTTTATATAGATTAAATTGGGCCTCTGTCTCACTTTTTTTAACATCATTTTATAATTTTTTTATAGTTTATTTTCTTAAAGCAGGTAAATTTGCAAAAAGACTTGGATATGTGATTTTGCTATTATCAGTTGCTTTATTTTTGATGTCGCTTTTTACAGATTTAATTATTGAAGATGTAGTTCGGCTGGATTGGGGCAATGCTATTGTTTTTGGAAATTTAGCGATCTTTTTTAATTTGTTTGCGGCCTTTGTAGCTATTTCAATAGTGGTCTACAGCCTTAAAAGTTATAGGTCTCTTTCCAAAGACATGAAGATCAAGTTGCAGTACTTTTTGGTAGGAGTGTTTGTTTTTGTTAGCGCTAATTTAATTTTCAATGTAATCTCTCAAGTGCTCTTTCAGAGTGTGAAGTATCAAATATTCGGAGACTTTTCTGCTATATTTTTACTTTGTTTTACAGCATATGCAATCGTAAAACATAATTTATTTGATGTAAGAATATTTGCAACAGAAGCATTAACGGTAATTATTTGGATAATTTTATTTTCAAAATTATTTGTCTCGCAGGATTTAGCTGAAACGTTAGTTGATACTCTAGTTTTATTAGTTACTATAATTTTTGGAATATTCTTAATCAGAAGTGTAAAAAATGAAATAAAGCAGCGTCAACAATTAGAAGATTTAACAGAAAAATTAAAAAAGCTTGATGCCCAAAAGGATGAGTTTGTAAATGTTGCTGCACATGAGCTTAGAGCACCGATGACTGCGATTAAAGGATATATCTCTATGGTGCTGGAAGGTGATGCAGGAAAAGTCTCGTCCGAGGCTTTAGAGTATTTAGCAGATGCTTCATCAAGCAACGATAGACTAATAAGACTAGTCAACAATATGCTTAATATGAATAGAATTGAGGAAGGTAGAATGGTCTTTAAGATGGGTAATGTTAAGTTAAGCGATGTTGCACGGAAAATTTTCTCTGAACATGAATACGTAGCTAAAGATAAGAAACTAGATTATAAACTAGAAATTTCTAATAATCTTTCAGACACTGTATATGTGGATGAGGATAGAATTTTTGAAGTTGTATCAAACTTAATAAATAATGCAATTAAATATACGGATAAGGGTTATGTTGAAGTAAAGTTGTATAATCCTTCGTCCTCTACGGTAAAACTTGAGGTAAATGATAGTGGTCCAGGAATTTCTGATCAGGATAAGAAGAAGTTGTTTCAAAAGTTTCAGCGAGCAGAGTCATCTGCAGGTAAAGTTATAGGTTCAGGTCTTGGTCTTTATATAACCAAACTACTTATAAATAAGTTTAAGGGAAAGGTAGGAATGGAATCTGAGTTAGGAAAAGGAAGTACGTTTTGGATAGAGTTGCCTATAATTAGAAAAGAAAGTTGATTCTAACTTCCTACTAAGCTAGTATAATTCTGCGATGAGTAATAATCATAAAATTCTTTTAGTTGAAGATGATCCTATGCTGATAAAAATGTATTCAGCAAAACTTAAAAGCGAAAATTTTGATGTAGTATCTGCCGAGGATGGAGAAGAAGGCTTAGAAGTAGCTTTAAAAGAAAAACCGGATTTAATAATTTTGGATGTTATGATGCCTAAACTTTCAGGAATAGACATGCTTGCAAAATTACGTGCCGATTCATATGGCAAAAATGTTCCGGTTATTGTTTTATCTAATTTGTCCCAAGAAACCGAATCAAAAAGGGCTTTAGAGTTAGGTGCTAAAGAATATTTGCTTAAAGCTGATTTAACTCCAACACAAGTAGTAGAAAAAATTAGAAAATATTTAGGGTAAAGATTTTCAGCTTTTAAGATACAAATTTTAATAATAGTAAGTCAGTTTATAAAAGTGGTAAGCTAAATTAATGCTTGCCAAAATCACTTCAGCTGCAACTGTTGGAATGAATGCAATACCGGTTGAAGTAGAAGTTGATATACCTAACGAAGGATTACCTTCTTTGACAATTGTAGGTTTGCCTGGGAAAGCTGTTGAAGAAGCAAAAGAGAGAGTCCGGTCTGCTATTAAAAATTCCGGTGCTGATTTTCCCATCAGCAGAATAACTATTAATCTAGCACCTGCTGATTTGCCCAAAGAAGGCCCTGTGTATGATCTTCCAATAGCTCTCGGAATCCTAATTGCTTCTGGTCAAATTTCAGTAAACACTTCTGACTCACTTTTTTTCGGTGAATTATCGTTAGATGGTACTTTAAGACACACTAAAGGAATTTTGCCCCTTGCGTTTCTTGCAAAAGAAAAAGGTTTTAAAAAAGTATATCTTCCAAAAGTGAATGAAACAGAAGCTGCTGTGGTTCCTGGTATAGATATTTATGCCTTTGACAACCTACTTGCTTTGGTAAGGCATTTAACTGGTAGACTAAAAATAGAAAAAAGTGAAAAGATAGAACTCAAAAAGCTTATTAAATCATCGAACTCCGACTTTGACTTCAAAGAGGTGATTGGACAAGAGCAGGCAAAAAGATCATTGGAAGTGGCAGCCGCAGGAGGACACAATATCTTTCTTAAAGGAGTTCCCGGATCAGGGAAAACGATGTTAGCTCGAGCACTTCCCGGTATCTTGCCTGACTTGACAGAGGATGAATCTCTAGAGGTAACTAAAATCTTTTCAATAACAGGAAACCTTACCCAAAATGAGTCACTCATCACAAGCCGGCCATTTAGAAGCCCGCATCATACAACAAGTAGAATTGGTTTGATTGGTGGTGGTACTAATCCATCTCCTGGTGAAATTTCACTTGCTCATAGAGGAGTACTTTTTTTAGATGAGTTTCCAGAGTTTCCTCGAAATGTTCTAGAGGCACTTAGGCAGCCACTCGAAGATCATATTGTTAGTATCTCAAGAGCTAAAGCTTCTGTAACTTTTCCTGCTAGTTTTTTGCTAGTAGCTGCTGCTAACCCCTGTCCATGCGGCTACTTTGGTGATAAAAAGCGGCAATGCAAGTGCCTGCCCGGGCAAATATCAAGATATCAAAAAAGGATATCTGGTCCGATTATGGATAGAATTGACATCCACATTTCTGTTCCCTCAGTCGAAACGCAAAAGCTTGTAGAAAAGAATCCAGAAAAAAATACAGAATCATCTGCAATAATACAAAAAAGAGTACAAAAGGCAAGAGATGTCCAAACAAAACGTTTTCAAAATACAAAAATAATATCAAATAGTGAAATGACCACCAGAGAAGCTAAAAAATATTGCAAGTTATCAGATGAGTGCTTAATTATTATGCGAAGTGCTATTTCAAAGATGAATCTTTCTGCAAGAAGCTACTTTAAGGTTGTTAAAGTAGCAAGAACAATAGCAGATTTAGATAAATCCGAAGAAATTAAAACACAACACATTGCAGAAGCTTTGCAATATCGCCCTGTTGATAACGAATATCTATAAAATTTGATAGAATTACAAAGAAATGAAAGCAGTTATTCTAAGAGTGAACAGGACAAAAGTAAGAGTGGATGATAAGGTTGTCGGACAAATTGAAAAAGGGTTATTCCTATTATTAGGAATTAGTCAAAAAGACACAAAAGAATCTGCTGATAAGCTTGCAGAAAAGCTTGCTAAACTTCGTATTATTGCTGATAAAGATGGAAAAATGAATTTCTCGATAAAGGACAAAAACTTACCAATTATTGTTGTGTCTCAGTTTACGTTATACGCAGACACCAATGCTGGGAACAGACCATCATTTATTAAAGCAGCATCTCCCAAAAACGCAAAAGTACTTTATAATTACTTTGTGGAAAAGTTAAAAAGTCTGGATATTAAAGTGGAAACAGGAAGTTTTGGAGAATATATGAATATTGAAGCATCTTTAGACGGTCCGGTGACGATTATCATTGAACAATGAAAAATAAAATTAAACCAATAACTAAAAGCCTTTTAGAAGGTTTTTTATATGTATTAGGCGTATTTGCAATATTGGTATTGATGTCAGGAATATACATGGCAGGATATTTTAATGGGGTGAATGATGGAAAGTCTGAGACAGAGGCACAATTTTCAAACATTTTAAGTTTGATAGGGAGGCGGGTTGGTACTTCAGATTCTATACCAGAAACTCCAGAACCGCTACCTGTTACTGTGGATGAAAGACCTGTTAAAAAAATCAGCAGTACTCCTGTCCCTTGGGGAGGACCAGAGCTTTGGGAAGAGGTAAACATAGCAAGAGTCGGACATGGAGTTGCTCAGCTTACAATAAGAGAAGAATTATGTACAATTGCCTCACTTCGTTTAAATGAACTATTGGAAATGGGTAAGTTAGACGGTCACGAAGGTTTTAGTAATCTGCCTGAAAGAAGACCTGACTTAAAATGGATTTTTGAAAAATACGCTATAAGTGAATTTTTAGTTCAAGGAGCAACAACTCCTCAAGAAGCAGTTCAGTTGTGGGAGAACACACTAGGTCATAAAAAACTCATGACGGGTGGTGAATATGTATATGGGTGCATCTATGCTCAAAACACTTTTGGAGTAGCAATTGCAGCATATGAGTAATTATTTTGTATATTTGTTTAATTCTTTCCTCATTTGAACTTCAGTTTTTATATCCTTCGTATAAGCCAGAAAACGAAGAAATGTACCAGTACTTTTTTTTCTAAGAATGTTTAGTACTATGTCTGCAATTTCTTGTGAACTAACTCTTTTTTTATTAAGCAACAAAATTTTCTTCTCTACAATTAACGTAAGGCTTTCAACAACTTTTTCCCTGTTTGGGGTTTTTGATCCAATTGTTGCTCCGTAGATTCCCGAATAAAGTTTATATTTTGAAAACCTTTCAGTTTTACCAGATTTTTTAATTACATTAAGATGTGACAGATCTATTATTTCATAAGTAGAAAATAAATTTTTACAAGCTGCACATTTACGCCTTCTCCAAACTTGAGTATTTTTTCTGGTAATTCTTGAATTAGTTACAAAAGTTTGTTGCTTTGAACAATACGGACATTCCATATCAATTTATTGACATAATAAACATAAAGAGATATATCGTAGAGTTTGACAAATTAAGTATGAACATAGTTTTATATATAGATAATGTCATATCAATATATATTATTATATCATTTAATATTTGTATGGTTGAAAAGGAAAATTTATTAAAACTTGACTGGGTTACAGTAGAGAGACCTGGCTATTTTGGAAAGAGGAAAGAAGAGTTATTTATGAGATGGAATAAAGAATATGGTGAAGGAAACTGGAGAATCGTGCACCAAACTAAAGACGGGGAAATCATGGAATATGAAAATGTATTTTGGAAAGTTTATGTTTCTGGATATGTAAGGCACTTTCTTCTTAATCCTGATCAAGCCGAATTTTTAGTTAATAAGCATTCTTATACATATGATAAATATTTAATTACAAGGAGGGAGGCTTTTGATCCATATGCCTTTTATAATAAACCTGGCATACCAAATCAATTTCATCACACATCCTTAAATATTGCACTGGAATGGTTCTTGGGAATGAAATTTAAAGGCAGTAAACCAATTCAGGTAAGACAAGGTAAACCAGGTACAGATAAGCAGAATTGGCCAGCAGGTTGGAGGTGGAGTCCTGGGTATATAAGGTGTACTAGGCCAGATCAAATTCCGATTCATCAAAAATCAGGATGGTGGGAAGATGAAGATTCAATAGAGGCATTTTATCAATATACAAAAGTAGTTCAAGCTAGAAAGTAAACTCCTTATGTTAAACTATTTTTGTGCATATACGTCCAAAACACTTTTGGAGTAGTAATTGCTGCATATGAGTAAAAATTGCAATGGAAAAACTTGATATTCAGTATGTTGAAAATTATTTTGGCAAAAAAGGTTATGTCCTTTCAAACTTACATCAGCCATGGAGGCATTTGGTAGGAAAAGCAGTAATAGACAGTAAAACTTATTTTTTAAAACTCGCAGCTTTCCCAGAAGTTAGCCCGTTAACTGAAAACGAATTTAGTTGGAATAATTTTATTAATAGTGAAGTCAATGACTTTCCAGTAAAAGTACCCAAAGTTTACAATTCAGGAAAACTTGATCAATTATTCTGGTACATAGGTGAGTATGTAGAAGGTCATGAGTTAGTAAAAGTTGAAAATAAAGATGACGTTCAATTATTAATAACAAACCTTGGAAAGATAGCTTTAACTGCTGAAAAAATAATTAAAATGGACACAATACCCGATGAATTTACTAAAGGGAACGAGGATATAAATGAAATTACACTCTCACAAAAAATCCTTGAGAAAGTTAAAGAATGGAGCACCAAAACATCAACCAACACCACTAATCTTATCGAATACATAGAAAGTTATATTAACCATGTACAAATAGCACCTATACACTCAGATTTTGTACCGTGGCATTTTATAATTACAAAGAATAATAGTCTTTATCTGATAGACGGAGAAAGAGCAAGATTAAAAGGAATTAAGTTTTATGACGTGGCTTACTTTTATCATAGAGTTTATACAAAACTCAAACGTCCAGATATCGCAGATAAATTTTTAGACGAATTTCGCCAGGTATACAAATTCTTAGACGAAGATAATTATTGTTTTAAACTTATTTTGGCACAAAGAATTGTTGGTGGATACATGGATGCTGAGTCAGATAATATAACAAGTTTAAAATTACAAAAAGAATTGGAGAAGCGATTATTGAATGGGAAAATTTAGTTTATATCAATCCCTTTTCATCTAAAAATTCCAGAAGTCTTTTCATTGACCTAAACTGTCTACCTACAGAAACAAAATAAACATTAATATCTTTCCAATACTTTTTGGGTAGTTTTTGCATTAGTTGTTTTTCGGTCTCCTCCGGGCTTTTACTTTTTGCCCAACCTATGATGTTACTTATTCTGTGAACATGTGTGTCTACTGCAATTGCTGGTTTATCAAACGCTCTGTTTAAAACCAGATTTGCAGTTTTTCTGCCTACTCCAGGAAGCGACATTAACTCTTCTCTGGTATTAGGAACCATGCCATCATATTCATTGATAATTTTGTCTGCAAGTAGTAGAAGGTTTTTTGCTTTGGTTTTATAAAAGCCAACGGGGTAAATTAGTTTTTCTATAGTTTCCTTTTTTAATTTGCTAAGTTTATAAATATCAGGTGCTTTCTTGAAAAGTTTATTAGCTGCATCGAGTGTAGTTTCATCTTTTGTTCTTGACGACATAACTGTAGATATTAACGCTTTATAAGGATCAGAGTGAAAAACTTCTAGTGGGACATCTGTTGGTAAAGATCCAAATGCTTTAATTACTTTTTTGGGAGATGGAGAAATAGTCATAATTATTGTTCATAACACACAAAAGGATCTGCTAACGCAGATTTCCCTTTTGTGTATTTTTGCTTAAATCGGTTATTTTGCTTTACCGATCTTAAACATTGTTGTGCCACAAACTTCACAAACAGCTTTTGTAGCAGGTTTACCATTTTTCATAGTAACCTCTTCTTTGTTCTTGCCTTCTCTTTTGTCGCGGCATTTAACACAGTACATCATTTATAAACTCACCCCCTTCAAATAGGCAGACAATTTTTAATCTCATGCCTGCAAGCTAAAGTATATCACCAATTCTAGTGCGAGAATTACTGAGGCAAACATAAGGCTTTTTAAAACCTCACGCTTGATTGAGGCTGAACTGTTTAGATTGTCCAGTTTTATGGTTTTTTTAGGGGTTTTTGTATTATTTGCATTTTTTATAGGAGAATTTTTAATTTTCCTCTTGACAGGCTTGTTATTAGTGCTTTCTTTGTTGATTTCATCCCAATTTACGAGGAATGGATGGCGTACACTTTTTTTGCTTTTTTTTGCCATTTGAAACCAATGATACTATATTGTTTTTATAAAATCGATTAACATAAGTAAAGTTAGGTCTGTAAGGTTTTGTCGTGTCATTAAATTTTAGAATAATAATTATCGTTTATAGGTAAGTTGAGGAAAAAAGTTTAATACCTAAGTGTTGACATGCTGAAAGTAATCTGAGTACAATAATTGAGCATTTTGTTTCCTTTACTAATTAGTTAGTAAAATTTACAATGAAAAAAGTCTATATATGTCTTTATACGCAGTTTCTTTAATAATTGTATTTGTTTGGTTAGTCGTAGTAACTGGTATACTTTTGTATATATTTTCAACAATAAGAAAGCTTTCAAAAGATACTAATAAGAAAGGCTTTATAACGGTATTAAACGAAGCAATCAAAAAAGGCGACAAAAACTACCAAGATCAAAAGTTGCTGCTTAAAAGGCTTGTATCACTGGAGAATCGTACAGAGAATCACATACAAAAGGTTGGACTTGTGAGATATAATCCTTTTGCGGAAACAGGTGGAGATCACAGCTTTACATTATCATTATTAGATGGCAAATTGACTGGAGTACTAATTACTTGTTTACACACACGAGAGAGAACCAGAATATACATAAAAGATGTAAAAGCCGGAAAAAGTAATTTAGAATTGAGTAAAGAAGAGCAGCAAGCAATTGATAAAGCAATATAAATATGAATAACCTATCAAAAATATTTTCATCTTCCAAATTCATGTATTTTGCAGGATTTTTGGGGTTGTATCTGCTATCTGCTGGAATAAGTCTTGCATTGTTTTCATTTATTAGGCAGGATCCTGGGTTTGCATTTAATGGAGATCTTGCAGATGCCCGTTCGCAAATCTCAGATGCTCCAAAAACGCAGGAATGTCCAACTAACGGAGATATGTTTACGAAAGCAGAAGAAGCTATCTGGGAGCAAAGAAGACCACTTGTAGCAATGATTGAGAATCATTTGGATTCAAGACCTCAATCAGGACTTTCCCAAGCAGATATTATCTATGAGGCAGTGGCTGAAGGAGGAATAACACGCTTTGCTTCTGTTTTTTATTGTGATGCTGCTGACAAAGATGTAAGAATTGGTCCAATAAGAAGTGCTCGAATATACTTTATAAATTGGGCATCTGAATATGACTCCCCTTTGTATTTGCACGCAGGAGGAGCAAATAACATTTGTGGTAACTGCCCAGGAGGAGTTAAAGAGAAAGGAAAAGTAGCAAAGGAAGTTTTGGCATTAGAAGAATTAATAAATCTAGGATGGCGTCATGCTAAAGGAAATGCTCTTGATGCAGGAGCTAATGTTGGTTTCCCTGAAGTTTGGAGAGATTATGAAAGGATTCCAGGAGCTGCAACTGAGCATACATTTATGGGATCAACAGATAAACTGTATGAAGTAGGTGCTGAGAGAGGCTTCGGATATGAAAATGCAGACGGAGAAGCTTGGATTGAAAATTTTAGAAAATGGAAATTTAAAGATGAGAGTCCAATGGCGAACCCAAAAGCTTCAAGAATATCATTTATGTTCTGGAATGGCATGCCTAATTATGATGTTACTTGGGAGTACGACAGTGCCTCAAATAGCTATAAGAGATATCATGGAAATCAACCTCATATAGATATGGATACAGATGAACAACTTACAGCAAAAAATATAGTAATACAATTTGTTGAAGAGCGAGGTCCTGTAGATGAGGAAAAGCATATGTTCTATAATGTGATATCAAAAGGTGACATGATATTGTTTCAAAATGGAGATGTTGTAACAGGAACATGGGAGAAAACCAACCAATCGGCAAGAACTATATTTTACGATAATCAAGGCAGGGAGATTGAGTTTGTTCGCGGAGTAACCTGGATTGAAGCTCTTCCCGATGGGAACAAAGTAGATTATTAAAAAAAGTCCTGCCTTTGTATAAATATAATGCCGGATTTTTCAGACATTACCACTTCAAAAGTACGAGCCAAACTAATAGAGTTGTTTTACTCAGATATAACTGAAATGTATCATGTTCGTGGTGTTTGCAGGAAAATTGGTGTTGAAATAAATGCAGTTCGAAGAGAATTAAATAACCTCGAGGTAGCAGGTGTTATAAAAAAGGAAAAAAGAGGCAATAGAGTATACTACTGGGCGAGGCCAGACTATCCTTTTTTTTGTGATTTTTTATCAATTGCAGCAAAATCAGTGGGTATAGGGTTAGATATAATACAGAACAGGAAAAAAATCGGGAGAATTAATTTTGTAATGTTTTCAGGTAGATTCGTAAGAAGAATAGAAAGAAAAAGAGAAGACGATGTCGATATATTGGTTGTAGGAGATGTAATTTTACCCGAACTATCTACTTACATAAGTAAAGAAGAATCAAAGAGAAAGCACGAGATTAACTACACAGTAATGAGTCGTGAAGAGTTTGAGTTTAGGAAAAAAAGAAGAGATCCGTTTTTACTCTCCATTTTTGCCGAAAGTAGGGTGATGATTATTGGTGACGAAGAATCTCTGGTAAGTTGATTTTATGGAGAAAAAAATATTAAGAAATTTTATTATTATTGTCACGATTAGCATACTAGCTGCAATTATAAGTATGCCTAAAACGATTCCTCTTAATTTCTCTTTTGCGGGAAAGGAAATTAGTAAACAAATTGTCAGACCTGATTTAGTAATTCAAAAAGGAAAACTAAATATTAATAAAAAGTTTGACTTAGCATTAGGTTTAGATTTAGCTGGAGGCAGTCATTTAGTATTTGAAGCGAACACCTCAGGAATTCCCGCTGAAGAGGTAGACATTGCAGTTGAATCAGCAAGAAATGTAATTGAGAGAAGAGTTAACTTATTTGGTGTTTCTGAACCTAATGTTCAAACCTCTTCATTTGAAGGTAAAAAGAGAATCATTGTGGAACTTCCAGGAATTAATGATCCTCAAGAAGCTGTTAATTTAATTGGAACAACAGCACAGCTTGTTTTTTCTGAGATATCTGAGTCAGATAGTGAGGAAGACTCAGGTTTTGTAAATACTGATTTGACTGGTTCTGATTTAAAAAGTGCAAATGTAATATTTGATCCAACAACAGGAAGACCTGCTGTATCAATAGATTTTACAGAAGAAGGAACAGAAAAATTTGCAAACTTAACAGAAAAGAATATAGGCAAGCCCCTGGTTATATTTCTTGATGGACAAGTAGTGTCTGCTCCTGTTGTTCAGGAGAAAATTACAGGTGGTCCCGCACTTATCAGCGGTGATTTTACAACTGAGGAAGCAAAGGAATTGACCATTCAGTTAAACGCAGGAGCGCTTCCCTTGTCTATTGATTTGGTGGAACAAAGAACTGTAGGAGCCGCATTAGGAGCAGATTCAGTTGAAAAAAGTATCAGAGCAGGACTAATTGGTCTTATTATGGTTTTGTTGTTTATGATACTGTCTTATGGAGGATTGGGATTGATTGCTTGCGTAGGACTTATTATATTTGGAGTTATAACACTTTCTTTATATAAATTGATTCCAATTGTTCTCACGTTGCCGGGAATTGCAGGATTTTTACTATCTGTTGGTATGGCAGTTGATGCTAATATTCTCATCTTTGAACGATTCAAAGAAGAAAAGCAGTTTCGTCCATATGCTGATGCGCTAGAAGTTTCGTTTGGAAGGGCATGGGATTCAATTAGAGATGCGAATATTGCGACTCTTGTTACGGCGTTTATCTTGGCTAATCCACTGGATTGGTCTTTTTTGCATACGTCAGGACCTGTGCGAGGTTTTGCTATAACATTAGCATTGGGAATTTTAATTAGTATTTTTACAGGTGTTTTTGTATCACGAAATTTGTTAAGGGTTTTTGTGAGAAGATAATTATGAATTGGAATAAATACAAATACGTATATTTCTTGTTTTCCGCAATTTTAATTGCTTTAAGTGCATTTGGTTTACTTAAATGGGGATTAAATTTAGGAGTAGATTTTAGCGGAGGTACAGTACTTGAGTACCGAATTGAAGGAGAAACCTCAACCGAAAATATCACAACTGCCTTAGAAGAAGAAGGCATAGTTGTCCAAAAAGTCCAGAAGTCGTCAGAGAATACATATTTTATATACACCGAAGTTTTAGATACTGAAGCCGTAAATAAAATGGATTCTAAAATTAATAATTTAAGTGACAAAAACACTGAAAGACTTAGCGTTGAGACTGTTGGCCCAACCGTAGGACCAGAGCTAATAAAGAAAACTACTAATGCAATAGCCATTGCTTCTATCGCAATACTTTTATGGATTGCTTATCAGTTCAAAAGCTTAGTTTTTGGTACTGCCGCTGTACTTGCGATGTTTCATGATAGTTTTATTTTGATCGGATCCTTTGCTTATCTTGGCTACTTTTTTGGAGCTGAAATTGATTTTCTGTTCGTTACTGCTCTTTTAACTACTTTATCTTTTTCTGTTCATGACACTATTGTCGTTTTTGACAGGATTAGAGAACTTCAGAAAAAAGAAGGAGGTAGTATAGAGTATCTTGCTAACAGAGCAGTATCAGAGACAATGGTAAGATCTCTAAATAACTCATTTACTATTATTTTTATGCTTGTTGCTTTAGTGCTTATGGGGGGAGTTTCGATTCGCTGGTTTGCAACTGCATTATTAATTGGAACAATATTGGGGACATACTCTTCTCCCTTTGTGGCAGTTCCACTATTGGTGACAATTAAAGAGGCAATTAATAAAGTTAAAGAAAAGGATATAGCTTTAAGACCTAAATTATTACTTCCATTTAAAAAATAACAATTAACCTAATTTTATTTTTTCTTTTAGACTTTGACTTTCTGATATAGGATTTGGGAAAAAGGCTACCACTGGTCTTAACTTCTCATATTGCATTACTTGCTCGATGATCTGGCTTGTTTGCAAGCTATGAACATTTGACTCCCTCTGAGATATAACTATAATTTTCCCATTTTCACTTAACAGTTCGTGTAAAGTTTTAAGTAAGATTACTTGAGATTCCTGTTTGGTCAAATGAGAGTAGCCTACTTTGTCCAGGACATCTACTAGTAAAATTGTATCAATTGAACCGAAAAGTTTGTCCTGAAATTCAGGAGGGATATTCCTGGGAAGTTTAATAAAAGAGTCTGTCTTTGCAACACTTTCTCTTCTATCCTGTATATCTGCCTGGAAAAGTTTTGCGGCTTGCTTTCTTTTTGATAATAACAATCCTATTTCTCCACTACCACAGCCTAAATCCAACATAACTCCATTTTCAAAAATGAGCTCATCTAATGTGACTTTTTGTCCCTCATGATAAGTTGACAAGTTTAGAATTGATTGAAATACTCTTTCTTTTGAGGGGTTGATCTGAAAAATATCGATTGAATAATCTTCCATACTTACTTCAATTCCTTTATTTTTTCAATTAATGCCTCCCTTTCATTTGGTAACTTATTATCCTCTACTTCTTCAAAAATATTATTTAAAATTTCCCCGACTTTCGGACCAGGTTTAATCTCCAGTATTTCCATTACATCATTACCTGTAACTTTAAGGTCTTTAATACTAAAAGGCTGCTTTTGAACTTCTATCAATCTTTGTTTAAATTCTTCTGTCCTCCATGACGTTTCTCTTGCCCCACTACCTAGCCTGTCCCCTGTCCTCAGGTCTAACATATCTTGAATATTTTCCTTTCCAACTCTTTTTATAAACCTCCTGATAGATTTATCACTCTGATCTTCGTCTACTGTAAATTGATGCCACCGCACGAGTTTTACTAGCTTTTCGGTTTCTTTTTTGGAGAATCTCAACCGGTTTGCAATTCTTCTGGCAATTTTAGCTCCTACAACTTCGTGATTATAAAAAGTAATTGTTCCGCTTTCTAATTTTTTGAAGGTTTGTGGTTTACCAATATCATGGATTAGGCAGGCAAAACGTACTATTGGGTCTTTGCTTGGGCAATGTTTGAGTGAAAGAAGGCTATGTGTACCTACATCATAAATATGATGTCTACCTGGTGACTTTTGTTCTACTCCAAAAGTTGCTTCTAGCTCAGGAAGAATTTCTTTCATTAAACCCGATTCTCTAAACATAACCATTCCCTCATAAGGATTTGCTGATCCTAGAATTTTCATGAGTTCTATTTTAATTCTTTCTTTAGCAATTTTGTTTATTAAGTCAGCATCTTCTTGAATAGCTTTAAATGTGTTTTCTTCTATCGTGAATCCTAATTCAGCCGCAAACCTGATTGCTCTCATCATTCTTAGTGCATCTTCTCTAAAACGTTCATTGATATTTCCAACTGCCCTAATTAATTTATTATTTAGATCTTCTTGACCATTGTGGGGGTCAATCAATTCTACTGTATATTTACCATCTTTCTGCGGTTTAGTTGATGATGGTTTCAAAGCCATAGCGTTTATAGTGAAGTCGCGTCTTTTTAAATCTTCTTCTAGCGAATTTCCCCACTCTACTTTGTCTGGTCGTCTTGAGTCTGAATATCCATACTCGGTGCGATATGTCGTGATTTCATAAGGTTTTGGGCTTGATTCGTGCGATATACCCACGGTTCCAAATTTGTTATCGTAAAAACTATTATCTGGAAAAAGTTCAAGTATTTGCTCTGGTCTTGCATTTGTAGTAAAGTCCCAATCATAGACTGGTCGGCCTGTTAAAATATCCCTAACAGCACCGCCAACAATATATATTTCATAGTTGGATTGTTCAAAAGTTTTAATAATTTCTATTACAAAATCATCTAATGCTATTTCCATTGTTTCTATTATACGATAGAGTGTAGTCATTGATTAGACAAATTTATTATGAATTGGAAAATATTATCAGAGAAAAAAGATAATCCAAAGCTAACCACAGAGGAAATTGTGGATACTTTACTTACAAATCGAGGCTTGGTAAGTGAATCTGAGAAGAGTGAGTTTACTAACCCCACCCACCCTAAGGATATTTCTTTGGGAGCTTTAGATATTAACAAAAAACAAATTCTTAAACTAATAGAAAGAATTAAAGCTGCAAAAGAAAAAGGTGAAAGAGTTATTATTTACGGAGATTATGATGCTGATGGAGTTACTGCAACAGCAATTTTATGGGAGTGTTTGTATTTATTAAAGATTGAAGCTTTACCATATTTGCCTAATAGATTTAGTGAAGGATATGGAATAAATTTTAAGAGTGTAAAAAATTTAAATAAAAATGATAAGAAAATTTCTTTAATTATAACTGTTGATAATGGAATAGTTGCAAATAAGGAAATTGAAAAAATACAAAATCTGGGGATTGATGTAATCGTGACAGACCATCATCAGATTGGTGAATATCCACCTGAAGCATATTCAGTTGTTCACACAACAAAAGTTAGTGGTTCAGCTTTAGCATGGATAGTTGCGCGTGAGATATATAGAGCTTTTTCAAAAGAGGAAAAAGTAAATAATGGATTGGAATTAGCTGCTATTGGTACTGTTTCAGATATGATGCCGCTTGTTGGTGTGAATAGGAGTTTTGCAAAGTTTGGTATAAAGGAACTTAGGAAAAGTACACGTCCAGGGTTAGATGCGCTATACAATGACTCAGGATTCCAAAAAGACAAATTAAACGCTTATCATATTGGATTTATGATTGCTCCTAGATTAAACGCAATGGGCAGAATGAAGCACGCGATGGACTCTTTAAGGCTTTTGTGTACAAAGTCAGAAAACAAAGCAAGAGAACTCTCGTATTTGCTTTCCAAAACAAATAAAGAACGCCAAAGTGTTGTTGAAGAAGTGGTACTTCATGCAAGAGAAAACGTAGTATTAACTGATAATGGACCAATAATAATTGCTAATGAAGATTACCACGAAGGAATAATAGGTTTAGCAGCTTCTCGATTAGTTGAAGAATTTTACAGACCCTCTATTGTAATCACGAAGGGAAAAGATATCTCTAAAGCCTCTGCTAGATCAATTTCTGGTTTCAATATAATTGAAGCGATTAGGCAGTTAAATGGAATTATAGAACAAGGAGGGGGCCACACGATGGCAGCGGGATTTACAATCAAAACAAGCAACTTGGATAAATTTATTGAAGAATTTACATTAGTTTGCAATAAGATGATAACAAGCGAAATACTTTCAAGAGAATTAAAGATTGATATAAATTTGGACTTTAGTCAATTAAACTGGGAATTAGAAACGGCTTTGAAGATATTTGAACCAGTTGGTTTAGGTAATCCATCACCTACTTTTTCATCCACAAAAGTCAGAATTTTAGAATCAAGATCTGTAGGACAAGAAAAGAAACATCTAAAGTTAGTGCTTTGGCAAAATAGTTTTCCAATGGAAGCAATTGCATTTAATTTTGGAGAGATGTCAGCTACCCTTAAAAAGGATGCAGTTGTTGATATTGCATACTCATTAGAGGAAAACTTGTTTAACGGAGCAAGGAGTTTACAGCTTAAAATAAAAGATATTAAGATATCGGGCTGATATGGAAAAAGATTTTGAAAAATTGGTTGTTACTTTGAAGGGTAACGACGTTGGTTCAAAAGATATTGAAGAAATTACCCATGCCTGGGAGTATGCCCAAAAAGTACACAAAAACCAAAAAAGATTATCGGGTAAGCCTGTTGCTCAACATGCACTTAAAGTTGCCAGAATAGTTGCACATTGGAAGTTAGATAAAAACACCATAATGGCAGCTTTACTCCATGACACAATCCAAGAAGGTGGTTTGACAGAGTCAGAGCTGAAAAAGGAATTTGATAAAGACGTTGTAAAACTGGTAAAAGGTGTAAAAAAAATTACAGAGTACAGACTTCGCGGAAGCAAAGAAAAGACTTATGTCGAAAACTTGCGCAAAATGCTATTGGTCATGGCAAAAGACGTACGTGTAGTCCTAATTAAAATGGCAGACAGACTTCACAATATGCAAACTCTATGGGCATTACCTGAAGAAAAGCAACTAGATAATGCTTTGGAGACAATGGAAATTTATGCGCCTTTGGCAGAGCGCCTTGGCATTGGAGAGGTTAAAGGCAATTTAGAAGACTTGGCTTTTCCATATCTTTACCCAAAAGAATATCGAAAAGTTAAAAAAGAATCAGCTAAGTATTACAAAAAAGCAGAGGAGCATATAAAAAAATTACGAAGAGCCATTCTAAAAAAACTTGCAGCAGAAGGAATAAGAGCAAATATCCATGGAAGGAAAAAACATATTTATTCGCTTTGGAAAAAGCTTGAACGACCAGGAATTAGTGGTGAGTTTGAAAAAATCCACGATATAGTAGCTTTAAGGATTATAGTAAATGAGACGCCAGAGTGTTATGTTGCTTTAGGGATTGTTCATGACTTGTATAAACCAGTACCAAGTATAGGAATATCTGATTTTATTGCACAACCAAAGCCAAACGGTTACAGATCTATACACACAAAAGTATTTGGTCCAAATGGAAGAATTGTCGAGGTTCAAATTAGAACCGAGAAAATGCACCAGGAAGCGGAACACGGGGTAGCAGCTCATTGGGCTTATTCTGAAGAAAAATCAAAAGGAATATCCGAAGATAAACTAGAAGAAGAAGGGGTAAAAGTAAAAAAAGAAAAGTTGAATTGGGTAAAGCAGCTTGTTGCTTGGCAAAAAGAATTAAAAGACTCAGATGAGTTTTTAAATGCAGTAAAATTTGACGCCTTCAAAGAGAGAATATTTGTTTTTACCCCTAAAGGAGATGTTTATGATTTGCCAAAGGGAGCCACACCGGTTGATTTAGCTTATACTGTTCATACGGGATTAGGGAAATATATAAAAGCAGCTAAAGTGAATGGGAAAATAGTTCCGCTGAATTATAAACTCTCGAGTGGAAATGTTGTGGAGATAGTTAAGTCAAGAGAAAAAAGACAAATTAATCGCGATTGGCTGGAGTTTGTAGTGACAGCCGCTGCCAGAAGAGAAATCAAAAAAAGCTTCAAATAACAGATTAGGGCTAGTTATTGAGTATTTTTGCTCTTGGCGTTAAAATATCAAGGATGGAAAGAACTTTAATTAATGAAACTCCTGAAAAAGTTAACCAAAAAGTGCTTCTAAAAGGTTGGGTTGATACAATACGGGATCATGGAAAAATCACATTTATTGATTTAAGAGATCGAACCGGAAAAGTCCAATGTGTTGGTCAGAATCTTCCTAAGTTATCTGTGGAAAGTGTAGTAGAAATTAAAGGAGAAGTAGTAAAAAGACCAGAACACTTAGTAAATCCTGATTTACCTACTGGAGAGGTGGAAATTCAAATTAGTGAGCTCAATGTAATTACTGAATCAGAAGAGCTACCACTTCCAATTGATACTGATGGTCTAGATATTGATGAATCTATAAGGCTCAAATATAGATACCTAGATATTCGTAGACCAAGAATGACAAGAAACATGAGGAAGAGATTTGAGACGATACAATTTATAAGGAATTGGCTTCAAAATCATGACTTTGTAGAAATAGAAACGCCTATACTTACCAAAACGACACCAGAGGGAGCACGAGATTTTCTTGTTCCATCAAGACTTCAACCCGGTAAATTTTATGCTTTGCCTCAAAGTCCACAGCAATATAAGCAGCTTTTGATGGTTGCTGGAGTAGAAAGGTATTTTCAGTTAGCAAGATGTTTTAGAGATGAGGATCCAAGAGCAGACCGAGCATACGGAGAATTTACACAGCTTGATATGGAAATGTCTTTTGTCCAACAAGAGGATATTATCAAACTCACAGAAAGATTATTTACAGATTTAGTAAGCGAAGTGTTTCCAGATAAAAGAATTTCTCAAACACCTTGGCCAAGAATACCTCACAAAGAGGCAATAGAAAAGTATGGTACTGATAAACCAGATTTAAGAGAAGACAAAAGTGATCCAAATGAACTCGCCTTCTCTTGGACAATAGATTTTCCTTTGTTTAATGAACAGAAAGAAGATGATTTTTTCCATGGCTCCGGTTCTGCAAAATTTGCTCCAAGTCATCATATGTTCACTGCTCCACACGCTGATGATATTGAGTTATTAGATAAAGACCCTTTAAAGGTAAGAGGGTTGCAACACGATATGGTTCTTAATGGTTTTGAAGTTGGTGGGGGAAGTATAAGGATTCACGACCCTAAAGTTCAAAGGAAAGTTTTTGAGCTGATTGGTTTTTCAAAGGAACAAAAAATGCAATTTGATCACATGCTTACAGCATTCAAGTATGGAGTTCCTCCACACGGTGGTATTGCACCTGGAATTGACCGATTCCTCATGGCACTTTTAGGAGAACAGTCTGTAAGAGAGGTTATTGCTTTCCCAACTGCTGCTTCAGGGCAAACAGCTGTAATTGACGCACCAAGCGAGGCTAGTGAGGAACAACTTAAAGAATTAGGGATATATATTAAAACTGATAAAAAGAAATAACTTTCAATGCGATTTACATACTTTACCTGTCTTGTTTTATTGCTTGTTCTTTCTACTGCTTTGTCATTGACACCAAATAAAGTAAAAAATGTGGTTGTTCAAAAAGTATCTACATTTAATGGGCAAAAATCTTTATCTCCTATTCCTAAATTAAAAGAAGTATCAAGCTATCCTGTTGTTTCTGCTCAGTCTGTATTTGCGGTTGATCTTGATTCTGGTGTTGTTTTATACGAAAAAAATCCAGATGCTCTTTTGTTGCCTGCATCAACAACAAAAATAGTCACCGCATTAACTGCAATGGATCACTTTAAAATGGATGACATTCTTGTTGTAGGAGATATTAATGTAGATGGAAGGAAGATGGGTTTAGTAAAGGACGAATCACTCACCTTTGAAGATCTGCTGTATGGACTATTGGTTTTAAGTGCAAATGATGCTGCTGAGGTTATTGCTGCTAATTATCCTGGAGGTAGACAAAGTTTTGTTATGGCAATGAACTTAAAAGCAAAGCAGCTAAATTTAGAAAAAACAAGTTTTAATAATCCCGCTGGTTTTGATGCCAAGGAACAGTTAACAACCGCAAGAGATTTAATCAGAGCAGCTGAAGTAGCAATGCAAAACAAGGACTTTGCAAAAATTGTAGGGACAGAGCAAAAGTTAGTAAGAAGCCAGGATGGAACAAAAACACATTTATTACATACAACTAATGAACTTTTAGGATCAACGGAAGGCGTGTTAGGTGTTAAAACAGGGTGGACTGAAAATGCTCGCGAAAACCTAGTGACTTATGTGGATAGAGATGGCAGGAAAGTTATGGTTGCATTACTAGCAAGTCAGGATAGGTTTGGCGAAACAAAGGAAATAGTTGAGTGGATTTATGATAGTTATAATTGGGAGTCTGTGAATTATCTAACTAATAACTAATTTACACCGTAATAATCTTGGCTGACTGCAGGAACATAGGCAACAAAATCATTATCTCCTTCAAATACAATCACAGGTTGATAAAATTCACTAGGAACACCGGGGTCCATATATGCAAGATAAACTCTTCTAATCACGACATTTTTGGAATCGGGTATTCTATGAATATAACCTCCTCCTGCTTGGAGCTCTTGCCAGGCTACTTCAGCTGATTTGATTGGATAGGTGGAAGATTTTTCTAGATCAATTGGGAAGTAGTGATATTGACCTGCGATGACTTGGCTTTCTCGTTTGTTAGAACCCGAAACAATAAACCAGACGTTTGCTTCATCACCTTTTGGAGTTAAACTTGGATAGTCATCTATTGCTTGTCTATAAAGATTGACTTTAACAAGATCTGCCTCTGAGAGTGAAACAACCTCAACAAATCTTTGTTGCTGGACTTTTAAATATTCAAAAGTGACAGGACCCTCTAAATCAGGATGAGATAAGTTTGCACTGGACAAGAAGTTCTTCACATATGCTTTTGCTGTTTCTGTAGCAGGAGGATTATTTTCTAGTGGTGAAGGGTCAGCCGCTAAGTCATAGCTTAAAGAAAATACTTTATTTATGATATCCATTTCCATGTAGGCAGGAATTTCAGGACGGTAAAATCGATACACAGTTGAATTGAGTTGTTCTTGCTTACCGCTAAATCCGAGAGTAGTTGCATCCGTTTTTGCCTCGTCTAATGAAAATAATGTTGTAGCTTTTTGTGGCATAAAATAAACTTTCATCTGCTCCGGTAGAGTTGGAAGCTCTCCGGTTGGTGTCTCCAGCTTGTATGTTATTCCATCACGTTCTGCCTGAGCAGGTAATGGAATTGGGGTTAGTATTCCAAATTCAACTGTAGGCGGTGGTGGGGGTGGAGGAAAAGCAGTTCTGTAAATTCTGAGGCCTGTTTTTATAACAGAACGCATGATAAGTAAAAGTACAAATCCATATAATCCATAGCGGATTATTTTTCGGGCAGTTATTGCTGTTCTTGTTAGTGAAGTCATAATTTGCTTACTTTGAGTATATCTGCTCCAAGTGTTAAAATTCAATGAAACTGATCAATAAAATATAGTAACGTTATATTTACCTGACTTTTGAATTATATCATGAAAACCCCAAAAATACGCGTAAGAGTAGCTCCTTCACCAACAGGTTTTGCTCATATTGGCACAGGCTGGATGGCTCTTTTTAATTATGCATTTGCCAGGAAAAACAATGGTACTTTTATCGTCAGAATAGATGACACAGATCAAAAAAGACATGTAGAAGGTGCTGAAGAAGAAATATACAAAGGGCTAAGCTGGCTTGGGCTTAATTGGGATGAGGATCCTATTAAAGGTGGAGAGTTTGGGCCATACAGACAATCTGAAAAATTGGATATCTATAAAGATTGGGCACAAAAATTAATCAATAACAATCTTGCTTATGAAGACGATGGTGCATTTCGGTTCAAGAATAACAAAGAAGATGTAAAATGGAATGATCTTGTTAGAGGCGAAGTAAGCTTTCCAGGTGATGAAGTAGGAGATTTTGTTATCTTGAAGTCGGATGGTTTTCCAACTTATAACTTCGCAACAGTAGTAGATGATATCCAACACAAAATTAGTCACGTCATAAGAGGTGAAGAACATATTTCAAATACACCTAGGCAAATTGCACTATATAAAGCGTTTGGGGCTGATATTCCCGAGTTTGCGCATTTACCAACGATAAGAAACCAAGATAGGAAAAAGCTTTCCAAAAGAAGAGATCCGGTGGATTTGAGGATTTACAAATCAGAAGGATATCTACCAGAAGCTTTAGTTAATTTTTTGGCTTTGCTTGGCTGGTCACATCCTCAAGAAAAAGAGATTTTTTCTTTAGCTGAGTTTGTAGAAGAGTTTAGTTTAGACAGAGTACGTAAATCGGGACCGATTTTTGATGTAAACAAGTTAGATTGGATGAACGGGCAATATATAAGAAGTATGTCAAATGAAGAACTAGCCCAAATTGTAGAAGACTATATCCCTGATGAATGGGATCCAGAGCTTATTATAAATGCTGCTCCATTAGTTAAGCCTAGAATTAATAAACTTTCAGATTTTAAAAAATTAGCCGGTCCAATTTTCGATAGACCTGATAGGGCTTCAGAAGAATTGTTTAGTGAAGATTATAAAACTCATATAAATGCTGCGGTTAAAATTTTCGAGAAAATTAAAAGCTGGAATAAATCAGATATTGATGATGCACTTTCAAAAGTAAAAGATGCATACGGATTTCATACAGGAAAGTTTTTTATGGATTTAAGAATTGCTATTTTTTCTCAAAAAGTCACACCGCCATTTAATGACTCAATTGCTTTGATGAAAAAGAATGAAGTACTAGAACGCCTTAGCCAATATGTGTAATACTTGAACTATGCCTATTTCTGCCCAGAAAAGTGATTTTAGTGAAGCACTTAGAACTAATTTAAAACTAAAACAGCTTAAATTACAACAAGATTTGCTTCAAAAGCATCCGAAAGTAGTAAAGGAACTAAAAACCAAGGGTCTAGAGATAAGTAGACTTCGTGATCATTCCGCGAAAATTGTTGGTACATCAGCATTGGCAGGATCTCTATTTCTTGTTCCTGCTAGTGCTGATTCGTTACCTTCGCCTGATGAAGTGATTGAGCGCTTTAAAGAAGATGTGGATGATGACATTCATGGAAAGGATACTGAAGACTCTAAGCAAGAAGTATTAAAAGAAATATTTTCATCATTCTTGCCTGAAAGAACACGTCCTTTAAGCAGAAATGAAGAAAAATTTTTAGAACAAATTATCAGAGAAACCACAGGAGTCAATGCTCGTGCTAGTCTTGAAGGCGAACATTTAAATACAGCCTATGGACTTATTGGAGCAGAGCAGCATTTAAAAAGATATCCTGGAGATTCTTTAGCTGATCATGGTGAGGGAATAATTCTAAAAGAAGGTATAGCTCCAGGATTAGGAGCCTGGGGTTACTTTGCACCTTCCAAACAAGCATTGACTCCAGAGCTTGCTGAAATTGAAAAGTGGTACGCAGTTGTGCAAACATTGTATTTACCAGATTGGAATACGAGACAGCCATATTTAAAAAATTGGTATAAGCACAGAAAGGTATTGATTGTAAATACCAAAAATGGTCAGGCAGTTGTGGCAGCTATTGCCGACTCAGGTCCTGCTGCATGGACTGGTAAAAGTTTTGGGGGAAGTCCAGAGGTAATGCATCATTTGGGGGGTCCCAGATACAAGAAAGGCCCGGTTTTAGTGTTTTTTGTTGATGATCCTAATAACGAAATACCATTGGGTCCTGTAGAATATAATAAAAAGTTTGTTTTATCTTTTTAACCATGGCTAAAGTATTTTATGACAATTTAGTTGAATTAGACAAAATTGAGAAAGCTCTCAAAAAGGTGATCGACTATAAAGAAGAGAGAGAAGAATTTGAAAAAATCATAGACGAAATCATGCACCACAAAGTATTGGGTTGTGTATTTCATGAGCTCCCTATGGAACATCACCATGAATTCGTAGTAAAACTACACAAAGCACCTCATGATGAGGGTTTATTGGATTATCTTAGTGAAAAAATACAAAAAGACATGAGGGAGTTTATCCGTATGGAAATACTAAGTTTAGTACAGGAAATAATTAATGACATTAAAAGCCAAAAAAAGAATAAATAATTGTTCTTGCTGTCTTCTTACTTTGCTTTGAATTTATTTTTAACTTCGAAATGTATCTTTTAGTCAATATGAAGCTGCTCAATCCATTCAAAGCAGAAAAAGAGAAAGATATATTCAAAAATTTATTTGTAATGTCTTCTGCTACTGCTTTCTCCACAAATTCTGTGTGGTTTAACTCTGGCTCAAACTACTCGACTGTCACCCTTGATAAAAGTAAGTTGTTTAAAGAAAAATTTTCAGTATTGCTTAAAAATTTATCGGAATATATGGATAGTTTATTTAAGCAAAGTATTTTTTATTCATTTATATTATTATTAACATCGCCCGTTGAATAGGGGGAAAGGCTTATGATGTACAGATTCTAGTTAGGCCCCCGAGGTAAAACTCGGGGGCCGCTAATTGTCTTGATTAAAACCTCTAGCGCTGAGGCGGATATGAACAATTTAGAGCAATTTGAGTGGTTTATGAATAAAGATTATTCTTCTTTTATTGTGTAGCCAAATCCTCTGACTGATTGAATCAATTTCTTTTCGTGACCTTTATCAATCTTCTTTCTTAGATATCCAATATACACATCTACAACTCTACTCTCTACATCAGGAGACATCAGCCAGATACGATTAAGAATCATTTCTCTGGTCATGACTTTATTTGTATTGCCCATTAAGTATTCAAGTAATTTAAATTCTTGAGGTGTTAAGCTAATTTGTTTACCTCCTCGCGTAACCTGGAGAGTTCTTTTATCAAGTTCTAAATCAGCTACTTTGAGTTTTGTTTCTCCGTCTCCTTTGTCCCTTAGTCTTGCTCTGATTCTTGCGAGTAATTCTTCTGCTGTGAATGGCTTTGTTACATAGTCGTCTGCACCTATATCCAATCCTTCGACAATATCATCGACACTATCTTTTGCTGTTAGGATAATTACATGAATATCAGGATAGTTTTTTTTGATTTGTTTACATACAGTTTCACCATCAATATCAGGTAGTTTTAAATCAAGAAGTACTAAGTCTGGTTGGACTCTTTCTATAATTTCCAGCGCCCTTGTCCCTTTGCCAGTATCTCTTACCGAATAATTTTTATCCAGCAATAACTCTTTGACATAATCTCTTATTCCCTTGTCGTCTTCAACTATTAAGATTGAGTTATTCATAAGTTTATACCTACTTATTAATTCCTGTATTTGTAGATACTGAATTATATGCCTTTCTTACAAAAGTTACAAGTCGTGTTGAGTTTGGTCAATACAATTTTTTAATCAGGATTTTTATTTAAATATATGAAGGGCTAAATCTTGATTTATTAGAAGCTTTAATAGTAGCACTTGCTAAAACTTTTTCTATTAGTCTGATCGCTTTCTTTAAAGCATTTTTTAAATGGTCTAATTCTTTTTTCCCAACATTTATATAAATCTCAAAAGTTCCATAATTGTTTTTTTGCCAATTCCATCGTGTTTTACCAGTGACATTTATTGACCTCTCACCTGAATTTTTTTTCTCTTGGTAGAGATACTCAAGAAGAATGTGTTCAAAAAGGTGAGCAATCTCTGTATTTTTTGCTTCTTTATAAAAAGTATAATTATTGTTGTTGAAACACCGTGTCTTAAAAACATCTGGAAGATGCTTGTTCAATATTTCAATAGTTTTTGGTAACGCATTAGTAGTAACAAAGGGCGTCAAAAGGCTCATTCTCATTTTGGTATAATCTTCTTTTATAGATGTTTGAAGATTAAAGCTCTTTGATTGGTAAATGGCTGAATTCATGTTCATAATATCTCCTTACAGTCGTCTTACACAGCCATTACAATACCTTAACTTAGATGGTTTTTCAAGCTCGATTTCTTATTTAACTCTTACTTGAGTGTAACTCCCTACTTATCTCAATTGAATATATTGATTTTAATTTGAAGGGGGTGAGAAAAATGGCAAAAAACAAGAGAAACGAAATGGAAGACGAATTGGACGAAATACTCAATGACTTAGAAGATGAAAATGATTTTGAAAAAGGTGGACAGAGACAAGATATGGATGAAGAAGTCTTTGAGTATGAAGACGACGAAGGTGAAATGGATGAATATGATATTGAAGATGATGCTTCAAAATTATAAATATTTTCACCATCAATAAAAAGAGGGGTATCATTTGATACCCCTCTTTGATGTTTTTATTTTTATTGGTTATTTATAAAAAAACTACCGGCGTACAATAGACCTGCCCTTTACTGATTGTACGCCGGTTTCTGTGGTTTTAAGCAATTGCTTGCCTTAACCAGACCAAGACTACTGCACCGAGTGTAGCAACTACTAAGCTCCACACATTAAATCCAGTTATTGAACTGAATCCTAGAAGATTCATTAAGAATCCTCCTACCAATGCACCAAGTATACCTAAAACAATATTCATAATCGCACCCTGTTGTGCATCTGTGCCTACTATTAAGGATGCTATCCACCCAGCAAGTGCACCTAAAATTATCCAGAGTAAAATTGACATTCCCTTCTCACCTCCTTATCGACAACCTAACTATTTGTTGTCAATATTAGAGTATGTTTTTACTTTATGACTTACATTAGGCGGTAGTAAGGAGTTAGTAAGAAGACAACAGATGTGATTTTTGATAATTTATTTATAAAATAAATGAGCTTAATGTTGCAAATACAATTAGCATCCCCGCCGATATAGACGATAAAACATAAGCTGTAGGAAATTTTTCCAATTTGTTTTTTTGGGTTTTATAAAATAAATACATTTCCACCATACTTACTACAAACATATATATTCCAATTCTGCTACAAAAGGAAAGTAAAGACGTATTTGTGATAATACTAAGGATAGAACCACTCATTAGCTGGATCATTGTTAAATACGCAATGATGAAAGCAAGTTTTTGATGAGGAATAACTTTTTCAAATACTGCAGTACAAATAAATATTGCTAAAACTCCTGCTCCTACAATATGGGTGTATAAAAAAATATTATACATATAATTAATATCTTAGACGATTTTACGTTCCAAAAAAACATCCAGAAATGTTGGTTAATCTACAAATTATGTGAATTAAGCTACTAGTGTGATATAATAAGCAAACTACTTTCGGGTAGTGTAGAGTTTCTAGCTGTTTTATTTAATTAGACAAAAACCTTCTTGAGTTTTTTCCCATTAGATGCGGCAAAGAAATTAGTTTGTTATAAGTCTTTGTTAAAGCAAAGACAAAAATAATGAGAGGCGGTGAGAATTAGTGGCTAAAAGATTATTTGTAGGAGGACTCCCATACAGTTCAACTGAAGCAGAACTCCAAGAATTATTTTCTGAAATAGGAACAGTTATTTCTTGTGTTATTATCACAGATAGAGATTCAGGTAGAAGTAAAGGTTTTGGATTTGTGGAAATGGAAAATGATGAAGAAGCACAAAAAGCTATTGATACACTCAATGGTAAAGATTTTGGTGGCAGAACCATTAATGTTAATGAAGCAAGACCAAAAGAAGATAGAGGAGATACAAGGCGTAACTTCAATAGAAGAGATAATAGGCGTTAAAGCTGAATTTATACTTTTCCCATGATTATGAGCAATTGATAATTGTTTTGTATCATGTTACCAGTAACCAAAAGTAGTATATAATTAGTACTAGTAAGGTTTTATGAAAAAATATTTAATCATATTTCTAGTATTTATACTACTTGGTGCTGGTGGATTTTATTATTATCGAAACATTTCAGACCCATCTTCATCAAGTACTTCATCAAACGTTTATACTCCGGACAATGGTGTTCAAATAACTCCAGAAAGTGAAGAAATATTGGATATAGAAGTAATAGCAGAAAATTTAGAAATCCCATGGGAAGTTGAATTTTTGCCAAGTGGAGAAATATTGGTCACAGAAAGACCAGGAAGATTATTAAAAATACAAGATAAGTCAGTAATAGAGGTTTCTGGTGTAAGACACATAGGGGAGGGCGGATTGATGGGAATGGCTTTACATCCGAATTATGAAGAAAATCACTTAATTTACTTATATTTAACTAGTGAAGAAAATGGAAAGATTGTAAACAGAGTAGAAAGGTATCAGTTAGACGGTAACTCTTTAACAAACAGAGATGTAATAGTTGATGGGATTTTAGGTTCATCTGTACACGATGGGGGCAGAATTCACATTGGTTCTGATGGCTATCTTTATATTGGGACAGGAGATGCTGGTCAAGAAAGACTTTCTCAAGATAGAGATTCACTAAATGGCAAAATATTGCGAGTAAAGGATGATGGATCCATTCCAGAAGATAACCCTTTTGGCAATGAGGTTTATTCATATGGTCATAGAAACGTACAAGGACTTGCTTGGGATGCAGAAGGACGATTATGGGCAACAGAGCACGGTAGAAGTGGTGTTAGATCAGGATTTGATGAGTTAAATTTGGTTGAAAAAGGGAAAAATTACGGTTGGCCAGAAATACAAGGTGATGAAGAAAATCCTGAAATGGTCAAGCCAATAATTCATTCCGGTCCAAATGAAACATGGGCTCCTTCGGGAGCAGCTTTTGTTGATGGTAGTATATTTTTTGTAGGTTTAAGGGGTAGTGCTTTGTATCAAGCTAAGTTAAACGGTAGTAACGTGGAAAACCTGACAAAGCATTTTGATGGAGAATACGGGAGACTCAGAGGTGTAAGACTTGGTCCCGATGGATTTTTATATATAACAACAAGTAACACTGATGGTAGAGGAAGGAAAAACCAAGGGGATGACAAGCTAATTAAAATTAATCCTAAAATCTTTAATTGATGTGAGGTATTTTATCTCTGAAAGTATTGTTATACAAAACTGCTTTTTCAAATTCCTCTTCTGCTAGTTCTTGATTTCCCTCATTAAGGTATATATTTCCTCTAATTAGGTAAAGTTCTGAAAATGCACGGTTATGATTATTTAAAATATTATCTGTTATGGCAAAAACTTTATCGTAATTACCAAGCTCATAATAGGATTCAATAGGTTCTATTTGATACCATAAGGTTCTAAAAGGAAGCTTGTTTTCTACTTTTTCAAACTCTTCGACTGCTTTTTGGTGTTTTCCTACTTTTGATAAAGCAATAGAGAGATTAAAACGAGAATAAATATCATTTGGATTTATCTCCAGTTCATTAGATGCATTTTCAGCTGCTAGATTCCACGATGCTATTTCATCTGAGTTTTGTCCTAAAATTTGCTTGGCAATATTTACTTTGTTTTCAGGTACAAGCACCAAAAATTCATAATTAAACTTTTTCCAAATTGCATTGAATTCTTGATAAGAGTAACGCAAGTTTTTCCCCTGTAAAGAGTCGTCTTGTATAATCTCACTAGTTGTATCGTCAAATCCTTTAATAACTCTGTAATGACCAATGTCTTCGTTTTCGTATAACCAAGTTCTAGTTATTATAGGAATGTCATAATTTATAAACTGTTTGATCATTTGAGTATTGCCATTTGGTCTATGAAAAGGAATAAGCCCATATTCTTTTGATTTTTCTGCAAGCTCCTCTAGAGTGACTGATTTATCGTCGTTATCACCTACAGGGTTTTGGTATGGTCGAAGTTCTTGCCCTAGCTTTTGTTGCGACTCATTTATGCCATAATACGAAAGTGCCATAGATAGGGCAGCCGGTCCGCAGTTATTGAAAGTTTGAAAAACATGGTAGTCATTAGCTAAAATTCTTTGCTGTGGTGGATTTTGCAAACTATTGATAGTTGTTGTGGGAATTGGTGTTGTAACATAAGTATCACCATTTTTAGACATGTCTGTTTTAACTTGATTGTTAAAATAAAAAACAATAAGCCAAAAACCAATTCCTATAAATAGTAAAAATAGAAAAATTTTTTTATACATTAGCGTATTTTACCAGTTTTAAGGCAATTTTCACAAAATGAAAACATTTTATATAAAATCATTTGTTATAGTTTTTTCTTTGTGTGCTTTATTTTTTGTTATTTTTTTAATCAAAAAAACACCACCAGGAAACGAATTAATAGAAGGATTATCTACCCAAAGTCAAGATTATTGGATGTTACTTCATAGGAAGTCAAATATAGAATTTTTGTATCAAGGTATTCCAGGAGATAAAAATAACAGCAAGTTAATAAAAACATTTAAAGTGAAAACCGGAATTCCTGGCGAGAGGCCAACCCCTTTGCCTCAATTAATGGGAAGAGAATATTGGATAATTACACAAAAGGTAGAGACAAAAGATAGCGACGAGACTGCACCGTACTTTTTGATTTTGGACATTCCTGTTTCTGAAAATGAACCATATGGTCCTGAGCCTTACCTCGAGTGCAACGGTCAGTGTAACTGGGTACTTCCAGGGGCATTTGGTTTGCATGGTGTAGCAGGAGAAGAAGATAGGCTATCAGAAAATGATCTCGGTAGCTCAGGCTGCATCCGCCATAAGGACGAAGACATTACGTTTCTTTACAATCTATTAGACCCTGAAAATGAAGAAATAAGGTATTATATTGAAGACAAATAATTTTGAGCATCAATCAATTTTTTAGATATTTATCAAAGAATTCAACTGAGCGGTTGATAGCAATACTAAAATTTTGTGAAAGGTTATGGTCATCTCCATTATAAATAAACAGTTCACTGACTTTATTGGTTGCCTTTATTTTTTCATCTAAATTAACAGAAAATTCTACTGGAACTGAAGTGTCGTTTGTCCCATGATGAATTTGAATTGGACCTGATAAATCATTTAGAAAACTTGTTGCGGATAAACTATTCCAGAATTCTGGATTTTTTTCTGGTGTCCCATATGATTCAGAGAGCTCTTGTCTCCATCTACCACCTCTTGTCGAAGGTTGAGATGTAGAGGAAGGAGTGTTTAATGTACCCCTTCTTCTCCATCGGTTAAATAAATCTTCATATGACCCAACAACCCCTGCCCAAATTACTCCAGCTTTTATCTCTTTATTAACAACCATGCTTTCAAGTGTGATATGCCCTCCCATGGAGTGACCCCACATACCGATATTTTCTTGGTTAACAATTTGTGACTGGTTTTCGTCTTTAAGAGTTTTTATAGAAGCTAAAGCATTCATGGCATCAATGGTATATCCGTTTGATCCATATCCTCCGGATGCTGCACCTTCTGAATTTCCATGTCCTCGATAGTCTGGTTTAAATAATACATATCCGTTTCTTGAGAAGGCGTCAGTATAAGCAAGATATCTTTCTGTTGTTTTGTATTGAGCTGGTGGTATATAGCCATGATTAAAAATAATTGCAGGCCACCCGCCTTCTGGTGTAGAGCCATTAGGAATTGTTAAAAGTCCATAAATTTTTAAACCTTCTGATTTATAGGAAGCTATATATCTTTGGTAGTTAGATCCAGGTTCGAGTTTTTGTTCAAAAACTATCTCGCTACCAGGATATTCTCCTTGTCTTAATGATTCTATGGATAAAGGATGAAATTCTGGTTCACTAAGACCTCCTTCGTTTATCAAATTATAATTAATAGGTGTTACAGTATTTTCAGTTGAGTGGTTAGAATAAACAACTGTTCCAATAAAAATTACTATTAATCCGGCAAACAAGATTTTGTTGTATTTTGACTGTTTCATCTTTAATATTTCAAGATTCCAATAATTATATTACCTCTGAAATTTGTTTAATAGTGCTTATTTTGTTTTAATAATGCATTTTAGGCATTATTTTTGGTATAATAATGTGTCGATTTTTATTTATTAAAAACCTGGCGACAGGTTTTTTTTGTGCAAAAAAATGGAAAAAAATATACGAAATATAGCAGTGATTGCTCACGTTGATCATGGTAAGACAACGTTGGTAGACGCTTTACTCAAACAAACTCATGTTTTCCGGGACAATCAAGAGGAAATGAGTATGGAAAGAATTCTGGATAGTAATGACTTGGAAAAAGAAAAGGGTATTACAATCTTAGCTAAAAACTGTGCAATAACATATAAGGATGTCAAGATAAATATTATCGATACCCCAGGGCATGCTGATTTTTCTGGTGAAGTAGAAAGAACTCTTAGTATGGCTGATGGAGCTCTTTTAATTGTAGATGCCCAAGAAGGACCAATGCCTCAAACAAGATTTGTTTTAAGGAAAGCTTTGGATCTTAAACTTAAAGTTATTGTTCTTATAAACAAAATAGATAAAAAGCAAGCAAGAGTACAAGAAGTTATTGCAAAAGTTGAGGAATTATTTCTGGAATTAGCTTCTGATGAATCAGATTTAGAGTTCCCAATTTTATTTGCAATAGGGAGAAAAGGTGTTGTTTTCAATGAAATGCCTGATAGTATTGATCAAGAAGGTGATGTGTATCCTTTACTGGATACTATTTTAAGTAGAGTACCTGCTCCAGAAGCTGACAACAATGAGCCGTTTAAAATGCTTATTTCTTCACTTGCTTATGATTCACATACAGGAAGAATTGCCATAGGAAGAATACATCAAGGTATAGTTTCCAAAGGACAAAAAGTAGTTTTAGCTAATTCACCCCAAAAGTACTGGACTATAGAAAAATTAATGACAGCTAGTGGTTTGGATCGGATAGAGATAGAAGAAGCTGAAGCAGGAGATATAATTGCAATTGCAGGAATAGAAGATGCCCAAATTGGTTTAACAGTAACAG
The DNA here is from genome assembly GCA_964427735.1 of uncultured Gammaproteobacteria bacterium. Taxonomy (GTDB): domain Bacteria; phylum Patescibacteriota; class Microgenomatia; order UBA8517; family UBA8517; genus CAYRUS01. The sequence goes on along the minus strand of CAYRUS010000001.1, from coordinate 361,020 downwards.
ATCCAAAAGACTTTGAAGCATTGCCAGCTTTAGAAATTAGTGATCCTACGCTTCATATGACACTAGGTCCAAATACTTCACCATTTTCAGGTAGAGAAGGAAAGTACACGACTTCAAGACAAATACAAAAAAGGCTAGAAGAGGAATTGGAGAGTAACTTGAGCCTTAGAGTAGAAGTTTTAAATAATGGGAAATTCAAGTTATCTGGAAGAGGAGAATTACATTTGGCTATTTTATTAGAAACTTTAAGACGTGAAGGATTTGAAATGGAAGTAGGTAAACCAGAAGTGATTACAAAAGTAATAGACGGAGTTGATCAAGAACCTCTGGAAGAGGTAGACATTATTGTACACAATGATTTTGTTGGAACCATCAATCAAGAGTTAGGTAAAAGAACCGGAGAGTTAATAAAAATGGAAAATATAAATGATACAGAAACAGAATTTATTTACCATATTCCTACACGAGCTCTTATTGGTCTTAGGAATCTTTTGCTCACAAAGACTAAGGGGACTGTTATCATGAGTTCACAAATGATTGGATATCAAAAACTGGGTAAGGTTTTACCAAAATTAAGAAAGGGAGCATTAATTTCTGCTACTAGTGGAGAAGCTCTCGCTTATGGTCTTGCTAATGCTCAAGGAAGAGGTATTACTTTTGTTGGCCCTGGGACTCCTGTATATGAAGGTATGATAATAGGGCAAAATTCCCGAGATGAAGACATAAGCATAAACGTCTGTAAAGGCAAAAAACTAACTAATATGCGTGCAGCCGCAGCTGATGCTACAGTAAAACTCACTCCGGCAACAGTACTTAGTTTGGAGCAGTCGTTAGACTTTTTGGAGAAAGACGAGCTTTTGGAAATAACGCCTTTAAACCTTAGACTACGTAAAAAATATCTCACAGAAGTGGAAAGAAGGCAGCATAAAAACAGATCTCAAAACTAATCTGGAGAAATATTAGAGAGAATAAGTTCTCCAAATCATTAACTTAATACTATAGAATATTAATATGACTGAAATGTTTAAATCTGGTAAAGAAGGAAGTGAGATAGATACATTAGCCAAACATTTAAAAAGGTTTTTTTTTGCTACACATCCTGAAGATCCAGAGGCAGCAGCAGTAGAGGCAATCCGATCAAGACTAAACAAAGATCCTGGAATTAGTATGCAAGACATTTTTAGACAGATAGCACATAGGAAGGGGAGACCGTCTACACATATTAGTGGTCAACCAGATGGAAAATTAAAGGAAGGGACAAAAGCCAAAAGACGATGGAGAGGACGCAAGCGTTATTAGTTTTCTTCAATAAATCAAACAGATAAATACTATATAAGTTAAATGCTTACTTAACTTTCATCCGATTTTTACATCCAAATGCTTATAGTGCTGGTGAAATGATAAAGAAACTAGGAATTCCATTAAGGGTAGTTCTATTTATTCTTTCTATGACTGCAATTCTTTTGATTTTGGGTATCCCTATGACAACTTATGCATATTTTGCACGGGATTTAGGTAGTAAAGAGAGAATAATGAATAGAAATGAGAGCGGACTTATTTTACTTGATCGTGAGGGAGAGCCTTTTTTTGTTTTTGGTCAAGCAAAAACAAGGGATGATGTCGAGCTTTCAGATATTCCTGAACATACAATAAATGCTTTAATAGCAATGGAAGACAGAGGGTTTTATAACCATGAAGGGTTTTCCACCAGGGGAATCATTCGGGCGTTTTGGGTTAATTTAAACGCAGGAGAAATAAAGCAGGGTGGGTCTACAATTTCTCAAGGATTAGTCAAAAATCAACTACTGAGCCCAGAAAAAAGTTTTATCAGAAAATATCAGGAAGTAGTTTTGGCAAATGAATTGGAAAAAAGATTTACCAAAAATGAAATTCTTGAGATGTACTTAAATTCTGCCTATTTTGGAGAGGGAGCTGTAGGGATAGAAGGAGCAGCACAAACTTATTTTAGTAAAAGCACCAAAGATCTAACTTTAGGTGAGTCTGCATTATTAATTGGACTTTTACCAGCTCCGTCTGTATATTCACCTTTATCTAATGATCCTAATATTGCCAAAGAAAGACAGAAGCTTGTGCTTGGTCAAATGGTTACTGCCGGTTACATTACCAAAGAAGCTGCTGAAGATGCAGCTATTCAAAAGTTGGTGGTAAATCCAATAGATGATGGATTAAACCAAATAGCACCGCACTTTGCACTCATGATAAAGGATATTCTTAGTCAGGAATATGGTGAGGAGTATGTTGTCAGATCGGGAATGCAGGTTAAAACAACTCTTAATAGAGATTGGCAAGAATATGCTCAAGAAGCAGCCAAAAGAAGAGTAGAGGAACTAAAGAGCCAAAATGCCTCAAATGCAGCTGTGGTAGTTATTGATCCGGATACAGGGGAGATTTTAGTCATGGTTGGGAGTTATGACTGGAATGATGAAAGATACGGTAAAGTTAATATGGCTACATCACCCCGTCAATCTGGTTCTTCTTTTAAACCCATAATCTATTCTGTAGCAATCGACGAAAAAATAATAACCCCGGCAACAATATTAAGAGATGAGCCAAGAGAATTTCAAAGAAATTATAGACCTCGTAATTATGATAATAGGTTTAGAGGATCAGTAACAGTAAGGCGTGCATTAGCAAACTCCTTAAATGTTCCTGCAGTCGAGGTCATGGATAAATTAGGTTTAGTTAAAGCAGCGAATTCTGCCAAAGAATTTGGTTTTAGTACTATCGGTGAACCAAGTGAATATGGTTTGTCTTTTGTACTAGGTTCAGCTGGAATAAGACTGGATGAATTGGTAAGTGCTTATAGTGTCTTTGCCAATGGAGGAGTTAGGGCTGACCCAATTGTTATTCTCGAGATTCGCGACAAATATGGAAAAGTAATAAGTAAAAAAAGAGAAACTGATACAAGGGTAATCAGTGAAGGTGCTGCTTATTTGATTTCGTCAATTTTATCAGATAAAAATGCAAGGGCAGAAGTATTTGGAAATTTACTAAATATAAATGTAAATGCTGCTGTTAAAACCGGGACAACCCAAGATTATCGCGATGCACTGACTATTGGTTATACCCCAAACCTGGTTGTAGGAGTTTGGGTAGGAAACAGTGATAACACTCCGATGAGTAGAGTCGCAGGTTCTTTGGGAGCTGCTCCTCTTTGGAAAGATTTAATGGGACACTATCTTGACAGTATTTCGGAAATAGAGTTTGATATGCCTTCAACCGTGGAAAAAGTGAGTTTGTGTAGGATTTCTTATAATGACCAGAGACAGCCCGTATCGGCTAATAGATATGAAGAAGTAGTTTTGGAAGGTACTCTGTCTAATCAGTCTTGTCCACAAATAAGCCCGTCTCCAGAGAATCCAGAAGGTCAAGATCAAGATGGGGAACAAAATAGGGACGGAAATGAAGGAGAAGGCAACGGAAATGAGGGTAATCAAGGTCAAGGCAATGGGAATGATGATTTTGGTCGAGGAGGCAGAGGAAATGATGAAAAAGAAAATGATTAGAGTTTAAGTACTTTCTCTTTAGTTAATTTCAAAATAATTGAAGTTTATTAGCAGCATTGTTTAGATAGATATTGTTTCTGTCTTTAACTACTACTGGAAATTCTTCATTGCCAAAAGCGTCTTCAAGCTCTCCTGAGATTTCTGTTATACTTCCCATATTTGCTCTTAGGAGTAAGTGATTACTGCTTTTATCAGTAGATATACGAAGATCAGGGCATCCTCGATATTCTTCTGTTAGTTTATCAGTAATAATCCATTGTATGACTGTGTAATCGGCTATTGTTGGTGTATAAAAACTAAAGCTTCCAGAAGATTCAAATTTGGTTGTTATGTCATTTAAGATTTCATCTGTGCTTTCCCCCCCATCCCAAATTACTTTAACTGATTCTTTTTGGTTTGGTTCATTGCTTGATCTTTCTTTTTCGGCTAAATAAATAATAAACCGAAGTAAGGCCTTTTGTTGTTCGGTTATTTCAGGAGAGTCTAATATAGGTTGGTACTCTTTAGGCCAAATTTTTCGGACCTCAGAACTTTGTTTAGTACTCGGTCTAGGTTCAGACGGGTGTCTAAGAAATCCAAAAAAATCCTTCATATTATAGGAATAATAGCATATATTTTATTATATTTCAAATTGTTAGGATTAATTGTTTTTTTAAGCAAAAGCAGTCTTTCTTTGTATTTGAAGTAAAAAACAATTAACCAAATAATAAACTAATAAGTGAAAATGCCATAACTAGCCCAACTGAGCGAATCAAATCCAACACGAGAAATGACTGTACGGTTAGATTTTTATTTCCAACAAGAAATTTTAGTGGAGAAATAAGCAAAGAAGATATTGTTTCCAAAATGATCCAGAATAATGTCGAGAACTCAGCATAAAGAAAAACTTCTGCTCTGTTTGGCTTAAACATCAAGGAGCTGTTCATTAAGTCTGTAATTGTCCAATAAGCGAAATAATTCATTTCATAAACCCAAAAAGTGAAACCTGGCATGGTCATTTTTTCTCCTCTTTTAATTCTTATAAAGTCCACAATAACTGCTTTAATCCACAAATATAATCCAAATAAAAGTGGTGGTATTTTAAGAATGTTTAAAAAAAGATCAGAAATTCCAGGAGAGTGATTTAAGCTAAGGAATAATACAAAAGCAATCCATCCTAAACCAAAAAATATTGTAATTGAAATATCAGGGATATGGAGGTTTAGCTTATTGTTCACTATTGTTTGATTGGTTGGGAGTATTTTCTTGTTTGGATTCAGTGTTTGAGTCCTCAGTTTTCCCGGATTGATTTTCTTTAGTTGGAACACCTTGCATAGAACTCATACCTTGTGGTGTAAGCACTGGTTTTGGGGAGGTATAGGTGGTTTTTACACCACTGTCTTCACCAGTATCGATGGTGTTTTCAGGGTTATTCAAATCGTTTGTTTCTCCTGTTAGTCCTTCAGACATAATATTTCGTGATTATTATAGTCAAAGTATAGCAGAATATTCTTAAATCTTTTTGTTTGTGACTATAAACTCAGAGAGTTTGAGCGGGTATCTGTTAGCTGGAAAGCTTTAGTCAAGCCTATCAAAAAGTGATATATCTATATTGTTAGAGTAAGATTTGGATACAAACTCCACAAAAACATTTTCGGTTTCGCTGCTCCCAGAATAGCTATTACTTAGATAAGACCAGTCAGTTGCCTCTGCCGTGTTTGATTTATCCTGTACAAATAAATTAATTGTTACGTTATATCCTAAGTCTCTAAGCTTGATAGCCTCAAACAATATGCCATTTAAAATATCTTTTCTTTTATCTGCTGAAACAGTTGTTAATTTTTCAGAGTCTATTGTGTACTTTGCCCCAAATGTCCCTGTGTTAAACCATATGTCTCTAACTTCGAGATACGCCGCCATCTCCTCTGCTAGCTTGTGGTTCAAAAATTCTGCTGGATTAAAAACACTATTTGGTTCATCGTTAGCAGCAGAAACCCAAGGTAAACCTTGAAGACCTACACTGTCGATTAAATTTTTATTAAGTCCTTCAACATATTGTCTTAAACTCAAATATTCTCCATTAATCCAATCAAAATCATCTGTCTCGTAGGTTGCTGAATTTAGTAAAATACTTCCTTTAGCTTCCGGATATTCAGATTTCAAAATAGTTAGGTATTTATTTACTACTGTTGCAAAATCTGAAGGTGTAGCGTTAGCATGATTCCAATAAGGAAGGTTTGCTTCTGGGAAAGGAACCCAAACTCCCATCATATCACCTGTTACATTTTGTATTTTTAATTCCCTAAAGTATTCTTTTAACCATGCATCATAAAAACCACCTTCAAATTCTTTGAAATCGGTTAAACCCCAAGTTGTAACTGGTTCAACAATAATGATTGGTGTAACATCCGCACTTTTAAAATCTTTTAGTGTGTCTGACATAAGCCTTGCTTTCTCTTTTGCTTCAATGGAATCTTTTGGCATTGTTTCAAATATCATTACCTTGTTTGTGACATGCGATTTACAAATATCTTGGTATTTGGCTATCTGAACAAGGTGTTTTTCTTCGCTTTGGTTGATTTTTTCGTTTTTGGTTGATGCAGAACAACTTCCTGCATTTACAATATTGTTAGTTTCTAATGATGGTTTTTTAATCCCAATTGATTTAGTCAGTTCTTTTCTAATACTCCCACCTGTCAATGCATTAAAGACGATCTCTATCGTAAGCAGAACAATAGTAATAAGAATCAAGCTTGTTATAAATATTCCTGTTTTTTTCATATTTGTATTCCTACTCTTTGCCACTCCTGCCATCTAACATTATCTCCGCGGAGCAGAAGTTGGAAACTTTTAATTAGTGCTAAATATTCAACCCAAACTAATATATAAAATAATGGCCAAGTAATAAAAAACATAGGGATCAACTTGAGATTTTTGATATCATTGCTGAAAATTCCATTTATTAAGTAAATTATAAATATAAATGCTGATCCAATCGCTAGTGACAGATAATCACCTGAAATATAACTGTATGCAACTAATAATGTAAGTGCAAACGGTTCAAATAATAGTTGCAATTCTGATAAAAGTGAAAAGGGCAAAATGAACCAAGACAAAAAGAGGTTATGATTTCGGTCGAAAGAGAAAAACAGTTTTCTATATTTTAAAAATGTATCGAACCTGCCTTTTTTCCATCTCAATCGTTGGTTAATTAAACCTAACAGAGTAGTTGCACCTTCTGTGTAAGCTATAACATCTTCAGCATATACACTTTTAATACCGTTGAATCTTAATCTCATAGACATTTCAATATCTTCTGTTTTGTTAGTTTCGTCAAATAAACCAAATTTTTCAAAAGTTGTTTTTTTCCTGAATGCAGCACAGGCTCCTCCAAAAATATATTCAGCCCCAAAAATATGATGTGCTTTTTTGAAATAAAAGCCAAACATGTACTCTAATTTTTGGATTAGGCCAAGCACCCCTGCACCATTAGCTATTTTTACGTTTCCTACTAGAGCATCAACATTACCGTCTTTAAAGTAATTTACAATATTATTTATTGCATTTTTATCAAAAGCCGAATCAGCATCCATTGTTACAATAATTTCTCCACGTGCATATTTTATCCCTTCGTTAAGGGCTGAACCCTTGCCAGCTTTTTGTTTTTTAATGTATCTTAAGCGTTTGTCTTTAATTTTCTTTATGACTTTTTCTGTGTTATCTGTGGATCCATCGTTAACCGCTATAATTTCTATATTTTTATAAGTGTTATTAATTAATGATGTTATGCTTTTTTTAATTCCTATTTCTTCGTTCCAGGCGGGTATAATTATTGTGACTAACGGTTCCCAATAAGGTTTTGTGTCTTTAATTTTCAACCTTCTAATATACTCTTGTACTTGGTAAAAAGGTGCAACCATCAAGAATATAAAGTATTTTAACAACATTACTGTTGCAAAAAAGAAAGCTAGATTTCGCATTAGTTCAAATGGTGTACTCATATTACTTTGATATTATATTTCGATATACTGATCTAAAAATGTATAGCTCAGTGTCTTTTTTTATAATCAATAATAGTTGCGAGTTGTCAGTTTTTGGTAGTGTATAGTCAAACTCTGTTGGTAATTTTATAGAATCTACGATTTCAAATATGTATCGCCATTCTCGTTGGGTATCGATATAAATATAAGAACCATTTTTTATTTCTTCGGGATTGTTTACAGCCCTCCAAGAGGAATTCATAAATAGATAAGTGTTTGCTATATTGTCCTTGCTTTCTATTGTGTAATGTACATTGTTTGGTCTGAGTAGAATACTATTATCCTTAGTAATTAATGGAACTATCTCTAAACGTCTACTAACTGATGGTAAATAGAGAGACACAGGTTTTCCATAATCACCTAGAGGATTACCATTTAAGCTAGTAAACTCAGGTTGGTTTTCAAAATTTGCTGGTAGAAGACTTGTGGTGTTTTGTGAGTTTAGCGAATTCACGTAAGGAAGATCCATACTATAAAGAGTCTCAATGCTACTAGCATAAATGACTCCAGAAAACAGTAGCGTCATCAAAATTATCGCACCCCAAATACTTATAGTAAATGCACTTTTTATTGTATCAATCTTCATTTTCTCTTAGCTAATATATTTAAATCTAAAAATCTCATATCTGTATCTAGTACGTATTGATTAATTTTAGGAACGATTTCATATATAAATACTAGTAAGTTCTTAAAAATAACAGCAACTATATTTGCAAAGACAGTTGCCCCCAAAAAGGTAAAATAGAAAGTAATTAGGTTGTCATAAGTAATAATCATAATTTACTATAGTATTATACTACAGGTTTGTAATTATGACAACATTTGATGACGTATATTAGCAAAAGTTCATTAGACTCCTAAATCAAAATTATGTACGAGTAAATAATTTAAATGAGAACTAAACGCTGTTGACACATACCCATAGTTGTTGTGTGATTTCTTAAATTTAATATGAGTATAGGAATAGAAAAAGAGAAAGTATATTATACACAGGGTTGGAGAGGGGTTCCAGCCGAGATTCTTCCAAATAACTTATCGGCTAGAGTAAGTAAGGCAAATAAAGAATTGCGAAAAGTACGGTCGGAACTACGCAGTGGTGAAACAGGTGTGGAATTTAATATACTCTCGGAACCTTGGGAGCATGATGAATTTACAGATGTATTTGTTTATGATGGTAGAAATATCAATAGATCGTTTCATAGAGGTGATGACGGAAAAGTCTATGAATTAAGATATGTTGGGCATTGGGAACCATATAGTAAGGTGTCAATTGCTAACGCAATGGGGTTTGATAAGGAAAAAGCAGAAGTTATACACGGTAAAGGACATAAGATGAATAGAAAACATCCAAGGTATCAATCAGAACCAAGCGGCCCTTATTATGGAATGAAAAGCCAAGAATAACGACCTATAACTTTTCAACGTGTTTTTAGATTACATTCATTTCTACCAAAACTTCAGTTCCTTCACCACTCTTTAATTTTCTCGCTGGTATCATCCTCAGCTTTTTTATAGTATTGGGTATATTAACTATCCGATTATTAATCAGCTACCCCAGTTTGTAAAAAGTCCTACTGCCAGTTCAACCCACAACCACAAAAATGCTGCTACACAAATAAAAGCTGCAAGTGCCCTGTATTTGACAGGTATCAATCTTGCTACAATCACAAATAAACTACCAAACCCAAATATCATTACTCCCATCACTACAAAATCACCAGATGACCAATTAACTCCAGTATCAAATTGCATAGCAATAAAAGGAATAGAAAGTATCAAAACAGTGGTTACTGCAAGCCAAAAAAAGACTTTGTTTTGCATTATTATGTCTTTTTTCATATTTTCACCTCCTTTCTCATTTTCCAGATGTTGTATAAATAAGCTTTTGATTCCATCAACTAATGAAATAAACCAAAAATAAATTAGACCTTTTTCACCATCTTCCTGGTATGCATCTTTGATGGATTCTGAGTACACATACTTCATTTCATCTCCAAATCTGTTTCTATAGGAGAGAGGATAGAATTTCAAAAAAACATTGTAAATTCGCTCAGATAAATGAATTACAGATTTCATATTAGGATATTGCTAACTTAACCAGTCCTAAATTTTTGAATAGATTGTTCTCTTTAGCCAATTGAACTGCGTCGTTGTAACGAGCAAGTTCTGAAGATAATGATTTTTTGCCTTTTTCTGTAAGAGTGTAATATTTTCGTCTTGGATTACCTCCTTTAACTTCTTTTATTAAATTTGACTCAAGCATTCTTTTAATAGACCCATACAAAGTACCTGGTCCAAGAATTACCTTTTTTCCTGAGTCTTTTTTTACTTGCTTCATAATCTCATACCCGTGCCTTTCCTTTATGGCAAGGGAAAGTAGAATATAAAATTCTGATCTAGATAAATCACTCATGAGGGAATTATATATCGACATACGATATACAGTCAAGCGATATATCTAAAAATATCGATATTTCATTATTTAACAAACCTTCTTCTTATACTTACCCATTTCTTACTTTAGAATGCTATAGTGTTTGAAGATGCCAAGTATCCAAGATCTTTCTATAAAAAAATATATTTCACCACTTGAATCCGCATTGAAAAGTAAGGGAAATAGCACTTTAGGCAGTGTGCTTTCATTAGTTGGTTCAAGCCACGAAGCAGTCTTTATTTTTGATGAAGACAATAAATTTTTGGGTTTAGTTTCACCATACAAAACGCTTTATTCTAGTAATTATCCATACACAACCAAAGTATCATCTATTGCTTTTAAACCTCCGTTTATTACTCCAGACACACCACTATACGAAGTAGCAGAGCATATGTTAGCTGCAAAGATATATGTACTGCCAGTATTTAGCAATGATGGGGATTTACAAGGCACAATTCATGCTAGAGATATTTTTAATGAAATAGTAGATAATCCTACTCTGCTACGGTTTGTTAGCAGTGAAGTTAGATCATCAACTCCAATAACTGCCCCAATTACTGCTTCTGTAAAAGATGTTTTTAATGACCTCAAAAAAAGTGGTGTTTCTAGAATGATACTTGTCGATGACGAAGGAGTCTTAGCAGGGATTGTATCCAGGAGTGACTTAATGGATGTACTTATCAAACCTACCCCAAAAATGAGATTTCCCGGAGAAGGATCTCAAGCAGGCTATTATTCATTGGCAGGGGAGAAAAAGTTTAGAAAAGACGAACCTGTACGAAAATATTACACATCTTTAGTTGGCTCCTTGCCCGATACCACACCTAAAGAAAAAATAATTGCTCACTTAATTAATTCTTCTCATAACACTATTGTTTTAGTTGATAAATATCGCAAACCTACCGGGTTTTATTCCACAAGAGATATTTTGCAAGCAGTTACAGCTTTGCAGCCACAGGAAGATATCCCATTTATTATTAAAAAACCTGAATCTGTAAGTAGTAAAGAATTTGAAAAATCCATAGAATATTTAGAAAAATTTGGCAGGAAATTGCAAGAGCGAATGGAAGTTGAAAAAATTGAAATTGCCACAAAAGGACCTAAAAATGCAGTAGAAGAAATTACTGTATTTAACACAACAATGATTGTAACACCTGTTGCAGGGGAGCCCTTGATTGCAAAAGCAAAGAAAAGAAAGTTCCTAGACGGGATACAGGAGTTAACCACATTAATAGAAAAACAAAGAAAAAGGAGTGGAGTTACCAAAGAAAAAACAAAGAAGCATTTCGCCTAAAAAGATTAAAAATGAATTATTGGATCAAATGGGTTTTTCTTCTTTTGATATTAAAAGTACTCCATTAATAGCAACTCGGCTTTTCAGATGAATTAGGGACAGTCTTGGGAAGCTTTCCTTCTACTTCTTTAGCTTCTTCCATACCAATAAGTGCTACTAAGTATTAATCTTTGTTATCATTTTTTTACTACTTACCAACGGAAATTGTAATTTTCTAAAAGGTACCAAGCAAGGGCAATTATCGAAGAAGTACTTGTCAGCCCCACTACATACGATAGTAAATTCTGCTTTAAAAAATTAAAATCACCAAATTTATACTTGTTCATTAAACCAAACCAATTTCCAATTAAATTAATAAAATAGGCAACCATGGAAATCCAAAAAAGCATACTACGTCCAAATATTCCGTATTCTATTTTTCCTGTTTTGTATAATTCTTTGCCGATAGCCAAGCCTGACCAAGTAGAGAGGGTAATATACATAAAACCTATTTGCCATTCTGTAGTTCTTTTGATCAATCCGAGCGAGTCAAGCAGAAACGGTGTGTATGCGGCAATGATTACAAAGATAATTAAATAAAATAAAAGGCGTAATGAATTTACTAGAGTTGTCAGGAGTTGTCTCATGTAGTTATTATTGTACTATTTTTTAATTAAATCTAGCGATAGATATTTACTTGAGGTGAGGCGTTTTTAAAAGGGCCATCGTTGGAATTAAAAGCTAAAACGGGATTTTCTCGCCAAGCACCATCTCTGAATTCATATGATTTTGCAACAATACCTATTTGAGTGTGTGATCGTAAATTATATCTTATACCTGAAAAGGCAATAAACAAAACACTCCCTTCTTCAACATCGGGAAGACTGACATAAACTGGTTTTCTTTCTATTATCCTCCTTTTTATCTCATCAGGATCTGGGTCACTAGTGTTTTCTGGTAGAGAGAACGAATACTGCCCTTTAGGAGAAGATCCTCCTATGTGTATACCAACATTCGTGCTATCGATAAACTCATCTGGAATTATTAATTCCACATAAAGATCCAAGGGAGATCCTTCTAATTCCTTGTTTTCTTTCTCAATGCCCATAGTGAAGGTATTATATCAAATACGGTATAGTATCGCCAAAGGATGGGTTAAAAGTATACTAGCATCTCAAGTGTAAGGTAAAATTAAACTTAAAAAACATCAGAAAAGAATTACCACTGAGCTTTATTAGAGTAAAGTATAAAGAACTTAGAAAGAAAACTTCGGAGATTATAAGTACGAGTTCGAATAAAGTAATCGTGGATGATAGAAAATATATTATGTCACAATATAAATAGATACACCACTCATTTTCTCATAATAACGGTTTGCCATTAACTGTTCCAGAATCGGATGTTCAATGTTTAGTAATATTTAAATTTGATTTGAAGGTTCCAAGGTTTGGAAGTACCTAGCTATTTTTATCAGTATGGGTTAGAGAACCAAACCAATTACCATTGGAACAGACTACTTTGTTAAGAGATAAGTTAGTAGATATCTCAACAGTATTAGACTCAATTCTTCCTGAACATGCAGCAGCGGCTTTGAAAACAAAATACTCAAACTTTCCAACGAAAATTATGATTTATGGAGATTTGTTTGCTAAGCACGGAGTTGAAGGAAAGTATTATATTAAGTGATTTTATCGACTTCTTTCACAGTAATAATCTAAAATATAGACTGATAACTGTCTAAACTTAAGCTGTTAAAAGTGTATATAAATCATCAGTATTCACTGAACTTTCCTCGATAATCACTAATTTGTTTTTATATCTTTCCAAAATCTTATTGACGCTTTTAATCCATGTTTTTTTGGGATCAGATTCATCTGTAGGTTTGCCGTAATACTGTCTCAGTATGTACATGGACAATTTTACATTGTTCGTAAATCCATATTGGTTTCGTTGTTGACTATCCTGTAAAAACCTTTTCCACTGTCTGTATAGGGATACAAAAACGGCAGGTTTTAACCAAATGATAACATCACTACTCTCAAAAACCTCTTCAACAGGCTGAAGTCCCTCAATTATCCAAGAGTCTTTCTTGATAATATTCAATAATTTATTTATATACTCATCTTTTTCAAGTACCCTTCTTTTCTTGTTTGGGAGATGTTCAAAACAGATATTGTCCAGTGCATAGCACTTTATTTTTAATTTTTTAGATAATGCTTTAGCAAGAGTAGATTTCCCACTTCCTGAAGGACCGATTATGCGAATTCGTGCCTTAGTCATTTATACTTGAAGGTTAATAATTATATCCTTTATAAGAGAGTACATCTTTTATAATCAGTTTACAATTTTTATAGGCTCACTAAGTGGTCTAATAATCATGTGGAGGTCTCGGTTGAACAGCTTGGCAACCTCTGGAGGTATTTCTATATCAAAGATCTTTTATTTAAATCTCATCCATTGGTTTTTTTCTTTAGCTTGCTCTTGATGTGTCATAATTTTCTAAATTTTTCAACATCTGTATTTAACCAAATTTTTATATACTTTGCTCATCGGTCATATACTATTTTATCCTCAGTTGCTTTATTATGGCAAAGATATGGGATTTTGGTGAAATTGTTTAACAGTTTTAAATGAGTCCTGCTTCGATGTGGTCTACAACTCTTCTTGCAATAGATTTTCTTACTAACCTTATTATTGCAAGTGATTTCCATTTCATTTTTGTTTCGTAATCGTGAATACTATTATTTTCATCGGCCGACACAGGTAAATCATTGTAAACATTAATACTCATATAATGAGGTTTACCATCAAATCGGCTAGGTTCACAATTTACAGAAACGCCTATGAAGCACTCTTTCTCTTCTGCTCCCTGTTGTGCAATCCAAGATAAACGAATACCTACAACTGGCTTTGTCACTTCATAAGTGCGTTTTGACCAATCATCATAGTCGGTAACTTCATATGTTTGTATTTCTGCAGTTTTTATAAGTTCACCTTTACCATCTAGATATTGTTGGTTAACTTGAGTTAGTAGATTTTCTGCGTTGCTTGTCTTGAGGTACAGTCCCATCAACTTTAGTCTTCTTTCTAGGTCGAGTTGTTTTTGTTTTTCCTCTTTTTCATCTTTCTTTTGTTCACGAAGTCTTTGTTCTTTTCTCCGATTTATTTCTTCGGAAATTTCTTTTTTTAAGGACATATTGTTATTTTACCCTATGTGAAACCAAAAACCAACATTTACCCGAAGATTATATTTAAAGCTTCTGCCACTCCATCATTATCACAAGTAGAAACAACATAGTCTGCAATCTCTTTTAGTTCGTCCACAGCATTGCCCATTGCAACCTTAATACCACACAATTTCATTACCTGAATATCATTAATACCATCTCCAATATACATGACATTTTTCGCATCTACCTGTAATTTTGAGATAGCCGTTTTGAACGCATTGGCTTTACCTGATTCAAGAGGAGTAATGAAAATATCATACAAATTATCTGAATGTTGATGACCCAATTCAACCTTAATATCTTTGAGATTATTTAAACGGTTATTTATTCGTTTAAATTGAGAAATAGTGGTTTTTGAAGTCCAGATAATATTTGACTCAATTGGTGTAAAACCTGGATAATATTGGTTGTCGTCCCCATCACTTTGAACAAAGATTTCCAGATTCATATCACCAATAGCAGACAGAATCTGTTGTACTTTATTAGGATTGATAATATAGTCTCCTATAATTCTACCTGAGCGATGATCTAGAATCTGTGACCCATTTATCATTACAGAAATACCGGATAAATTCAGTCCCTCAGTCAAATATTCTGCTTTTTGTATTGAACGGGCTGTAATCAAACCTGTTGGCAATTGTTTGCTTATTTGAATTACTGAGTTGGTCACTGCAGGAGATGGCATTGAAGTAGAGTTTCTAGTTACCAAAGTGCCGTCTACATCCATGAATATAGCGGATACTATATGAGTCATGTTAATATTCTAACAGGTTATGAAGCAATGTACTGTTATTACCAGTCCTTACTCTTGGGGAGGTGGGATAAAAACAATGATCGATGATGCAATCAGTGCTATAACTGATTCTGGCTATTATGTAAATTTGGTAATGCCAGATTATAATCCAGGACTGAATATGTTTAAGGGCAGTTATAAGAGACAAGTTAACAGTTTAAACTATTCTGTAGTACCAACTACTGCTTATCCTAAGTTTGATGATAATCCTTACTTACACCACCAAATATTTGGTTTGAAAGCCAAATATATACCTAAAAAAACCGATGTTTCTTTAGCTGTTTTGGCAACTTCACACACTGCCCTGCCACTACTTATGAGCGGTAAGCCGTACTTTCTTTGGACAGCCACTTTGTACTCAGACGAATTAGAATCAAAATATAATTCCCTTATCGGTGACGAACCTGCTCAACGACTGAGGATGAGTAAATTGTGGAGCAAACTCGAGAAATTGGAAGGGCAGGTATATAAAGGTGCAGAAAAGATATTTGCACTAAGTGACTATACAGCAGATAAAATTGCTAGAACATTTGGATTAGGCAGTGATCAGATAGAAGTTTTAAATCCTCCAATTGAATTTGAACTATTTTCCTACAGTCCCTTACCTGAAGGTGACCCTAGAATCATTTATACCGGTAGACTTGATGATCCTAGAAAAAACATAAAATTTTTGTTGGAATCATTCAAATTAGTATTAAATAGCATACCTACAGCTAAATTGATACTTGTTGGAGACAATCCAAACAATTCAATAAAGAATTTCGTAAAAAATTTAGGATTAAATGAACAGGTTAATGTATTGCCTTTTTTAGAACGCCATGAATTGCCAAGAATACTTAAGAAAGCACACTTATTTGCAGCTACTCCCATTCAAGAGGGTTTGGGCATTTCCACCTTGGAAGCAATGGCATCGGGATTACCGGTAGTAATAACAAAATGTGGAGGGTCTGACTCTATTATTGCAAAGTCTGGTGGTGGATTAGTAATTGATGGTACAATTGAGGACTACGCTCAGGCTGTTTTAAATTTATTATCAAATAGAAAAGAATTAGATCGTAAAAGTAAAGCAGGATCATACTACATAAGAAAGCATTTTTCTTATTTTGGTTTTCGCAAACAACTTGCAAACAGCCTCGATGAAATTGGTCACTAGGAATTTGCAGCTTTTACTTCTTCTGGTGTAGGTGGATAGATACTTTCTGGATCACTCAAAAATCCATTCAGAATAACTAAATTCATATAATGTTGATTGAAATACTGGTGTTTGAAAGGAAGAAAATCCTCGCGTGACCAGACAGAGTAATGAGCTTCTGAAGATACTCCATCCCAATCGTATTGAATATACTTGCTAGGAAAAGTAATAATGATAAAACGAGAACGGTACATGAGATAATGTATCAAATCTAATCCATTGCTTTTTGGTAAATGCTCCAGGCAATCGCCAATGATTACAATATCTGTAGAAAATCCGGGATTTTCACGAACAAAATCCTCAATTCTCATATTAATAACTTCATCGTATATTTCTTTTAGATTGAAAAGGTCTATATATGATGATTCAGCTTCTACGGCTAAAATACTAGCTGTGTGAGTTATGCTTCTTATCATTTTCCCGTATTTACCTGCCCCGGGGCCGATATCAAGATAATTTCCAGACTTATTTTGTTTTAAAAAGTCTAAAATTTTATTATCGAATCTAGGGTCTGAATATGGCATAGTTTAAATGTTATTAATTATTGAAATTAAATCTTTCGGGATCGGATATACAAGCTTTCTAATGTATTCCTTCGAGTTGTCTTTTGTAAGGTATCGTGGAAGAAATCTGAATGAATAGTTTGGGAGTCCTAATCTATTGAGGTATTTTAAATGATAGTGATATGGTCCGTTGACACAACAGGTCTTTGAAGTAGGCTTTATAAAACAATCAGGAACATCTTCCCACTCACCTCTTTGATATTTGATTTTTTTAAATAATACACGTACATGTGGGTCGACCATATTAACGCCATTCCACTCGTTTTCATAGACATGTAGATAGTGGTTCTCGTCAAACAAGTGTATACAGTTAAAAGCAACAGAGGCAAAGTTGTCTCTATGTGCTTTTTCGATTATTTGTCTAAGTTTAGAGCTTATTAGTTCGTCAGAGTCAACCAAAAGCACTGCATCTGGTGCAAATTTATTAAACAATAAATCTATAAATAAATTTCTAACTTCCATCTCGTGTGAAATGTCGCGCGTGCCGTCTGGATTTAAATCCATCATAGTTCGGTGGGAGAATGGATGAACTATATGGATATTGGGCAATTCAAGAGGTGTGGATGCTGATAAACTTTCTAACACATTAACTGTATTGTCAGTACTATGATCGTTCATAATAACGATTTCATCTACCCACGATAATGATTGTACCATTGCAGTTATTAGATCTTGAGCATTGCGAGCAATTGTTCCTGATATTATTTTCATAATAGTTAACGGATTTGATTGTATAGATAATCGTATCCCCCAACAGGGTTTTTACCACGTAATATTCGAGAATAAATTTGTACATACTTGGGCATAATAACTCTAGGATCCAGGTAACGATTGAAAAATTTCTTTCCATTGTTACCCATTTTAGTTTGAAGTTTTACATCGCTTACTAACAGATCTAAATATTTAGCAGTATTAGGTATATTGCGAGGTTTGACACGAAAACCATTGTATCCATGCTTAACTTGATAAGCTAAACCACCTACATCTGTTACTACAACAGGTTTTCCATGGTACATGGCCTCGGATACAGCTAACCCAAAGCACTCCATCTTTGAAAGCATAACCACGATATCAGATCTCCGGTAAACCCGGGGTAAATCTAGATAATCGACATTTCCAGCTAAAATCACTTTGTCTTTTAATCCAAGTTTACCTATCAGGTCAACAACTTCGCTATAATATCTTTGACGGACAGAGGAAATTGAATCAGTAAAGGAAGGACCACCAACAAGTAATAGGCGAGCGTTAGGGTGGCGATTTGTAATTTCAGAAAATGCAGATACTAGCTGATACTGACCGGATTTTGAATCAAATCTTTGTACACAAGTGATAACAATATCATTTTTGGAGATTTTAGATAAAGGAGGAATAGGGGTATCAGAATTAATATCCATAATCTTAGGATCTATGATAGGCGGCAAGGTACTAATTTTTTCTTTAGGTAAACCTACTTCAATTGCTGTCTGAGAATATTCATCTACTGAAAATACCAGTGCGTTTGCTTTGTTTAAGTATTTTACTAACCAATTTGATACTACCGGATTAACATTTTTTAATAAAGGTGCATGTAAACTAAATACTGATTTGACACCGACAGGTAGGGCAGAAAGACATCCAATTACCTGGTAATCATGTAGATGAACAATATCAATATTTTCTTCAGATATTACGCGACAAACTTGTTTGAGAAACAGTTCGGATACTGATATGAAATCTTCATAACCAGGGACTTCTTGAATGTTGCTATAAGGAAAATCTTTGAGACCATGTAAATGACCGTAAATAATTTCTTTAAAGTCCGCATATCCCTTTTTTATGGAATCAGACATTAATTCACTAGGAATCACATGTTGTGTTATGGGTATACCACTAATCTTCAATTCTTTATCTGCCCCAGGGATTTCAAAGTGAATCGTATGAATTCGATAACCTTTTTTCTGAATAAAGTCTGCCACATTAAGTAAAAGCGTAGATACTCCTCCTACAGCAGGATAAAAAGATTGACTGACAAAAAGTATTGTGTTGGTTTGCTTATTTATTGCCATAATATAGAGATTTGGACAACTCTGTAGGAAAAACCATAAATTTTTCCTCGAAGGAATTCAAATTAGGATGCTGTATTGCAGTAACAATCCCGCTTGCAACATTAGAGATAGAGTCCAATTTTGATTTTTTGAATTTTTCTACGAGTTTATTTGCACCGATAGCATTAAAAGGGGCTTTTGAATTAAAACCTGCAGGTCTTATGAGGAGTAATTTATATCCAAGTGGCTCTAGCTCTGGAACCAAAGATCTGAAAAAGCCAATGAGACCCTCTTTTGCTGCGGAGTATATGGAGAAGTTTTTGTGTCCCACCCGAGCTCCGGCAAGTGAGCCTATTTGAGCAATTACTTTATAATTTGATGGCTGCATAAGTGGTAGAAAGGATTTCAAAAGAAGAATAGGACCTACAAGGTTAGTTTGAATTGTAATATCAACTTCCTTATTAGTTAATTCGTGTATTGGCTTATAGGATACAATCCCTGATAAATTTATTAGTATATCTAGTTTTGAAAAGCGGTTATTAACAAATTTGACCAAATCATTAATTGAATTTTGGTCGGAAATATCAACAGGATAGACGTCCACACTAGCTTTGGTTGGAATGCTAGTTGAATCTATAGCAGATTGTATTTCTGAAGTTCTACGTGAGGAGAGGATTATATTGGTGTTATTGTCAAGAAGTTCTTGAAAAACTAATTGCCCCAATTGAGAAGAAGCCCCCACGATCAAAATATTTTTTGAATTTAAAGTTTTCATATTGCTGTTTCTCTTTTGTGCACATTGCGTATATATGCAGCAGGAACGCCACCCCAAAGTTGAGCTTCTGGAATATCTTTTACAACTAAAGCACCTGAGGCAATCCATGAATAATCGTTAACTACTAAACCGTTTTTTCCGGCTATAATTGTAGAATTATTCATAAGCCAGCAATACTTGCCTATAATAATGTCCTGTTGAGAACCAATCATTACTTCTTGCCAGGAAAGACTTTCATCTTCTAAAGGATGATTGTTGGTAATAAAGCTAACATTTGCTCCCACTAATGTGTAATCTCCAATAGTTATGCGACCCATCCCTGCCATATCTGTACTAGCTGGAATTCTAACTCCCTTACCGATGACTATGTTTTCAGGACGCCATATTTTTACTCGGTGGTGTATATATGAATTTTCTCCAATTTGAGCACCTGCTAATTTTAAATATTTTGTATATGTCTTAGATCTAGCATCAGTTGGTAGTTGTCCTAAGAAACCAGACCAGTATCTGGCATCCATCTCGCTTAGAAACCTATGAACTTTATGAAATAATCCTGTAGCATTTTTTATTTCTGACATAATTTAGTATAATGGTATCAAGTAGAACCTGCCTGAATATTATAAGACACTTTTATATTATATACTATATTAATAGGTATTTAAAATGGAGAGGTTAAGTCATGGGAAAATGCCAAACAAACTAGACATATCCCAAAACTTTCTTAAAAGTCGGGAATATACTTTGGGATTGTTTCGGCGTACAGATATTAGTAAGGGACATACAGTAGTAGAAATTGGCCCAGGAAAAGGAGCTATCACAGAAGCCATTGCAGAGATGTCCGAAAGAGTTGTTGGTATTGAACTGGATAAGCGTTTAGCAAATTTACTTAAACAAAAATTTTCAGATGATGAGAAAGTAGAAATTGTTCACGGTGATTTTTTTAAACAAAATTTGAGAAAATATGAAAGCCTTGTAGTGGTTGGGAATCCTCCTTTTAATCACACCCGCCGATTAATAGACATGCTATTTTTAGAAGGCTCTTATGAGAATCTAAAAGCAGCATACCTAATATTGCAAGAGGCGGCAGCAGAAAAATTTGTAGGTAAACCTGCAGCTACTCTTGTATCAGCATTATTAGCAATTGAGGGATGGGAGAGAAATGTCTTAGAAAGAATCCCTAGAGATAAGTTTGAACCAAGACCAAAAACAGATGCTGCATTAGTAGAATTTAAAAAAGTTAGAGGAGAGGGGTCTGTTGTTGCGAAGGATTTGATAGCCCATATATTTACATATCACCAAAAGAATGATACTTTAGAGGACAACTTAGGCAGGGTTTTTACCCGAAAACAAGCACAAAAGATCGTAGAAGATTTAAATAAAAAGGGGATGACAATTAAAGATTTAAGTGATGAAGATTGGTTACATATTTCCCGAGTATTTGAAAAATTAGCCAACCAAAAGCAATTAGAAAAAATTAAAGGTAAGTATAATACCTGGAATAAAAGTCAAAAGCGTCTCCCCAAAACTCATAGAACAAGACAGTATTAGATTTTGTATTATTATAAAAAAGTTCCTTTGGTTTTTTCTTGCTATCAGCTTTTTGTTTTATTCATATTTACAGGGACTATCTGCAACTTAAAGGAGTAAAAAACTGGTTTACACAAGTAGGTCATTTTGGGATGCACCAAAGTACGAAAAGCACGAAATGGTCGTCTTTGCATTGCTTGGGCTTTTATTTTTTTATTTAGCTGTAGGCAATTAGTATGAATTGCTGTTTTGATTGACTTTTTAAGATCTTCAAGAATAAAGTTTTCCTCTGCCTTTATTTCGTTATTTCCTTTTTTGACCAGATAGTGAAAAAGTTCTGAAGGATTCAGGAAATAGCCCAGATGACCCAGACAGGCTTGCTTGACGGCTTCGATTATTTCTTTCCCTTTTTTGGTATTTTCTTTGATCTCCTCGAAACTATAATTTTCGCTTGCAAGGAGTTTGTCATTTACATATTTGGATAGCCTTTCTGAAAGATATTTGTAGAAGATAAAACCAAGAATGTAGTTTTTGTATTCATCGGCATTCATTTTCCCGCGGAGAACATTTGCTACAGCCCAAAGTTACTTTTCTTTTATGCTCATCGTACATATTGTTATCTTCACCTATGTGAAGCATAAAACCAACATTTACCCGAAGATTGAGACAAATTCTGAAGCATTGTAGTCAGACTGACAGATAAGTAACGACTGCATCAATCTCTGTCTGCGTAACCTCGTGTCCGGAGGCAAATTCTTTGACAGTAAGATTTGCATTCAGAGAGCTTAGTAAATTTATAATTTTTTTACTATCTTCTTCGGAAATCAAGTGGTCATCTTTTCCATAACTTAAAAACGCAGTATGAGATGTTAAGTTAAGCGAATCAGTGTTTGGTTCAAACGGAAGCATTGGATGAAGTAAAACTAAATTTTTTATAACTTCAGGATAATAAAATAGTGTTGCAAGAAGTATGTTTGCACCGTTTGAATAACCAAGGAACACCAAATCATCGATCTTTATTTTGTGAAGACTCATCCAACTCTTTATAAATTTTCTTAGTTTTTCAGACTCATTTTTAATACTCTTCTCGTCAAACACTCCTACAGAATGCCTTTTAAAAAACCTGCTCATTCCGCTTTCAACGATGTTCCCTCGTAAACCAACTAAATTATATTTTTTATCCAAAAGCTCGTCTAAAAAAAGAAAATCATTTTCAGTGCCACCTGTGCCATGAAGCAGGAAAAGAGTCTTGTCAGCTTTATTGTCGATAATGGTATGAGTAAAAAGATCGGAATTATTGTTCATACAGAGCGATTGAATCAAAAGAAATTGGGGGAAGATTTTTTTCTATCACTTCCCTTTCACCTTCCAAAAAAGGAGGGAGAGCTAATCTTTCCCCAAGAGCATCTTCGCTCTCATCAGCAGTAAATCCGGGTTCGTCTGTTGCTGTCTCAAAAAGAATTCCTGCCGGTGTCCGGAAATAGACCGATTTAAAGTAAAACCTGTCTATAACTTGAGTGGGGTAAAGGCCGATTTTCAGAGCATTTTGCGTAAACTCTCGCTGCTCGTTCTCATCTTTTGCCCTAAAAGCTATATGATGGACGACTCCTGCCCCCTGTACTCCAGTATCAACAGATTTATCTGCAACCACCTCAAGAATATTTGCCCTTGTGGAGCTTGCTACTTTGTATAAATAAGTGAAGCCGTCTTTGTGGATTTGTTCATAGTTATAAACATGTTTTAGTACCGGATCAATAAAACTTAAATCAGACACACTTAGTGTCGCAGAATAAAAACTTCTTATTGCATTCTCTTTAGTTATCTCTTTGGTCTCCCATATATCCGCATTTTCTTCAATCTCTTTCTCCGGGAGACCTACAAGTTCCAGCTGTAAATCATCAAAATCAGAAAAGCCAATTCTTTTCCTGCCAAAACTCTCGTTTATTTTATTGTGCTTAATATTAAACTTTTCAAAACGCTGTGACCAAAAATCGAGCGATTCTTCAGGTACAGTAAGAGAAATTTTTGTAACAAGACCATTTCCGTTTTTTCCCTGCATTGTGGGACGAAAAATGAAAAAGGTCAGATCCATTCCGGGATGTCCAAGCCTGTCTCCAAAAAACAGGTGATATGTACCAACATCATCCTGATTGACAGTTCTTTTGACAAGTCGTAAGCCTAAAATGTTTGTATAAAAATTAATTGTTTTTTGTGCGTCTGAGGCAATAGCTGTGATGTGATGAATTCCCTGTGTCATTTGTTGAGTATAGCTAAAGTTGTAAACGAGTATCGTTACAGTAATGTAAGAACACGTTAACAGATCACTATTGAACCTGCAATGATAAAGCGAGTAAATCCGGATTGAGTTTTAAGGGTTATCTTTATTATTCGTATAGTAAAAACAGGTAATGTTGGCTGTTTTGCTTTTGTTGTGCAGCACACGTTACTCTGCCATAATTTCCTCGATATAACACCATTTCCAATTTTCTGCCGGCTCGAAAGATTTAATAACGGGGTGTTTTGTAGTATGAAAATGTTTTGTAGCATGTTTATTTTTGGAATTATCACAACAACCTACGTGTCCACAGGTAAGACAAAGACGAAGATGAACCCAATCGTCTCCCACCTGAAGGCATTCCTCACAACCTTCCGGAGTGTTTGGTTGTACATTTTCTTCAGCTTGTTGAATGTGTGTACAAATTTTCATTTTATCGATATTCTTCTCGTCCAAGCACAAAGCTCTTGCATCAATTCCTGCATTTTTTCTACTGTTTTTTCATCTGTTAACTTTCCATTTTTTATTTTTTCATGAACCGAAGTAACCGCGACTTCCGGTTTATTTAACAAATGCAGGTTTAAAAACACACAGGTTTGTCTCAAAGCATACTGTGCTTTTATCCCTCCGAATCTTCCGGGGCTTGCACTGACGATTGCTCCAGGCTTGTCGTTAAAACTGTTGTCACCGTAGGGTCTAGTTGCCCAATCAATTGCATTTTTCAAGTATCCCGGTATTGAATAATTATACTCTGGAGTTGCAATGAGTATGGCATCAGCTGCTTTTATTTTTCTTTTAAATTCTTTTATTACATCGGGCATGTGTTCTTCCAAGTCCTGGCTATAGGCAGGGAATTCTTCAATCCCATCAAAAACTTCTAAGGTTACATCTTTTGGACAGACATCGTAGGCTGCATCCAGAATATATCCTGCCTCAAGCAGCTCTCTGCTAAAAGACCCTTCTCTTAGGCTTCCACCAAACCCTAGTATAGTTATATTATCCATTGAATAATCATGTTTATGGTTACTTATACTTTACTGTGCAAGATACCCTCCATCAACTGCAAAATATGAACCAGTTACAAAAGATGCTTTAGAAGTACTCAACCATAAAACTATTTCTGCTATTTCATTATCCTCACCAAGCCTGCCAATAGGGTGTAAATCAACAAGTGCATCTAACTCGTCTTTGCCCAAAGACTCAGTAACAAGAGGTGTTTTTATATATCCCGGACCTACTGAATTAATCCGGATATTTTGATCTGCATATTCTAAAGCTGCAGTTTTTGTAAGTCCTACCACTCCATGCTTTGTAGCAACATAAGCAGGGGAGTTTTTAGTACCTACCATACCCAAAACAGATGCCATATTTACAATACATCCCCCGCCGCTATTTAATAGCTCTGGTATTTGATAGCGCATTCCATAAAAAACACCGGAAAGATTTATGCTGATTACTTTTTCCCATCCATCAAGTGGGTATTCTGCTGTTGGAGCAAGCGGTCCACCGATTCCTGCATTGTTACAGGCAATATGCAATCCTCCAAATTGTTTTACAGTTTGTTTTACCAGGTTTTCAGATTCTTCGGGGTTGGCAACATCTGCTTTTACAAAAAGTGCTGCACCTTCTTTCTCCGTAATCTCATCGACTACTTTTTCTCCAGCTTCTTTGTCTATATCAGATACTACAACCTTTGCACCATTTGCAGCATACAAAAGTGCAATCTCCCTTCCTATTCCGGAACCCGCTCCTGTCACTATTGCTACTTTGTCCTTTAGTTCACTCATAATTAAGGTAATATTTTAATCGCACTCATCCAGTTTGTACCAAGTTTTTCCTGTAAACTCATCTGAATTAACTGCATTCCTTCTAAAATTCCTGCCATTTTTAAAGGACCAACATAAATACCTCTTAATCCTCCATCATCAGCAAGCTCTACAATAGTTTCGCCTGCCTCTTTGTTGTCTGATGCGATAAACACATCAAGCTTTTCGCCGTCTACCTCACCATCTAATAGAGTTCCTGCAAATGTTGTATTGAATGCTTTTACTAATTTGCTGTCAGCGGGGAGAAGTTTCCCGATTTCCTCAGCACCGGAACTGTCAGATGGAGGAATTAGTTCAAAAGTATCAAAATCGACAGGGTTTGAAATATCTACAACTATTTTTCCGGAAAGCTGATCTTTGTATTCTTCAATCACATCCGGGATAACTGGATAGGGAAGTGCCAGGACGACAACCTCGCCATTCACGGCGTTTGCTGCTTTTGCATTTTCCCCTAGTTTTTCTGCCGCTTCTTTTGCTTTTTCGCTATCTTTGTCAATGATTTCCAGATTATGTCCTCCGGCAACTATCCGTGTACCGATTCCGTTGCCCATATTTCCTGCACCAATAATCGTTACGTTCATATAAAAATTGTAGGGAGTTTGTGGATGAGAAAGATTAAGGTTTTGTATGATTAATGAAAGTTAGAGGAGATGGGTTAAGTCTTGCAACTTGATTATCGTATTATGTAAAGCGAGTACTTAGAGAATGCCATATGTAAGCTGCCGGACAGGGATTCGAACCCCAATTTTCGCTTCCAGAGAGCGACGTCCTACCATTAGACGATCCGGCATTGTTTATATTCTGGCTTTTAAGAATCTTCTTCCAAACCCTGTCTTAAAATATTTTTCTCTTTTAATAGCTTTTTCCTTATTTTGGCAAGCTTCATAATATACAAGCTGTACAGGTAAGTGACCTTTTGTTGCTCTTACCTTGCCTGATCTATGTTTATATATCCTTTGCTTTAAATTATTTGTCCAACCTATGTAATATTTATTATCTTTTTCGCTTATTAATACATAAGTATAAAACATTAAGTATTACCCGCCATCGCTAGCCGGCTCAGGCGTTGCGGGCGGGCCATTAGACGATCCGGCAATGAACCCCAATTATATCAAATTTGGCTTTAATTATGAATTTAGCAGTAAAAACTCTCCAACTTCTTTTGTAAGAAATCTTGATTTTTGAGGAAATTTCTTTAAGCCGCTTAATATTAATAATGGGATGTAAATGATAACTTATTTGTGTATAGACAGAGAAATTAGAGGATAATAGACACCAATCTGCTTTTAACATATATCTTACACAAGCTTTACAAATAGCTTCCTTTGTGTATAATCCCATTTCGCATGTTAAAAGCGTACCTGCTCGACCTTTTTAGAAAGAAAGAGTTTTTGAAAAAACTCTTTGTATTTATATTTACTTTTATAACTTCTCTTTCTGTGACAACTGTTCAGATCCACGCAGAGTCTTTATTTTCTGAATTAAGTGAACAAAAAAATAAAGATCTTTTGTCTCCAATTGTAGAACCAATAAAGCAAGAACTTGGTGCAATTGCTTATTCAAGAGAAGAAGTGGAGGAAGAACCAGAGTGTAAATTATCTGACTCATTTACTGATCAGGTAAAGCATTGGGAAGAAGATGTCTGCAGGTGGGGAGAAGAACATGATATGGATCCAGATTTAATCGCAACAGTAATGCAAATAGAGTCATGTGGAAATCCTAATGCTGTAAGTGCTACCGGAGTGAGAGGACTTTTTCAAGTAACTGGAGCAAACTTGGATGGTCAAAATCCATTTGACCCAAATGTGAGCATGGCAAAAGGTCCTGGAAAAGTACTAAAAACTGAATTAAAACTTGCACATGGTGATGTTAAAGCAGCAATGGCAGGATATAACGGTGGAGGCAAGGCTAGAGACTATATAGGGGGAAAAATCACAAGAAGTCAGTTTTATACATATTTAGTAAACCACAGAAGCGGACTATGGAGAACAAGAAGCAGAGCTCTTGCAAAAGTAAATGAGGTTGAAAGATATGCACAATGGGCAGACATATACTTTGAAGCAAAAGATAATAGGAAAGATACTTTGCAGATTTGGTGGGATTTGGGTGGGCACAGACTTTGCAGCTCGGCAGAGATTGCACTAAGCAGTTAATTATCTATTGAGGTTTGTTTTCCTTACTAGTTTTGCAGAGTATACAATTTGTCTAAGCTCGCCATCCGGTCCTTCATATTCGTTAGCTCCGGTTAAATTTCTGTATTGATCAAGGTAAGTAGAAAGAGCCTCTTGGGAATCTTTTAATTCTTCTGTAAGTGCATCCAGTTTTTCTTGGATATTTTTACCTGCAGGTTCGTTCATTAATTCCTTTTTCCTTGCTCCTTTTTCTTTGCTTGCCTTTTTTGTGATTTCTGATAATTCTCTGTATCCTTCGTCATTTTCCAAATAATCTCTTACCATTTCTCTTATTGGCTTAATGTCATTTCTAATTCTTTCAATTCTAGTTAGATGGGAGTTGATCATAGATTCCACACTTTGGAGCGTAGCTAGTGATTGATTCTCTTCTGTTTGTTCATCTAGGATATCCAAGTTTTGATCTTCGTTGTTATTATCATTCATGGTTAACTTTACTACTGTATCAAAAAAACAAAAACCATATCAAGGGTCAAATTAAAGTTTATTTGAATAAAGTCAAAGTATTGTCATTGCAAATGCGTTTTTGTATAATTTGCTTACCGGGTTAATCGTCTTGGACGTATCGACTGGGTGAGTTTACTCGCATGGTCTTTCTCCCGGTCTTTTTGAAGCTCCCAGATTTATCTTTTAAATTTTTATTATTTAATTGATTAATTTCACCCTTTAATTGTGCTTGACTTTTATTGTTTATCAAGCTAGATTTATATTTAATCCCATGAGGGTTATCGCAGTAAAAATAGTAATACTATTCCTTCTACTTTTTTTTGCTGAAGTATTTACAACAACAATCAATACTTCTGTAGGTTATGCAGCTTCAGTTGAGCAATCAAATTGATTTTAATTTTTTAAAATCCTTTTCCATGACATCCATTAATTTTCTGTTATAAAAAGCAGCCGCAGGATGATAAAAAGGAATAAGTTTTATGTTTCCATAATCTGCTTTAACTTTATATGTTTTTCCATGGATTTTATTTAAAGATTCAACTTTTCTAATTCCAAAGTGCTGAAAAACTGTTTCAATAGCAATTTTACCAAGTAACACTATTATTTTAGGCTTGATTATATTAATTTGTTCAAAAAGAAATGGCACATAATCGTTTGACTCCTTTTTAGAGGGAGTTTTATTGCCGGGGGGTCTATCTAGTACAACACTAGTTATGTATATATCATTTCTTTTTAATTCTGCAGTTTCTAACAATGTATCTAGTAGCTTTCCTGCTAAACCAACAAAAGGTTTACCTTGAATGGCTTCTTTTTCTCCTGGTGCTTCTCCTACAAACATGATTTTAGAATTCAAATTACCTTCACCAAGAACTGGCTGGTATTTGTTTTTAATTCTAAATTTATAAAACGGGGAGTCTTTTAGATTTAAAACTTTATCTTTGACCTTTTGTATTTGTATCATTTTATTTTTCATAAAAATTTATCGTCGGAGTAGAGGTCAAAGGCTAAAGATTTCTTCCAATTATTTAATCTTCTACGATTATTTCTCCTTGGGCAGTCCCGGAGTCGCTTTCTAGTGTATATGTATATGTTCCTGGAGCAATAATTGTTTTTGTATAAGAAGTGTAAGCGTCAATATTAACTGAATCGTCTAATCCTTCAAAATGAATTTTAGTTTCGTCACGATTAAGCCACATAACTGTATCACCGTCATTTATTATGATTGATTTTTCCTGAGGTTGGCCATTTTCGATGTTTATAATTGCAAGATTTCCTAGCATAGCTTCTTCTTCATTTTGTGTAGTATTGAGATCCTCAACTTCTGTAGGTGCCAAAACGATATCTGCGTCATTTGGTGTGGTTGGGGCTGTTGGAGCAGGTGGTTGAAATAATTTAAATACCCAAAAACCTGCTCCTACAAATAGGAAAAAAATTATTACTCCTGCAATTAATAATAAAACTTTCTTCATAATTCTATAATACAACAAAACCCTCCTCAGAGGGTTTTGTTGCTGTTTTTGACCTGCTTTTTGTTACCGCAAACGTAAGGCGAACCTTTGTAGCTTTTTATTACTACATACATATAATCTTCTTTATTTATATATACCGTATAACAAAACGGTAAGAAGAAAGTAATAGTCGATAATTTGTTGGAATTTTTCATAAACTGTTCTTAATTGTGTTAATATAAAAATATTACCATGACAAAGAAATTCCTCGGGATTGGATTGGCAATTTTCGTACTTCCTTTTTTGTATCTAGGTATTAGTTTTAAAGTGACCGGATTAATTATCTTTTCTGTCTTTATCATATTTATTTATTTTTGGTATGCATACGTAGAGACTCCATATACAAAAATTGATAAAAATATTTTAAAGAATCTAAATTATTTAAAAATTACAAAATATGCCTTGATTTCATTTTTAGAAATTTTTGTTATCTATACTTTTACAAACGTAATTTTGTTTTCTAATTTTAGGTTCCAGAATATGTTGAGATTCTCTTATTTTTCTATGGTTATAATGCTTGTTTTTACTTTTTGGCTTCTTTTTTTATTGGTCAAGGTGTTTTATAGCCTGGAAAAATAAAATATAGATTTTTATTGACAATTTATGATAGTATAAATTTACGGGGTGAAGCGGTGTTAGATCGCCGCCAAAAGATGGGAAAGCGCAGCCTGTCTTTTATGAAAGCCTCTGGGATAATCGGCCGGATATTCTAGGCATTTCGGAACCTTAAAATCTGTCTCATAAGTTTTTAACAACATCAATTTATAGTTGTTTATTCTGCTACATAGTGATGCAGCAGAGTTTTTTGGGATAGAGGTTAAAACGAGCCCGAGGACGCCAGCATGGTGGGTGCAAGTCCCACCCATCCCGCACATTTGGTTTTGGATTATAGTCTTCAGAAGTTTTTATTCAATTCGCTAGTGACGAGGTTATTTTTAAAAGTTATACTTAATTAAGAATTGGAGGTGTTTTTTTGATGGCTGCCAAGAAAAAGAAGAAATCTAGTCTACTAAGGATTTTGGAAGTTACTGCATTAGTTGGTGCTATAGCTGCATTTTTAATGAAATTTTTAGCAAATGAAAAAAAGAAAAAATAATTTTTTCTTTGTTAAATATTCTTACATAATTCTAATTTTGATACTATAGAATACAGCTAGAGGTAAGGTGTTTTGAATGAAATTGCCGAAGTTGTATCCATTGTGGGGAAGAGATAAAACCAGAAAATTATTCAGGTTTCATATAACGTTATTTATTGTTGGAAGCGTTGCTACAAATATATATGCTTTATCATTGCCTAATACAACTCCATTTAAGGATTTAATTGTAATTACTCCATTTATATTTCTTGTCACTGCTCCCTTTTATTACTTAACTATAGATTCTGAAAAAGTAGAGTATTGGTTTTTGCTTTTTATAATAGAAACTCAGATATTGGCCGCTGTCTTTATGGCACTAACAGGTGGATTTCAAAGTGTTGCTCAGTTTGGTCCATATCTAATTTTATTACTTACACTATTTCAACTTGGTGTAAGGGCAACCATAGTCTTAAGTTTTTTTGCTTTGCTTTCTTTTGTTGGAATAGCTTTATTTTTGAATAATTATAATCCATACGAAGGATATTTAGGACAATTTATATTTTATACAATAGCCTACATTTTGATAGTTATAGTCGACCGCAGCATTGGAAAGCAGATATCTTATCAATTTGAAGTCAGGGATAAATTATTTCAATTAAATACCTTAAAGAATCAGTTTATAACACTGACTTCATATTACCTAAATACCCCACTTGTTTTGATTAAAGGACACTTGGAGACTTTAGAAAATGACCTGCAAGGTTTAACAAGCAAAGATAAGAAAGTTAAAAATCACATTAGTGTTATAAATCAATCCGCCGTCGACCTTGAGACTTTAATCGAGAAGTTAGTATTTATATCAGATTTTATTAATAATAAATTTGAAATAAAAAATAAAAAAATAAACATAAACGAATTAATTGAATCTATAATTGAAGATTTCGAATTGGAAGCAGAAGAAAAGTTAATCCAAATTTCATTCTATCCAGAGGAAGTCTTAGGTGAATATGATTTTGATAAAACATTACTATCAGTTGCTATTAGGGAGGTTATTAGTAATGCTATAAAATTTGGAAGTTTAGACGGAGAAGTTAAAATAAAAACTTATTTAGAAGAGGGATTTTTAGTTATAGAAATTTCAGATACTGGGATGGGAATAGGTGAGGTGAATTTAGAAAATATATTTAAACCTTTTTTCCAAACGACGGCATATTATACAGAATATCCGCCTCAGAACTTTGAAAAGGTAGGACTTGGTTTGTTTATCACAAAACTTGTGGTTTTGTCTTATCATGGAGAGATCGAGCTTGAATCTGAAAAAGGGAAAGGAACAACCTTTAGAATAAAATTTGCTGATAAAAGCTAGACTTAATTGCTAGTTGTAAATGATAGAATGAGGTATGGAAGATACGCTTTATCTGAAGCCTGCTAGCGAAAAGGAAATAAAAAGCTTTTCTCATTATCTGGCTCACGGAGAAAAGATGTTGTATTTCACTGGAGTTTCTCACATGTACTTAGTGAGAATTTTTTTAATTAGGTTTTTAATTCCTGGTGTTATTTTTATTATTATTGGGTTTGGAGGAGTTTATTATTTCACAAAGTCTCCTGTTGTGGCTTTACTTGCAGGTTATGCTCTTTCGTTTATAGTAACTTACATTCAAATCTATTTTATGAGTAAAGGAACTCAATATATTCTTACGAACAAAAGACTGATTTCCCAGCAGGGGTATTTCAATGTAAGTCTTACTTCCGCTGTTTACGACAAAATTACTCATGTAGAGGTCTACCAAAGTTTTATTGAAAGGAGCTTGTATAAATATGGACGCTTGATGATTCATACTGCCGGTTCGAAAGATAGGGAAATTGTTTTAGAAAACATTGCCCATCCTTTGAAATTCAAAAATATACTGGAAAAATTAATAGATGAAGGACAAAGTGGCTATAAAGAAGAAAAAGAAAATATACCAAACTGGAAAAAAGTTAAAAAGAGTAAAAATAGCAAACTAAATAAAAAGATAAGATCTCTCTAACAAAAGATTCAAATAATATTATGTGGATTTAAGAAGTAAGTGAGCTAACTTCAGAAAATTCTACATCATCTGGTAATTCAAACATTGTGGTATCAATTGCCCAAGGTTTACAAGAAAATGAGTATTGGGATGCATATTGTTTTCCTTGCTCTTTTTCTTCATCTGTAAGGTTATCTTCACTAGCTTGAGCATCTTCTTTGGTGATTTTAATTCCTATTTTTTGACCAGAAGGCAGTTCTGTCCATTGATATACGGTTTCATTCATAAAAATAGCATAAGTATTAGCATTTGCATTTGCGACAGAGAAGACAGCTTCAGTTCTACCATTTCCATTTCCGTCAGTGTAGAGTTTTCCT
This sequence comes from uncultured Gammaproteobacteria bacterium, assembly GCA_964427735.1. Classification (GTDB taxonomy): domain Bacteria; phylum Patescibacteriota; class Microgenomatia; order UBA8517; family UBA8517; genus CAYRUS01. The sequence continues at coordinate 327,957 of CAYRUS010000001.1, read as the reverse complement.
TGTCCTATTTGATTAGGTCCAAACCCTTCCGGAGCACTCCAATCACATTCTAAAGGACTACCCTTTTCAATTGTGTCAAAATAAGTTCCCGAAAAAGAAAGATCTGAGTCTGTTTCAGTTTCATCATTAGTAACAATCATTTCTGTGGCTGTTGATTCTTCTAAGTTAGGTTTTTTTGTGTTTATAAACAAAATGCTGCCACCAAGAGCTACTATTGCCAGAATCACTAAAATTATAACTATTGAGGTAAAACCTTTTTTATCCTGAATATCCATACAACTATTCTAAATAGATTCTAACAAAGAATTAAAAAATAAGACAGTCTAGTTTATTGTTAGCTTAAATATTTCAAAGTATAATTTTTATAGATGGTTGAATATGAGTTTAGAGAAACTATCTATAAAGCTCAATTTTCTTCACTAAAAAGAGCAGAGCGAGCTGTTGAGCTTTTGGAGGCTAGAGTAAAATCAGGTAAATACTTCTGTAGTGTTAATGAGGAGATAGAAAGACCAATACTGGTAACTAAAGTAAGGATAGGAAAATCTAGTGTACATATAGTTATGCTAAATATCAGAAGATGGTTCACTAATGAAACTATTGATCAATTAGGGGAAAGGTGAATCTAAGGCGGTTTAATCAAATATATTGTTTCTTTGAAAAGTCTAGATACTTGTATGCTAAATAATAAAATTTAGAAAAGCCATGGAAGTATTACAATGGTCAATTGGTTGATGGACCCCATAGAGTGTTGGCTTTATTAATAGCAAGTGAAAAACATCCAAATAGATTTTATTTCAATAGGTATGTGGGTAGCCTAAAAGTTCAATATTAGGACCAATATCCTTACACATGAGGAGACTAAAACAAAGATTTGTCTGAGTTTAAATTTAACATTTTTTAGTGATTCATTGAAAATATTACAGTTGCTTAGTGTTTACGTTTTGTATTAATTCTTTGCTAGAGGAAGGCTGAAATAAAAAGTAGACCCTTTTCCTTTTTTGCTTTCAACCCAAATCTTTCCTTTGTGGCGTTCTATAATCTCTTTTGATATATAAAGTCCCATTCCAAGACCCGGGTAAGTTTTAATGTTGTTGTCTGTGACTTGGTAAAGTCTTCCAAAGATGTATTTGTGTTGCGATTCATCGATCCCTATTCCATGGTCTTGGACACTTACAATAACTTTCCCATCAGCTTTTTGAGATTTAATAATAATACTTTTATTGTCAGGAGAGAACTTAATTGCATTGGTAAGTAGATTATTTAAAACTTGAGATATTCTAAACTTATCTGCAGTAACAATTGCTGAGCTTTTTGTCTTAAAGTCAATTCTGACATCATCTTTTGGTTCGTCCATAGACTTAATCGTTTCATTTATTAGTGCATCTATCTTGAATTTTTCTTTGTTGTAGGATAGCTTCCCTGTTTGAAGACGTGACACATCCAATAAATCAGAAACTAATTTTTGTAATCGTTCAATTTGTGTTTGGATTCCTTTTTCAATTAGTTTTGTTTTGGTATGTCTTTTATCTTGATTGTAGATAGAAAGTTTATCTGCGTATAACTTAAGGCTAGTTAATGGGGTTTTTAATTCATGGGAAGCAGTATTTATAAAGTCATCTTTTCTTAGTTCCAGTTCTTTTTTTTCAGTGATGTCATTAATTATAGTTGCAGTTGCAATTGTTTGTTTTTTTGTATTCTTGATGATATCAGCATTTACCTGAACATATACTTTTTTCCCATCTTGTCGCTTTACCTCAAATTCACGGTCAATTATAGTTTTCCCCGAAGACTTTAAGTCATGGAATATTTGGCTTGTTTGTTGGGTGTATTTACCATTATGTTTAGATTTGAAGGATAGTCCTTGCTCAATTGAGGAGCCAATTAGAATTTCTTCACCTAAAATCTTCTCTGTTTGTTTATTCACTAATTCAACTGTGCCTTGTTTGTCAGTAATAATAACGCCTATTGGTAATTGTTGGATTACAGAGGAAAGTCTACTTCTATTGTCTAACTCCTTTTGTATCAACTGGTCTATTGATTGCCTAAGCCATCCTATAACTCCAGCAATAGCATAATATGCAATAGTGAAGAGAACTATTGTTCTTATTCCTTCAGAATTGGTGCCACCTTCGCGATTTAAAATATAGAGATAGTAAAGAATTGTAATCGATGCTGCTATAAATCCACCTCTAATTCCATCACGAAATGACAAATACACAATCAAAGCCATGAAAAGAAAAATAGCAATAATGCCTACCATTTCAGGAGCAGACAGTATGGTAACAAGGAACTCAGATAGTAATACAAAGATAAGTGACAATAACAAAGGAAAGGAGTAAGAATACTGAGACTCACCGAGTCGAGAAAAAGGGCTGAAAAAATGGAGAACTCTTTGGGTGAAAGATTTTACTTTATTATTCATAAAATCACATTTAATTATTATAATAACAGAATATTGTTTGAAATAAGCTATAATAAGGAAAATAAAGTTTAAAATAGATATATGAAAAAGAATTTGTTAGTCCTTTTAGGAATACTTATAGTTATTACAGGGTTGTTTTTATTTTTTAGAATTTTTGAAAAAAATGCTCCTATTCAGAATGCAATTAACTCCTTTGAAGAGTGTGTTGAGGCTGGAAACCCTGTAATGGAATCTTATCCAAGACAATGCTTTACTGATGGTAAAACTTTCGTCGAAGAGATAGGCAATGAGTTAGAAAAAAGTGATTTAATAAGAATAGAATCTCCTAAACCAAATCAAACAATAACAAGTCCTTTAATAATAACAGGAGAAGCAAGAGGTACTTGGTATTTTGAAGCTAGTTTTCCAGTAAGCCTGTTAGACTCGGAAGGGAATCAAGTTGCAGAAGGTTCTGCACAGGCTCTTGGAGAATGGATGACCGAAGATTTTGTTCCTTTCGAAGCTGAGCTTACTTTTACTGCATCTGGTACGGAGAGCGGTACTCTTATTTTGGAGAAAGCAAACCCTTCCGGGTTGCCTGAGAATGCGGATGAGCTAAGAATACCTGTTAGATTTGAAGATAGCGAGAGAAGACAAGTCAGTGTTTATTATTATAATGAGGAAGTAGACAGAGATGGAAACCCAAACCTTTCCTGTGACTCTCGATATGTAAGACCTGTCCAAAAAGAAATCCCAGTTACTCAAACACCAATCCAGGATACCATTGAACTTTTAATACAAGGAAATCTTACGAGTTCAGAAAGGCAACAAGGTTTTACAACAGAATTTCCGTTGGAAGGATTTGAATTAGAGGGTGCTAACTTAGAAAATGGTTTACTGACTTTGGAATTTAGTGATCCTCAGAATGCAACTTCTGGAGGTTCCTGCAGAGTATCTTTACTCCGCTCACAAATAGAAAAAACAGCCCAAGCTTTTGAAGAAGTAGATGAGGTAGAAATTATTCCAGAGACCTTGTTTCAGCCTTAGTCAAATTTAAGTTATTAAATTTGTTAATTAACAGTCTTTTATATTCTATCAAATAAAATACAAAAATCTGCCCAGCCACTATATTATCATGCTGGAAAAAGAGCTTACAATCGGAAATGTTCAATCTGAAGTTGCTTCGGCGGAGAATGTTCGTGAAAATGAGCAAGAACTAAAAAGTGAAGCTTTAGGCATAGAAGAGAAAACAATAAAATATTTAGAGTTAAAAGAACTTCTCATAAAAAAATTACTGGAAAATAAGGAATTTATTCATAGAGCTGCAGTTTGCTTACTTGATCCTGTAAATTGTTTTGACGAGACGCGAATAACTTTATCTTTGGATAGTGGAGAAGAAATTGAATTTCGAATGGTTATGATGCAGGAGCCAGATATTAAGACTTTGACTCAAATTTACTCAATAACAAAGGTAAGTGGTATTCAAATGGAAAGTATGTTTATATATGCTGATTCAAGGACTCTTCCATTTGAAGAAAATATTTCAAAAGCAAAAATAAATTATAACAGGACAACTGTAGCTGAGGGGGACAAACCAACAGATATATATGAAGTAAAAGATTGTTTGTTAGCAGTAGAAGAATTACAGAATTTTATAAATAACCTTTATTAGTCTTATTTCTTTGGTTTATATCTGGTTACAATATCGATTTTTGAGTTAGGAATAAAAATCAGATTACCGTCACTATCCTTAATCACAGTAGTCCGGATAGAAATACTTTTAACAACACCTTCAAAACTAGCTACTTTAATAGTATCTCCAACATGGAATTGATCCTCAAGAATAATAAAAAATCCACTTATAAAATCCTTTACCAAGGATTGAGAACCAAAAGAAATTGCTATACCGAACACACCAATCCCTGCGAGTAAGGGGGCAACATCAACTCCCCAAGTGGATAAAATGGTCAAAACTGCGACCAATAGTACTGCTAAATTAATTATATTAACAAGAAGAGACCTTATTGTTTTTGTTCTGGCTAAATGCTTTTTGTCAAGCTTTGTTGAAACTTTAAGGAAAGCTATCTTAACAGCTTTTTTGATTAGTATTCTTAACAAAAATGTACCTGCCAAAACAACAATAGAAAAAATTATTTTGCCGATATTTTCGATAACAAACGGTGTAATATTCATAGCTAAAAATATTATTAAATAGACCCTTAACTTTAATATTTTATATTCAAAAGTTCATTTTTTAAAGTTTTTATACTGTCCCAATCATGTATGGATATATACAAAGCTTTAATATTTTTTGTTTTGAATTGATCTTTTAGAGATTTAAGTGTTTTTTTGTCCACTAAGTCAGATTTTGTTATCAATACTATTTCTGGCTTTTCCACTAAAGCTTTTTTGTAATTTTTTAATTCTTTTCGTACTGCCTGATAATCATCTATAGGATTTGTTGATTCAGAAGATATGCAATGAAGTAATACTTTAACTTTTTCAATATGTTTTAGAAAAGTAAAACCAAGACCTTTCCCCTCAGAAGCTCCTTCGATAAGCCCGGGAATATCAGCCAATATTTTGCCATTAAGTACGCCGAGATTAGGGGATAGAGTAGTGAACGCGTAATTTGCGATTTTGGCTTTTGCATTTGTCAGTTCATTCAAAAGACTACTTTTCCCTGCATTGGGTAGACCAACCAGACCAAAGTCTGCTATAAGCTTTAAAACAACTTTTACATCATATTCTTCTCCGGGGAGTCCTGGCTGAGCAAACCTTGGTGTTGTTCTTTTTGGGCTTCTAAATTCGTAGTTACCTCTTCCTCCTTTTCCTCCTTTACAAATAAGTACTTTTTGGTCTTCTTTTTCTATTTCAGCTAATTTTTTACCTGATCTTATATCAATAACACTGGTCCCAACTGGTAATCGGATTTCTAAATCCTTACCACTTTTTCCCGTTTTGCGGTTTCTTCCACCTGATTCTCCATTTTCTGCCTCAAATAGTGTTTTAGTTAAAAATTGATTTAAAAGAGTTAGATCTGAGCTGCCCATTAAATAAAGATCTCCTCCTCTTCCGCCATTTCCTCCGTCAGGTCCGGATTTTTTCCCCTTACCAAACGAAACTATTCCTGGTCCGCCATGACCACCTTTAATTGTTATTTCTGCTTCATCAACTAACATAAGTTCTATTATACATTAGCCAAAATTAAAATTGGCTAACTTTCAAGCTTTTTGATAAAATATCAAAGGTTATGAAATCGAAGAATAATAAGCAGCCGGTAAGTATTAAGGTCCCGGTTGCAAAAAACAAGCTTCTTGAGAAAGTAGTAGAAGAAATTAACTCAAATAAAGAAATACATACTTTGTGGAAAGTTATTAATGTTAATGCTCTGGATAGGATTAAGATGACAGACCACGGGACTGTACATTTTCAAATAGTTGCAAACATTGCACTGAGGTTTTCAAGAATTCTTGGCAAGAATAATATAAAAATGTCTATTGTAGAGGACTTTAATTTGTCTAATGATCATGCTGAGGTTGTGCTGTTTCTTGCTAGTATTTTGCATGATTTGGGAATGTCTGTAAGCAGAGAAGGCCACGAAGAATTTAGCTTATTTTTAGTAAATAGCATACTTCGGGAATCATTAAATTTTCTTCCAATTGAAGAAAGAACTATCATAATTTCTGAAGTTTTGCATGCAATAATCAGCCATAGAAAAAATGGAAAACCATTAACATTAGAAGCAGGCATTGTTCGTGTTGCAGATGCACTGGATATGAGTGAGGGTAGATCTAAAGCGGGTTACGAAGCAGGGATAATAGACATTCATTCTTTATCTCATGCAGCTATAGATGAAATTGAAATAAGTGAAGGTAAAGAAAAACCCATACTCATCACAATAACAATGAACAATTCTGCTGGTATATTTCAAGTTGATGAACTTCTAAAAAGTAAACTTAAAGGTTCTGGAATAGAAAAATATGTTCAGGTAAGAGCCTATGTCAAAGAAGAAAACGAAAAAAGGCTTATCGATGAATTAATAATATAAACAAAACTACCACTTTTAAGTGGCAGTTTTGCAAAGAGTATGTTTTTGGATATGTTAGGTGGACTTCTTGATTTTTTGTCCCCTGTCCGTTGAGACAAAATTAGGTTTCTGAAATTTATCACCTCCCTCTACTTATTAATACGATATATAAGTGAATTTGTTTCACTAAAGTACTTGCTAATTTCCTTTACTCTTGTACGTAAATAAGTAAGCTTGCTCTTTTTGAGTAAAAAGAATGCAGCAGTAGAGCTAGCTGCAGATGCAGCTAGAAATCCTCTTACTGTTTCCTCCCAGAGTTTGTTGCCTAAATCAGCTATTTGTGGATAAAAATTATTCAGATCGTATTCAAATTCAATTATTAAATCAAAAAACCCTTTGTTAGAAAGATTTGATAAAGTTTTGTGTGAACAAACAGCTGCAATAAATACAAGTGCAATAATAGTAGGTAGCAATAAAAACAAAGAAACAAAAACGTCACTGCGTTCTTTTTTCGCTACTTCATACATGATTTTTTCGGTTAATTTATCATTCATTGGTATATCAACTCCTTTCTCAAAATTAATTTTCCACGTCTGATTCGTGTTTTTAAGGTGTTGATTGGTAAGTTCAGATTGTCAGCAAGTTCTTTGTAACTTAATCTATCAAAGTAAAAGCCAGTAATTGGAGTTTTGTATTTATCCGGTAATTTTTTAAGTGCTAAAAGTAAATTTTTCACTTGTTCCTTTTTGATAATTCGCTCAATTGGGGCATCATTCTCACTTTTTATTTCAATATCTAGTCTGCTAACTCTGGAATCCTTTTTTATAATGTCGTAACAAGTGTTTGTAGCAATTTTATAAATCCACGGTTTTATGGGTTTGCCTTTTTTAAATTTACTGATATTTTTATATGCTTTTATAAAAGTATCTTGGGTTGCGTCTGCTGCTTTGTCATGGTCTTTGAGGATTCTTAGAGTATGTCTGAAGATTGCTCTTTGGTGATTTTTAACTATCAGCTCAAACGCGGAAAGTTTTCCTTTTTTAGCTTTTTCTATTAATAACTGATCGTTCATAAATATTTGGACAGTATATGTATTTGTAATACGATCGTGTGTTTAAATTGTTTCAAAAATTTTTATCCTGAGCCTAATTTAATTATATAACAAATTTATTCTTTTGCTTTTGAAAAATTTAGTTTATATAATGTTCACATCTGCTGATGTTGCCCGAACGTTTTTCAAGGTTTATTAAAAGATTACCGGTTGCTGACTATTTAAAAGGTAAGATGACGGTTTTGGGTGCAAAAGAATTTGATTCTTTATCACCTATCCAAAAAATGAAATTAATTACAGGTACTGATGCTGAAGCATGGGAATTATTAACTCATTTGCAAAATGAAGGTGACTTTCCAAAAGGAGAGGCAGCACTAGAGCTAATTCAATCTTATCGATCCCATTATCGTAATTATCCTGATTTATATCCTCCAATTCCACACGAAAGAGATGATTATATATAGGTTTCTTTTAGGAGGTGAGATTTATGGCAGAAAAAAAACAACAAGAAACAAAAACGGCACAAGTAAGTATAAACTTAGACTCAACACCAATACTTTATACTGACAATATTAATATGACTACTAACGAAAATGGTGTTGTGCTAAATGTTATGCAAGCCCTTGGACCAACCAATCAAGTAAGAATTGTAGCAAGAGTTGGAATGAGTCGTGATCATGCCAAAAAATTTGTTGAAAGACTTGGACAATTGTTGGTAATTACTGAGGGTAAAGGACAATCGGATAGTGGTGATTTAAATTAATTTTTAATGCATTTAAAACGACAGATTAGCCACAGGAATGTTAGTATATAATCTCCTTATGGATGATGATCAATTCATGAAGTTCATTGACGAAGCTGTTGAATCTTTACCACGAGAGTTTTTGGATAGGATGGAAAATGTATCCATTGTTATGGAGGATTATCCAAATAATCTGCAAATGGAAAAAGTTCAGTTGAGAGGAGAGGGAGGGTTGCTTTTAGGATTATATGAAGGTGTTCCTCAAACAAAAAGGGGTAGATATGGAATAGGTCCAACATTGCCAGATAAAATTACTATTTTTAAGATACCCTTAATGATGGTTTCAAAGACTCCAGATGAGTTAAAAGAAAAAGTAAGAGATACTGTTATTCATGAAATAGGGCATCATTTTGGGATGAATGAAGAGCAAATAAGAGATGCTATGAAGAAATAAAATAAAATTTACTTTATTACAATTACTTCTCTTGCTTCGATTCCGCCTTCTGTGGGTTCGGCAATAACTGCAACTTGCATTCCAGTATTAAGAACTTCTCTTTCTAGTGAGTTTCCATCTGCGTCTTTCACCTGGGTTTCGTTTGTCACATAAATGTTTGTTGGATCATTTTCCAATTTAACAAGAATAGAATCTTTATATTCTATGGATTCTTCACTAATCTCAGTAATCATACCCTGTGTTGGTTGTATATTTATATTTTTTTGGTTAATTTCATTAGGTGGGTTTTCATTTGAGGAGTTCTCATTTTTAATAAAGAGAAAACCTGCTATTACGATAACTAGAAGTGCAAATACTGATATGATTTTTGCCATGATGTATCAATTATATTGGTATAAAAATAATTAGGCAATCTTAACTTATGTATTCTTGTAGTTCAGTTTCCAGCTTTTTGATTTTAGGGTCAATGACAATTTTGCAATATGTTTGGTTAGGGTTGTTTTCATAATAATTTTGATGATAATTCTCTGCCGGGTAGAAATCGTTAAGCGGTACAATTTCTGTAACAATTGGGTCGTTATAAATTTTTTGTGCTTCTAATTTTGCTTTACTAGCAAAATCTTTTTGAGTTTCATTACTGTAAAAAATAGCTGATCTGTATTGAGTTCCGACATCAGCTCCTTGTTTATTTAAGGTTGTAGGATCGTGTACTCTGAAAAATATATAAAGCAAATCCTGATAAGAGATTTTTTTTGGATCAAAAGTAACTCGGATTGCTTCTGCATGCCCTGTTTGTCCTGAAGATACATCTTTGTAATTAGGGTTTTCGCTTTTTCCACCTGTATAGCCAGGTATTACTTTTTGTACACCTTTTATTCTTTTAAAAAGAGCCTCAGTACACCAAAAACATCCACCTGCAAATATTGCATTTTCCATTTTCTAAAACTTATTATAACTTATTCTGGCAATGTAAATGCTGGTATACTTTAAAAGCAATGAAAACCAATATCCTAATTTCTTTGGTAATTGTTGCACTAGTGGTGATCTTGTCAGTAATCTCGGGTTATTTTCCTAGGAATAAGCAAACTGTTGTTTTAGGAGAATCAATTACCCAAGAAAACAAGCTAGCTACTACTTCTTTGCCAGAAGAGACAGAAACTCCTTTACCTACAACACCAACTCCTACCTCAACTCCTACAATTGAGCCAATGCCAACAATTACAGCAACTCCTACTCCTGTACCACAGCCTACTGAAACACCAACTATTAGTGCCCCTGCCGATTTAGAATCTCTTTTTGAGAGTGTAGCTAATCAGTATGGTGTTGATAAAAACCTATTAAAAAAAATAGCTAAATGTGAGAGTAATTTTAATTCAACTGCTAAAAACGGAGCCTATGGAGGTATGTATCAGTATACAGAATCACGCTGGATTGAAAATAGAAACATAATGGGATTGGATCCAAATCCTGAGTTAAGGTTTAACGCAGAGGAATCAATGAAAACAGCTGCATTTTTTATGGTAAGAGGAGGCATCTCTATGTGGCCTAGTTGCCAATAATCATTGGGCTAAATATCTCTTTAATCTTATAGTTGATATTGTTGGTTATTTTGGCTAATCTTAATCTATGGCTGGAAAGGAAAGATTCAAAGTTACACAAACCTCCAATGACAAATATGTAAATCCTATTATCTCAAAATTACTTATACAAAGGTTTTTAGGAAAGACAGGATCTAACCATAAAGAACAAAAACGTATAAGAAGAAGATATACCAAAAGATAATGACTTTATTCAAAAGTACTTACTTTAAGCCCATTCACCTTTTATTAAAGGAGATATTGGATGGCGAGTTTTATCTACTTTCAGTCTAGTAAATATTTCAGCTGTTTCTTCGGTTTCAATATCAGAATCAACTTTAATTCCTAGCCGTGACAAGTTTGCTCCTACACCAGTTAGTAGTAATTCTCTCCCCTCAATATTTAAAGCGTTTGAGTCAGAGACTGGAATGAACTTGTTTCCGCCTTTATCCTCTTCAGTTTGAATATTAAATATAAAGTCTCCACGCCGTTTTATATTTAGTGCATTTTGTACTTCACCTGGTCTTTTTGGTAACTCTAAAACAAAAAAAAGGTGAGTATGATCTCTGTGGCGAGCAATAGAGTATAAGCCCTCTCCTACTGGCCGAGCTCCTCTTTTTGTTGCTTTTTTAGATCTTGATTCCTTTGAAACTTCATAACCTCTTCCACCAACTTTTTCAATAAACCCCCAACCTGTTTTTCCTCCGTCATTTATATAAGGCATTCTTTTTTTACCCATAACTATATATCTTCGTGGATTATTCCCTGTAGGGGAGAGTACAAAATAAAATCTACTGACATCATCAATACTAGATGCACTTTTAACACCCTTTTTTAGTTTGTAAAAAAAGAAAATATCTCCTTGTTCCAAAAATTCGATATCAATACTCCATCTGTCTTCCATACTAAAATTTTAGTTAAGTTGTTTAAATTTGGTAGCAAATAAATGTAAGAGACTTTAAAGATTTTGAAAAAACCTCTTCCGGAGCGTCAAAATTTAACTAGTAAAATCATGTTTCACTCCCCGTCGTGAAAAGGAAATTCTAATAGATTTGAGGCTAATTCCGCATAAGTTAGTGTCAAAACCCAGCTTATTTACTTGAATTATAGGGTTTTTGGGAGTAAAATACTCGGCTAATGCAAAAAACTTTTGCAAAAGGTGTCATTTTTGAGCTAATTACATTAGCTTATGACCTTACTATTGTTGTGGCTGCCTTTATTTTATTAAACACGGCAGGGGCTTCTATTGCCGAAAATGATATTTTTATATCAAATTCCAAAGAACAAAATGAAATACATGATACAGTTGATTATTATATTGATAAAGTAAACATATCAGAGTCGAACAAAGACACCACTCATTTAAACAAAAAAATAGTAAAAGCTAGGGAAGATCTAGGTAAACCCAATATTCGGGTTGCGTCTGTATCCATACATCGGGAAGAGAAAATAAATAATGTAGAAGTATTGGCAGCTACAGCACCTCCTTTGCCCTCTCAAATAGCAGAAGATATTGAAGAGATAGAATCTCTACCTGCAGATACTGAAGTTCAACAAATGATTGTGAGATATGCAAATGAATATGGTGTAGATGCAGGTAGAATGTTAAGCATTGCAAGTTGTGAATCTGGTTACAACCCCAGTGCTGTTAATGGACCTTATGCTGGTATTTATCAATTCTCATCATCAACTTGGCAATCAAATAGAAAAGCCATGGGACTAAACCCTGATCCAGGTTTAAGATTTAATCCAGAAGAAGCTGCCAAAACCGCCGCCTTCAAGATGAGTAGAGACGGATTTGGCGCATGGCCTGTGTGCAGTAGAATCAATACAATTTAAAAGTAAATTGTGCGACTACCTTTAAGGGAGTCTCCTTTCAAGGTCTTGTTCTTCATTAAATAAATTTACACACCAATTTTATTAGGTTTATTAGATATTTGGAGAAAGGATAGAATAATAATATAGAATAAGTGTATGTATATTTATATTTTTTTAATTGAACTTGTGATTCTTCTGTTTTTATCAAAAAGGTTGATCTATTCCACTATGAGGTTTTTATATAAAGTTTTTCGGAAAGATTCCAAAGTTGAAAAGATATTTGCTTTAATTTTTTTGCCGGGTACATTTATTCATGAAACTGCTCATTTTTTAAGTGCCTTATTTTTATTAGTTCCTGTAGGGAATATCGAGCTAATGCCTCGAAAAGATGGAGATAATTTAAAATTAGGAAGTGTTCCAATTGGTAAAACAGATCCCTTCAGACGCTTGATAGTTGGTTTGGCACCTTTATTATTTGGACTAGCAATTATTTTTTTTATAATTTATTGGATAACTTCAAGGAACTTATTTCCAGAAAATCTTTTATTTTCTTTGTTTGCTGTATATTTGATATTTCAAGTTTCTAACACCATGTTTTTAAGTAAAAAGGATACAGAGGGTTTTTGGATAGTTGGTGTTATTTTTTTGGTTCTTTTTGCGGGCTATAAATTACTCGGTGTAAATATAACTGTAGATTTTTCAGCAGAGAGACAAGAACTTATTAATAATCTTTTTAAAAATGCATCACTCTTTTTACTAGTACCAATAGTAATAGATATAATTTTTATATTTTTGATGAATTTAATTAAGCGGTAGTAAACCGTTTCTAAGAGACTGCCTTAATTCTTCTAGTTTGGTGATGTTAGTAATAGATACGTTTTTAGGAGCAGACTTTATATAGTTTTTAATTATCTTGTACATATCATAATCAAATTTTACTTCGTGTTTGTTAATTTTTGAGTCATTACTTGTTTTGTCTATTACTATAGATCCAAGATAGAACCATTTATAGACAATGTGTTGTTCTGTGAATTCCTCTGACTCCTCTGAAATTAATATAATGTTTTCGAAAGGCCATGGGGGAATGCGGAATTTAGAAAAGGCTTCTATAACTCGTAGGTTATAAATCAGAGAGTTTTCTTTGTATATGCATGCTCCTTTGCATTTATCCAGTTGGTAATTGAAGCAAGAACCAGTTCCTTTTTCTAGTCCGAGGAGTTTTGGACATAAATTATGTTTAAAAGCAATCTCAGCTAATGTGGCTTTTGCCTGTTTCTTACTTTTGAATACTGCAAGTACACTTTCAACATTTTCTTCTGTAATTGAATTTGCATTTACAAATTCTGCTTTGTAGTAATTGTCTTTATCCGGAACTTGTATAACTGCTAGTAAGCTTTTTGTTCTTCTCAGTTGTCTGTTGTACAAAGGTTGTATTGTTTTTATCATTTGTGATTCCCTGACTAATGCACCCAACTCTCCTGCTGTTTTTAGCGTTTCAATAGAGGCTATATTTTTAGAAATTTTTAATTCCTTCAGACTTTGGTGGTCATTTGTAAAGTGAGATTTGATTCTTTCTTTTATATTTTTACTTTTACCAATATAAAGAGTTAATCCGTCTTTGTTTAAAAAACTATAAACACCAGGACTTTCTGGAAGATTATTTAATTTACTGTCTGAGAGTTTCGGCGGAATTGATGGAGTTTTTAATAATGCTTGTAAAACTTTTTCAAATTCTTCTGCACGTTGCTTTTGAGCCAATTTGAAGAATTTCCATAGGACATGGGCATCATCAAAAGCACGATGTCGCTTTTCGGCTGTAATAGCAAAGTGTTGTATTATGGTGTCCAAGTTGTGGCGGGGAAGTGAAGGAAAAAGTTTTCTGGATAACTTTACAGTGCAGAGAACTTTAGAAGTAAAGCTATTACCGTTTCTCTTAAATTCGTTTTTTACAAATGCATAGTCAAAGCGAGCATTATGAGCAACAAAAATTGCACCATCTAAAACTTCTTTTATTTGTCCTTGAATCTCTGTAAAGTCCGGAGCTCTTTCTAGTTGTATTGTTGATATTCCTGTTAGCTGTACGATCTCTGGAGGTACAAAGGAGTGAGGGTTGACGAGTGTTTGGAACTTATGTACAACTTTGCCATTCTCAACTCTTACGATTCCTACTTCTATAATTCTATCTGCTACTGGATTTATTCCAGTTGTTTCAACATCTATGAATGCAAAAGGATGGGACAGTGGATTGTGCATAATTTTTACTCGTTTCAATACGACAAACTATAACAGAATTAGTATGTGAATCAAATGCAAAAATGAGGTATGATAAATACTATGGAATACACAGTTAAGATATTGATGAAGCAATTTGTAACTCATGACACAAAGAGGTTTATTATAGAAAAGCCAGATGGATATAAATACACTCCAGGTCAAGCTACAGAAGTTGCAATAAACATTGAAGGGTTTAAGGATAAAAAACACCCATTCACATTTACCTCTTTAAATGACGATAAAGTTTTGGAATTTACCATTAAAGGCTACCCTGTGGCAGACTATCCTAATCACGAAGGAGTAACAGAAAAATTGCATCAACTTTCTCCAGGAGATGAATTAATCATTGGTGATCCTTGGGGGACTATACAATACAAAGGTACTGGAGTTTTTATTGCGGGTGGAGCGGGTATAACACCCTTCATTGCTATTTTTAGAGATTTGTACAACAAGGGCGAGCTGAAAGGAAGCAGTCTACTCTATTCTAATAAGGGGAAAAAAGACATAATTCAGGAAAAAGAACTTAGACATTATTTTAAAGACGATCTGGTTTTAACTCTCACTCGTGAAGATGCAATGGGATATGAGCAAGGTAGAATTGATAAAGATTTTCTAAAAAAGCATATAAAAAGCTTTAATCAACATTTTTATGTTTGTGGACCAAAAGCCATGCTCAAGGATATACAGGAGATTTTATCTGACCTAGACGTAGATCTTGAAAGTATAGTTTTTGAAGAGTAATATTATTTAGAGAGTATCGATTAATGAGCAACAAACAGCCCACTATTTTTGCAAAAAAAGTTGTAGAGATCTCCTTCGTAGCTGTTCTTCTGATAGGTATTGCAACTGGTGTGGTTTTAGTCAGTCGTGAGCAAGATATTACAGGCAGGGCTGGTTTAAACGTTAAAGATATTAAACCTCCAATGGTTGCAGTATTTAATCCAGAAAATGGAGCAACTCTTGATATGAATTCTACCTATACTGTTTCTGCTCAGGCAGAAGATGATTCTGAGATAGTCAAGACAATATCCCTTTATATACAAGACGAGCTTTTACATACTTGTGAGGGTAATTTTTGTCAAGCACAATTTCATAGCTCTTCGTATGAGCCAGGAACATACGAAATCTCAGCAGAAGCAACTGACACTGAAGGTAATGTAGGTTCAGATACAATTCAGGTAACTATCCAGTAAATAAAACTTCTATTTAAATTTTTCTATGGTCTATATGCAGGGTGCCCAGTTGGAAATACCATTACCTCTATAACCCCTTCAGTGAGAGGTGCTAAATAATCGAATGTTGATTGTGTAAGGTCTAAAAATGAAGTATTAGATGGGTTACCATCTATATATCTATTTGGTCCTCTATCTTTAACTCTGCATCTGGCTGTTCTTCCATTAGATATATTTATTATAGTTAGTTCAGTTTCCAAAGGATAACCCCAGGTGGCACAAATATCACTGTTTTGATTAAATATTTCTCCTGAGGACGTTTTACTTCCATTATATTTGTCGTGGTAGTGAGATGCTATTACAATTTCTCCGACAGGTGCACTGTGTAGCTCTCCCGCTGGGTAATATATATTTTCATATTTTAAATCAGCTTCTCGTTTCTCAAGTTGCCTTAAGAATGCGGCTACTTTTTCCGAATGTTCTATCAGGGATTCAAGTTGACTTTGTACTTCTTGAGGTTGAGATGTTAATGTTGGAGATATTACTTGATTTTCTGCTGGAGTTAGTGTTGATGTATAAATTGAGGTTGGTAATTGAGAAGATGGAGATCTTCCATTGCTAGAGAACATCTCTTCCAGAACTTCTATTTCGATTCCCATTTCGTTAGACACGTATTTATAGCCAATACTAGCGAAAATTAACCCTAAAAGGCCTGTTAATCCAACTCTGGTAAATTTTTCTCGAGCCGTTAATTCTGTCATGGTTTTTTATTGTTATATTTACAAAATAGTTGGCCATTTTTATATATTTTGCGATTTTAGCATACTTTGTAGGCTAGTAAAACTCCATATTACTAGATTGATCATAATTTCTATGTATTCTGCATCCTCATTAGTCGGAAGTAAACCAACTAAGACAATAGATTTAGTGTCTTCCAAATAAGTTAATTTGGGTATTAATGGATCTTTATCCCTATTTATTTGAGCTAAATATTCTTTTCCTAGGTTTGCTATTTCTGACCATGAATTTATTATTGTCTCCTTGGGAAAATGTTCTACTAGTTCTGTTATAGCAATGTACATAACAGCTTTACTTTTGCCATCATCAAGAGCTTCCCTGACAGTCAAGTTGAACTCTTTAGCAAATATATCTAAATCAAGAGATTCTGATAAAGGCAGTTGATCATGGTACAGTATTTGCTTATTAGATGGAAAAAAACCTTTTTGTATTAGTTTATAAAAAACAGGAGCGAGATTTAAAGTGCTTGAATTACTGCCCAAAGCTTCTTCTTCCTTATTAGTTTGATATCCACTTTTAGTAATTAGTGGGTTGTTTCCTTCTTGTTCATGATAAACTTCAGAAGTTGCCACTTTTGAAGGTGTATTTGAAAAGTCACCTTGTTTGATTTCCTCAACAGGATTTTTTGCCATTTTTCGTCTAGGCTCTCTTCTTTTACTAACAATTGGTGCTGAAGGCTGGGGCCTTAATTGAGGGGTAGAACTTCTTTTTCGATATTCACTTATTATTCTTAGATCATCCTCATTTAATATCCCGACTGTTTCATAAAAATAACGAAGCATTTTCTTCTCTATTTCTTTATCTAAAACACCTTCATCTGTGAAATTTCTGAAAAATACTAGATCTTTGTTTAAATTGGGAATATGTGCAGTTAAGAAGTATGTGTCACCGTCGACAGGGTTAAATATTACCTTTGATTCGTGAGTCGACATTGCTTTCTTGAGATTTTCTAATGCAGAAATAACTTCATTTCCTCTTCTTGCCTTGCTTGGCAAATCAGGTATTACCTGATGGGGAGCAATACCCAAAAGGGGAGGGTATATTTTTACAGATTCGACAGATTGGGATGTGTTTTTTTGATTTTCTGCTTTCATAAGAAGTTGTTGAGCAGATTAATTAATCCTAATGCCCCCATTCATCAACAGAACTTTCTTCTTCAGGTTGCCCTTGCCCACTTCTTATATTTAAAAACCCAGGTAAATACCCAGTTCGTGTTGCTGATCGGCTACCATAACTATCGTTTTCATCTTCTTCATAATAGTTTGATACACTTTCTCCTCTATGCCTTAGTTGATGCCACCAGCGTGGAGCATTTTTAGCAATAACCCCTCCTGTAGCAAATCCTGCGATTGTTGCTAGAGAAGGTAAACCATATAGAACCAAATTGGACAAGACAGGGACTTCTAAACCTACTGTACTTACTAGTAACCCATAACTTACTTTTATACCATAGAACATTGCAACTCCGGCACCAGCAAAACCGCCAGACACTTGTCTGGTAGATATATTCTTAGTAAAACTATCCCATGCTTTTCCGAATGCACCAGGAAATCCATGTATCGCACCATCTTCTGAATTTGTAAGTATATATTTAATATCACCTATAAAACCAGTAATATGCTTTCTTAACTCTCCGATGGCTTTGCTTGGAATATCAACAGCTATTTTTTCTATTGGTGTAGTTATAGTTTCTCTAACGGCTGTTTTTATTCCTTCACCACCAACCTTTATAGCTTCTTCCCAAGCTTTAGTTTCTTTAGCTATTTTCTGCATTGCCGCAGAATGTTCAATTTCCTTCTCTTGTTTCATAGTAACTAACTTCGCTCTTCGTGCAGCTTCTTCCGCTTCTGCACGAGTTAAAAATAGTTGTCTTTCATAATCTAGTCCTCTCTTAAATACATCTGGTGCGATGTTACCCAAAGTTTCTAGTTTTAAACCATGTGCTATGTCTCGTGATAGACTTAAAATTTCTGATCTTACCTCGGGAGGCATCAATTTCCAGCTAACAATATTTCTTGCCATTGCTTCACCTAACGATCTGTATACTGATTGAAGATAGTCAGCTTTTGCACGTTGAGTTTGTGATCTTTCGAGTATTGATGTTGTTGTTTCAATTAAATTAGCTGCTCTAATTATTTCCTGATCTTGTTCTTCAGTTGTGAGATTATCAAATTGTGGGTTTCTCATTCTAGCTATATGCTCCAATGCAAGTGTAGTCTTTATTTGAACAGCTGCTTCAGCTAAATTTGCTTCACTCATTTGTTTTGATAGAGCTGCTG
The DNA here is from genome assembly GCA_964427735.1 of uncultured Gammaproteobacteria bacterium. Lineage (GTDB taxonomy): Bacteria > Patescibacteriota > Microgenomatia > UBA8517 > UBA8517 > CAYRUS01. Next base: position 309,361 of record CAYRUS010000001.1, on the reverse strand, counting down.
CAGTACTTTCTATTACGTTATTGATACTATCATTAGCACTTTGCCTTCGGATAAATGTTTCAATTAACTGGTTTGGTCTTACAGAAATTTCTTTACCTCCTGGTGTTCTGACTGTCATTATTGGGTTATTATTAATGATATCTTCTTCAGTTATTTCTTTTCCGTTGGTAATTGTATGATGATGACTAGTAGAAATTTCATCTTCTGATTCTTTTATATCTTCAAAGTTACCTTCTTCGAATTGCTGTTCTTCTACTTGTCCTTCGGCTGGAGTATCATTCCTTTGAGATACTTCATGTTTTTCAATAAATGAGTTGGGGTCGGGGAATGACATACCCCCCTCTTTTATCGGACCGTTCTGGTGTTCTGGGGAATGTTCTGCACTCATGGTTTATGTTCGTATTATATGCTTGTGCTTCTGTCTTGTCAAAGGCACAAAAACGTTCCAATAAATATAATTTCGTTCACAATAAAATCCTTATATATAATAGTATATAGTTTATGCTTTTACTTATTGATAAACCAAAAGGAATTACCTCTCACGACGTAGTTGATAAAATTAGAAAAATCACAGGAATAAAAAGAGTCGGACACGGGGGAACACTAGATCCAAACGCGACAGGTTTGCTGATAATCGGAATTACCAGAGAAGGAACAAAAAAACTAGGTGATATCTCTAAAAACAAAACTAAAGAATACATAGCAGAAATTTACTTAGGTGAAGTTAGAAGCACAGATGATGAAGAAGGAGAAATAATAGACCAAAGAAATTTAATCAAAAAACCACAAAAAGATAAAATATTAAATATTTTAGACTCATTTTTAGGAAAACAAAAGCAGCAACCGCCAGTGTTTTCTGCAATAAAAGTTAAAGGCAAAAAAGCTTATGATCTAGCAAGAAAAGGTAAAGAAGTAAATTTAGAAGAACGTGATATAGAAATTCACTCAATTGAATTGATTGATTATAGTTTTCCACTATTAAAAATAAAAACAACAGTTTCCAGTGGGACTTACATAAGAGCAATTGCTAGAGATGTTGGGGAAAAGTTGGGAACAGGTGCATATTTAAAAAACTTGAGACGAACAAAAATAGGAGAATATACAATCGATAATGCTGTTGAATTATCTAAATTATCTAAAGATAATTGGAAAGAGTACACTTTATAAAAGACTGCCAACCTCGCATGGAATTTTTCAAGATAATAATTTTAGGAATTGTCCAAGGATTAACTGAGTTTTTACCAGTTTCTTCGTCAGGTCATCTTGTGATTTTTCAACAGATTTTAGGCTATGAGCCACCTGGAATATTACTAGAAGTGATCTTGCATGTGGGAACCTTAATGGCTGTTATTTTTTATTATTGGAAAGACCTAACAAAAATTAATAAGCAAACATTGTTCTTTATAACTTTAGCATCTATTCCTGCAGGAATAGTGGGAATCCTATTTAATAACACTGTGGGAGGTTATTTTGAGTCTTTGAAACTTGTTGGTATAGCTCTTATTCTTACTTCACTGTTTAACTTTTGCACAGATACCACCTCGGACAAAAATAAAAAGCTGACAAAAAAATCAGCTTTAATAATTGGTGCTTTTCAAGCATTAGCAATCATACCGGGAATATCCAGATCAGGGTCTACTATTTTTGCTGGTGTTAGTACAGGGCTAAATAGAAAAGAAGCTGCAAGATTTTCTTTTATTCTTTCAATACCTGTAGTATTAGGCGCAAACCTATTCGAGATATCTAACAATAATCAGATAATGATCGAAAACTTAGGATTATATTTTGTAGGTATGCTTGCCTCTTTTATTTCTGGCATCTTTGCTATAAAGATTCTGCTAAAGCTCCTAGAGGGGAAAAGTTTTAAGTTTTTTGCTTTTTATGCTTTTGTAGTTGGTCTTTTTATTTTGTTAATTTAGTAATGCAATAACTTTTGGTAAATAAAGAAGGAGTCCTACAACAACAGCATTTACAGCAGTGATTAAGACAGACGCGGCAGTCACATCTTTGGCAATTTTTGCATATTCACTAATTTCAGGACTAAATAAATTTGTTAAAGCTTCTATTGCTGTATTCAAGAGCTCAAATATAAGTACAAGGCTTATAGTAAAAACAACCACAACCCATTCTGCAATACTAAAATCTAATAACATAGCTAATATTATTGCAGAAATTGCCATCATTGAGTGGATTCTGAAATTGGGTTCCTTTACAAATGCAGTCTTTAAACCGTTTAGGGCAAATCGGAAGCTTCCCACCACATTGTATTTTCTACTCATTTTTTTAAGTATACGTAATTTGTATAAAATGGCAAAGTTGAATATGGTTATTATATAATCAATTAGTGAAGCGAAAAATACACAATCGTATTATTTATTTATCTTTGGTTGTTCTATCCATGATCTCTATTAGCTTTCTGGTTAATTACAACAAGTTTCCCCAAAAAGCCAAGGGACAAAATAAGTTGGTAGGTTGTACTTACTCTGATCTGTCAGGTGAGTTTGATCCAACTGATAATTTTGCTTTTTTTGAATCTAAGAAATTAGAAGTGCCTGCCCTAGCATTTGATAATTCAATTACTCAAGATAATGTTTTGGGAGCAACTGTAGAAGAAAAATGGATAGATGTGGATTTGTCTGAACAAAGGTTACGTGCTTGGGAAGGGGAAACACTTTTCCTGGAGACTCCGATTTCATCCGGTTTACCTTGGTGGCCAACTCCACAAGGGGAGTTTAGGATCTGGATAAAATTAAGAGCAACAAAAATGGAAGGAGGAGAGGGGGACTACTATTATTATCTTCCTAATGTACCTTGGGTAATGTTTTTTGAAAATGAAAAAATTCCAGGTTGGAGAGGGTTTGGTTTGCACGGGACATATTGGCATGATGATTTTGGTACTCCAAGGAGTCATGGTTGTGTTAACCTACCAAATGAGGTTGCAGAAAAACTATATTATTGGGTGGGACCAAATTTTGAGAATAGTAAAAGTAGTGTGGCTAGATCCAATGATAATAATCAAGGGACTAGAATTGTAATTCATGAGTAATATTTTAGTAACATTCTTAGCAAGTTTTTTGATTTGGGTAATGTTTGCTTCTTTGCTTTTATTGTGGATAATAGATGGAAGAATAAAAAAGGAGCAGGCAATACATGCATTTATTGGAAGCATTGTAGTTTGGATTTTAGCTGCCATGATAAAAACATTTTTTCCTACTATCAGACCTTTCTATATGAATGGTTATGAAGCTTTGACACTTGTTCCCCCAAGTGATGCATCCTTTCCTTCAATGCACAGTGCGGTTGCATTTACAATAGCATTTATAGTTTGGCTTCATGATAAAAAGACGGGTACTATTTTTGTGCTGATGGCAATATTGGTAGCTCTGGGGAGGGTTTTAGCAAATGTCCATTACCCCATTGATGTTATTGGTGGAGCATTTTTTGGTGTTGTTTGTGCCATAGTTATGGACAATTTGCATTTATTTAATTTTGTTAAAAAGCTATCTCGTAAAAAGTAATAACTATAGAATCTTGACAACTAGCAGAGTGACTGCTAGACTGCTAAATACAAATTCAAAGATCGCAATTTAGAAATAAGAAATGAAAGAAAAGAAAACAGAAAAAATCAACAAAAGACGACTGCCAGTAGTTGCCATAAGAGGCTCAGTTGTATTTCCTCATACAGATACACTACTATCTTTTGGAAGAAGCAAATCTGTATCTGCAATAAACGCAGCTTTTCATGAAGACAAATTGATTGTTTGTGTTACACAAAAAGATCCTCGTACCTCAGACCCCGAAGAGGAAGATCTATATAAAGTGGGTACTATCTGTACTATTACTCAAATGATGCCAGCGGATGGTGAAATTCATGCATTGGTAAAGGGACAAACAAGAGTAAAAATTGATGAAATTGTATCTCACGAGCCATATCTTGTAGCTGATGTATATGAACTTGAAGAAGAAGATGAGGATTCAGATGAAACAAAAGCATTAGCTAAAAAGCTTGGCGAAATATTCAAAAAGGCTATGAGTATCGGTAAACAGGCAGACATAATGACTGTAATGAAGCTTGTTTCCGGAAACTCGACTCCAGCTGAAATGGTAGATCAAATTGCAGCTTTACTTGAAATTAAATTTTCTGATAAGCAAAAAATTCTCCAACAGCTATCTGTTAAAAAGAGGCTAGAAAAAGTTATAGAGTTACTCGCAAGAGAAGTAAATGCACTCGATATAGAAAGAACAATTTCTGCTAAAACGCACAAAAAGTTTGAGGATCAAATGAGAAAAGCTATGCTTCGAGAGAAAAAGAAAACTATAGAGGAGGAGTTGGGAGAAATTGACGATGAGGACGGAGAAGAAGATCTTTTAGAGTACAAAATGAAAATCAAGAAGAGCAAGATGCCTAAAGCTGTTCGTGCTAAAGCTGATAAAGAGCTTAAGCGTCTATCTAAATTAAATCCTCACAACCCAGAAGTTGGTTATATCAGAAATTACCTTGATTGGCTTACTGATGTGCCATGGGTTAGCGATAATAACCATGACATGTCAATTAAAAAAGCTCAAAAAGTTTTGGATAAAAGACATTATGGAATGCAAAAAGCAAAAGACAGAATTTTGGAATATCTAGCTGTTATGAAAGTTAAAAACGGTAAAATGTCCCAAAAGACAAAAAAGTCTGACGTTTTAGAATCTCAACCAACCATACTTTGTCTGATTGGACCTCCGGGTGTAGGAAAAACATCAATAGGAAAATCTATTGCTGAGGCACTTGGTAGAAAGTTTGCCAGGATTTCCTTAGGAGGAATTCGTGATGAAGCTGAAATTCGTGGCCACAGAAGAACTTATGTAGGAGCTATGCCAGGAAGAATTATCCAGGGGATGAAGGATGCGGGATCAAAAAATCCAGTATTTATGCTCGATGAAATTGATAAGGTTGGTTCTGACTTTAGAGGAGATCCTTCTAGTGCACTCCTTGAAGCTTTGGACCCTGAGCAAAACAAGGAATTCTCAGACCACTACTTAGAGGTTCCTTATGACTTATCAGAGGTTATGTTTATAGCAACAGGTAATGTTCTAGAAAACATACCAGGACCTCTTAGGGATAGAATGGAAGTTATTACTTTCCCAGGCTACACTGAGGACGAAAAATATCATATAGCAAAAAATCATTTATGGCCAAAACAGCTAAGACTTCATGGTCTTGGAGACAAAGATATAAAGTTAAGTAAAGAAGCCTTGTATGAAATTATTAACCGTTACACTCGAGAAGCAGGAGTGAGAAGTCTAGAAAGAAATCTAGCCACAGTTAATAGGAAATTAGCTAGACGATTTGTGGAGAATGGCAAGAAAGTCAAGAAAATAACAAAATCAGATGTTAGAAAATTCTTAGGACCTCCAAGATACTCGTCTTTGATTGCTGAGAAACAAGATGAGATTGGAATGTCTACAGGTTTAGCTGTGACTGCAACTGGAGGAGAGATTCTCTTTATTGAAGTATCACTAATGCCTGGTAAGGGAAAACTGACATTAACTGGTCAACTTGGAGATGTTATGAAAGAATCAGCAAGAGCTGCATTCACATGGTCCAAGGCACATTGGCAATTGCTAGGGCTCAAAGAAGATTTTGCAGGAAAGATTGATGTACATATTCACGTACCAGAAGGGGCAGTACCTAAGGATGGACCTTCTGCAGGGCTTGCAATTACTACGGCTCTAGTTTCAGCTCTGACTGGTGTTCCTGTTAAAAGAGATGTGGGTATGACAGGAGAAGTAACTTTAAGAGGTAGGGCGTTAGAAATTGGTGGAGTTAAAGAGAAAGTTATTGCTGGACACAGAGCAGGATTAAAAACAATAATCTTGCCCAAGGATAACAAAAAAGACATGGAAGATGTTCCAAATCATGTCAAAAAAGATATAAAATTTGTATTCGCAGAAAATGTTGAAGATGTTCTTAAAGTGGCAATGACAAAATGGCCTTTAGTCAAAAAGTCTAAACAAAGAACAGATAGAAGACCTACCTATCTTGCTACAACTTAAAGGTGTAGCCTAAGATAACTATTGCAGATTATCCTTTAAAAAGTTGAATTAAGCTTTGTTTCGCTTCATTTGTTACTCTTTTGATTTCTTTTTTTAAGTTACTGTTTTCTTGTACTGTTAATACTTGTGAACCATTCTGGGAAGTTCTTTGCCCTCCTTTTTGCTGCATTTGCATTACCTGCTGATTTGATTGTTGCCCTCCCATTTGTTGAGTTTGTGTATTTTGGTGTTGTTCAGAAGATTGTTTTTTCTCTTTGATAATAACGACTTCATCAGCTGCCTGGATATCTTTTATTTTTATCTCTTGTGGTTGTCCGTTTTTCTGAACAATTAATTTTTTAACGTTTCCGTTTGAAGTATCAAATGACACATCACTCAGTTCACCAATTTTATCTCCTTTATTTGTAACAACTGTTTTGTCTGTGAGTGTATTGTTTTCAGGAGAACTGTTTTTAACTATTGCGCTAAAAGGCTTAATGTCTTTTTCTGAACTTACAACAACTTGGTTTTGTGCTATGTTTTTAACTTTTTCAAAAGGTACTACCTGTAATCCTGTCATTTCATTTTTACTTAAAACTATAGCAACTAGTTTCTTTTTTTTAGGATCAACGACAACATCACTAACCTGATCTACAAGCTGATTTTGCTCTGTTACTACATTGAATCCAACTATCTGGGATGCGTTCATTAACATGTACATATAATATAGATAACTTTTAAATCCGCTGTTAATTGTCTGTAATGAACTTGCAAGGGATAGTATGAACAGTTTTGCAGAGATGGCTCTTAAAGATCGTTAAAAAGTTTATTGTTAATTCAAATAAAGGAATTAACTTTGGTAATAAGATCACTTGGGGTTATATTACTTTTTATGATATATTCTTGCGCTCCGATTTCACTCGCTATTTCTTCTTGGCCATCGAGATTTGTAAGCATTATTACAGGTATGTTTTTTGTATCAGTATCTTTTTTTAGTTTTTCTAAGACATCAAAGCCATTTGTACCACCGGGAAGCATTACATCAAGGAGTATTAAGTCTGGCTTTTCATTTTTGGCAATAAGATATCCATCCATTCCATTTACAGTTTCTAAGACTTGATGGTTAGCTTTTTCTAAATTGACTTTATAAAGCTTTAGGAGTTTTTCATCATCCTCTACAAGAAGGATCCTTGCCATATTACGTTTTATTATATGACACAACTTGGTCTATTAACAAGCTTAAGCTTAAATATTTAAAAATTATATTATAATCCAAATAATTATGGAAGCAGTGAGGGAAGCTCATTTAAAAGATCCGAGTCAGGAAAGGGAATACTTAGATAAAATAGTGTATCTTATACCAGATCTGATGGTGTTATTGTTTATACACACTTTCCCAGTGATTCATCGAACCGATAAAGTCGATAATTGAAAATCGTCTGTACTCTTTGTAGAGTTTAGATTTAAATATGGATTTACCTCCTACAAATTAGTAAACAATAGATTTTCAACAACAAATAACGGCATACTAATTTCTAGCATACCGCTATTTTTAGAATAAAAGAAAATTACTTCTTTTTTCCTTTTTTTGCAGGTTTACGCTTTGCAGCAGTTTTTGGTTTTGCCTTTTTCTTTGCAGCCATCAATAATCACCTCCTTTGCACGAAAGATCAATCAGTTGGGGCTGAATTCTAGGAAGTAGGCAGGAAGTGATTTTTCCCACAAAATTATATCTAATTTATGTATAAATCTTTTGCAGCAAAATGCAATAGGTAAAAGTTTACTCGATAGTTATTGCGACATTAACAGTGCCTTCACCATTAACAAGCCTCATGTTGTCAGGAATTACAAGTTTTACAGGCATTATTACAGACTCTTCTATTCTTGATATATCAATTGTTTCTGTTGTAATTTCTTGTGGACTAGGTCTGCCTTCTGGGACCCAAATCCCAACGGTATCAGGAGTTACTACTATTTCTTTTACTTCAGGTCCTCTTGGTGTATTTGTTATATTCGCCACCACAGGAACGTCGTGAGAATTGTATTTAGTTACAGAAAAAAGAATAGTTTTTGGTTCTATTGATTTAAATGAAAGTTTATTAGGAATTGTAATATCTTTACGTGCTATTGATACTTGATTAATACCATTACCTAGATTTTCTACTGGGATTGATATTTTGAAACTTTCAGTATCTACACCAGAAAAGGCAGATTCTCCTCTGCCACTAACTGTTATGTTTAATTCTTTAGGTGAATAACTGTCTACTACTATATTTTCTGGTACCTCAGTCAAGCTAATCGGTACACTATAAGTGTTGTCGGTGATGCCTGTTTGAAATGCAATTAAGTACCAAATTAAAATTGCAAAAAGCCCTGATACCATCTTTAGTCCTAGATTGTGTTTGAATAAATACCAAAATATATTTTCTGAGCTATGAGAAAACTTTTCTCTCATAAATTTGTTTAAGTGCTTTTCTAGGTCAGAGAATTGAGAAAGAGTATTTATTTTGCCTTCCCTGCAAATTGAAATTTTGCCTTTTTCTTCGGAAACTACAATGCAAAATGCATCAGTATTTTCAGCAAGACCAAGAGCAGCACTATGGCGAGTTCCGTGCTTTCCCAAAGCTTTAAAATTTGTAGATAAAGGTAAATGTGCGCCGAATTTAGTTATCCGGTTGTTGCTTATTATTACTGCTCCATCGTGCCCATCGGAATGAGGATCAAAAATACTAGCCAATAATTCTTCAGATATGATTGCGTCAATTGCAATACCTCCTTCGATAAAGTTATCCAAGTTATCTCTTCCTTGGATAACGATTAAAGCACCAACTTTTTCTTGAGCTAGGCTTACTGCTGTTTGAATTATTTCTTGAATAGAAAGTATTTGAGAAGGAAGTCTTCTAACTTTTATTTGCCTTGATCCAATAAGGCCTAAGAATTCAAAATATTTACGAATTTCGTTCTGAAAGATAATCACAAAAATTAAAATTGAAATTCCTGCAAAGTATCTCAAAGTAAGGAATGTGAGATAGAGATTTAAAGTGTCGGCAAGAACATACAATCCGGCGGCGATAGCCAATCCAAAAAACACTAAATAACTTCTTGTTTTTCTGATAAAAATAAAAAACGAATAAATTAGCAGAGCTATTATGAGAATGTCCAAAAAATCACTTATATACAAGTTCCACTTTAGTTGAATAAAGTTATTTATGTTGGGCAGTTTTAATTGCATATCTTTTTATTCTAACAAGCTTAATTGTTTTGATCCAGAGTCAAAGATCCAATTTATTAAAATGAAGAATTAATTATAAAAATGTATTGAATGGAGAGTTTTTAGTCAATACTCTCCAGTATTTTTTCTATTACAGATGCTGGAAAAGGATCTTGCGTTTCGTCAAATATATATACCTGATTATTTTTATCAATAAGGTATTGGTTTGTGGGAAGTGAACCTCCAGTACTACTATTTACACAAATTGGTGGAACATAATTATATATCGATGCTCCAGAATCTTTGGTTTTATAAATTGTACTTTCAAGTGGTTCGTATATATAACCTTCTTCGAATTGTTCTGCACACCATTCTTCACTAAAGAGGTTATTTATTAAATTAGTGTATTCAGCCTCACTCTGGATACCAGGTTCTGTTATTTGGTCTATATTTAAAAAACCTGCCAAGTTTACATAGCTTGTGGAGTAAGATTGACCTTCAACCTTATTCAGAATTTTACTATAAATAGGTTCATAATAGTCACTTATGGTATTCAGATGGAGTACCCTTTGGATGTCATAATATTCACTTTCTAACTCAAGAGAGGTGTTATCATCGAAATTGGAAACTTCTGTAATATTATCGGGATGGTTACTGGTAGGGATTTGTAAGGTAAGATTCCCAACAGTTATACTTTCAAAATCAAAGGCACTTACATAGATTGGGTCTGCTTCGTCTATTTCTTCGAACATTAATCTATTTAAAATATCTTGGTCAAGATTTGAGTTTTCTGATGTTACTTGTGGAGGTTCTTGTAAAAGTATGTCTTGAGGGGCTAAGTCTGTGCCTACCTGTTTGGATCTGTTTGTATATATGAATGCTATTAAAGCAGCAGTAGCTAGGAAGAACAATGCGCCAACTATCAATAATATTGGTAGTAAGTTTCTTTTTTGATTATTTTCATTTGAGTTATTATTTACAGGGTTGCTTTCTGTTGTCTCTTTGGTAATTGCTTGTGTTTCTTGGTCTATAGGTTCTACTGGTTGTGTTGATTGGATTAAGTTATCGTCCATAATTCTTTTGTTAGTTAAACTACATTAAATGTAGCATCTTTTTTATTAAATGGAAATGTACTTTCCAAAACAATGTAAATAAATAGGGTTATGATTGTAGGAGGTATAAGTTTATTACTTTATATAGAGTTCTATAAAACTTTAACACATGTATGAATGAACCCATACTTATGCTGTTTTTATGTAATGGTTGGACACATTTGTCCGCTAATTTTTAGAATTGCTTAAGCTCGGTGAGAAAACTATAATACGGGAAAGTATTATGTCGCTAACTTTAGTCCCAGAAAACTTTGAGGTCCCCCAAAAACTAGAACACGAGCAGTTTATAGCTCGTAAGCTATGTGCTTCTGATACGGAGCTTGATTACCAAGCAGTCATGAGCAGTATTGATATTATGAACAATTTGCAATCTTCTATTTCAGACACAGACGAATATCGAGCTAGAGATTTAGGCTTGTGCCAAGATTCTAGCAGGGCAGGCGAGCCTAGTAGATTCGCTCAACGCAAGAGTCACAAAAAATACTCCCGCTTCGGGGAGTATATTTTCTGTGACCCCACGGGGAGTCGAACCCCGATTACCAGGATGAGAACCTGGCGTCCTGAACCATTAGACGATGGGGCCAGGACACTTAATAGCATCTATTCAAACACTTATATTATACCTTCAAAACTTAAAATAGACAATTTATGCTAGAACAGGAGAACTCACCAAAAGTTAGGGAAAAGTTTACTTTTTTATGCATTAGTAGTATAATACCTTTGTTGAGAAATATATAGTTTGACCCCTTTTGATTTCTTGACAAAATAGCACTTATTTGCTTATCATATTCAAGTAATATTTACGAGAGAATTAGAATGAAAAACTTATTTAAAACATTTTCCAATAAGGAAGTTGTAAGTCCTATTGCAAAGGCTAACTAACTTATTGGAGAGTATTTTACAGCAAAATCGCTCTCCTAAATGAAGGAGAGATTTTTTTTTAGAATTATGAACAAAAAAGTACAAGTAACAAAACAAGGTCTTGAAGAGCTAAAAGCTGAGTATCATGAATTAGTTAATGTAAAAAGACCAAAGCTAATTGAGCGACTTGAGTATGCAAGAAGCCAAGGAGATCTTAGTGAAAACAGCGACTATCAAAACGCCAAAGATGAACTCGAATTTCTAGATGGTAGAATCGAGGAGCTTGAGCATGTATTAAATAATGCTCAGGTTGTAGAGTCCTCTAATGGTAAAAAGGATAAAGTTTCCGTAGGCACTAGAGTAACTATAAAAACAGGCGGTGCGGAGCATGTATACCAATTAGTTGGTGAATGGGAAGCAGATCCTGTTAATAAAAAAATCTCACATGAATCACCGCTTGGACAGGCTCTTTTGGGTAAAGAAGTTGGTGAAGAAGTACAGGTAGATGCACCTGTTGGTAAAATAAACTACGAGATAGTTAATATAGAATAAAATGAGCATTCTGGATTCAAAGAAAAAGATAGCTTCCTAATGGAGGTGGTCTTTTGTATGGAAAACCTCCTCTTAGGGAGGTTTTTTGTGCTTTTTTATTCTTTTTATAGAAGCAAAAAGAAAATATATAGTACTATAAGAGGAGAATAGCATTATGCGATCTGTTGTTGACACCTTTTTGAATCTGGTAAAAATTGATAGTCCATCCGGAGAGGAGCAGGATATCAAAAAATATGTGTACCATGAAGCTAGTCTTCTAGATATTGAATTGGAAGAAGATAAAGAAGGTAACTTTTATTCATATATAGGTGGCAAGGGAGAGCCTGTGGTGGTTTGTGCACATTTGGATACAGTTGAACCAGGTAGAAAAATTGAACCGATTATTGAAAATGGAATTATAAAAAGCAAAAGTGACACAATTCTTGGGGCAGATAATAAAGCAGCATTAGCAGCCATGCTTTTTGCCCTCGCAAGTATTAAAAAAAGAAGATCAATTGAATTGATATTTAGTGTTAGAGAAGAAACCGACAGCGGCATAAAAGGCTTTAATTTTAAAAGACTTAAAAGTAAAACAGGACTTATTGCAGATACTTCATCTCCACTTGGAAACATGGTAATTCAAGCTCCCTACTTGACTGATTTTAAGATAAAGATAAAAGGGCGAGCTGCACATTCTTCTGAGCCTGAAAAAGGTATCAATGCGCTAACAACTGCTGTAAATATTTTGAATAAGATAAAGACAGGGAAAGTTGATAAAGATACAACAATAAATGTCGGTTTGATAAATGGTGGTGAAGCCATTAATACTATCCCCCGAGTTGTAATGATAAAAGGAGAAGTGAGAGGTTTTAATAAAGAAAAATTTGATGCGAACCTAGAAAAGTTGGGCATAATTACAAAGGAGGAGGCTAAAAAATCAAAAGCTGAATATGAGTTTAATCTATTCCCATACTGTAGTGGCTACAAATTAAATAAAAACTCTTCAGCTGTGGTTAGCACGATTAGACTGCTAGAAAGTAAAGGTATTTTGCCTAATTTTGAAATTTCTTTTGGAGGAAGCGATGCAAATGTACTTGTTAATCATGGAATCAATGTAGTTAATATGGGAGATGGCGCAAAAGAAGGACATACAAGGCGGGAAAGTATTTCTGTTAAAAATTTGGAAAGATTAGCAGATCTTTTTAAGGCATATATTTCTGCCTAATATTTTGAGAATGACTTTTCCTTTTTAAACTTATAGAATATAGGGTGCGTAAAATGTCAAAAACAAGATTAGAAGAAATTAGAGACATCCGATTAGAAAAAGTTAAAAAACTTAGAGAAATGGGGATTGACCCCTACCCTCCTCATTCTGAAAAAGAATATTCAAATTTAGAGGTTGTCGAAAATTACGATGAATTTGAAAACAAATCAGTAACCCTAGCTGGTCGGCTTATGTCTTGGCGTGAACATGGACAAATTATTTTTGGACAGCTCCAAGATGTTACTGGTAGCATTCAGATTTTTATAAAAAGTGAAGAGCTCAAAGATACCGACACTAAAGAAGGCATTCTGGGATTTGATGACTTAAATCTAATTGATATTGGTGATTTCTTACAAGTTAGAGGGGAGATTGCAAAAACTTCTAGAGGAGAGGTTTCTATAATTCCCGATTCAATAAAAATATTATCTAAATCTATCCGGCCTCTTCCTGAAAAATGGGAAGGCTTAAAAGACACAGAAATTATCTATAGAAAGAGATATTTAGATTTGATTATGAACCAGGATAGAAGGGAGCTTTTTATAAGGAAAGCAAAATTCTGGGAAACTAACAGGAAATTTTTAAAAGATAAGGGATTTATCGAAGTGGAAACTCCTATACTTGAACACTTTACCGGAGGTGCTGATGCAAGGCCGTTTGTAACTCATCACAATGCCCTTGATGAGGACTTTTATCTAAGAATATCAACAGAGCTTTATCAAAAGCGTCTTATCGGAGGAATGTTTGAGAAGATTTTTACAATAGGACCTAACTTCCGTAATGAAGGGATTGATGATGAGCATTTGCAGGAATATTATCAAGTGGAGTGGTATTGGGCATATGCTGATTACCGTGACAATATGAAACTGGTGCAGGAGATGTTCATACACATTGCAAAGGAAGTTTACGGCAAGACAGAGTTTGAAGCTCATGGACATAAATTTAATTTAGAAGATGAATGGATGGAGATTGATTATGCTAGTGTAATAAAAGAAAAAAAGGACGTAAATATTTTTGAGGATTCAGAGGAAAAAATGCTTGCTATTCTTAAAAAAGACGGGGTTGACACTGAAGGTGAATGGAACCGAATTAGAATAATAGACAATCTTTGGAAGTTAATCAGGAAAGACATTGCAGGACCTGCTTTTTTGGTGAATGAACCCAAATTTATGTCTCCACTTGCTAAGTCAAAACCGGAAAACGAAGAAATCACAGAACGATTTCATGTCATATTGGCAGGAAGCGAACTTGGAAACGGTTATACAGAATTGAACGACCCTGTAGATCAATACGAGAGGTTTCTTTCGCAGCAGAAAGCAAGGATAGCAGGAGACGAAGAGGCACAAATGATGGATATAGACTATATAGAGATGCTCGAGTATGGGATGCCTCCTACGTCGGGATATGCTCACTCGGAGAGACTTTTCTGGTTTTTGGAAGGGCTTGGTGCAAGGGAGGCTACTCTATTTCCTCAAATGAAACATCGTTACGATGACAATGTAAAGGACTTATATCCTGAATTTTGGAAAATGGTACAAAAGGCCAAAAATGAATAGACAAGAAGCTCTAGAATTACTTCATAAGCATATGAAGAATGAGAATTTAAGGAGGCACTGCTATGCAGTGGAAGTAGTAATGCGATCGTTGGCAAATCGATTAGGAGGAGATCCTAAAAAATGGGGAATAGCAGGATTGCTACACGATGCGGATTATGAAGAAACAAAAGAATCAGCAAAGAGAGACCATACAAAAAAACTTATAAATTGGCTTGAAGAATTAGATGCTTCTGTAGATATAAAAGATGCGGTAGCGGCACATGCTTGGGGATATGTCGATGGTGCACCCAAGCCAAAGACTAAAATGGAGTGGGCTTTGTATTGTTGTGATGAATTGACTGGTTTAATTGTTGCTGTAGCGTTAGTCAAACCTGATAAAAAGCTTTCATCAGTTACTGTGGATTCAATTTTCAATAAATGGAATCAAAAATCTTTTGCTGCTGGCGTGGATCGAAAACAGATAGAGATGTGTGAGGAAGTTTTAGAAATTCCTCTAAGAGAATTTATTGAAATTTCCTTAGTGTCGATGCAGAATATTCATCAGGATTTAGGTTTATAAATTATGCCGATAGAGAGTTGGAAAGCAATACCAGTTGATATTAAAAAAACCCGTCGAGGGCTCTTAAGTCATATCCCTGGATTAAAATATATAACTCATAGAAAAATAGAGTTTGTAAGAAAAACTCCAAACAATAATGAGAACAAAAAAGCCTAGATTCGAACATTTTTATCTCTCCAATGGAATTGAAGTTTTAGCATATCCTGTCTCAGAGGTTAGAGCTGTTTCAGTTGAGATGGGTATTCCAGCTGGTAGTGCAATTGAAGATAAAGATAAAATTGGAACTTTGCACTTTTTAGAGCATATGATGCTTCGTGGAAGCAAAAAATATCCAACCCCGAGAGATATTGCGGTTCGTGCAGAAGAACTCGGTGTATCAATGAATGCAGGAGTTGGTGCTTTGAGTACTTCATTTTATTTTATAGCACCAGATAATGATTTGGAGAGTGTATTAGAATTTATTATTGAAAATCTTGCTAGGCCACTCTTTACGGAAGATTCAGTCAAAAATAGTATTAGCGTTATAAGAACAGAGCAAAGAAATTTCTGGGATGTTCCTGAAAATAAATTCTTTCAACATAAACTTGAAAAGATGATGGGAGAAAGTCATCCGTATGCAAGACGTGGCTTTGGAGATTCTGAAGTAGTTGAAAAGATGACTCTAGAAGAAGTAAAAAAAGCATATAACAGATACTACATTCCAAAAAACTTTAAGCTTTCAATGGCAGGTAATTATGACAAAGAAAAACTGAAAAGTTTACTTGAAGGAACTATTGGTTCTTGGAGAAAAGAAGGAGAGTCAACTCAAGATTTTATTCCTCCTAAGACAAAACAGAATAATTATTTTTATATATACCACAAAAAAAGAAGCCAAGTTATTTTTTCTATATCATTTCCATTAGAAGGGTACAAAGAATATTCATTAGAAGAAAGGATTAAGGTAGGTATATTTAACTTTTTGCTTGGTGGGAGTTTTTCCTCAGAACTTTATCAAAAACTGAGAGAGGAGTTAGGACTAGTTTATTCTGTGGGGTCGGGAAACAATATGTGGCCTTATACAGGATATTTGGAAATTAATGGAACTGTAGACATGGAAAATTTGAGTGATGCGCTGAAAGCTGTTGTTGGAGTTTTAGAAACAATTAAAGAGAAAGGATTTGAAAATAAAGATTTTACTCGTGCTGTTAATTATTTGAGTACACAAAGTTTGATTAGATTTTCTGGAGTTGAGAATATTTCTTCATACTTTCTAGATTATCTGCTAGATGGACTAGAATTACTTTTGCCTGAGGATTATATTGAAGTAGCCAAAGCTATTACTCTTAAAGATATAAACAAATTATCGGCAGAGGTGCTTGATTTTAGTAAAACGAAAATGGCATTTATGGGTGACAAAAAAGCAATAGAGGAATCTGAAGCAAGAAAAATATACGAGAAACTTCTTAAAGCTGAGTAAAATCTAAAATAGACAATAATTGACAATTTATAAAACTAAGAATAAACTACTCCTATAGTTAGATAACAGTTTTTGTTTATTTAATATATACTATTTATATGATTGATATAAACAGTCTTCGCAACAATCCGGAATTTTATAAAAAAGCTACTGCGGATAAACAATTTGACCCAAAAATAGTTGATGAGGCCATTAAATTAGATGAAGAATGGAGAAAAACCCTTCAAAAAGTAGAGGAATTAAGAAGCCAAAGAAATGTTTTATCCAAAAATCCTAATAAAGAGGATATTCAGAAAGCAAGAAAATTAAAAGAAGAATTAAAAGAATCAGAGGAAAAGTTAAAAGAAATAGAAGAAAAGAGAGAAAATGCAATTAAGTTAATTCCAAATCCTCCTGCTCCAGAAGTCCCAGTTGGCAAAAATGAAGATGAAAATGTAGAGCTAAGAAAATGGGGAGATGTACCGAAATTTGATTTTGAACCAAAAGACCATGTTGAAATTGGAAAAGATTTGGGCCTAATTGATTTTGAGGCAGGTGCAAAAGTTTCTGGATCACAATTTTATTATTTAAGGGGTGATGCTGTTTTGTTAGAGCTTGGTTTACTCCAGTTTGGTGTAGAGTTTTTGAGTAAAAAGGGTTATCAGCCTTTTGTTACACCGGATTTAGCTAAATCTCGTTTTTACTTGGGGACCGGGTACCAGCCTAAGGGAGATGAGGCACAAATATATGAAATTGAGGGTGAAGATTTAGGTCTGATCGCAACAGCAGAAGTAACTATGGCCGGACTTCATTCAGATGAAGTGCTTAATAAAAAGGATTTTCCACTACGTTATGCTGCAATTTCTCATTGTTTTAGGAAAGAAGCAGGAGCGTATGGTAAATACTCCCGTGGTCTTTACCGTGTTCATCAGTTTACTAAATTAGAAATGTTCATTTACTCAACGCCAGATAAGTCAGAAGAAATGCATCAGGAATTATTAGGCATTGAGGAAGAAATTATTCAAGCTCTTAAAATCCCATATAGAGTACTTGAGATGTGTACTGGAGATTTAGGGGCTATGGCTTCCAAAAAATATGATCTTGAAGCTTGGATGCCTGGCAGAGGAGATTATGGGGAAATTACCTCAACATCAAATACTACAGATTATCAGGCAAGAAATTTAAACATAAAATACAGAAACAAAAATGAAAATGAGTATGTACATCTGCTTAATGGAACAGCTATAGCGATCTCCAGGATTTTGATTGCAATACTTGAAAATTACCAACAAAAGGATGGATCAGTTTTAATTCCAGAAGTTTTACAAAAGTATGTCGGAAAGGATAAAATTTCATCGAGTAAAAGAGTTGCTAGATAAGGGCTTAGGTCACTCTCCAAGAGTCAGAGCTGCTAAAAAGAATTGGAAAGAGTTACAAAATAAAATACCTGAGATTTGTTCTGTTTGTTGTACGGCTTGTCATCAACAGTTTTCAAAAGACAATTTGGTAAGACCTCCTGACTGGTTTCAAGCAAGTGTTTGTAAAGGGTTTGCAGAAGACGGAAATGAGAATGGTATTTCTTGCTTACTCCATAATGAAACAATAAAAACTTTGGCTAACGGAAATAAAGAATAGTTTATCTATTATTTGGTGTCCATACATTTTGCCACCATTGACTTGGGTTTTGAATACGAATCTCTTTAACCCACTCTTTTGCTGTATTAGTGGAAAGTCTTTTCCCTTGTTCTGCACCGTCTAACCATTTTTCTGCTTCTTTATTACCATTCCATTCATATTCTCTAAGTAACAAAACCTGGTCCAGCAAGTCTGCATCTTTTGCTACTTTTGCTTCAAGTGTTTGTCTTTCAGAATACTCATTTGCTATTTCAATTAAGTCTTCTTTATTAGGTAACCCTGAAAATTGATCAGCAATTATCTCATTTTCATATACTTTTACATATCTTTTATGAACCCAATTTTGATCCCCGCTTCTTGCTTCTGGAAGGTCGTGGATTAGACACATTTGAATAACTTTATTGAGGTCTGCCCCCTCTGACAGGGCAAGCTGCCAGCCAATCATTGCAGTTCTATATGAATGACTTGCTATATTGTCTGTCTCATCATTTGTTAAAAGTGTTTGGTAGTGAGCACGCAATATTTTTCTTAAAACGCCGACTTCATAAAGAAAACTAACTATTCTTGAGGTTTTTTCTTTCATTTTTTATAAGATACTTTTTACCACGTAATTTTTCAGGAAGCAAGTCTTTGTCTGTATATGCTTCGTAACCTTCTCCGTAACCCTCTTTTTTCATTAAGTCAGTGACAGGATTTAGGATTTCTCTGGGGATTGGCAGGTTGCCATATTTTTTAACATCTTCTACTGCTGAAAAATATGCATTATAGGCAGATTTATCTTTTTTTGTCTGACATAAATAGACTGTTCCGTGTGCAAGGTTAATTGCACATTCCGGGTACCCAATTGTTTCACAAGCTCTAAAAACTTCGTTTGCAACAACAAGTGCAGTTGGTTGAGCTATCCCAATATCCTCAGAGGCAAAAACTACCATCCGTCTTGCAATATACAAAGGATCTTGTCCGGCTTCTACCATTCTTGCTAAATAATAAAGGGCAGCATCAGCATTGCTTGCCCTCATACTTTTTATAAATGCAGATATTAAGTTATAAAATTCGTCTCCATGCTTATCAAAGTTTAATTGCCTTCTTTGCAAAGCTTGCTCTATGTCTTTTAGCATAATAACTTTTCCAGTTGCTAGATTTGCTCCAATCTCCAAAACAGTCAGAGAAACTCTTGCATCACCATTTGAAGCTTCTATTAAAAATGACCTTGCATCCGGTTCAATTTTCTTATTAAGTTCATCTAAGCCTCTTTCGATAATTTCATCTAAATCTTTTTCTGCGAGCTGTTTTAAGACTAATACTCTTGATCTAGACAAAAGGGGCCCAATGACTTCAAATGAAGGATTTTCAGTTGTCGCTCCAATTAAAATAATTGTTCCTTTTTCAACATGAGGTAGGAGTTTATCTTGTTGGGCTTTATTGAATCTGTGTATTTCGTCAATGAAAACAATTGGAGCTTTAGTTTTTGTTTTTCCCTTGTTAATTAACTCCATTTGGTTTTTATCAAACTTTTCTGCCTCATTTATTACAGCCTGTATGTCTTTGGTGGATGTGTTAACTGCGGAAAACTCATAGAACTCACGATCTAATTCATTAGCAATTATTCGAGCCAATGTTGTCTTCCCTGATCCAGGAGGTCCCCAAAAAACTAGAGAGGGGAAAAAGGAAGTTTTTTTTGCATTTGAAATTAGTTTGGTTATAACTGCGTTTTTACCAACAATTTCTTCCTGTCCCACATATTCATCCAATTTATTTGGTCTTAGTCTTTCTGCTAAGGGTTGTTTTTCCATATCTTTATTATACCCAAACAAACACCGAAGACAAAACTGATCTGTTAAAATATATATACAAATAGTTAATATGGGTAAATTGGATAAGATACTAGGTGGTCAGAGGATTTTAGAGAAAGTTAATTCTTCTATTAACGGTGAGCTGACAGTTGTGAGGGATTTTGCCTGGGGGACTTATATAAAAGGTGGAGGTTTAACACAATCTGGTGGAGTGGCAGAAAGTGTTTGGAGAACTTCTATAAAAAGAGTAAAAGGCAACAAAAATGAAATTGACTCTGCTTTAATACTTGGTCTTGGTGGAGGTAGCATTGCAAAACTAATTAGAAAAAAATGGAGTAATGCCAAAATTACCGGCGTAGATATTGATCCTGTGATTGTTGGCTTGGGGGAGAAACATATGAACCTTGAGTCCTATGGAGTAGAAACATTTATTGATGATGCAGAAAATTTTCTGAATAAAGCAATCAAAAACAAAAAAATTTATGATTTAATTTGTGTGGATATGTACGTTCAAGACAATGTTCCTGAGCAATTTACCACTGATGAGTTTTTGGAAAAACTAAAAATGATACTAGAAAAAGATGGAATAGTTGTTTTTAATAGGTTGTATTACGGAGAAAAAAGACCTTTAGCTGTAAAGTTTGGTCAAAGATTAGAAAAGATCTTTAGTCATGTAGATGTAGTTTATCCAGAGGCAAACGTAATGTTTATATGTACTAACTAAACAATCTTTTTGTTCCGTGCATTCTTATACACTCCTTGAACGGATAATGCCAATGCTCCAATTCCAAAAGTAACTGCTATCCAGTTTATAATCATTCCAAAAAAAGGAATGAAAATTAATACAAAATAAACAAGCGTTCCAAAGATTAATGATAAATAATTGTTATAATCTTTATCTTTTCTAAGTGTTCCTCCAAGCCAAAATATAATAGGAAGTTTACCTAGGTAAAGTAAAACAAAGTAATGAGGAATTAAAATTAATGCAAGAGGAATTCCTATCAAACTCACTAATAAAGCAAGGATTATAAAAGGTGCTAATAAAATAATTAAAAAACCAATGACAAAGGATTTTACGGGATTTGTCATTAATTCTTCTACATTTTTGGTTAGATGTATAGGGAATAATTTTATTAATATTAATCCCACTATAAAAAGTGAAATTAAACTTGCTATTTTCCAGTAAAGATTAAAAGTAGTAATAGCAGCTAGCCATTCTTTTTGGTCAAGATCAGATTGCATAGTTTTGTGAATAATATCGCCTTCGATATTTGCATTCTGGTCTATCGAAATTTCAGGACTACTCCAAAGCATTAAATAACCTGCAATATGTGTTTGGGGAGTTATGCGAAGATCTCCAGTCGCTGCAACAGTATCACCATTGATTTCTCCGGTGATTGTAGTGTTTCCGGAAGCGATGTTTAAATTGTCATTAATAGTCCCGGAGATATTAGCATTTCCTGCAGCTACTGAAACAGGTCCTGCAATAGTTGCCTGCTCAGAAATTTGCAAGTTACCTGTCATTACAGTTAATGTGTTTTCAAGGGTTCCTGAAATTGTTGATTGTCCTGCTGAAAGATAAGTATTGCCATTGATGTTTCCTGATATATTTACCTCTCCACCTGCAATGTAGGCATTCCCTTCTATGTTTCCTGCTATATTAATTGTTCCGCCTGCAACAAAAATATCTCCATTAATATTTCCAAAAATTTCTACCCGTTTTGAGGCAGCAAATAAGTCTCTATTTACTGTTTCATCTGCTGGAATCACAACAACATCTTCATTTGAAATTAATTGAGGACTTTGTGCAGTTACAATTGGAGGAATTAAAAGTATTAAAGTAAATATTAGCAATGCTCCAAAAAACTTCCTCATAGTTCTATTGATATCTATAAGTATATGAAAAAAGTGAGAATAAAGTAATAAATAAGTTGGTAGAGGATTTTTTAAGTGAATAGAAAAGTTTATTTTTCTATATATTCTTTTTGAATATCGTGATATAGTTTATCGGCAAAATATATGTTAGCAATGACGAGGTCAATTTGCTAAAATTAAACCTGTATGTTTAAGAATTTATTTACGAAAGTTTTAGATGTTAACCAAAGAGAAATAGACCGACTAGCCAAAAGAGTTGAGGAGGTTAACGCATTAGAAAAAAAAGTAAAAAAGTTAAAAGCTGGAGATTTTGCTAAAAAAACAGCTGAATTTAAAAAGCGTCTTGAAAAAGGTGAATCTTTAGATGATTTGCTTCCAGAAGCTTTTGCAGTGGCAAGGGAAGCATCTTGGAGACAGCTTGGAATGCGTCATTATGATGTGCAGATAATGTCCGGAATTGCACTTTCGGAAGGGAAAGTCGCAGAGCAAAAAACAGGTGAGGGTAAAACTCTTTCTGCAGTTCTTCCTTTGTATCTGCATGGGTTAACAGGAAAAGGTGTCCACTTAGTTACTGTAAATGATTATTTGGCTCGTCGTGATGCTGGTTGGAATGCGCCAATATTTGAATTGTTGGGAATGAGTGTAGGAGCTATTGCTCAGGAAATGACCTCGTATATCTATGACAGTAAACACAATGACACAAGCTATGGAGACGAGAGGCTTGCTCATCTTAAGCCTGTTGAAAGAAAAGAAGCATATGCAGCGGATATAACTTATGGAACAAATAACGAATTTGGTTTTGATTATCTTCGAGATAATATGGTTAATTCTCTTGATCGAATGGTCCAAAGAGGGCATTATTTTGCGATTGTAGACGAAGTCGATTCTGTCTTAATTGACGAAGCTAGAACACCGCTTATTATCTCAGCTCCAGACATGGAGCCTACGGAAAAGTATTACAAATTTGCAGATGTTGTTGAAAAGTTAAACCCAGATACAGATTATACAGTTGACGAAAAATCAAGGAGTGCTTCTTTAACAGAGCGGGGAATTGCACGAGTAGAAAAAATACTTAATTACAAAAATCTTTATGAAGATGATTATGAAGCAATACATCATATTGAAAACTCATTAAAAGCAAAAACAATTTATTTAAAAGATCGCAATTATGTAGTTAAAGAAGATCAGGTAATAATTGTTGATGAATTTACAGGTCGTCTTATGCATGGTAGAAGATGGAGTGATGGTCTTCATCAGGCAGTAGAAGCAAAAGAAGGAGTTAAGATTCAGCAAGAAAGTAAGACACTAGCAACTATATCTTTCCAAAATTACTTTAGGATGTATGACGTTTTGGCAGGTATGACAGGAACTGCAGCTACCGAAGCTGAAGAATTCAAAAAAATATATGATCTTGATGTAGTTGTAATTCCAACTCATCGAGAAAGCAAACGTGATGACAAACCAGATATAGTTTACAAAACAATAAGGGCTAAATACGGTGCAATAGTTGCAGAAATCGAAGAAAAACACAAAAAAGGTCAGCCTGTTTTGGTTGGTACAACATCAATTGAAAAAAATGAAATTATTCATGAATATCTTAAAAGAAAAAAGATTCCTCATAACACTCTAAATGCAAAAAATCACGAAAAAGAGGCTTTAATAATTGCAGAAGCAGGTAAGCCAGGTGCTGTAACAGTTGCAACAAATATGGCTGGTCGTGGTGTTGATATTGTTTTAGGAGGAACACCTCCGGATATGCCACCTGGTGTTGATATTGAAGATCATAAAAATACCAAGGAATACAAGAAATGGAGAGAGGACCACCAAAAAGTAATAAAAGCTGGTGGACTTCATGTAGTTGGAACTGAAAGACATGAGTCAAGGCGTATTGATAATCAGCTTAGAGGACGTGCTGGAAGACAAGGTGACCCCGGTTCTACTCGTTTTTATTTGTCACTGGAGGATGATTTAATGAGAATTTTTGGAGGAGAGCAAATAAGCTCACTTATGGACAGATTGAGGCTGCCAGAAGATCAGCCAATCGAAAACAAAATGATTAGCCGTGCTATTGAGCAGGCACAAATAAAAGTTGAAGGTTTTCATTTTGACGCTAGAAAATCTGTTGTGGAGTACGATGATGTGGCTAATCAACAACGAGAAATTATATACAAACTTAGAAGAAGAGTTTTGGAATCAGATAATCTCAAGAATGAAATTAAAGAAAAGTTGGAACGCCAAGTTGATGGAATTCTTTTGACGTCTACAAATGTCAATGGAGAGGATTCCGTGGATATGGACAGATTAATACCGGGACTAATGGAGATTATTCCTTTTGATGAGTCTTCGATTGATAAAATTAAAAAAGAATTGAAAAAATCAGATTCTAAAGAGTTACACGAAAAAATGACTGAAATTATTGACAAGGTATATGAAAGTCGAGAAAAACAATTAGGTAGTGAAGTAATGAGGGAGGTAGAAAAATATGCATATTTAGGTTCAATTGATCATCATTGGGTAGAACACATTGACCAAATAGATTCATTGCGAGAAGGGGTTAGGCTTAGAGGATATGCCCAAAGAGATCCAATAAACGAATTCAAAAATGAAGCATACCAACTTTTCGAGGGGTTGATTGATAAAATTGATTCAGAATTATCAAGAAGAATTTTCAGAATTCAAGTTGCTTCTCAATCTCCAGAAATTGATCTTGCTCAGGCAAGAACAAACGAAGATTTAGCTGATGCTACGGGATTAGCAGGAGGTTCTGATTTTGCAGCTATGGCAGGAGCTCAGGCATTTACCCAAGAAACAGGAAGTAATAAGCAAGTTATTCAACCTAATGTAAAAAAGGATGTAGATGGCAATATAAGAAAAGAAAAAGTTGGTAGAAATGACCCATGTCCATGCGGTTCAGGTAAAAAATATAAAAAATGCCACTACCCCCAGTTTGGATGAATAAAACATGGGTGAAGACAAAGGTGAAATAATAAAAAGTGTTCCTTCCAAGGATTCTTTGGGACACATGAAGTTTTTGCGTGATAACATTCGAGAAATTCAAACTGGGATTCCTCAAGTAAAGGGAATAGCATTCTTTGGTTCCAGGAAGAAAGGTGTGGAAAAACAAACCTCAGATTTAGATACAGTAATTTTTTATGATAGCACTGAATTGACTGCCAGTGGTAAAGTAGAGTTTTTCACCCCAGATAATAAACCTGTATCCGATTATAGAGAAAAAATGGAAGCTTACAATAGAGACAAGGAGAAACTAGAAAAAATAAAGCAAAATATAATAAATAGAGTTTCTCAGTTGATGATTCAAAGAGGTCTCCCTGTGGATCATGACAGAAGAACAGGTTTACATGGATCTATTTTGCTGGTCGATATAAGTCAAGCTGGTACAGATAAGGCCTTAGAAAAATTCTTTAGATATATTGATGGATTTCAAAATGCGGATGATATAAAACCAGATGGAATTAATGGTCCAACTTTTGAGTTAGTGTCCAGATTTTTCTTAGGAGTTGGAGATGCACTTTATGAGAATAGAAAGTATGTTGAGCAGGAAATTAACAAAAAGAATGATCGAGAAAAATATATGAGAGGTTTAGAAGTATGTCATGGGTTTTACGGATAAAAAGATGATCAAGTAGATAGCTAATTGAGGATATAAAAAATGCCACTACCCCCAGTTTGGGTAATATTTATTTAACTTTAAATGGATAATAAAAAATTAAAATACGTAATTGAAAAACTGATATTAATTGGCTTAATATAACTTAATGTTTGAAATAAAATACAATACCTTTACTTTTTCCTGTTGCTGTAAGTCAAGCTAAGCTTGGTTTGCAGGATTGTGCTTTCTTCTTATAAACCCTCAAATTCCAAACTCTAAGAAACCAAAGTTCTGCAAAGGAGGTGGTGAATATAAAAACCAAATACATAAAAAAATTTATTTTTAATAAAGCAGAATATTTTGTTGGCGATGGTAATGGTGAAGAGATCATCTTAAGTATCGATTACTTTAATAATAAATTCAAAGTCGTTGAGAAAACTAAAAGTAACGGAGATATAAAAAATGAAGCAGAGAAAATTGCAAAAGATTTACTAAAAAGAAAACACAAAGTAAATTTTGCTGAGTAATTTATTCTTCTACTTTATAGCCTGCATTCTCAACTATTTCTTTAACTTTATTGTCATTTACATTTTCTGAAATGACAGTAAGCTCTTCTGTTGTATATTCGCATTTTGCCTCAATGCCTTCATCTTCAAAATCCAACTCAAGCATCTGTGCACAGGAATCGCAATCCATTCCTTCAATTTTATATATTTTAACCATTATATTACGTCAAAATAGCCAGTATACATTCCCATACTACATGTATAAACAAGCCTACCTTGTTTGGTTGGTGTAAATTCAACAATTTTTTCACCTGTTTCCGGCAGTACTTCCATAATATTGTATTCAGGAATGGTAAATGCTCTGGAACATCCCCTAGTGTTATTAGTACTCAATGTTAATTTAACCGGAATACCTGCTTTTAAAGTTGTACTTTCTGATTTATAGCCGCCGGTTATAACATCAATTGTTGCCTCTTGTTTTCCATCTTTAACACCGGCAACTTTTCCTACATCTTGTTCTGGTTCAAGATTTCCAGTGGCAGCAAGCCAGTAATTTTGTAAAGTATGATTGGAACCGCGCAAAATTTGACCTGTATTTAGTGAAGAAATTCCAAGATAAAAAATAATTAGTGCAGCAAGTATTGAGAGCTTTTTATTGTCAAGCATCTTTTTTGATGCCATTCCCAATGTAAAGAATAGTGGTGAAGTACCAATAGTAAATGATGCCATTATTAAAGCTCCCCAAAATCCGTTTCCTGCGGCAATTGCTAAAAGCATCATGCTTTGCGTTATGCCGCATGGAATAAGAACCGTTGAAAATCCAAGAATAGATGGAGCAAAAAAGCTATCCATCTTTGAACTTTTCCTAACTAGACGGTATAGAGATTTAGGCGGAGTGATAACAAATTTTCTAAAGACAGG
This sequence comes from uncultured Gammaproteobacteria bacterium, assembly GCA_964427735.1. Classification (GTDB taxonomy): domain Bacteria; phylum Patescibacteriota; class Microgenomatia; order UBA8517; family UBA8517; genus CAYRUS01. The sequence goes on along the minus strand of CAYRUS010000001.1, from coordinate 282,477 downwards.
ATGCAAATCAATAATTCTTGCTGCAGCAATTAGCATTACTATCCCTGCAAATATTTGTAATACACCTTGAGTTTTTGGAGTGATTACAAGTGAAGAACCAATAGTACCAAGAATAAAGCCTAAAATGGTATATGCTATCAGTTTGCTTATAAGGAAAAATATAATTGAGAGTTTTTGTGTGTCTTTTTGTTGATTTGCCACCGATGTAGCTAACAGTCCGCCCTGTATTGCAAAACAGGAAATGCCGCCTGTAAAGAGACCAGTCACGAGTGCTAAGAGTACTGTATTCATTTTTTGTATTTTAACTTGACAAATAGCAATAGTCGATAATAGAATTATATATCCCCCCCTAGGGGATAAGTCAATAGGAATAATGGACAATAGAAAATTTGAACTAAATCAAAAGAAGGCAATGCATAGATTAAAGATCGCAAAAGGTCATTTAGAGAAAGTAATCAAGATGCTAGAAACTGGTGAATATTGCATTGACGTTGTACACCAATCTTTGGCTGTACAATCTGCTTTGAAAAAGGCTGATCATCTAATTCTTAAAAATCATATGGAGTCTTGCGTGGCTAACTCCATAAAAGCCGGTAATGATATAGAAGTAATTGATGAAGTAATGAAAGTGATGAAGAAACTTTAAATATGGGTATTGATAAAATTATTGTTATATCTCTTGGATCAGGACTAATTGTTTTTATCTATTGGTTTTTCTTTGGGAAAAAAACCTCCTTCGCTGAAGCTACGGAAAGAAATGGAAATTTAGAGATTATTGTAGAAGGGGGTTATAAACCTGAAAATATTAAACTTAATAAAGGAGAAAAAGTAGAGCTTACGTTTATAAGAAAAGATCCCTCGAGTTGTTTAGAAGAAATAGTAATCCCAGATTTTAAAATTAAGAAATATTTGCCAATGAATAAACCTGTTACTATCGAAATTAAACCAAAAGAATCAGGGGAGTATAGATTCCAGTGTGGAATGAATATGTATCACGGAAAATTGTTAGTTAATTAATATGAACCAAAAAAAATCTTTTCCAATAGTAGGGATGCATTGCGCAAGCTGTGCAAATATAATTGAGAGAAAACTAACTAGAACACACGGAGTAATTTCAGCTCAAGTTAATTATGCAGGTGAACAGGCTACAGTAGTTACTAGTGAGAATATAAATAATGATGCACTTCGTAATGCTGTAAAGGATGCAGGATACGAGGCAATAATCCTTGAAAAAGATGAAGTAAAAACGGCAGATCAGATTAAAGAAGAAACAAAACTTACTGAACTTAAAAGACTAAAAAATAAAGTTGTAGTTTCTATTATTTTAAGTACAGTTCTGATGCTAGGAAGCTTTCCAGAATGGTTTCCTTTTGTTCCGGTTTCATTTACAAATGAATATTTTCTTCTGTATTTGGCTACTATTGTTCAGTTTTGGGCAGGTAAAGAGTTTTATCTAGCAACCTGGTCTGGACTAAAAAACAGAACTGCAAATATGGATACTTTAATTGCAATGGGTACTTCAGCTGCATACTTTTTTTCTGCCATAGCAATAATTTTCCCTAGAATATTTGATGTCTTAGGTATACCAATGGCAATGTACTTAGATACAGGAGCAGTTATTATTACATTAATTTTACTTGGCAGATATCTTGAAGCTCGAGCAAAACTGCACACTAGTGACGCTATTAAAAAACTCCTCCAACTGCAGGCAAAAACCGCTAGAGTGATTAGAAATGGAGAAGAAATTGATGTACCAATAGAGGAAGTTAAAGAAGGAGATTTACTTCGTGTACGTCCAGGTGAAAAAGTACCTGTTGACGGAGTTATAAAAGAAGGCACCAGTTCAATAGATGAGTCTATGGTTACTGGTGAATCAATTCCCGTAGATAAAGTTGTAGGGGATCAGGTAATAGGTGCCACTTTTAATAAAACTGGTTCTTTTATATTCGAGGCAACTAAGATTGGTTCAGACACTATGCTCGCCAATATTGTTAAGATGGTATCTGAAGCACAGAATTCTAGAGCTCCGATCCAAAGACTTGCAGATGTAGTATCAGGATATTTTGTACCAGCGGTTTTAATGATAGCAGTAGCTACTTTCGTACTCTGGTATGTATTCGGACCTGTTGGTGAGGCATTTGGATTAGCTTTTAGTAATATGATTGCAGTTCTTGTGATCGCATGTCCTTGTGCTCTCGGTTTGGCAACTCCTACAGCTATTATGGTGGGGACAGGAAAAGGAGCAGAACACGGGATATTAATAAGGGATGCACAAGCTTTGGAAATTGCAAATAAAGTAAGCGTGGCAATTTTTGATAAAACCGGAACATTAACAAGAGGTAAACCTTCTGTTACTGATGTAATCGAATTTTCCAACAAATCGAGTGCTTTACAAATTGCAGCTTCCTTAGAGCAGGGATCAGAGCATGCATTGGGAGAAGCAATTTTAACAAAAGCAAAAGATGAAAAGATTAAGCTAAAAAAAGCTATCGATTTTAAAGCAATTGCAGGTAAAGGAATTGAAGGAAAGATTGGAAAAATAAAATATACATTAGGCAATAGAAATTTAATGACAGAGAAAAGAGTTGAAATTAAAGAGCACGAAAAAATGGTGCAAAAACTTGAGGAAGAAGGGAAAACAGTTGTTTTCCTTTCTTCTAATAAAGAACTGATTGGTGTTATTGGTATTGCAGATACTCTAAAACCAACTGCCAAAGATATGGTGTCGTCATTAAAAATTAAGGGAATTGAAGTCTGGATGATGACGGGTGACAACAACAGAACCGCTAAAGCTGTGGCAAAAAAAGTTGGTATTGATAATATATTTGCAGAAGTTTTACCAGGAGAAAAAGCGCAAAAAGTTAAAGAACTTAAAGATGGTCAGAATAAGGTTGTTGCTTTTGTTGGTGACGGAATTAATGATGCTCCAGCACTTGCTGCAGCTGATGTGGGAATTGCTATGGGAACGGGAACTGATGTGGCAATGGAATCTGCAGCAATTACTTTGTTAAATAAAGATTTGAGAAGTGTTAATTCTTCTTTACAACTTAGTAGGAAGACTTTTTCAGTAATTAAACAAAATCTTTTCTGGGCATTTGGTTATAACGTTGTTTTAATTCCGGTTGCAATGGGAGTACTTTATCCATTCTTTGGTTTGTTGTTAAACCCAGCTCTAGCTGCATTTGCAATGGCAGCTAGTTCAATTTCAGTAGTTGCAAACTCTTTAAGAATAAAAGCTGTTAACATCTAATAAACTATTTTTCTTGTTCTAATTTTTTTATTTCTTCCTGAAGCCCTGTAACCATTGCCTTGAAGACCATAACTTTTGCGTGTTTTATTTCACTAGATGCACTTTCATGCACGACTCCCCTATAACCAATCATCTCACGGGCTAATTTTTGTTCATACTCTTCGAGTTTTCTCTTTAATTCTTTAATTTTATCTCTCTTTTGCTGTGCATTAATTATCATAAAGGTAGATTTTATCAGAGTGTTTTTGGTTTTGGGAAGTGGCAAGTATCAATAATTTTTATGCTTTTTTGATCTTATGTAATTTTCATTAACAAAGAAAAATAAGCCCATAAACAACATTAATTCGGCGACCTCGGACCATTCCGGAGGTATACGAGCAGGAACAAATGGACTTACGTTAAGATAATAAATGGTCGAAAAAAGAAAAAATGATTTTGTAAACCATGGCGGAACAAGATACTCTTTGATAGTGTCAGATAATAATTTGAAAGAAGTTAACAAATATTTAGCAAATAAACCATAAAGACTTAATGATAGATATCCAATCCATACAAGTGGTTCAATGAAATACAGATTATGTAAAGTTAATTCTTCTTGTAGATTTATAGATGTGATTTTTTCTGGTGTATCAATCCCTAAAATCCTTTGCCCCCAGGAGATTTCTTCTCCTGCGACAAATAACATAAATATTCCGAGAAAGATATAAAAAACGGAAACTAATTTTGAGGTTTTTCTTATATTATTTGCAATTAATAGTGATAAGACTCCAGACAAAACCAGGGCTACGAGTTGTCCCCATTCGATAATATGGTCATCCTTGGTAATTTGGTTAAAATATTCAAAGTGAGATATCCATACTGATATAAGCAATGACATTATCAAAAACGGTAAAAAAAAGATTAAACTCTTGTAGTTATTTACTAACCAGTCTTTCTTAATTGACAAGATAAACAAGATGGTGCTTCCAATAAGAACATAAAACAGATTCGGCTGAAATATTCCCGTCTGTGTATATAGATAAGCTTCGCTATATAATATTCTTATTACAGATAATAAAGAAAAAAACACAGAAAATAACAATAAAAAGTAGTTATTAAATTTAATTAAATATTTTGGAAATTCCATTTTTCTGATTTTATAGACTAAAGCCACAACAACAAAAACCCATAAAACAAACTTAGAATCAATATAAAAATATTTTTCAAAAGAATTTGGGTTTCTGTAGGAGTCAATAAGCAAAGATAAAAGAGTGAAAAATGAAAAAAAAGTTATTAAATATTGGCTAAAAATTTTTTTCATTTTATTTTTAAAAAGCAGAAACCCTAAAAGTCTCTCCATTTAAGCATAATCGCATATAATATTTAAGTGTTAAAATAAATTATGACTGCCCGAACTCATGATGCTTTTGCTTTTACATTTTTAGTTACTTCTGCGGTATTATTCCCTCCGGAGAGTTTAAGCCTTTATACACTTTTTGCTTCGCTTATAGGGAATATTGTTGGTGGCATGATACCTGACCTGGATCAAGCTGGAAATAGATTATGGGAATTCTTACCTGGCGGAGATTTTGTAGGCAAGGTCTTGAGAAGATTATTTTATAAACACAGAACAATAACTCATTCACTTTTAGGGATGTATTTAATTTATAAATTTTTGCAATGGATTTTACCTATTTTTTTTAATCCTGAATTTGTAAATCCCGACATACTTCTTGCAAGTATAATGATCGGATATTTTTCTCATCTTATTGCAGATTGTCTTACAAAAGAAGGAGTTCCTTTGCTTTTTCCTATTAATTTGGATGTTGGATTTCCTCCTTTTAAAAAATTACGCATAAAAACCGGGAATTGGGTAGAAAGCTATATAATTTTACCTGTTTTGGGTATTTACTTAGTATGGCTGATCAGAAATTTTTATGGACAATTGGTTAAGATATTAACAGTAGTAATTACTTAGTTTAGTTTTGTATATGGCAAGAAGTATAATTTAAGAATCTTCAAAAAGATATTTATTTTCTTTAAGAAAGGATTTTAGTCTTTGGATATTAGGAATGTTTGGACGTATTACTCCAAGAAATACTTGGTGTGGATTAATCGTTTTTAACAAATATTCATAGTAGGCTAAACTCAGAACCCTGGATGCTGCATATTTCAGCATTTTTTCTGTTGCTTCAGGATCTATAATGGACAAAATATCTCCGACTTTTAGTGCATCATCAATAAAATCTAATAATGTTTGATCAGTACCAACTTTTTTGAGTGAATCAAGCCTAGAGTTAAAGTGACTTGCTAAATTGATAAGTTCCTGTTGATTAAATGTTAATATTTCATTAGCTAATCTAAATCTTGATGATTCTCTAATACGTGGTGACATAGCAAGAAGATTTGATATCAGTTCATTGTCAGCTTCTTCAGACATTTGAATACTTCCTCCACTGCCTGCGTATTCTTTTTCTTGATCTGTTACAGGTAATTGTCTTTCAAAAACCTCGGATAGTTGCTCTCTTTTTTTATCAGTGATACTTTGATGCATTGCATGTCTATACAAAGCACCTAAATATATTGAAGGAGAAGCAACTGAAGATACCATCCATAGCGAATAATCATTCCTTGAAATTCCATCAAAGGATTTTATAGATTTAGATAAATCAAGGAAAGTTCCGTCAGCATAATCTCGTTTTGACTTGCCCCCATGACCTGTTACAACATCTATTACCATTACCATATTGGATTGTCTTGTATCCTTTAGCCTTATGTTAAAAGAAATAATTTCATCAAGAAGAGCACGAGTAGAGCGCAAGAACCATACATTGTCAGGAACTCTCACATTATCCTCAAAAAAATACCTTTGTGGTATATTATCAATAAGCAAATCATATATATTCCTATTTTCTTCTTCTACTTTTGCAGGATAGTTTCTTGATACATTTTCTGCTAATTGAATAAAATCAGGATTATAGTTGGGAAGTCTTATTTCCTTTTTAGCTTCGCTTCTTTCTTTCTTAGCATTTACTAGAATTTCTGCTGCTGAGTCTTCGGTTTTATCCCAATTTAATACAATAATTTCGAGATTGGATTTTAAGTTTGGTGACCGTTCGATATTCAACTCAAGTAATCTAGCAATTCGTTTGATTCCTAGTTCTGTTTTTCCGGAAAGTACATTGCCTGTAGAGGCAAAAATATGAGGAGCTTTATTATCATTATTTTTCGCACTTTCAATAAATTCTTGGACCATTGTTCCTAGAGAGTTAAAGCTGCATATAGATGAGGCGGGTTTAGCTTCCTCTAAGGAATGAAACAGAAGATACTCAAGAATTGTCTGCTGATTACTAGCTTCCTTCATTAATGTATTAATAAATATGTTAGCTTATTTTTTAATTAAATAAAGCCAAGATTGCAAATTATGAAGTGTACTGTGGCAAAACAATCGTTACTGTAGTTCCTTTATTCACTTTTGATTTAATGGAGATTTCTCCTTGATGATGATCGATAATGCTTTTTACCAAGAAAAGTCCAATCCCCATACCAGACTTAGTTTTTCTCACAGATTCTCCTCTGTAAAAATGCTCAAAAATACGAGGCAATTCTTTTTCTGGAATACCTTCTCCTTGATCTTTTATTCTGACATAGAAATTACCATCTTTCTCTACAACCTCGCATTTTACAGCTGAACCTTCTGGTGAAAATTTAGCTGCATTATTTAAGATATTTATAATTGCTTGAAATAACTTGTTTTTATCTGCCATTACATATGATTTGTTAGAAATCTGTTTTTTCAGAGAAATCTTATGTTGAGTGTTGGTTTTTCTGAATTCATTTACAGTATCTTTTAGGAGATCTACTAAGTTAATTTTTTCCATATCATATCTTAATTTGCCTTGTTTTATATGAGAAACATTCATTAGTTCGTCGATCATTGCAGTAAGTTTTTCAACGTTATCTCTAAGCATTACAATATCGTTTTCTCTAGGGGCTTCTCCTTTTTCCATTCTTTTGTCTATAACTTGTGTTGCAAGAGAAATCACACTTAAAGGATTCTTAAACTCATGTGCCGCCATTGATATAAATAAATCTCTTAGATTGATTGCGTTTTGAAGTTCATTTGTTAAATGAGAATTTCTTATGGCTAAAGTGGCAAGAGGAGTAAAGTATCTAAGTATGTCTAACTCTTCTTCTGTAAAATTCTTATTTTTTCCACTTAAGACTGATAGTACTCCAATTGTAATATGCGAGTAGGTAAGAGGTATTGTTATATCTGAGCTGTAACCTAATTTTTTTAGTTGTGGATGGTTATTAGTTAATTCTTGAACTTGTAGCATTTTGGGAACACCTGATTTGTAGGCTGTGTTTGTAACACCATCTTTTCTAACCTTAATTTTGTATAAATCTTTATTTGTTGTGTAAATTCTCTCGACTTCATTAGAGTTTCCTAATTTGGGTAAAAAAATTGATCCATCTTTTGCACCTACTAGTTTTACAGCCTCTTTAGTTACAATCATGTAGGTTTCATCCGGAGATTTAGGGACAAGGAATTTAAGAGTGGAATTATATATTTTTTCAAGCTGCTTCATAGTACCTTACTTTACTAGTCAGACCATTAACAATCGCCAATGTGTGAGCAGTTTGAAGGTGTTAGCCTTTAATCAATAATAGCACTATTTAATGCTAATTCAATCTGTCAAAAATTTATGATAATCTATTAGTTAATAATGATAAAAGACTTTAAAACACTAACGATTTTAGCGGTAGCCTTTATAGTTCTTATTGCATTTCTCATAACAAGAGATAATAATGTACAATCACCACCTGCAACAGATACACCAATTGAGATAACTGTTGAGGATGAACAAATGCAAAATCAAAACAATCAAGAACAAGATAACGAATTAAAAATAGAAGACCTGGAAATAGGAGAAGGAGATAAAGTTGAAACAGGAGACACGGTTGTTGTTCACTACAAAGGTACTCTTGAAGATGATACTGTTTTTGATAGTTCCTACGAGAGAGGAGAGCCTTTTGTGTTTACAGTTGGAGAAGGTAGAGTAATTCAAGGTTGGGAGCAAGGTTTATTAGGAATGAAAGTTGGAGGGAAAAGAGTACTCACTATACCTCCTGAGTTAGCTTACGGACCTTCAGGGGTTGGTGGAGTGATACCACCAAATGCCACACTAAATTTTGAGATAGAATTACTAGAGATTCAGTAATTACATAGATATTTTTAATAACAGTTGAGTTTGACAAGTAAATTTAATAGTTTTATACTGCGGCAAAATAACAGGTATGGAAAATCAAGCAAATCAACCCCCAGTAGGAACTCAACCAAATAATAGTAATAAGGGCAAAAAAGTTCTAATTATTGTTGTTGTTCTAGTATTGCTACTTGCTTTAGCAGGTGGTGCATATTATTTGCTTCAGTCTCCTGAAGGATCTGCCGAATCTAGCCCAACTCCGTCAATTTCTATGGAAACGCCCGCTCCTACTTCTACTCCAGAAGTTATTTCTATAAATAAAGAAGATGTCACTATTGAGGTTCTAAATGGAAGTGGAATTGCGGGTGAAGCTGGATTTTTACAAAAGGAACTCGAAGAATTAGGATACACAGACATAGAAGTAGGGAATGCTGATGAACAAGATCAAGAAACAACTCAACTTTTTATGTCCAGTGAATTCGCTCAAAGCGATGCTAGAGAAGAATTAGTAGCTAAACTGGAAAGCTTATATAATGAAGTAGAAGTAACTGAAGATGCCCCCGATGACTTTGATGTGAGAATTATAACAGGGTTACGAACTGGTCAAACTGCTCAACCATCATCAACAAATACTCCTGCACCAACAAGCAGAACTACTAGTCCTACCCCTACAGCGACTCCTGAAGAATAAATACTCCAATATTTATCAACATTGCTAGTAATAATGCTACAATCAATGTATAAATGAATGATACTGCTGAAAAAGTGTTGACCTCTGATCCTGCTCAAAAAGCATTATCTCCAGTGTGGACTTTTAAGTTGCCAAATGGAATAGAAATTACACCAAATTATATCCAGGTAATTTTAGTCATTCTTATGATTTTTATGGTTGTACTTGTTGTAGCACGTCTTAGGAAAAAACATGTTAGTGAGTCTTTAAGAGGAGCTAGCGGTCTTGTAATGTTAGGGTTTGTATTAGCTATTGTGTTGGAGGCGCTGCTTTTATTGGGAGGGAGAACATTATTTACAGAATTAATTGGTTGGGAAAATGCTCCAAAACCAATTTCAACTGTTTTGGATGCAGGAAGGGTTAGATTGGTTGATGTTTTAGGAGCTTCAGTTTCTACCGTTCCCTCCTCTGAAGCAAGTGAAGCAAAATCATCCACACAAGTTTTGCAGCTTATTCACGAGCTTCCTGCAGACCAAAAAGAAGAAGTATTTAATAATTTTTGTGCACCCTGAAATTAATAGCCAGGATATAAGCTAAAATTATGGTATTTATTGTATACTTTCCTCATGTACGAATTAAAACAAAGGATTGATGATCTATATAATAGGTTTACGGGTATTAATGATTCATTGGATATTGAGAGCAAAAAAGATAAACTTCATAGATTAGAGGCAGAATCTACAGATCCTGATTTTTGGGAGGATCAAGACAAGGCTCGTGGAGTAATGCAGGAAATAGGAGATATTAGAAGTGAGCTAAACGAAGTAGAAGAATTAAAAGAGACAATTACCACCCTAAAAGAGCTTGCTGATTCAGGTGATGTTACAGAAGATCTTGAAAGTGATATAGCAAGTGCTGAAAAAAAATTAAAGGAATTTGAGCTTGAGTCCTTTTTGTCCGGTCAGTATGACGCAAATAATGCAATTGTTTCTATTCATGCAGGGCAAGGTGGAACAGAAGCTATGGATTGGGCAAGCATGCTTTATAGAATGTACATCAGATTTGCAGAAAAAAGAGGCTGGAAGACAGAGGTTGTTGATATGTCCGAAGGGGATGAGGCTGGAATAAAAAGTGTTACTTTGCGAGTCGAAGGGAAATATGCGTATGGATATTTAAAAGGAGAAGCAGGGACACATAGACTTGTTAGACAGTCACCCTTTAATGCAGATAAACTACGGCAAACCTCATTTGCCATGGTTGAGGTTTATCCTGAACTGGAAGACTCAGACGAGTCAGACATCGTAATTAATGATGATGAAATAGAATGGCAGTTTTTTAGAGCTGGTGGACATGGTGGTCAAAACGTAAACAAGGTATCAACTGCAGTAAGGCTTATTCACAATCCAACAGGGATAGTAGTAACGGCTCAAACTCAAAGGCAGCAAGAACAAAACAGGAAGGCAGCCCTTAACCTTCTCAGGGCTAAGTTGTGGGCAATAGAAAAAGAAATGGCAGAAAAGCGAATAGACAAACTTAAGGGAGATTACAAGCCTGCCTCATGGGGGACACAAATAAGGTCATATGTTTTGCATCCTTACAAAATGGTCAAAGATTTGAGAACAGATGTGGAAACCTCTAATACTGATGCGGTTTTAGATGGTAATATAAATGAATTTATTGAAGCTGAGTTGACTTTGAATTAAGATTCAAATATTCTTGTCATGGTATTAACACTGGTGTAAACTTATCTCATGGCTTATTCAAAACCTTTAGTAAGATCGTTTTCCGGTAATAAAAAAAGTTCTAAAGGAACAAAACCAATTATTCTTTTTGCACTTTTAACTGTATTGGCAGGAATCAGTACAGGTTGGTGGCTTTCTGGAAGAATTGCGGGCAGTACAGGATCTACTGGACCTTCGGAGGTTGCTCCAGGTGGAATTGTGAATGGAGAGGCTGGAATTGAGGATGATAGTGTGTTTAAAGATACCGCAGAAGGAACGCTTGAAGTAGGTGGAATGGGAGGAGAAGGTACTCATCATTTGGTTAGAGGTGACGATGAAAGTCAATACGTTTATTTAAATTCCACAGTAATAAACTTAGATGCCTATGTGGGCAAAGAAGTTCAAGTATGGGGTGCAACGCTGGCAGCCCAAAAAGCACCTTGGTTAATGGATGTAGGTAGAATTAAGGAGATTAAATAAAATTGATGTGTGCATGACAACAATTTAAATATCTTCTGGTCTTATTTGATTTCATTTGCTATTCTTTAGATTGAAAAATCTGCCATGTTACAAGTAAAAAACGTTAAAAAGACTTTTGGGACGATAGAAGCTTTGCGAGAAATTTCATTTAATGTAGATGAGGGAGAGTTTGTGTTTTTGACAGGCCCTTCTGGTTCTGGTAAAACCACACTTCTCAGATTAATTCTTCACGACTTGATTCCAGATACAGGAGAAATTATTTTTGATGGCAGGAATATTGAATCCTTAAAGAAAAAAGAAATTCCAAGCCATAGACGGGAAATTGGGGTAGTGTTTCAAGATTTTAAAGTTTTACCTGAAAGGACAGTACGGGAAAATATTGAGGTAGCTTTGGCTGTTATTGGCATTAACCATCGAGAATGGTATGAACGTGTAGATAAAGTTCTTGAGTTAGTAGGTTTAATTGATAGATCACACTTGTTTCCTTCTCAGCTTTCTGGAGGAGAGCTTCAAAGAGTTTCATTAGCTAGAGCTTTGGTAGTGAATCCCAAAATTATTTTAGCTGATGAACCAACAGGAAATTTAGATTGGGATACTTCAGAGGCGATTATGGAACTATTTAATCGTATAAATAACGAAGGCAAAACAATAATTGTTGCAACTCACCACAAAATATTAATGGAAAAATATAATAAAAGAGTTATCTATTTAGATAAAGGAAATATAAAAAGTCCAGAAAAGCCAAAATCAAAAAAGTCCAAGAAAAGTAAAGAATAATGTCAAACATACATTTTAAAACAGCAGCCGGATATATAAGAAGGTTTCCTTACCAAGCTATTGCAGCTATTTTTGTATTAGGAATCACATTTTTTGTAACAACTATTCATGCTGTGCTTGTGTATTCATCCAATATTACACTTAAATATTATGAAACCCGTCCTCAGGTTATTGCCTTTCTGAAAAACGATGCTACTCAAGAGGACATTGCTACGCTTCAAAGTCAACTGGAAAGAGATTCAAAGATAAAAGAAGTCAGGTATGTCTCAAAAGAAGAAGCGTTTGAAATATATAAAGAGGGTACTTCTTACAACCCACTTTTGTCTGAATTAGTAAGTCCGGAAACACTTCCTGCAAGTATAGAGTTTTCGTTGGTTGATTTGAATTTTGCAGAGGAAGTAATGGAAGGATTAAGAAATAATCAAACAGTTGATCAAGTTGGGTTTACTGCCAACTTAGGCAGTGAAGAACAGCTATCCCTTGTAATCGAAAGGCTAAGAAAGATAAGTTATTACACAAGAGTAGTGGGTGGAAGTTACATTGCTTTTCAAATAACAGCTTCACTTTTTGTGTTGCTTATCATCATTAGCATGAGGATGCATATAAGAAAAAGTGAGATTGAAATTCTTGATTTGATTGGTGCAAATAGTGGTTTTATTTATAAACCTATTTTGCTAGAAGCACTTTTTTATGCAATAGCCGGAGCGTTTGTTGGTTGGTTGTTTGCTTTTATTATTGTGTTGTATGCTACACCTACGGTGCTTAATTTATTTAGTTCATTGCCTGTCTTGCCTCAAAACACAAATGAATTCTTTATATTCTTCTTGGCAATTCTTGGAGTAGAATTGATCCTAAGTTCTTTTTTGGCAATTATCGGAAGCAGCTTTGCAGTTTCTAGATCTAGAAGAGCTTTGCGATGATAAAAAACCACGGTAAAATTATCTCTCTAGGATTGATGTTGGTATTGCTTCTTGTCTTTGGAAGCATTCGAGCTTATGAACCGGTTAATGCCCAATCTGAAGAACAAAAGCTTAATGAATTAAATGATAAGATCAAAGAATATGAGGCCGAGATACAAAAGCTTAAATCAGAAGCGAACACCCTCTCTAATCAAATAAATCAATTTGATGCACAGATCAGGTTAACTCTTCTAAAGATAGAACAAACTAACGAAAAAATTCAAGCACTCGGTGGGCGAATAGATAGGCTTCAAGTTTCTATGAGTGCACTAGAAAAAGCTTTTGACGAACGTGTTATTGAGTCATATAAAATGTCTCGTTCTACTGAACCATTATTTATAATGTTATCGGCAGACAATATTTCTGATGCAATTTCCCGATATTATTATTTGCAAAGGCTGCAAGAAGCAGATAGAGATTTAATGCAAAGGCTCCAAGAAGTTCAGGGTAGTTATATAGAGGAAAAGGCAGATCAGGAAGTTCTGCAAAAAGAGCTAGAAGAACAAAACAAAGTTTTAGGATCGCAACGTTCAGCAAAAGATGAGCTACTTAGAGTAACGAAAAATGATGAAAAAATGTATCAGAATTTACTAGCTCAAACAAAGGCAGAGTATGAAGCTATTCAAGCAATTATTGCAGGAAAAGGTGAGGAAACAAAGGTGGGTCCCGTAAGTGCTGGTCAGAGAATTGCATCAATTATTCAAGGTCGATCTTGTAATTCAAACGGCACACATTTGCACTTTACTGTAAGAAAGCCCGGAGGAGTTACAGATAATCCATTAAATTATTTAAAGCCAGGTGTAAGCCATGAGAACAATTCAGGAGGAGATTCATTTAATCCATCTGGTAGCTGGGATTGGCCAATAAGCCCTCCAATAAAATTCAATCAAGGATATGGTTCCAATACATCTGCTATAAGCAGTAGGACTGTATGGTATCACTTTCATGATGGATTAGATATTAATAGTTTATCTTCTCCTGAAGTAAGGGCTGTTAGAAGCGGTAATTTATATCGAGGAAGTTATACTGGCAATGGAGGATGTGCTTTAAGGTATGTACGTGTAGATCATGAGGATTCGGATATTGATACGTTGTATCTCCATGTAAATTATTAATTGATGACTAAAATTACTTATTTTCTAGCACTAACACTGCTTGAAGTAATTTTTTTCAAAATTTCAGTTTCTTCCATACAAGCAAAACTATACATTAATGAAATTCTTCCTAATCCTTCCGGTGAAGATAAAAACAATGAATGGATTGAAATATACAATGATGGTGAAAATAGCGATTTGAGTTTGTATAAATTGGTAGACAAAGCAGGAAATGAAATAAATATCGAACAAAACATAGTTAACGGTGATATAAAAATTGGCAAAGGCGAATGGAGGGTAATTACTGCTGCAGGAAAATTTTCTATTAATAATTCAGATGAAACAATTTATCTAACCCTAAAAGATAAAACAATCACAGAGGCAGAAGATAGTTATACTTATGAGAAATCAAAAGATAATATGAGTTGGGGTAGAGTACCAGATGGAAAAAGCTTTGCTTCCCAAATGCTTATCCCAACAAAAGGAAATGCAAATTCTGCACCTCCTTCAAAAATTCCAAAGCCAACAAAAACTCCCTTTCCTAATTTGGATAATCCGCAACCAACGGAATTATCTTCTGAAGTAAATTTTGAGGGTAATAAAAATTCTATCATTAATCCTTCTCCATATATCAAAGAAAACAAAAAAACTAAAACTGACAAAAAAATAGTTTTAGGTATTCAAAATACACAACCTCCAGAGTCAACTCCGTCAGGAAGTATCACAGTGACAGAAGATAATAAAGAAAAATTTCCAATTACAGCAGTACTTTTTTCCGGGGCAGGAATTAGTTTTGCTAGTGGAGCAGGGTATATATTTTATAAATCAAAAAGAGAAGAAATAGATAAGGATTAGGAGTTATAATAGCAATGTGCCAAAAAACAAAAATGAAATCTTAAAGACTATTTTTTTGTGGTTACCTGTTGTCATATGGGCAACTATTATATTTACTTTCTCATCTTACCCAACAGTTTCAACCTCAAAATTTTTTTGGAAGGATTTTATAGCCAAAAAGTTAGCCCATATATTTGTGTATGGTGTTTTGTCATTGCTTGTCTACCGGGCATTTTTAAACTCAAATTACTCAAAAAAGGAAGCAGCTAAATTGGCAATTATAATTTCATTTATTTATGGATTAACAGATGAGATACATCAGTCATTTACACCTGGAAGGTCTCCAAGAGCTTATGATGTGATATTTGATACAATAGGAGCTAGTTTATCTATTTATCTAATATGGAAATTGTTACCAAAAGCCCCGAAGAAACTAAAGAGGCTGGCAAAAAAATTGCAACTGACATTATAAAAATAAAGGAAACTAAGAATTTAGAAAAAGGAACTGTTGTTGCTTTGATCGGAGGATTGGGAGCAGGGAAGACAACTTTTGTACAGGGATTTGCAGATCGTTTTGGAATTAAAAGTAGACTTGTTTCTCCAACATTTATTATTACAAGGTCCTACAAAGTAACTGAAAGCAGTGTTCCTTTTGAGAATTTTTATCATATAGATTTATATAGATTAGAGAGCAATATAGATCAGGAATTTGCAGAACTTGGTATAAAGGACGCCTGGGAAGATCCCAAAAATATATTCTTAATTGAGTGGGCGGATAAAATTAATGATTTGCTTCCAGATAATACAATTAAGGTTAATTTCCAGATAAATAACCACAAAAGAATTATAAAAGTAGAAGGATATAAAAAATGAAATTATACATAGACACAACTGATGCAGAGGAAATAATTATCAAAGTAGGAGATCAGGAGTACCAAACGAAAGCAAGAGAAAATAAGTCTCAAAAGTTACTTGCTTTTATTGAGGAATCATTAAAAAAAAGTGGTAAAGATTTAAGTGATATTTCGGAAATAGAAGTAAATACTGGACCTGGTTCATATACAGGAATTAGAGTTGGTGCTAGTGTGGCTCAAGCACTAGCATGGAGTTTAGGAATTAAAGTTAACAACAAGAATATTCGAGAAGATGAGCAATTAAAAATAGAATACAACTAAAGATATTAGACTAAAAAAAATTTTATTTTCTACTCTTATACTAATTTGGCATCTTGACAATCCCCCTATCCTTATGTACTATCCACCGTATAGTATCTGTCCATTTAGAACATGGCAGACGTATCAAGATCAACCGCCTCTAAGTTCGCAGGACTTCATAATAGAATAAATTTGGGATATGTCGGTGAGGGGATCATAAGCTCTGGCTTTAGTGGGTTGACCATAAAAAATACACTTATAAATATGTTTATGAATTCAAGAAGAAAATTATTTAACATTGGTAATATAAGAAGAAACAGATCATATAGAACAGAGAATGACATGCCAGTAAATAAAAAATCAAAAAGAAAATACTTTTATGTTTTGTTGGGGATTTGTGTTCTTATTGTAGTTTTTGGTTTTATTTCCTACTTTAATGGTGATGATACTAAAAATACAGAGGTTGCAGGTAAAAATACTTCAATAAAAGGAATTATTGCAGAACAAGAAATTAACCGCGAATTTAGCTTCCCTTTAAAAGATGAAGAGGGTAATGAAATATCGAGTGTGAAATTTGAACTTGAAAAAGCACAACTTAGAGACACAGTACTAGTACAAGGTCAACAAGCATATGCGACTGAAGGAAAAATATTCTTAGTTATTAATTTAAAAATTACCAACGAGTTAGATCAGGCAATTGAAATGAATACAAAAGATTTTGTAAGGCTTGTTGCAGAAGGTAGAGAAGATGAGCAATTAGCTCCAGAAATGCACAATGACCCAGTCCAGATATTGGCAATCTCCACAAAACATACAAGAGTAGGTTTTTCTGTAAATAAAGATGACACTGAATTTGTACTTAAAGTTGGCGAAATTAACGGTGAGAAACAAGATGTGCCATTAAATTTAAGTAAGTAAAGAAAATTTATGTACTCAAGTCAAAAAATAACGAGACAACTTATAGCAGAGATAAAAGACGCTATAAAAAACGTCGGTCGTTATGGAAGCGTTGAGTTGTATATCCAAGATGGTGCTGTTACTCAAATTACCGTAAGGAGGATTAAAAAGACTAACAGCACCAAATAATTAATAGATTTAGTGTAACCAAAACTTGTTAATTTAACACTTTTCTTACACTATCATTACAGATAATCTATTGACAAAATAACAAAATAATTATAAGTATATATAGGCGAGACCTGAGTAAATCAGAATTATAAAAATTATAGAAATATAATATGTTCTAAATAAAAACCGGAAAGCTGACCGCAAACGGAGGCCTTCCAATCTAAAGTTAAATTTGGATTGGGATGCCTCCGTTTCTTTTTAGAAACGGTTTAGAAGTGCCTCCGAATTAATTCGGAGAAATATACGACGAGAGGGGGTGAATATATAAATAATGTATAAAAAATTAGTTTCAGCAGCAGCAGCAACAGGGTTAATGGCTTATGCTGTACTTCCGGTACTAGGTGCCACAACAGTTCAAATAACTGGAAATGGTGTAGGTAGCGTAAATGATGCAAGCGTAAACTACTCCACAGAGACAACTGTAAACCAAAACAATGATGCCGATATCGACAATGATGTAGACGTTGATGCTTCCACAGGAAATAACAACGCCAAATACAATACTGGCGGTGAGGTAGGTGTTCTTACTGGTAATGCAGATGTCAATGTTGGAATTGTTAACTCAGTTAACACAAATGTTGCTGATGTAGAATGCTGTGAAGGTCAAGACGCTGATGTCCTTATTGAGGGCAACGGTGCAGATTCTCAAAACTATGTTGATTTGAGATCTGATGTTTTACACAGCATTGATCAAGACAACGACGCCGATGTCGACAATGATGTCGATGTAAAAGCTAAAACAGGAGGCAATAATGCCAACCTTAACACTGGAAGTTTCGATGGAAATGACAGTGTTGTTGTGCTTACCGGTGATTCTACTGTAGGAGTTACTTTAGCAACTTTAGCTAATAGCAACTTTGCAAGAATTGGCGGAAACGGCGATGATAATCCAACAGCAAGCTTCCGAATCTTAGGAAACGGAGCAGGTTCTTGGAATGATATTGACGCAAGACTGGATAAAGAAAACAGCATTGATCAAGATAACGATGCAGATGTCGACAATGATGTTGATGTTGATGCTGCAACAGGTTATAACGATGCAAACTTCAATACTGGAGGAGAAGTTGTTATACAAACAGGTGCAGCTGATGTAACAGCAAACGTTTTGAACGCTGTTAACTTTAACAGTGCAAATATCGACTGCGGATGCGGTTGGGATATTCTTGCAAAAATTTCTGGTAACGGAGCTGATGACGGAAGATTAGGTGGTTCAAACTTAATTGACCTAAGACTTGATAGTCTTATCGCTTACGACCAAGATAATGATGCAGATCTAGACAATGATCTGGAAGATCTTGATGCAAGTACCGGTAAAAATGATGCAAATTCAAATACTGGTGATGTAGATGGATCAGACCCAGCAATCATTACTAGTGATGCTAACGTTAGTGCTACAGTAGAAAATACTGCTAACAGTAACGTAATTGGCGGCTTTGATTTCCCAGACTTTGAATGGCCATTTGATTCTGATATGGAATTTGAATGGGACTTTGATTTCAGTGGTTTTTTGGGAATGATCGGTTTGTCAAAGTAATGGAAGTTTTGGAACAGTAGGGTGATTGTCTACCCGCACTTCGGTGGATACCCCTACTTAACCAAAACAAAAATTTAAAAGAAAAAATAAAAAAATAAGATTATAAAAAATTAATAAAATGATAAAAGTAAATTACAAAAAACAGATAGCAGTTATAGTAACAGTAGCGATGCTTGTTGCTACTTCACCTATGGGTAGTGTTATGGCTCAAACAAATTCAACACCACCACCAACACCAACAGCACCGCCAAAACCAACACCACCATCTACACCAACTCCGCCTCCTGTGCACAATAACAACAATTCTGACAACTCAACACCAGAATCGCCACTACCTTCATCAGAAAGTAAACCAACTGTCTCATCTGGTGGGGAATCTCAAAACGGACAGCAGGGAGATTCATCTATAAATACATCAGATGCAAATGCAAACGGATCACTCATTAATATTGCCAATCAGAATGCTAGTGGAGGTACTGGTGTAGCTACAACAACAAGCGGTCCAAGTGTATCTGTTGCTAATGAAGCTAACGGAGCAAACAGCGAAAATAATGGTTCTGTCAATGTTGTTAATGACTCAAATACAACTCAAACAAATAATGCAGATGTGAACAACAATATGGATATCTCCACTTCTACAGGTGGTAATTCTGCTAGCTTTAATACAGGGGGAGACAATGTAATTGTAACTGGTAATGCAAATTCCACAGGAACAATAATTAACTTTTTGAATTCAAATCTAGCAGGAGTTAGTGTTTATGAATTTAATATTATGGACAATCAATCAGGTGATTATGTGTTAGATTTTTCAAAAGGCACATGTGTGTACGGATGTGTGGGAACAGTTGATATTTCAAATGAAGGAAACGGAGCAAACAGCGAAAACACGGGAAGTGTCCAGGTTACAAATAACAATGATACAACTCAAGTAAATAATGCAAACCTAAATAACACAATGGTTCTTACGGCAAACTCTGGATACAACGACACAAGCTTTAATACAGGAGGAGATAATGTAATTATTACAGGTGACGCAAATGTGGCAGCAAATGTGCTTAACTTTACAAACACTAATGTAGAAGGCGGGGTTATTTATGCAGTGGTTAATGTATTTGGTGATTTGATCGGTAATATAATATTCCCATCATCAATGTGCTGTACTGCAGACACCACAGTTAAAAATACAGGAAACGGTACAAATTCTGATAATACAACTGAGGCTAATATAGAAAATAACAACAATATAACTCAGTTTAATAATGCTGATATTGACAATACATTGGTAATTGATGCAACTACAGGGAACAATAATGCAAGTTTTAATACAGGCGGAAACAGTACTGTAGTGACAGGAGACACAAATGTTGAAGCTAGCGTAGTTAACTTTGGAAATATGAATTTTGTCTCAGGAGATTGGTTTTTAGTACTAGTAAATGAAGCCGGAAAATGGATTGGTAAAATAATGGGCTTTGACGGTTCTGTTGCAAGTTCAGAAGACTTAGAGTTTGATGTATCAGAAAGCGGAGACGTCAAGTTAGTAAACTCTGGTAACGGTGCAGGTAGTACAAATACAGGTGAGGCTAACATTGAAAATAACAACTACATTACCCAAGTAAATAATGCCAATGTCGGAAATAACCTTCAGTTATCTGCAAACACAGGCGGAAATGATGCAAACTATAATACAGGCGGGAACAGTACAATAAAAACAGGTGATGCGAACATTGTTGCTAACATTGTTAATTTTGTAAATACAAACATTACTGGAGGGGGAAGACTATTCGTAAATGTAATTAACGTCTTCGGAAGTTGGATTGGTGATTTTGTACAAGGGGAAGCAAATAATAATTCAGATAAAGGTAATAATTCAACTGATAAAGCAATAGGAGGCAATACATCAAATTCTCATACAGAATCACAAAGCAGTTTTGTAAATGATACAAGTGTTTCTTTGGATGCAGAAGGAGATTACCTTGCAGTTATAAATACTCTATCTACTGATGATACCAACAATAAAAAATCTGAGAAAAATTATTTATCAGCAGTTAGCAATCTAAATGTTGATAATGATCCTGGAGATAAATTAGCTCTAGCAGGTGAGAGTGATTCAAAACCTTCTGTCTTAGGTACACAAAGCGATAAAAAGAAGGTAACTATTAACCTTGCTTTACCTTTTACATTTATAGTCCTCGCAGGAGCATATTATGGACTGGATAAACTCAAAAAAGTCCTAGTTGGAGTTAAGTCTTAAATAATTAATATGTTCATTAAAGATTTTGCAAAACAAATATTAGCTCATTTACTTATAGCAAGTGTTATTGTATCTGGAACATTTATTTTCGTCTCTCCAGAGCCAAGCGTGATTGCAATGGCAGAAGAAATAGTAATTTCAGATAATGGCAGTGGATCCAGTAACGAAGTCAATGTTACTTCTGGATCATCAACTACGGTTGAGCAATCAAATTCAGTAGACATTGAAAACAATATCTCTACAACAACAAACACAGGTGGAAATGAAATCAACAATACAACAAATGGTGAATCTACAATTGTAACAGGTGATTCCAGTCAAAATATTGAAGTTGTTAACGAGGCCAACCACTCAACCGTAAAGGAAGAGTGCTGTACAGACAAGGGTTCATCTATAAATGTATCAAATAATGGTAGTAATTCTCACAATGCTGTTAATTCAGATAAAAAGAATGTAACTGATGTTAATGTATCTCAAAATGCAAACATTACAAATAACATAAATGGTAATGCTAATACAGGTTACAATAAAGTATCTGGAAACAATGGAGATGTAAACATTAAAACAGGAAATATAAAAGTTTACGGTGCAGTAGTCAACAAAAGAATTAATACTTCAGATATAGAAGTAGCCAAAAATAGCTCGTCAAATAATATAGTTATTAATGGGAACGGGGCATATTCTGTCAATCATGTAACTCTAACACATATAGACTTATTCAACATAAATACTGATTTCAATGCAGATATTTATAATAATGCTAATTGGAGTCTAAATACAGGTAAAAATATAGCCAAAAATAATATTGGTGATGTAAGTATTGCTACAGGTGATATTGATTTTAATTTCTTGATTAAAAACGAAAAAATAAATTTTGGCAATGTACTGGTTCCTTGTTGTAAGGTAGTTGTTCCTGGTGATGGTGAGCCAGAAAAACCAAGAGAAGAAAACCCTGGTAACGGAGGGGAAAATGGAAATGGCGAAGAAGAAGACAAACCAGGAGGAGGATTGATTATTGCGGCAGCAGATGTTTCTAAAAAAGTTGGTGAAGTTTTAGGTTTATCTCCTACAAGTGGTGTTCCTACTGATAACCCTTTGATTTTTTGGGCAGGGCTACTTTTCCTTACATTAGGTCTTACTGTAATTGGTAAAACTTTTGCAGAGGAAGAACTTCCTGCATAAAGTTTTAGACTAGAAAAATGCTCCTTTGATGTTAAAATATGCCTATGAAATGGGGAAAGATCGGTTTTGGGATTGCTCTTCTTGTTTTAGGCGGAATATTATTTTTAGGTCATTTTCCAGAAAGTACAACAGATGTCTCTGCTGAATACACTTTTAAAGAAGAACCAGTTGAGGTGTCTGGATTTGAAATGGAAATTGATGAGGAGAAAAAATCTCCTATCAAAGTTGTTATTCCTAATTTAGGTGTCAACTTAGATATTAAAAGATCTAGAATTGTTAATGGATATTGGGAGGTGTTTTCTGATTCTGCGGGTTGGGGAGAAGGTTCAGGTTATCCTGGAGAAGTGGGTAATCAAGTGGTCTTTGCCCACGCTAGGGAGGGACTTTTTTTACCTTTAAGGGAAGTACAGCTTGGAACAGAAATTTATATTATGACTGATGATGATTGGTTTGACTATGAAGTCCAAGAGATTAAAGAAGTTTACCCAAATGAATTAGAAGTTATTGCTCCCACAGAAGATGAGACTTTAACTTTATATACCTGCACTGGTTTTAATGATAGTATGCGGCTTATTGTTGTAGCAAAAAGAAAGTAAAAGTATGATCTTAAAAAACAACTGGTTAAGTAATAAGTGTGATCCAAGAACCTCAGAATCTCATGGTACTGGTGTGTTTGCAAAAGAAGATATCAAAAAGGACGAACTAATAGCTGTATTTGGCGGTCATATTATGGAAAGAAGTGAAAGAGACATGTTGCCAGAAAGTGTTAGATATCTTGCTCTTGGAATTGACGAAGATATGTTCATAGGACCAAAAGATGTTTCTGAAACAGATGATGCTGATTGGTTTAATCATTCTTGTGAACCAAATGCTGGTATTTTTGGACAAATAATGCTAGTGGCTATGAGAGATATTAAGTCTGGTGAAGAAATAACATTTGATTATGTGATGACTTGTTCACAAAAGACAGAAAAAAGAATTTTGTTTGAATGTACTTGTGAAAGTGCAAATTGTAGGAGAGAAGTTACTAATCACGATTGGAAAAGACCTGAACTTCAGGAAAAATACAAGGGTTATTTTTCTCCCTTTGTGCAGAGGAATATAGATTTAAGTAGGTGAAATAATAATATGGAAAGAGGAAATCCAAAGAAGGTTTATTTGAACAAACTAAGAGAGAATCTGTATTATGGAAAAAATGAAATCGCTGATATCGAAGAATTGATAGGACATCCTGCTGAAAAAGTAATAAACATGTTATCTCAAAATTTACGTCGGCTTAAAGATTTTGAGGTTCCAAAGGAAAAGAGCAGTAAGCAGGTTCAGAAAGGGTGGAATATTTTAGATAAATTCATTAAAGAAGAGTCAGACTGGATTGATGCTTTTGGGCTAAACGTAATTGTTTATGGTTCACTTATTTATGGGGATCCTAAAAATATGGATTATGATATTGGTCTCTTTACATATCATGATAATTCTGTAGTACATGAACTTTCTACAAGTTGGACTAACAAACTAGATAAAGTCTGGGAAGAAATAGGTGAAGGTGGGCATATGAATTATGTCTCCTTGGAGAGAATTAAAGAACACTGTGAAGCTTTGAACAGTGGAAATTTAGACTATATTCAGAAACATGCCGATGAAATTGCAAGCGACTTTGAACTAGCTTCTGCATTATTAAATGGGAAACTATTAAGAGGTAACACTGAAATATTAAACTCTCTCAAGAAAAGTTTGATCGAATTATCAATGTTGACCCCGGAACTTGCTGCCATGTTGGTCTTTTCTCTGCAGGATACGTTGAAAATCAGAAAAAGTAGAAGACGTTAACATTATCTAGTATCAGGGGGGAGTAAAGTTACCATAAAAATAGTTTTTTAAACTGGAAATTTACTTTCCTGCCTTTGTTCTATTGTCTTCTTTGCAAAGCATTTGGCAGTTTTCTGAAACTGTTTTTCCACCTTCGTGCCATGGGGTGATATGATCAGCTTCCATTTCTTCCAACTCAAACGTATTTTTACAAAAGGGGCAAATACCGTTTTGCCTCTCAAAAGCTTCCCGTTTCATCTTGTCTGTAAATGCTCTGATGTTTAAAAACTTTTCTTTTCTTGTTAGGACATAAGGGTAAATACCAGACTTTCTGGTAACATCCTCGTCCTGCATCAAGACTTTGATTTCCGACTCAAGTTTTTCTGGATTAAACTGCTCGTTTTTAAATTGATTATAAAGCTCTCCCCAGTTCACGTTTGTCATCTCTTTTCTGTAGTTTGGGAAAGTTTTTCTTACCCAGGAAATCAGTTCCTGGAAGTAGTTCCAAAGCTCCTCAGCGTTTTCATCATGCTGATGTATGGCCATATATTCTTCAATTTCACCATTATTTATCCAGGAGATTGCAGTTTCCAGGTATTCCTGTCTTAATGGTGAGCCAGAAAGTAGAGTACCACCATCGGTAGCCAGAAGGTATGCTACGCAATTTGTTTTACTGAATTTGAGCTTTGCATCGGTTAGCCATGGACCTGTATAAACAGCATTCCTTAACTCTTGGTCTGTTAGCTTTTCTCCTGCTATGTTAATTATCCTAAACCAATCCAACCTCTCCTTGTCCGTACCTTCACAGAAATAAATCATTAGCTCATAATCTAATATCTGGTTTTGCTCCTCGGTGGTTAAGTTGTGAAACATAGCTAGCCTGCCGTTAAATTCAACAGAAAAGTCACCATTTATATATTGGGCAAGGCTAATTGTTCTTTGTTGTCCATCCAGTACTTCATACCCACCATCATCACGCACTACCCAATACATCACATTTAAGGGAAAACCATTTTTGACGGTATCAATAACTGCATCACGTTGTTTGTCTTTATATACAAATTCACGTTGATACTTAGGTCGTATATCAAGCTTCCCACCAAACCCCACAACACCTTCTTCATCATTGTCAACGTAACCATCTACAACTTCGCGTACTGTTAATTTGTGCAATTGAATTTTCATATTTATTAATTTATAGCCTTATTCCTTCACCGACACTTACTCCTCTTGTCATGGAAAACATGGATGACAATTACTCCTGTCATCGCGAGGAGTTTGAAAAACTTCCGTTGCGATCAAGCTTTCTATGCTGATACTCTGGATTGCTTTGTTTCACTCGCAATGACTAATGTAATTTTTAAAAACAATTTACTTAGTCCAATTTTCCTAATTGCTTGTATTATACCGAATATCTCTATATTTAGGCAATTATAGGGAGTTTCTACAGTGTTGATATAGTTTTTAGAGTTGTGAATCGATTAAGTTTGAAGCTTGTTTTCAATTTTTATTACTCGTTTTTCCAGTCTATTGTGTTCTTCACGAGTTGGAGCATCATCCTCAAGAAAAGCTACACTTTTTCCAATATTATCCAATCTGTTATTAACAATTCTGAAACCTTCATCGGCTTTTTTATGTAATCTATTGACTTCTTTACGAACAGAGTTTATATCATCTTTCAACTCTTCTTTTATAGCTCTTTGTCCATCAAGAATGGCTTGAAGCATTTTGGTGTCAGTCATATTTAATTAAAACTCATGAAATAATTAGTGTCAATTATTTTATAAATAGAGTACAGGATGTTGGACACCATACGAAGTTTGAATAATTATTAGTTTCCTCCGGTAGTTGCTATTTTAAACACATGCTTATCAATTTTATTAATTCCAGGTTCATATAATTCATTAAATCTCATGCTGAAACTATGTCTATCTATTGAAGGATATTTATTTCTTATTTCTGTATCAAGTGCTTTTTTAAAACTTGCAATTAGTTTAATAAAATTATTAAGTTCTCGTGAATACCCTGGAATTGTAGCTTTCCGTTCACGAATAGTATTACCTAACAATGCCAACTCATTTTCTAAAATTCTTAACTCAATTTCATGATTACGTCTTGAACTCTCTTCTCTAGCTCCTGAAATACTCCTTGAAAGTTCTTCAATTTGATCCATATCTTCACCATCCAATGCCATAATTCATTAAACTATGTGCAGTCCCAGCAGTCAATTGTGATTACAAAAAGTGAGGGGTGTGAAGCTATATCATCTGGAGGGTGTGTGTATTGAAGAAATCATATTTCAAAATGTGCAGTAATGTGGCTTTTTATTATAATTAAAGTATGGAAAAACACGCAAAATCAGCATTCACCAGGCCATTGGCAAGATTCTTTCTTGGTCTGGCATATATATTCGAGCTTCTGGGAGAATTTTTCGAGAAAAATACAACCTCTTTTGAGTATTACTTTTTCTCACAAGCCACAATCCTTTTGACTAGTGATTCGTCTTATCGGACTGTGGGTGTTGTTGTGTCTGTAATTTTCTTTCTGGCTGGTTTTGTTACTACTGGCTTTCCAGAATTGTTATATAAAACATATTACAATAAAGGAAATAGTGGTTTATTTTTCATACTTTTACTACACTTAATTTTTCCGATTATAATAATGTCATCTCTATTAATTTTGATATTTTGACTTAATTACCTTAAAGGAGATTTTATAATTTTGCTAACAGTATGAAGTTGATTCTTCACAGTGGATTATATTCCTGAATACAACTTATGTATCTTTTGAATATTCTCGAAAATAGTCTCTACCTCTTTGCTTGTAGGTGCATTTGAGACATCTACGTGGTCAAACCTTCGATAATGGCTCTCTTGGTTTAATATTTCAAAGAACCAAACATATTTCCCATCATTTTCCTGTTTAATTTGTTCCAATATACTGGCAATTTGTTTATATTCGTCTGATGCATCCTTGTTGTTTAAATTAGATACCAACTTATCCAGAAGCACAATTAATTCTGGGTTTTTCAAAGATTTAGTTCTCCTATCCATGATGTTCTCGAACTCAATCCGCTTATTATTACCCGGTTTTCTAAAATGAATTGCAATGTTAAAGAGAATATCTTCTAGCCAAATACGACAGTAAAATATTGCGGATCGAATATCTTGAGTAGCTGGATTTAGGTAGTCCTCTATTTTCTTCTCAAAATTTGCCGGGGTGCCTCTTTCGCAAAAATCGATTCCATTCTGACTGCAATAAAGAACATATCTTGTTTGGTTGTCTTTTTCGAAAAGGTTAGCGATCTTTTCGTCAAAGAAACGGTCATGGGAGGTAATAATAAATTGGCAATTGCCCAAGTAATCTTTTATCTGCCTCCATTTGTTTCCAAAGGCCAACACACCCTGATCATCCCCAAACCTTCCAGTAAGAAGGTGAGCTATGTTGTCCCTGTGATCTGAATCTATTGCGTTTATAGCATCATCAAAAACAAGTAACGAAGTATTTAATCTAGCTGCTCTTGCAAGTAAAGCTGCCAATCCGAGGGTTTTTAAATGTCCCTCACTTAATACCTGCAACGCATTACATATGCTTTCTTCGTCCTTCTTATAAATGAGACAAAAATCATCCTGAATTTTCTTTGGAAATTTTATAACTTTAACAATCTCACCATCGTGGTCGTGAAGGTTTAGTGCACGATAAAAACCAGTCACTAAGCTGTCAATATCTTTTGCTTCTGTCAGTATGGCGGATGTAAGAAAGTCATGAAGTGAGGCATATAGCTTAGTGTACTCGTCTAGCAGTTTCTTAAAAACACCCGAGTTTCTAGATTGTTTTTTTAACTTTTCCAATCTCACATTGCCTTTCTCGCATATAGCTTTCTTATTCGAGTAAGTTTCATATGCTGTTTCGAGATTATCGAGAGTTTCACTTAGTTTGTTAATTTTTTCGTTTTGTTCTTGCTTCCTTGACTTTAACTCTTGCCTTTTGTGCTTATATGAAGAGATGATTTTTTCCACCTCTTTTATTTGAGAGAAGTCTTGATTTAACGCTTTTTCGCAACTATCAACAAATGCCTCAAAGTCATCATATACAAGTGAGTCGATACTTTGTGTATTGATATTTGGTATTTCAGGATTAGAGACATTATTTGATATAACGGACCAATTTTCATCTTTTAAGTTTGAGTGAACTTTTGTCCACTCATCTTTAAATTTTGCGAAATGGTTTCTAATATCGGACTCGGTGTTTGATTTTTTGCTTTTCAATGCAGTTAAGGCTTCCAATTTTTTTAGCTCTGACTTGGTTTTATCTCTAGGATCGGTAACTACACATTTATGCTTTGAAAGTAGACCGCCATTCTGTGTAATTGGTGTATCACAGAGAGGACATTCACTTATGTTTTGATTGTTTTGAAAAATCTTACTTGCAGTCTGATACAAGCTTTCGAAATTCAGATTGGCTGCATTTTTTTCAATTTCATTCTTACATTCTTTCCACTGTTTTAATTTATAAAGAAATTCATCAACGATCTTCAAAAAATCTTCGCTTGAAAACTCAGTACTATTATCCACGCTTAAAGACTCTAGTTCATTTTTTAGTTTCTTAATTTCTTCTTCTATCTCTTTTTTCTTATCATCGTATTTTTTGTTATCAAGAAGTCTGTTAAATTCCTCAAAAGCTGTCATTTCTTCTCTTTTTGACTCTTCTAAACCCTTTTCCAATTCACGCTTTTTTACCTCCCAATCTAGCCAAGTCTGCCAATTTTCTCTTTCACCTTTTTCATTAGGTGTGGGAAATAAGTCTTGTCCAAACTCTTTGAAAAAATCTACGATCTCTGTAAGCCCAAATAATTCACCCAGTATATTTTGAACTTCAACACCTTTTTGCGTAGCAATCTTGGCAAACTTTTCGATTCTATTTTTCTCTAAAAAGCATCTATCAAAAGCAATGTTAGGGATGTCAGGATTGAACCCTTCATGCATATCAATTTTAGTTTTCTTATAGCTGGGTTCACCAATATCCCTATTTTGAAAATAAGTGTCTGTCGATTCGGTGCTACGTTGCACATGCTCTGAAGTATCACCGGTAAGTGTCCATTCTAAAGCTTCACAAAGACTACTTTTACCTCCGCCATTAGGTGCAAAAAATAAGCTTGCTTTATCGTTGAAAAAGATTTTTCTTCCAGTACCATCGGAGTTTGCTCTAAATCCTCGGAAATTTACAATATTGATTTTCTTTAGTTTAATTTTAGGTGTGTCAGAACCCTGAGACTCAAGAAAAACGTCAGTTTTCGGCAATTCTGTTTCATCGACGGATTTGCGGTACTCGCTATTAATAAGATATTTTTCAATAAGTTGTAGTGTATAAATACGCCTTGTAATTTTAGTTTTTGTAATAATCTCGTCAAAACTAAGCCATAATATTTTCAAAAGAGTTAAATATTCGTCAGAGATATCTTCTTTTTCTAGTTCTGTAGACAAGAAGTTTTCAAAAAAGTTCTTTAATAGTGGACTTACTGTTCCTGTGTTTTCGTTCATAAATTTACTTTTGTACTTATCTTCATGCTTTAACTCCGTTGACTTTTTTGTGTCTGATTAATAATCCTATACCTTATTTTATTTTTTTAATCACAATCCGGTCATAAATTCGTCTCCATGTATCGCCATCTGGTAAAGCAAAACGCTCATTTGCTGCCTGTCGGACATACCCATTACGGTCTGTATATCGATAAACTAATCCTTTTGGAGTTTTTATTGGATTTGATAAATTACTACTTGAACCGATAATCTCGAATTGGTCTGGATTATATTTTTCCAAGAATGTTACAGGTACTCCCATTTCTCCCTCATAATCCATTGGGATATCTGACACTTTAGATACTTCTATTGCATCATAATTTGCATACTTGGGATACTCTTCTGGACTATATTTCTTATACAGCGTAAGAATTTCATGTCTTTTACTGACATCAAGATTTGTAAACCAACCGGTATTTCCCATCTTTGCATATTTTTTCCCATCCTCACCAATAAAAATATTTTTTTGTTCATAATCATCTGGAACCATGTAAACTTTATGTCCGTTATTATACCCAAGCCATAATTGATTGTTTTTAATTAACTTAAATATTTCTTTATAAGTAATCGAATTCAAATTTCCAATTATCAAAAACTTTTTATCATACTCGACCAGCTGTGCTACATATTCGCGAAATAAGCTAAAAGGTGGGTTGGTGACAACAATATCTGATTCTTTTAAAAGCTCAATGCATTCTTCACTCCTAAAGTCTCCATTTTCTTTTAGTGGAGTTGAGGTATTGCCGTCGTGTTTTAAAAGCCATTCCACATCTGCAATATCAACTGCACCATCTGCATTTTTGTCTGGTACTTCTGTTATTACAATCTTAAAAGGCTGCTTGCCCTCTGGCTTTAGTCCTTCCATGTCCAGAAGAGATAGCTGTTTTCCAGTTATTGGTGAGCCGCTGAAGCTTGTTGTTATTAATTTTTTTAGCCCCAAGCTATTGAAACTAGATGCAAAATATTTGAAAAAATTGCTTTCAAAAGGATCATCACAATTGCAGTAAACCACTTTACCTTTAAACTGGTCTTTGTAGTGCCTGAGCTCTTTTTCTATATCTGTGAGTTGAGTATAGAATTCATCCTTTTTTGCTTTGTTGGCTTTGTGGAGGTTTCTATTTAAAGGCCTAGACTGCATATTTTTCTAAAATTACCAATTCGAGCAGCAATTGGGGTAATTAACTCTTATAGTATTTTACAAGATAAAAAGACTTAATTCCAGAAATCAAAAAAAGCAAATTGAGCTTGACATTAGAGAAGCACTCTGTCATTATGGAGCTGCAAAATTGCCCATGCTCATTAGACTTATTATTAGTATTTTTAGGAAACCAGCACCTGCTCCTGCATACGCAAAAAGCAGGTGAGTAACTATCTTCATATTGTTCATCTCCATAATTATTTCTCGTATTAACTCTTACTTATATTTTGGGTTTACAATCTATTAGGAATTGATTGTGTCAGAAAGTAGGGGTATTATATACTCATGGAAGCTGCCCAACATTTATTTAGCTTAGTAATTCCTCATCATACAAACAATCACAAACCAAGACTACTCCATAACATTGCTTTAGTTTTGATATTGGCTCTCTTGATAGTTTATCAAATGATTCTGTTGATACTGCCAAAAACAGAAGTAGATATATTAGGTTATGCCTCCCAAATATCAGTTGAAGAAGTTGTAACACTCACAAACAAAAAAAGAGCAGAAGCTGGTTTATCTACACTTTCTATGAATCCCGATCTTGCACAGGCAGCCAAAGCAAAAGGAGAACATATGCTTGCCAATGATTATTGGGCACATATTGCACCTGATGGAACTGAACCATGGAAGTTTTTTTCTGATGTTGGATACAAATACAGGTATGCCGGAGAAAACCTAGCCCGTGATTTTTCCAATGCAGGCTCTGCAGTTGATGCTTGGATGGCATCCATTACTCATAAAGAAAATATGCTTTCCCCTAGATATACAGAAATAGGTGTTGCTGTAGTTGAGGGAGATATGAATGGTGTAGATACTACAATAATAGTGCAACTTTTCGGGACTCAGTTAAATGCAGCAGTTGCCCAAGTACCAGAGTCTGAATCAATACCAACTGCAACTTTAACACCGGAAACTCCAATTCCTGTTGAAACTCAATTGCCAACACAAGTTCCTGTAGCAATTGTTCATGCTACTAGTACACCGACACCATTAAACACTCCTACAGTACAGCCTGTTTTTGTATCTTCTTTAGATGATGCGGGAGTTGCAGGAGTGAGTCAGTCTGAAGTATTAATTTCACCATTTACTACCTCAAGAGGAGTTTCATTATCTATTTTAGGTCTTTTATTGGTTGTACTTATGCTTGATATGTATATTATGAGAGCAAGGAAATTGGCTAGAATTGGAGGGCGTACTTATGCTCACATTTCCTTTTTAGGTATACTATTTATAGTAGCAATGATACTTAGAGCAGGCAAGATTTTGTAAATGAAAATCAACACATCACACTTTACACATTATTTAGTATTAGTTGTAATTCTAGTTTTTGGATTTGCACTGTTTTACTTTTTTACTTGGCAGGAAGCTGTACAGCAGATAATAATTGTATTTCTAGGTATTGCTTATGTTGCCTGGGGAGTGTGGCATCACTTGATTCATGATGATTTACACTTATCTGTAGTTGTTGAATATATTATGGTTGCTCTTATTGGTATTGTTTCTATTATCTCACTACTTTACTGGTCTTAGGATTCATTGAATTAGGTTCAATATTCGCGTATAATTTGGAATATGGGAAAAGTAATTAAAGCAAAAAACAAAGTTCAACTGTGGTTTTACAGTCCAACTTACGGAAAGCTTCATGCAGGTGAAGTCGTGGATAAAATAAGGGGATTTATTCAAGACAAGCCACATGCTGAATATAGCATTATCTTGGGTACGGATTCACAAGCAAAAAGAAAAGGTGGAAAACCGGAAATTGACTTTGTATCTGTGATTATTGTTCATAGAAAGGGTGGCGGAGGAATTTACTTTTTGCGAAAAGACAAAGTGGAAAACAATTTAGTTTTAAGAGATAAAATATACAGAGAGACTGTAATGTCTTTGGACTTGGCACAAATGATTGTACCTTTTATGACAAAGGTAATTTCTGCTGAGCAATATTCCTTTGAGATTCACATTGATATAGGCCCGAATGGATTAACTTCAAAAATGATTAAAGAAGTAGTTGGGATGGTAAATGGTAGTGGATACAATGCTAAAATTAAGCCAGATAGCTGGGGTGCATCTTCTGTTGCTGATAAACACACTTAATACTGTTTTACAACGACCTTGCAAGGAGACTCCCTAAAAGGTAGTCGTACAATAAACACTTTATTAAAATCCTGTATAATATATTTGCTAATGAAAGGTGTAATACTTGCAGGCGGTTTAGGGTCAAGGCTTTATCCACTAACGCATGCTACCAATAAACATTTACTTCCTATTTATGATAAGCCAATGATCTTTTATCCTATTCAAACTCTTGTTGATGCAGGTGTTAAAGATATATTAATTGTTACAGGTGGACCCCATGCAGGGCATTTTATTCGTGTACTTAAAACAGGTAAACAGTTAGGCATTAATCATTTGGAATATACCTATCAAGAAAAAGAAGGAGGAATATCAAATGCGATTTCTTTAGCAGAAGATTTTGCAGATGGTCATCCAATCACAGTCATACTTGGGGATAACACAACAGACGCCGATATATCGGAAGCTGTAAAACGTTTTAAAGAAGGTGCGTTGGTATTTCTAAAAAAATATAAGGAGAAAGAAAAGCTGCAAAGATTTGGAGTTCCAGTGTTTGATAAAGCAGGCAAAAAAATTCTAAAGGTAGAAGAAAAACCCAAAAAGCCAAAGAGTAATTATGTTCAGACAGGATTGTATATTTATGACAATAATGTTTTTGATCACATCAGAAATTTAAAGCCATCAAAGCGTGGCGAATTAGAAGTTTCTGATCTTAATACTGAATATGCGAAAGCAAACAAACTTTATTGGTCAGAATTAAAAGGGTTTTGGTCTGACGCAGGAACTTTTGAGTCATTATTTGAAGCTACTAAATTTTGGGCAAAAAAAGCTGCTTAAACCTCCTAGTAATTATAGTATATCAATTTATTCAGAAGCATATACAGAATTTAGATATAGTAGTTTCATATAATACTACTAATTGATAATCAAAAAATCTCCTAGTACAATACTATACATCCTCGAATAAACTGCCTCTACTGCCTTCAATCAGGATTTTTACAAATATGAAGAAGGAAATGTCCATCATTGTCCCTGTTTGGAATGAAGAGGGTAATATAGCAAATCTCATAAAACGTATTTCCGAGGTCATGAGGAAAGCGAAAATCAAATATGAGATTATTTTTGTAGATGATGCTTCAACAGACAAAACAGTAAAAGAAATTAAAAAAAACAAAGGTAGAAAACCAATAAAAATATTACCCAAAAAAGGAAAGCAGGGGAAATCTTATAGTATTATTGAAGGAGTTAAAAAAGCTAAATATATCAAAATAGCAATGATAGATGGGGATCTTCAGTACCCGCCTGAAAAATTACCTGAAATGCTAAAGCTATCACAAAAGCATGGTGTTGTAGTAGGCAATAGAATCTACAGAGATGTTGACTTAAAAAGGAAAATATTATCAAAGCTTCATCTACTTTTTTTTGAAAGACTGCTGCACGGATTTAAAGTAGACACTCAATCTGGAATGAAAGTCTTCAAAAAAGAGATCATTAGTCAAATTAAGGATGAAGATGTTTCTCCTTGGACATTAGATTTATCTTTACTAAAAACTGCCTTAGATTTGGGTGAAAGTATAGTGGGAATTGATATTGAGTTTACTAAAAGAAACAAGGGCAGTTCAAAAATAAATATCTTAAGTGCATCATACGAAATTGCCAAAAACTCATTAATTCTTAAATTTAAGCCTTCAAAAGTTTACAAAATATACGATAAATACGCAAAATTTCCTACTATTTTTTACAAAGGTAAAAAATTCGTTACTTATACAGATTTACCCGTAGATAAATCAGCAATCACAACTTTTACAATTAATCAAAAACTATTTTTCCTAACATTACTTGTGCTTGCTCTTATTGGAGCAGTGCTTAATTTGAAGCTTTTAATAATTGTCTTTATTGCAGTAATGACACTAATTTATTTTTTGGATTTAGCGTTTTCAGCGGCAATTCTCACCACAAGCTTGGGGAAATCTCCAGAAATTTCGATACCAGACAAAGAACTAAAAGCTGTTAAAAACAAAGACCTTCCTGTTTATAGTATTCTTTGCCCTTTGTACAAAGAAGCTTCAGTGCTTCCTCATTTTGTAGAAGCAATTAAAAATTTGGATTGGCCTAAAGGCAAGCTCGATGTACTTTTACTTTTAGAGGAAGATGACACAGAAACAATCAATACAGCAAAAAAAATAAATTTACCTAAGTACATAAAAGTTTTAATTGTTCCTGATTCAAAGCCAAAAACAAAACCAAAGGCCTGCAATTATGGTTTATTCCATTCAAAAGGAGAGTACATAGTAATTTATGATGCAGAGGACAAGCCTGATCCTCTACAGCTTAAAAAAGCTTATCTTGCCTTCAAAAAACTCCCAAAAAACTATGTATGTTTGCAATCAAAACTAAATTATTACAATAGTAAATACAATTTCCTAACTCGTCTTTTTACCGCAGAGTACTCTTTGTGGTTTGATCTAATTTTACCTGGACTACAGACAATAGGAACAAGTATTCCCCTTGGAGGAACAAGCAACCATTTTAGAAAAGATAACTTAAGTAAGCTTCATGGATGGGATCCATTTAATGTTACAGAAGACTGTGACTTAGGAGTCAGATTGTTTAAGGCAGGTTACAAAACTGCAATTATTGATTCAACAACCTATGAAGAAGCAAACAGTAATCTAAAAAATTGGTTAAGGCAAAGATCAAGGTGGATTAAGGGCTACTTTCAAACCTATCTGGTACATATGAGAAACCCAGTTCAATTTTTTAAGGAAAGTGGAATCCATACTATTTTGTTCCAGCTGATTATTGG
Organism: uncultured Gammaproteobacteria bacterium; assembly: GCA_964427735.1. GTDB lineage: Bacteria > Patescibacteriota > Microgenomatia > UBA8517 > UBA8517 > CAYRUS01. The sequence continues at coordinate 246,789 of CAYRUS010000001.1, read as the reverse complement.
TATGAGGATGGTTTTTATAATAATTAACCCTATTTTTTGGATTGCAACCATTTCTTACTTTGTATTTTATGATTATGTTGGTCTACAAATTGAATCTTTATTTCCTCCGCTAGTTTTTTACGTTGCTGTGGTCTGTTTGGTATTTGGAAATTTTCTATATTTCTACAGCTACATGATTGGGCTTGCCAAAAGAAATGAATGGAATTTGGTTTACCATGTCTTTTTTATTCCATTTTATTGGATGATGGCAAGTGTCTCTGCTGTAATTGCTTTTTATCAATTAATTGTAAAACCACATTATTGGGAAAAAACAATTCATGGACTTCATCTTAAAAAAGGTGGTCCAAAATCACCTCAAAAGAAAAAGATTTCTATCCAAATTACTCAACCTCAGCCAAAGCCAAGGTTAAATTTATTGAAACAATATGTGATGAAATATTCTGAAAAAGGTTCTTTTCTTTTCTTGTTTGGGGTAACTGTCTTTTTTAATTTTGCAAACTTTTTCTATAATGCATATCTTGGTCGCAATCTGGATTTTGATGAATTTGGTACGGTAAGTTTGATGTCCAACATATTTGGAATTGTTGGCATTGTTTTTGTTTCTTTATATACTGCGATTTCTTATAAAAGCGGTTATATCTTTGGGAAAGTTAAGCTTCCAATCAGATGCTTTCTTGATAATACAAAAAAAAGAATAGTTTTATATTCATTTTTGATAACTTTATCATGGCTTCTAATAAATCCATATTTATTTTCCTACTTTAAAACAGCAGATATTTTGCCTTTCTTGAGTTTCTTTCCTGTTTTTACAGTAGGATTTTTACTAGCTGCAAATAAGGGATATTTATCAGGAAACATAAAATTTTATACCTTGGGATTTGTTTTACTTATTGAGGCAGTGACTAAATTAATTTTTACTGTCATTGCGATTGAGTTAGATAATACAGAGCTTATTTATGTTGCTATTCCTGCTTCAGTTGTTGTGGCATTTATATTAAGTGAATTAGTAATTGCAAAAACACGATTTGTTAAAACAAACAAGCTTTCAGAAAAATTATTAAGATTTCCTACCACTTTCTTTTCTGCCTCATTGCTTACAAATATATCTGCCGTTGCATTTTTGAGCATTGATGTTGTGATGGCAAAGCATTACTTACCTTCAGAAGAAGCAGGAATTTACGCTTTGCTTTCTTTATCAGGGAAAATTGTTTTTTATCTAGGTACTTTGTTTTCTCAGTTTTTTATACCTCTGATAAGTAAAAGAGAAGGAGAAGGTTTAGAAACTATTTCTATATTTAATAAGCTACTTCTAGCTTCAACTGCATCATCTTTAATTGGATTTGTATTTATTGGTTGGTTTGGTTTTTATACAGTTCCAATTCTCTTTGGCTCAAAAGCTTATCCAATTTTGCCCTATTTAATTAGGTTCTGTATTGGGATGGTTGCTTTTACTGTGTCAGTGGGAATTGTAACTTATCACCTAATTAAAAATGATTATTCATTTGCAATTTTGTCAGTAGGATTTTCCCTTGTACAAGTTTTTGCTATTTCAAATTATCATTCTTCATTTGTTGAGATAGCAAATATAGCATCCGGACTTGCAATTACACAGCTTTTGGTCGTGTCTCTGTTGCACATTGTTTATAGCAAATCAGGCTCTATTATTGGAAATATTGAGGACCTGTTTGGTTTATTCACAAACTTTAATAACACTTCAACTAAAGAAGCTAGTAGTTTAAAAATATTGGTTTTTAATTGGAGAGATATTAAGCATGTTTGGGCAGGCGGTGCTGAAGTTTATATTCATAATTTAGCTAAAAATTGGGTAAAGGAAGGACATGAAGTGACAATTTTTTGCGGTAGCGATCAAAAATCAAAACGTACAGAAAAAATAGATGGGGTAAAAATAATAAGAAGAGGTGGATTTTATACTGTTTATCTTTGGGCATTTTTATACTACACAATCAAATTTAGAGGAAAGTTTGACATTGTAATTGATTGCGAAAACGGTATTCCGTTTTTTACTCCATTTTATTCTCGCTTACCCAAAATTCTTGTTTTGCATCATATCCACCAAGATGTGCACAGACAGCTATTACCGTTTCCGTTAAACAGAATTGCGATGTTTTTAGAAGGGAAATTAATACCGATTGCATATAGAAAAAGCACTATTATTACTGTATCTGAATCAACAAAAAAAGAGTTAAAGAGAATCGGACTTAATCACAGAGAAAATATTCACATTATTCCTCCTTGTGTAGATATAAAAGTTAATGGAATTAAAAAGACAAAATATCCATCATTTATTTATTTAGGTAGATTAAAGCCATATAAGAACATAGATATTGCCATAAATGCATTCTCAAAGATTGTAGCCAAATACCCGGAAGCTAGATTAACAATAGCAGGAGACGGTGAGAGTAGAGAGTTTATTAAGGAGTTAATTATGAAAAATAAATTAAATGAGTTTGTAAAACTTACAGGGAAAGTAAGTGAGAAAAGAAAAATAAATGAGCTCTCAAAAAGTTGGGTATCTATTCAGCCATCTACTTTTGAAGGTTGGGGGATAACAGTTTTAGAGGCAAATGCATGTGCTACTCCTGTTGTAGCTTCTAATGTAAGTGGACTTAAAGACTCTGTTGTAGATGGAGAGACTGGAATTTTGTTTCCATTAAAAAATGTAGATTCTCTTGCTCAAGTTATGGAGGATCTTATAAAAAACAATAAAAAAAGAATGGAGCTTTCCAGGAAAGCAAAAAAATGGGCTGAAGGATTTAGTTGGGAGAAAAATGCCAGAGATTTTTTGCAGATTATGCAAAGCGAGATTCGCAAAGACAGCAATGTTGTTATAGATGGTCTTTCTTTGGCTAGGGAGAATTTATTCAATTAAATATTCATATACAAAAGCTATGAAAACAGAAAAAATTATAAAAAACCGAATAAAAAAGAATAATAAAATAGTTATATCAACTTATGATTCTATTGATAATCCTTTTTATAATGGTGGTGGTGCTTTTGCTATTCATGAAGTTGCTAAAAGATTATCCAAAAAATATGAGCTAATTGTCTTAACAGGGAATTATCCCGGTAGTATTAACAAGGTTAAGGATGGAGTTAGTTATAAGAGAATTGGTGTGTTTTTATGGGGTCCTAGAGTTAGCCAACTTTTGTTTCACCTGACTTTACCATTTTATGTTCTTAAAGAAAGTTATGATCTATGGATAGAGAGCTTTACTCCCCCCTTTTCTACCTCATTTTTACAATTCTATACAAAAAAACCTGTTATAGGTCTTGTCCATATGCTTTCAGCAAGTGATATGAAAAGAAAGTATTTTGTACCTTTAACTTTAGTCGAAAAAATCGGTTTAAAGTGTTACAGAAGATTTATTGTGTTAACAGAAACCCAACGAGAAAAGATTACCAGAATAAACAAGCAAGCAGCAATTAATGTGATTCCGAATGGTGTAAAAATACCTAAGCAAAACTTTAATAAAGAAAAGCATATTTTATTTATCGGGAGGATAGAGATAAATCAAAAAGGTTTAGATTTATTAATCAATGCTATTGCTGAAGTTAAAAAGCATTTGAATTTTAAATTGATAATTGCAGGTGATGGAAACAAAAAAGAGGAAAAGGAATTAATAGAGCTAATTAAAAGCAAAAAACTTCAAGACAATGTGAAATTAGTTGGAAGAGTAGAGGGGACATCCAAAGAGAAATTATTCCAAGACGCAATAGTAGTTGTTTGTCCTTCAAGATTTGAAACATTTTCTTTAGTTGCACTAGAAACCTTTTCCTATGCTAAAACTCTCGTATGTTTTGATATCGATGGACTTAAATGGATTCCAGAAAGTATTGCTATTAAAGTCAAGAGAGTTTCTTCAAGATCACTTTCTAATGCATTAATAAAAATATTAAAAGACGATGTTAAAAGAGCTTCTATAGGAAAAAGAGCATACAAATTCGCAAGAAATTATGATTGGAATTCTGTGTCAGAAAAATATGACGAGTTTATATCAGAGGAACTCAAAAATTATTACATTGCAAATAAAAATTTAATGATCAATAAGAGAGGTAATTTAAATGAAATTATTTCTAATTAAGATATTCGAAAAATGAAAGAGCCAACTTTAAATAAAATTATGAAAGATAAAAACATTTACTTTATTTCGCCACATTTGGACGATGCTGTATTTTCCTGCGGATCTTTACTGCTTAATCTAATCAAGAATAACAATGTCAATGTTATTAACGTATTTACAAAAGCAGGTAATGGAAAGCAAACTATCTCAGCTAATAGATTTTTAAAAAATTGTAACTTCGAAGACCCAATAAAGCTTTTTGAAGATCGTGTAAATGCAGACAAGAATTTGTTTAAAAGCATAGGTGTAAATGTTGTAAATCTTGATTACACAGATGCCTTATGGAGGACAAAAACAGGTTTTGTTGCAAAAACTTTAGGAAGAGTAGTTCCAGAGTTTATGCATGTTTATCCTATTTACAGGTTAAATATTGCAAATGGAAAAATCTCTAGCTACGAGATTAATTTAATAGATGAAATTGCAGAAAAACTTAAAAAAATTATACCCAAAAACTCAATAGTTTTTTGCCCATTTGCATATGGATCTCATGTAGATCATGTGATTGTTAGAAATGCCTGTGAGAGGGTATTTGAAGAAATTATATATTGGTCTGACTTTCCATATAACACTGAGAAAAAATATGGAAAGCATTCTAAAAAATCTTACAAAATTTTTGTTTATAAAACCGACCATAATAAAAAAGTAAATTTGATGAAAAAATACAAAACACAATTTGATGTGGTATTTCCAAATAGGTTAGTTCCCAAAGTGGCGGAAAAGTATTATGTTAAAAAATAAAATTAAAATAAACTTTGAAAAAGTTTTCTTTGTTGTCTTTTGTCTGATAATAGTCTTGTTTTCAACAAAGGGAATTCACGGCAATATAAAAGAAGATGAATTATTTTCTGTTAAATCAAGAGTTGATAATCCATTTGAACTTTCTCCGGAAAAAGGTAGATTTACTTTGCTTTATTCAGTGATAGAAAATGACAGTGTGGAGTTGAGCCTTCCTTTAGCACGGTTTACTACCCCTGATTTAGGATATGTTGATGGAAAATATGTTTCACTTTTTCCTCCAGCTGTATCATTTTTAGCTATACCGGGATATTTATTTGGAAAAATGTTTAATGTCTCTCAATATGGGGCTTTTGCTGTTGTAGGTGTTTTTGCAGTTTTAAATGCACTAATTATAAGGGGAATTTCCAGTCACTTAGGTACTTCTTCAAATGCTTCTGCAGTTGGAGCTTTATCTTTTCTATTTGCCACACCTGCCTACGCCTATTCAACTACTCTTTATCAGCATCATATAACTGCTTTTGCAATTTTATTTTCGATATATCTTTTGATTAAATATGAAACTTCGTTACTAGCACATTCTGTAGTATGGGTATTGATAGCTTCTTCTATAGTAATAGACAGTCCTAGTATCATTTTTATGTTTCCGATTGCCTTGCTTGCAGTTTCAAAAATTATTAAGGTAGAGTCCAAAAATAAAACTCTGAAAGTTAAATTTAATTTATCAAAAACATTAATGGCGATATTAGCTTCATTGATACCTTTGGTGATGTTTTTTATTTATAATCATGAAGCATATGGAAATCCTCTCCAGTTATCTGGAACAGTTTCTAGTGTTGATTTAATAAATGACCAGGGATTGCCTGAGTCTTTTGACAAGGGTCTTGATGCAAATGAAATTGAACAAGAAACCAAAACTTCGATAGGTTTTTTTGATACTCAAAACATGATTAATGGGCTTTATGTTCATTTATTTAGTTTAGATAGAGGAGTAATTTTTTATTCTACTATTGTGCTATTTGGAGTTTATGGGTTAGTGGAATTATCTCGCAAAAACTCACAGATTAGTTCTCTTCTTGTTTCTATAGTTTCTTTAAACTTAATCATTTATTCGATGTGGGGTGACCCATGGGGAGGTTGGGCATTTGGGTCCAGGTATTTAATTCCTAGTTATGCAATATTTGCAATTTCACTACCTTTTACCTTGGATGTTATAAAAAGAAAGGGATCACTTTTGATTTTATTCTTCTTCTTTATTGTATTAAGCTATGGCGTAATAGTTAACTCACTAGGGGCTTTAACTTCAAATCTTAATCCTCCAAAAGTTGAAGCTGCACATTTGAGCACGTTGTCAGGGAAAATGGAAAAATATACATTTGAGCGAAACTATGACTATTTAATGAGTTCAGGATCAAAATCCTATGTTTATAATACATATTTGAAAGACCACATAAAACCATTGGAGTTTTATTTAGTAATTTCAGCAATAATTATTTTAACTTGTTTTGGGTATCTTTATGGGTTGGCTATTTATGAAAGCAAAAGAAAGTTGGGGCTAAACAATTTGCAGAAGTTTTTTTTGAGAAAAGTAATTTAAGTTAAAAAATCATGAAAAAAAAGAGTAAATTTATAAGTCTCAAAAAATCATCAACAAAGAAAGAAACAGTATGGAATATTACTGTGCCTTTTCAATGGTTTAATAGAGTAAAGAGTTTTGTAGAAAGTAAAATTGTTTTTATTTTAATTTTCGCTTTAAGCATTATTTCTATATTTACTTTTATTTGGTTCTATCAAAATGGTATGAGTCTTTTGTATAACGATGCACGATCGCATCTTGATATTGGTAGAAGAGTAGTTGAAGGATTGAAACCAGGATTAGCACAGCTTGGTTCTGTTTGGTTGCCATTACCTCATATTTTGATGATGCCCACAATATGGAATAGTTTTATGTGGCATTCAGGTCTTTCGGGAGCAGTAGTTTCTATGATCTCCTTTGTTGTTACTGGTATGCTGGTTTATTTCTTCTTAAATAAATTAGGTGTTGGTTTGTATAGTAGGGTTTTTGGAAGTTTTATATTTGCAGCAAATCTTAATATCTTGTATTTGCAATCAACCGCAATGACAGAAATTCTTCTTATGGCTACAATGACTGCCGGGGCTTATTATTTTTTGTTATGGTCTGAAAAAGAAGAAATATTTGATTTAATAAAATCAGCATTTTTCATTATGCTTTCCACCTTGGTGCGATATGATGGTTGGTTTTTATTTATGTTTTCTGCGGGTTTAATTGTATTACTTTTAATAAAGAAAAAATCATACAAAAAACTAACAGGAACAGTCATATTTTTTTCAACTTTAGCAGGGCTAGGTGTATTTTTGTGGTTTTTATGGAATTTGCTTATTTTTAGCGACCCTTTGTATTTTGCCTTTGGTCCATTTTCTGCACATGCTCAGCAGGAACAATTAGAAGCAGCAGGAGAACTCTTAACCAAAGGGAATATACTTTTATCAATTAAAGTGTATACCTATGCTGTTTTTTACAACTCATATACTGTAATTGCATTTGCAGGTTTACTTGGGCTAATTCTTTTCTTACTAGATAAAACAAAAAAAACAGAAATTAAAATATCAATTTTGACATTAATTGCTCCATTCATCTTTAATATTATTGCTTTATTTTTGGGTCATTCTGTCCTTTTTATCAATGGTATATCCGGTGATAACTGGTTTAATGTTCGCTATGGCTTGATGCTTGCACCTGCAATTGCAGTCTTTTCAGGATATTTGATGGATAAGTTAAAAAGCTTTAGGTTTGCAATACTAGGTATTGTATTGTTTGTGATATTTTTTGCATTTGTTAATTTTGATGTTGTAACTTTAGAAGATGCACTTTATGGGTCAAGCGGGAAAAACGTAACAGAAGTATCCTCGTGGTTAAAGGATAATGCATCAGAAGAAGAAGGATTTGTTCTTATCTCTGCAGCTTCTCATGATGCCATAATATTCACTTCTGGAATGCCAATGAAGAGATTTATTCACGAAGGAACTGGTGATTACTGGGATAGTGCAGTTAAGGCACCGGAGAAGTGGGCAAGATGGGTGATTGTGAGAACTCACGACAATAATGATTTAACCTGGAAAGAAGTAGGAGGAATCGAGGGATTGAACAAATACAAATTAATGGAGAGTTATCCCTTTGCAGACATATATGAACTGGAGGATGAATATCTTCCAGATTTAACGACTGAACCTGTATTTTCTAGGAGTGCATATAAAATTAATGATTAACTTTTTCAAAATAATTATTGTTTGGTTGCTTTTTTTTGCCTTGGCTTCTGATGTCTCTGCTCAACAAAATATTACTTGGTGGAATGTTCAGTCAATTGACACTATGAAGTTTTCGAGAGATTTGGCAAGAGAGAAAGCCACTGACCCTACCTTTAATCAAGAAATTGATAGGCAAATTTTAAAAATAGTCCAAACAGGAGCAACGCATGTAGCTATTGGAACTCCTTACGACGAGGAATTTATTCCTTTTATACAAAAATGGGTACAATCTGCAAGGAGACATAATTTGAATGTTTGGTTTAGAGGTAATTTTGCAGGGTGGGAAAACTGGTTTGGGTATGAAGATATAAATCGTGAGCAACATATAAAACTTACTCAAGAATTTATACTGAAAAACAATTATTTGTTTGAGGATGGAGATATTTTTACATCTTGCACCGAATGCGAGAATGGAGGCCCGGGAGATCCAAGGTTTAATGATGATGTAAATGGACATAGAGAATTTTTAATTGAAGAATATAAAGTTGCAAAAGAATCATTTAGAAAATTAGGGAGAGATGTCCGTTCTAATTTTTATTCAATGAATGGGGATGTTGCTAGATTAATAATGAACAAAGAAACAACCCGAAACCTTGGTGGTATTGTTGTTGTAGATCACTATGTTCAGGATCCAAAAGAATTTGCTGATGACATAAGAGAAATTGCAGAAATAAGTGGTGGGAAAGTTGTAATTGGTGAGTTTGGAGCACCAATTCCAGAAATACATGAGAGTTTTGACAATGTAAAACAAGCTGAGTGGATAGAAGAAACATTAACTTATTTGTCTGATACAGAATTGGTAGAAGGAATTAATTATTGGGTTGGTTTTGGTGGAAGTACTAGATTGTGGGAAGAAAATGGTAATGAAACTTTAGCAGCTGATGTTATAAAGGGTTTTTACACACCAAGTGTTATTAGTACAAAAGTTGTGAATGAACTTAATGTTCCTATTGAAGGAGCAAAAGTATATACAGAAAATAAAACAGCCAAAACACAAAAAGACGGTAAGTTTGTAATTGCTTATCTACCTGTTAATAAATCTTTGAAAGTAAGTAGACCAGGTTACAAAAGTTACGATCACGAGATATCAGATGTTAATATGATTATTTTGGAAAAGGAAAGAGAAAATATTGGGTTTAAAGTTATAAAGAAAATATATAAATTTTTTACTAATCTTTCTTTGACACTTTAGCTGCCATCTTTTTTTTCCATTCAGCAATACTCTTATGGTCTCCGGATAGAAGTATTTCAGGGACTTTCCAATCATTATATTCTTCAGGTCTTGTATATTGTGGGTATTCTAGCCAGTTTGGTTTGCTGTAGGACTCTTCGCTAAGAGATGCTTCACTACCTAAAACTCCAGGAATTAATCTCACGACAGCATCTGTTATAATCATGGCAGGCAATTCTCCACCTGTTAGAACAAACTTACCTATAGAGATAACCTCATCAACTAAGTGTTCCCTTACTCTCTCGTCAAAGCCTTCGTAATGTCCTGCAAGGAGAATTAAATGGTCAACTTTACTCAAAGAAGCTGCTTTTTCTTGAGTAAATATCTCACCTGCTGCTTCTAGTAATACTATTTTTTGGGTAGTTCCTCTTTTTTGTTTCTTAATTTCTTTAAGTGCTTTATCTACAACATCAACTTTTATTACCATTCCTGGACCACCACCATATGGTCTGTCGTCAACTGTATTGTGTTTATCACTAGCCCAATCCCTCAAATTATGAATATTGATTTTTACAAGGTCTTTTTCTTGTGCTCTTTTTATTATTGATTCACTAAATGGGCCCTCAAACATTTCAGGGAATAGCGTAACAATATCAATTATCATAGTTTATATTATAGCTTATTCGTATCTTAATGCCTCAATTGGGTTTAGCTTAGAAGCTCTTAAAGCAGGTGTAACACCAAAGATAATTCCCACAGCAGTAGATACACCAAAGGCTAGGAGAACAGACCAAAGAGTAACGCTTGCAGGAAAGAATTGATTAATAATGTAGGCTCCTGCAGTCCCAATAATAATACCAACAAGTCCACCGAATGCTGAAAGTGTAACTGCTTCAACAATAAATTGGTAGAGGATATCTGATGGTTTGGCTCCTACTGCCTTTCTTAGTCCTATTTCTCTTGTTCTTTCGGTTACGGATACGAGCATGATATTCATAATACCAACGCCCCCTACTACTAATGAAATTGCTGCAATTCCTCCAAGAGCAGCAGTTACCACTCCAAGAATACTATTGATTGTTTCCAATAAACTACTTTGGTCCACTACAGAAAAATCATCCTCATCTAATACTTTTTCTAAATATCTTTCAGTCATGTTTATTACAACAGGTATATCTTCTCTTGATTCTGCCTTGATTGTTATTGCCTGGATTGATTCTGTCCCAAATAATTGTTGTGCAGTTGTAATTGGAATGGCTGCAAAATTATTTATATCAAATCCAATGCTTTGGCTTCCAATGCTATCTAAAACACCTATTACTTTAAATTTATCTCCACCTATTGTTACATCCTTTTCTAGTGCAGTAGAAGCTCCGAATAAATCGTCAGAGATTGCTTTTCCGATGATAACTACTTTTCTTGATAAATTTATGTCAGACTCAGTGAGGCTTCGTCCTTCACCAATCCTTAGGTTTCTAATTTTCGTGTATTCAGGGGTTATACCGGCAATTGTAGTATATTTTGACTCACCTCTGTAGTTGATTGAAGCTGGCATTTCTGTACTTGCAACCACTGATTCAATTGGAGATCCTAAGTTTTTTAAATCTCTTGTATGTTCAAGAGTAAGTTTACTTCCTGCGAAGTTAGGAGGACCTTGCCCAAAGCTCACCCCGCCATCTTCTCCTCCTACTTGTCCTGGCAGTGCAATAACCATATTGCTTCCAAGTTCTTCAAATTGATTCGTTATATAGTTTTGCAAGCCTTGCCCTACAGAAACTAGTAAGATTACAGAAGCCACTCCAATAATAATGCCAAGCGATGTTAGGGAGGATCGAGTTTTATTAACCCAGATTGCATTCAAGGCAAGTTTTACAATTTCTCTAGAGCCAGTAGGAATAATTTTTTGCATATTAATTTATAGTATCTTTTATTATTTGGCCATCTTTTAATTCAATAATTCTTTTTGCTGATTTAGCAATATCAAGTTCGTGTGTTACAAGAATTATAGTAATGCCGTTTTTATTAAGATCTGTTAAAAGTTTCATAACCTCTTTTCCTGATTTGGAATCTAAATTTCCTGTGGGTTCATCAGCAAGGATAATGCTAGGATTATTAACAAGTGCTCTTGCAATTGCAACTCTTTGCTGCTGTCCACCGGATAATTGAGTTGAGAAATGGTCAAGTCTGTCTCCTAGTCCTACGGTATTAAGTAGTGTTTCTGCTTTCTTCATCCTTTCCTCGTAAGGTACACCTGAATAGATTAGTGGTAAAGCAACATTATCAATTGCAGTAGTTCTTTTTAATAAATTAAATGATTGAAAAACAAAACCTATATGTTTATTTCTTGCAGTTGCACTTTCTTCTTCATTAAGTTTACTGACATCTTTTCCATCTAAATAAACTTTTCCTGAAGTAGGAGTATCCAAAAGTCCCATTATATGCATGAGAGTTGATTTACCGCTTCCCGAAGAGCCGATGATTGCTACAAATTCACCGTTGTTTATACTTAATGTAACTCCTTTTAAGGCATGAACTTCCACCTCGCCCATCATATAAGTCTTTTTTACATCTGCTGTACTAATTACACTTTGCATTCTAGGAGATCCTTACCTTCATGCCATCACTAATGTTTGCAGGTGGATTAAGAATTATCGGTTGCCCTTCTATATCTCCTGAGATAATTTCTATATCACTGATTGATGAAATGCCTGTGACAACCTCTATTTTTTCAGCTGTATTTTCTTTATTTACAATCCAGACATACGTTTTATCATTTATGTCTGTGACTGCTGTAATAGGAACAGATTTAATGTCCTTTTTTTCCTGAATTAAAAACTCAGCATCTCCATTCATGCCAACCAAATAATCATTTTCGCTTTTTGGTAACGATAATTTTACTTTATATCCAGTTCCCCCTGTTGAGGTTGTTGTTGACACGATATCAATACTTTCGACCAAACTGTTAATCTCATTATTTGGATACGCATCCAAAGTAATTGTTGCTTTTTGGGCTTTATGAATATTAGGAATGTCTACTTCATTTACTTCAACCACAAAATAAAGACTAGAGGGGTCAACCACTTCAATAGTATCTGTCGGTCCCACAAAAGCACCTGTATAAAAACTATCTGATACAGAAACAACGTACCCGGTTATTGGGGAAACAATGTCAGCATTTATTAAGGCATTTCTTGCTATTTTAACTGCATCAAAGGCTTTGTCTTTAGCTACTTCTGCTTGAGTGCGAGTTTCCTTTGCTGTAAAGCTTTCAGCTACTTCATTTCCTTTTACATTATCATAAACTCTTTCTAAAGTTGCTTCAGCTAGTCTTAAGTCTGACAATGATTGTTGGTAAGTCGCGTTTAAATCATTCTTATCGAGACTTGCAAGCACCTGTGATTTATTAACAAAATTTCCTTCTTTTACTCCAATATATGAAATTTTTCCTCCCAAAGGAAAAGATAATGTGGCTTTTTGGTTTGGTTCTATTGATCCGGCAGCACTAATTGATTCAGACAAGTCCTTATTTTGAAGGTAGGTAATTTCTACTTCTAAACCTGATTGAGACTGTCTATAAACATAAATTAAAGCTAAAAATAAAATTATTGCTAATAAAAAAGCTCTTTTTTTTGTAAATAGTTTCTTCCCTTTTTGTTGCATATCTATATTCTACAGCATGTTAGTTTAGGCTAGTTTACAATTTTGGTCAATTTAAGCAATATTTTTATTTAACTTGATTTCTGATAGAGTATAAATATGCAAAGAATTGTTGTGGTAATGGCGGCTTGGAACGAAGCAGAAAATATAAACAAAATGATCACAACACTTTTTGAAGAGGTTTTTCCCCAAATTAAGGCAGATATGCATCTTTTAGTTGTAGACAATCATTCTACAGATGGAATGACAGAATTAGTAGAAAAAGAAGCAAAGAAAAGGAAAAACCTCCATATAATCCAACAAAAAGGAAAAGGATTAGGAAATGCTTATATAACTGGATTTAAATATGCAATGAAGGAGATTAATGCTAATGCTGTTATGGAAATGGATGCTGATGGTCAGCATCCTCCAAAGTTCGTAAGACCAATGGTTGAAGCGTATTTAAACGGTGCTGAATATGTGATTGGTTCCAGATATGTCCCAGGAGGTTCGATCCCCAAAGAATGGGCATTTTTTAGAAAATTTATTAGTTATTTTGGAAATTTATTCTCACGTGTGGTTCTTACAAAATTTAATATTCACGATATGACTACAGGTTTTCGTTTGACTAAAGTAAAAGGTGTTTTGGACAAGATAAACCTTGATAATCTAATGGAAAAAGAACGGTTTGCTTATAAAATTGATTTACTGTACCAAAGTATTAAAAATTCAAAAAAAACAGTTGAAGTTCCTTTAGAATTTCGACCCAGAACTACTGATAAATCTAAATTTAATATGAAAGAATTGGTTGCTAGCTACAGAACAGTTATTATCCTAGGGATAAGAGACAAAGCCAGATTTATTAAGTTCGGAATAGTGGGATTTATTGGATATTTAGTAAATGCAACTTTTCTTAGATTGATGACTATCATGAATGCCCCAAGCATAATTGCTTGGTCCTTACCTGTAGAGCTTTCAATAATAAGCAACTTTATATTGAACAATATCTGGACATTCAAAGAAAGTAAAATTACTGGTGTTAACAATCTAATTTATAAATTCCTACAATTTAACTTAACTTCTGCAGGAGCATTGGTAATTCAAACAATAGCGGGTTTGGTAGTAGATAACGTATTCGGAATTGGACCAAGCCCTGTTTTTGGTATAAGCTACCGCCAACTTGCCTTGCCTTTTATAATCCTATTCCTCGTCCTTCCATACAATTACTTTATGTACAATGTGGTGATTTGGAGAAACTGGAATTTAGGAAAAATCTTCAAGAGAAGGTAGACTTAAGTAAACCAAAGTACCTTTAAAGGTACTTCATGTATAATGCAGATATCTGGAAAACTTGGAGCCTTAGAAAAATATTTGGCACGATAAAATCTTAGATGTCATTTTTAGTTTACTTTCTTTTAATTAGCTCAATTAATTCTTCGACGGTTGAGTTAGGGTTCTCTAATACCACTTTGTAGAAATCATCTCCCGATAGATTGCCTCTATATTTACTCTTATGACTAAAATGCTTTTTTAAATTGAGAATTAAATTTCTGGTTCTATTTGGATCTTTTGTGCTGTTTATTTTCTTTAAAACACTTTTATATCGTGGTTTAAATTGTGATTTAACTGTTAACCATATATCAATTTTCCAGTTGTTATTTCCTAAGTTTTTATGAGGTTGAATGTAGAATCCCGATATTTTTTTCTCAAATGTTGTATTTCGAGCTTTCACAAAACACAACATGTCAAAATAATTCTTGTTAAAAAGTGAAATAAATATCTTTCTAGCCAACTCTTCGTTGTGATATTTTCCTATAACCCAGATATCCAACTCCGATCTGTACATTGTATTTATTGCATAACTACCGGCGATATGTATTTTTCCATATTCCTCCAGCTCTTCAAGAATTCCAGATTCAATTAGAATTTTATCTGCTTTTTGTTTTTGCTGAGCCGAATATTTTAAAAGACTATTCATTTTAAAGAAGAGGTCCCCAGTCAGAAATTGGCATTGTGTTTTGAGAGATATAAACAAGAGCAAAAAGATATATAGGTAGAAGCAAAAATATAAAAATAATTTTAAATTCTCGTTTGGTTAGAAAATCTCTCCATGCTAAAAACAAAAATGGAACAACAGGCAAAGAATATCTCATTAGATCTCTATGAGATACAAAGATAAGTGAAAGAGTAAATATTGCCACGAACCAAGCTAAAATGTAGTCTTTTTGTTTAACTAAACTAATTATTCCAAGCGCTAAAAATAAATAGATATAGATAACTTCCTCTAACCAAAATGTTCCTACCCAAGGTGCACTATAGTTAAATATCTGGAATGGAGGAAAGAACAAATGGATATTATCTCCTGAATTAAAGTAGGCAAAAAAATCACCATACCTAACTCCATAAAAATAAAACAAACCAATTAAAGACAATGGAATAAGCAGGACTGGTAAAAACTGCACTATTTTAAGTGATTTTAACCATTCACCTAAAGTTTTAGTTGCTAAAACTTTAAGAGTAGGAGCAACATAGGCTGCAACCAAAGCAATAAATAGCAGTATTCCAGGGGATTTAGTTAATTGTGCTAGGATCCCAAAGAAGGCTGTAAGCCAATAATTTTTCTTTTTAAAGTAATAAATTGCAGCAATTATAGCAGCCAAGAAAAGTGGTTCAGGTGATCCTACTGATCTTACGATTAACCATCTCGCCGGAAATACAGAAAATACAAATGTTAACCAAGTCAGATCGCTCCCCTTAATGTATAGGGAAGCTAATTTATTAAAGTAATAAATGGCAAGTAAACTGGATAGACTGGTGACAACAACCATTGCATAGGGATATCCAAAGATAGGTGCAAAAATGCGAATTAAAAGGGGATACAAAGGAAAGTGTGCAGCATAATACTCAGCTGGTAGTGGAAACGCAACCAAGTCCTTAATCATTTGTACGTTGTACAAGGTCTTTGATACTACTATGTACAAAGGACCATCGTAATTAGCTACTATAGTTGCCATTCCTTCTTGTGGAAGTGGAATAGTCCAAAAACTTTCAAGGTTTAAATAAAACGGAAGCCAAATTAAAAGTGTTGGAATTAGTGAAAAGGCAAGCAGGGGTAATATTTTTTTAACTCGTTCCATTAAAGCAATGATATAACTATTTGGAGTGTGAGGCAATTAATCGTGATGAGTTTGAAGGACACTAAACTCTCTAACACTATCTGGAACTACTGTAGTAATAATGTTATTGGGAAAAGTAGATCTAAATCGGTGAGGGTTAAGTATAATGTTTAGTGAACCCGACGTGTTTGCCTCAATTAAAATATCAGGGTTTATGCTAGTTGAGTCTTTTGCAATACGTTCTCCTGTTGATGGAATAATAAAAAATGTGTCCATACGTTCTTTTCCTGATAACACTGCTTTGCCTCCTAATTTGGTCAATAATTCCATTGCATTATCTGAAAGATCGCTAGTATAAACTTTTAAGTAGACTCCGATTCCGTGAAAAATTCTTTCACGTAGCCAGTCGTTTAATTCGGCAGTAAGAGTTTGATTATGAGGATTTTCACGCCATTGCTTGTATGATGCTTCTATCGCTCAGCGACAAGATCTCTATAAATTTCACAATTTGGTTGCCTATTAATTTCTGCCATGTGTATATTATAAGATATTATTTATAATAAAGCAATAACAAACTATCTGTGCTAAAATTTATTTTATATGGCTCACAAATTAAAGGAACTTTCGGTCTTTTTCCCCGCCTATAATGAAGAAGCAAACTTAGAAAATACAGTTGCAAAAGCCCTCGAAGTTTTAACAAAAACTGCTGATAAATGGGAAGTAATAATAGTAAATGACGGAAGCAGCGACAGAACAGGTAAGATTGCCGATAAACTTTCAAAGAATGATAAAAGAATAAAAGTTATACACCACAATCCAAATAGAGGTTATGGTGGAGCTTTCAAAAGTGGTATTTATAATGCAAAATACGAATGGATAACATTCACAGACTCAGATGGACAATTTGACTTTTCAGAGATAACAAATTTTATAGATAAGCAAAGGAAGACCGATGCCGATATGGTAATTGGTTATTACAAAGACCGAAAAGTCTCCCGCGGCAAAATTATCACGTCAAAAATGTGGGAGTATCTAGTTTTTGCTATGTTTGGTTTAAAAGTAAAAGATATAGACTGCGGCTTTAAATTGTTTAAAAAAGAAGTAGTTGACTCTATATCAAGATTAGAAAGTGAGCGTGGAGCATTTATATCCAGTGAATTTTTAATAAAAGCAAAGAAAAAGGGATTTAAGATAGTGGAGATTCCCGTAACGCATTATCCTAGGTTAGAAGGAGAGGGGACTGGTCGTAACTTAGATGTGATTATAGAAAGCTTTAAGGATTTATTTAAGCTTTGGTTTAAACTAAAAAAGTGAGAAGTATTGAAAAAAAGGTATCAAATATAAGTGATTACATTCGTAAAAACCAATTAGAATCAGTATTACTTTTTGTAATTTTAATAATTGGTGCAATTTTAAGATTGTATCGAATAGATGAGTATATGACTTTTCTTGGAGACGAAGGAAGAGATGCAATCGTAGTCATGAGACTCCTTAAAAATTTTGACCCAATACTTGTTGGACCAGGGACTTCAGTTGGAGATATGTACCTAGGGCCTTTTTATTATTACTTAATGGCTCCTGCTCTTTTACTTTCTAATTTTTCTCCTGTTGGTCCTGCTATTATGATTGCAGTTTTTTCTTTGGCTACAACTTTATTTATCTGGTATGTAGTAAAAACATGGTTTGAAAAATCTAGTAATACTTTTGCTGTTGGTGGTTTGCTTGCTGCATTTTTGTATGCAGTTAGTCCTGTTGTAATTAATTTATCCAGATTTTCTTGGAACCCTAATATTATGCCTTTTTTTGCACTTCTTGTGATTTACTCGTTGTGGCAAGTATGGACTAAAAACAACTGGAAATGGTTTATCCTTGCCGGGTTTTCGTTTGCAGTTTCGCTTCAATCACATTATATGGCTCTTGTTTTATTTCCAATATTTATATTTTTTTGGATATTGTCTTACAAAAATTCATGGATTCGTGGTTCTAAAAAAGAAGCTACTAAATATACGGTACTATCTTTTATAATTTTTAGCTTGTTACTTTCTCCTTTGGTGCTGTTTGACGCAAGGCATGGATGGAGAAATTTCACTGCAATGCAGGAGTTTTTCTTAGAAAGGGGGGACACTGTTTCTGCAGTACCATTGACTTCAATAAAGAATGTTTATCAAAACAATAGACTTGTGTTTATGAGGTTACTTGGTGGTGGTGAAGAGGCAAATGCTGGTATTGTTATGACGGTTTTTTCCTTACTTTTAGTGTGGTTGTTTGTGTTTAAAAGAGAAAAGTATCATTCTAGAAAATTGTCTGCTTATTTTTTAATATTTTTGTGGCTGTTTGTGGGGATTTTAGGTTTAAGTTTATACAAATTAGAAGTTTATGATCATTATTTTGGTTATTTATTTCCTGCTCCATTTATATTAATGGGTGGAATTATCCAGGATATGTTTGATAGCAAGAAAAAACTGGGATTAATAGTTGCTATTTTTTTAGTTGGGGTGTTTGGCTATTTTAGCCTAAAAAACAATCCATTTAGATTTCCACCTGCTAGACAGATGCAAAGATCAATAGCGGTAGCAGAAAAGATAAAGGAAGAAGCAAATGCAAACAAGTTTAATATTGCTGTAATAGCAGAAAGAAATTATGAAGGTGCTTATTGGTATTTTCTAGAGTTGTGGGGAGAGCCTATTGTAGGGATAGATCCTCAAAAAGCTGATGAAACAATTACAGAACAGCTTTATGTCATTTGTGAATACGAGGATGCGCAAAAATGTCAGCCAACAAGTAATCCAAAAACAGAAGTAGCTAATTTTGGTTGGAGTAAGATTGAGGATGCTTGGGTAGTTGAAGGTGTTCATTTGTATAAATTAGTTCATAACTTCCCGGAAAATTAGTATGTGCTACATAATAAAAATAAACTTCCTATTTATTCAATGATTAAAAAGCTTTTAAGTAACACAAATTTAATTATTTTAATTTTATTAGTTTTAATTTCTGTTTGGGCAGGGAAGGGATTGTTCAAATATAGTGTTTTTAGTACTCATGACGGGAATCACCATATAGCACGGAGTTTTGATGCTGTAGCTACAATAAGAGAAGGTCATTTCCCGTTGCGTTGGGCAGGTAGTCTCAATTACCAATGTGGTGTTCCTGTGTACAACTTTTTTTATCCATTAATTTATTATCTTCTTATTATTGTAGACTTTTTTTTCAACAATATTATTTTGTCACTTAAGATTATTTACCTGTTGTCTTTAGTTTTTGCTTCTTTGTTTTTTTATTTATGGATGTCAGAGGAAACAAATAATAAAATTGCTGCTATTGGAGGGGCGTTACTTTATCTGTTTGCTCCTTATCGCTTTTCCTTAATATTTGTTCGTGGAAGTCCTGAATTTATTGCCTATGCCTTATTACCATTAGTTTTGTACTGGTATTCAAAGGCATTTAAAGAGAAAAATTTCAAGAAAAAAATAATTCACCTATTTTTTGCAAGTTTTTTTGGAGGATTATTAACTATCTCTCATAACTTCGCGGCCATGTTTATCATGCCATTAATATTAGTTTATATTCTTTCAAAATTTTATTTGCAAAAAAATGTTAAGACCAAAGAGATATTATTTACATTATTTTCTTATGTTGGTTCATTTGGACTTGGGTCATTTTTCATAGGTCCTGCATTGATTGAAAAAAAGTTCACTCGTATCGGCAAGATCGATATTCTTAATTACAAAGACCATTTTCCTACACTTAAACAACTGATTCGTTCTAGATGGGATTATTTTTATTCATCTCCTGGAGTTGAAAATGATGGAATGAGTTTTATGTTGGGATATGCACAGTGGTTTGTGTTAGGGATTTCTATATTATTTTTATTTTCCTTTGTAATTAAAAAGAGAAAGTCTTTTTCCACAAAAGATTTATATAAAAATTACTGGATTATTTTACTTATTATAGTTTCTGTTTTGTCGATTTTTCTTATGCTTCCCTATTCAATATTTTTGTGGGAAGCATTACCCTTGTTACAAGAAATACAATTTCCCTGGAGGATTTTGGGTATATCAGTTTTTACTCTATGTAGTTTGTTTAGTTTTTTGTTAGTTAAAATTAAAAACAAAAACATTTTTTATTTTGTCTTGATAGTTGGTGTATTTTTGGCAATTTATGGAAACAGAAATCACATGCTTCCTCAACCAATTTCTTCAGAGGACATACATCTTTATGATGATTTTGAAAAATTACATTATCATAGACATTCAACTACTACTCTTGGTGATGACATAACTTATCCGGATTCTCGGGCGTGTTCTTTTGACACACCGCTAGTTCATTCTCAACTTCCAGAAGCAGTTTCTGCCAATGTAATTAATATAGGAAATACTCATGGCAAAATTACTATTAGTGTTAACAAACTACTTTTGGGTGACGATTCTAAGCTAACATTTAGGCTTGCTTACTTTCCTAATGCTTATAAATTTTATATTAACTCAAATGAAGTTAAGAATTATGCAAATTGTGATGGTAAAGTTTGCTTGGAGGCAAGGGAATTTGTAGATGGCAGAAATATTTTGGAATGGCAGATTGTACAAACTCCTATCCAAAATTTCTTTAATTTTATATCAATAACATTTTTGTTGGTGTTTATATTGCTTGTATTTAAGTTTAGTTTTCCGGGGAAGATATCGAACAAAAGTTTGTTAACAATATTAGTTCTTTTAGTAGTCTTTGTTTTATTTTCACTTTTTAGGTTTCATGAATTAGATAAACGGACAGTCTTTAATTGGGATCAGGAAAGAGATGCAAATGCAGTTTTAGAAATAATAAACACAAGATCTCCAACACTTTTAGGGCCAAGAGTTTTGGGCCCGGAAGGTTTTTTCTTACCCCCTTACTTTTTTTATTTGATTTTGCCTTTTTATGTGGCAAGCTCGATGAGTCCTTACGCAATAATTTCTTTTATGATATTTTATGGAATCTTCTTTTTTCTATCCTCGTTTTTTGTAATAAAGAAAATATTTAATAGTTTAGTGGCTGTACTGTTTTTATTATTTTGGGCGATTTTACCTTTGACAATTAGTATAGATACAATTTCTTGGAACCCATTGCTCATTCCTTTAGCTCAGCTAGTTTTGATTTACTTTTTATATTTAAGAAATCTTATTGCAAAAACGCATATACTCGATTTGTTAATAGGAATAATAATAGGGTTGGGAATGAGTTTCCATATTCAGTTTTTGTTATTTGTTCCAATAATTTTCCCCTATTTTTATTCTGAGTTGAGAAAGGACGGTAAAAAGACCTTAAAATCTGCTGTAGTAATTTTAGTAGGCTTTTTAATAACTTTATTCCCCTTGGTTATTTTTGATTTAAGACATGATTTTTTAAATACTAAACTTTTAATTAATTTTTTACTGAGTAAGGGTGAATTAGATTTGTTTGCTTTTGCCCCGGTTTGGGAGAATTTTGTCTCAAGTTTTACTGGTATACGATTGCCAGGAGGTATTGTTTTTATAGTATTTTCATTTTTGTTTTTACTTGCGGTTAAATTTACAAAAGACAAATTTAAAAGAAATTTTTGGTTTGGATTATTTTTGGTTTGGACTATTTCCCCATTTTTATTTGCTATTTACGGATCTCGTCCTTCCGAATATTATTTTAATTACTTAATCTTTCCGGTTTTGCTTTTGATAAGCTACTTGATCAGTTTCCTACGACTTAAACCAAAACTTTATCAAATAACAGGTGTAATTAGTCTTTTATTGCTTATTGTAGCTGTAACAAGGCAAAGCAACGAATTGTTGTCAGAAAACAAGCAAAGTTTGTATTACAAATACAAGGCGATTGAATTCATAAAAACTTCAGTAAGCGAAAACAAGTTTAATATTTCATTTTCTGTTCCTATAGGTGAGGATGCTGGTTATAGGTATATAATCAAACACTTGGACATAAGTCAATCCGGGAATAGTGAAGATCCTTTAGTTAGGATTGTTATTCCACCTGAAAGTGAGGAAAATGTTTACCCTATTGGAGGAATAGGCGTATATTATCCAACTAGTTTTTTTGACGATTAAGAATATACAATAATAAGCTCAAGTTTGATACTATAGATGATGAGAATGAAATTTAAAAAACTATCTGTTGTAATTCCTGCTTACAATGAGGAAGAAAATCTCAATAAAGGAGTTTTACAAGAAGTATGGGACTATTTAAATAAACAAAAGTATTCCTGGGAGCTTCTAATCGTAGATGATGAGTCAACAGATAACACCTTAAAATTAGTCGAAAAATTTGTAAAATCTCATAAAAATGTCCGTGCTTTAAAAGAACCTCATAGAGGCAAAGGTGGAACAGTCATTGCTGGGATGTTAGCTGCCAAAGGAGATATTGTTTTGTTTACAGACATGGATCAGGCAACGCCAATTAATCAGATTGAAAAGCTGCTACCAAAGTTTGAACAAGGATATGATGGCGTGATTGGTTCACGAAAGGGAAGAAAAGGTGCTCCATTTGTACGTAAACTAATGGGTTGGGGATTTGCTACTCTTAGGAATATAATTTTGGGTTTACCTTTCAAAGATACTCAATGTGGTTTTAAAGCATTTACCAGAGAAGCATCAGAAAATATATTTAAAAGAATGAAAATATTTGATGAAAAGAAAGCTGTTCAAGGTGCTGCAGTAAACGCAGGGTTTGATCTCGAAATGCTTTATATAGCAAGAAAACTCGGATATAAAGTTGCTGAAGTTCCAGTTATTTGGCACCACAAAGGGACAGAAAGAGTTAGTGCGATCAAAGACTCATGGGAAGGATTTAGAGATTTAATGAGGGTAAGGCTAAATGCCATTTTTGGCATGTACAAAGTTTAAATTGGAAATAGGATTAAATCATTGTGCGACTATCTTGCAGGGAGACTCCCTGCAAGGGGAATCAAAACATATCACTTATGAATTCTGAAGGTTTTTTAAAATTTTATAAAAAGTGGGAAAAAACTATATTTGTACTGCTTCTAATAATTCTTTTTTCTTCAGTAATTAGGTTTTATAATTTAAATGAACTTCCAGTTTTCGCAGATGAAGCAATTTATGTGAGATGGGCACAAATTATAAAAAACGAGCCAACACTCAGGTTCATCCCTCTTTCAGATGGTAAACAGCCTCTATTTATGTGGACTTTATGGCCAATGTTATCGCTCTTTAGCGATCCTCTTATTGCAGGTAGATTCTTATCAGTTTTGACAGGTATTGTTACGCTTTTGGGAATATTTACAGCTTCGTATCTTCTTTTTAATTCAAAAAAAGCTGCACTATTTGCAGCGTTTTTGTATGCATTGTCGCCATTTAGTGTTTTTTATGATCGATTAGCTTTGGTGGACTCGATGCTTTCTATGTTTGGGACTTTGTCTTTTGTTTTTGGAATATTAACTGTTAAACACAAGCGTATAGATACGGCTTTATTTACGGGGTTTGCTTTAGGTGCAGCGTGGCTAACCAAATCTCCAGCTATATTTTTTATTATTCTTATGCCTACTTTGCTGATTTTAGCTAATTGGAGCAAAAAAACACCCAAAAATTTATTTGTTGCAGGAGGGCTATTGCTACTTTCAGTGGTTGTAGCTTTTATTATGTACAACATCTTGCGTCTTGGTCCAAATTTCCATTTACTCTCGAGTAGAAACTTTGATTATGTTTACCCTTATTCGCATATTCTAAAAGAGCCTTTTAATCCGTTTATTTCTCATCTAGGTGCAATGATAAATTACTATATACTTCTTGCTCCTGTTGGTTTAATAATTCTTGCCTTTATATCAAAACTATCTTTTTTCAAGAAATTTAAAAAAGAATTTTTAGTAGTCTTGTTATGGTGGTTGATTCCTCTAATTGCAGTTGCTATGTATTCAAAAACAATGACTGCTCGTTACATTTATTTTACTTTTCCTTATCTTATCTTGCTTTCTTCACCTGCAATATTACTTATCAAAAAAGGAAAATCTACATTGATATATTTAACTTCACTTATTTTTTTATTACAAAGCATATATACAAACTATTTACTTTTAACAAGTGTTGAAAGAGCTCCTTTACCAAGAAGTGAAAGATCCGGTTACCTCGAAGAATGGACAGCAGGTCATGGTATAAGAGAGGTTTCCGGGCACTTAATTAAAGAGTACGACAAAGATCCTAATCAAGGAATAGTTGTTGGTACAGAAGGATATTTCGGTACTTTGCCAGACGGCTTGCAAATATATCTTCAAAATTACCCTGAAATAATTGTAAAAGGGATAGGGCTTGGTCTTAACGAAGTGCCTGAAAGTTTGAAAGAATCAGTAGAATCTGGAAATAAGACTTATTTAGTCATTAATAATACAAGACATCAGATTGGACACAATACAGAAGAACTTAATTTGATTGAATTATTTCCAAAAGCACAAAAACCTGATGGGAGTGTAGAAGAATTGTTGTTTTTAAGAGTGAGGTAATAATGGAGAATCAGGAATTTGTATACCATGCTTCAAAAGCAAAAGGGCTTAAGAAATTAGAACCAAGGAAAAGTACACATAAGAAACCGTGGGTGTATGCAACCAAAGATATTACAACATCTGCAATGTTTTTAGGGGATAATTATGATTTTATTGTACAGACTCATTTAAACAAAGGTTGATCCCCATGCATGTATGAAAGGTTCGAAGGTGCTCTTGAACATGCATATAAAGGAAAAAGCGGGTCGATATATAAACTTTCAGCTGATGGTTTTATGGAAGAATCAGCAATTAGTTCTGGTGAGTTGGTTTCTGAGGAGGAAACTGATGTCATAGAAGAAATCGAAGTAGAAGATGCACTAGAATATTTAGAAAACTTGGAGGCAGAAGGGAAGTTGAGAATATACAGATATCCAGAAATTCCTGAAGGATTTCCGAAAGACAAGAGCGATATTGTTGAAAAGGCAGTTCAGTGGACTATAGACTTTGGTGAACACATACTTGATGAAGTTGAAAAATACCACCCGGATGTACTGGAAAGGGTGCTGAATGATTTAAAATACAGAGGCTATAAAGTTAAAGGTGAATATAATATTTAATAATATTTGCAATGAACAAAAAAGTACTTGTAATTGGACCTTCCGGTTCAGGTAAATCTTACTTTGCTAAACATTTAAAAAAACTTGGCTTGAATGTATTTGATGCGGATTTAGTAGATGGATTAAGTTCGTGGTTTGATTCTAAAGGTAATAAAGTAACTTTTCCTCAAAATGCTGGTAAGGAATTTTTAGATAGCCACAAATTTATGTGGGATAAAAGCTTTTTAAAAAGGTTTTTGGATTCAAATAAGACAATATATTTGTTTGGATTATCTGATAATGTGTTTGAAATACTCTCGCAATTTGACAAGGTTTATTACTTATCAGTACCGGGAGACATCCTTCTCGAGAGATTAAGTAGCCTTGATAGAGATAACCCCATGGGAAATACAGAATTACAAAAAAATGAAATAATAAAATACGCAAGACGAATGGAGAATAAAGCTAAAAAATTGAGGATTGAAATAATTGACGGGACAGTACAGCCTAAAGAATTATTTAAACGATTTAATTAAATTACTAAATATAATTAGTTTGATTGAAAAATTTGTATTTTAGAAATGCTGCAAATTCATTCATCTCTCTTCTATAATCGAACAATTTTCTTTTCTTTTCGTCTGGATCTGCAATGTCTTGCAAATAAGATCCTTGGCTTTCTAATATAAATGTGCTCCCACTAGGTTTTAACACTAGCATGATATCGCGTGGAGCTTGTCTTTCTTGGTAGAATTCATCAAGATTAACACTGAAACTCCTAGCTTCCTCAAGAACTGGACGTTGTTGTTCTTTTCTTAGTAATTATTTTATTACTGTAGACAAGTGAAGTAGAATGAAATTATTAATTTATACAAAAAATAAACATGAGTGGAGATTATGATCCAAATTATAAAAAGATAAATTACTATTTTTTGGTTGGTGTTAAGGTGCTAATTGAAAACGAAAAAGGTAAGGTATTGATTCTTAAAAGAAGTGATAAAGCAGGTGGTGGAGGACTTTGGTCGTTGCCAGGTGGTGCTGTGGAATATGGAGAAGATGTGCTGGATGCTGCAAGGCGTGAGATAGATGAGGAAACTGGATTAGGAATAGAAAACCTTAAGCCTTTTTCAGTAAAAACTCATGTCAAGGGCAAGACAGACTCTGCAGTTATAATTGGAATTAAAGCAAGCTTAAAGACAGGTGAAGTTAGACTAAACTGGGAGCACGATGAATTTAAGTGGATTTCAATTGAAGATATAGAGGGTTTTGAATTGACTCCGGATGCAGAGTATTTCTTACAGGATAGTGATTGAAGGCTTGGTTCTTAAGTGTATACTTAATATATGGATGAAGTGAAGGAAATGATTAGAGCAGTAATTAACGGTCAGAGTGCTATGAGACAGGAGTTTGAAAAAAGATTTGATGAGGTCGATAAAAGATTTGATCAAATTGAAATGAAAATGGACAAGAGATTTAAAGAAGTAAAAGATAGGTTAGACAAGCAAGGTAGACATCTTGCCTATTTAGAAGATGATGCACCGACTCGTGAGGAATATGATGGGTTGGACAACAGACTTACAAAAGTAGAGAAAAAAGCAGCTTCAATTTAGTCTGAAAAGGTATTAATAAACTACCTATTTTGCTAAACTTAATCTGTGGAAGATGAACATCTAGACCCAACTTCAGAAATCACTCTTGAAAATGTAAAAAAGCGTGCTGTAAGAGGTGTTGTTATTCTTACTGGAAGAACTTTTTTGCTCTCGGTTCTATCACTTGTAGCAACAGGATTTTTGACAGTATTCTTAGAGCCTGATGAATTTGGTGTATTTTGGATTGTGTCTGCTGTAGTGAACTTTTTAGCATATTTTAGTGATGTTGGACTTGCAGCTGCATTAATTCAGAAAAAAGAATCTATTACAGATAAAGACTTAAAAACCACCTTTACAGTTCAACAAATATTAGTAATTGCACTTATTTTAGTTTTATTTTTAGCAAGCCCAGTGCTTTCTGATGTATACAATTTAAGCAATGAAGGAAAAATGCTCTTATATGCATTAGGAATTTCATTTTTCCTTTCATCGCTTAAGACAATCCCTTCAGTATTACTTGAACGTGAACTTGATTTTGGAAAGCTGGTAATACCGCAGGTATTGGAAAACCTTGTTTACAATATTTCGGCTGTTTATTTTGCCTGGAGTGGATATGGAGTGCTGAGTTTTGCCTATGCCGTGATTTTGAGAGGAGTTGTAGGTTTAGTTTCTATGTACGCACTTAAACCGTGGATTCCAGGTTTTGCCTTTTCAAAAAAATCCCTAAAAAAACTATTAGCTTATGGCGTGCCTTATCAGGCAAACACACTTTTGGCTACGCTCAAAGATGATGGGATGACTGCAGTTTTAGGAGGTATTCTTGGTTCTAGTGGTCTTGGTTTACTTGGATGGGCGCAAAAGTGGGGGCAAGCACCTTTGCGGTTTTTTATGGATCATGTAATAAAAGTAACATTCCCGGCATTTTCCAGAATGCAAGACGAAAAAGAACATTTGCAGAGGAGTTTAGAACGTTCAATTTTCTTTATTACATTTTTGGTTTTTCCATCTCTAGCAGGATTGCTCATTTTGGCACCTGTACTTATAGAAGTAATTCCACGATATGAAAAATGGCAGCCTGCTTTGGTTGCCTTGGGCATTATTGGAATAAATACTGTTTTTGCATCAGTAACGACACAGCTCACTAATCTTCTTAATGCAATCGGCAAAATCAAAACCACCTTTAAACTCATGGTTATGTGGACCACTTTGTCCTGGATTTTTATACCAGTTTTGGCAATGCGTTATGGGGTTAACGGTGCCGCATCAGGCTATGCTTTGGTTTCAGTGAGTTCGATAATTGCAGTAATTGTTGTACGAAGATATGTAAAGTTTTCTTTTGTAAAATCATTTGTAAAGCCAATGATTGCAACACTTGTTATGACATTAATTACGTATCTTTTGAGAGAACAATTGAGCTACACAATGACTTCAGTTTGGATATTAATTATAGTGGGTGGGTTTGTTTATATGAGTGCAATACTTGTTCTTGTGGGTTCATCTATTAAGGAAGATGTTAAAAAAAGTACTAAATTATTTATTTCAAGAAGTTGACAAAAAAGCCTTGCTGCTTATTTTTATAGGTACTTTTATATGGTATTTAACAACTATAAAAAGTGGATTGATTTATAAATATGGAATGGGGTTTTGGGGAGCTCACGGTCATGATGCTGTCTGGCATATTGCATTAATTGAGTCTTTATCAAGGGGATCCACTGAGATACCAGTTTTATCAGGTTTTACTTTACAAAATTACCATATTGGTTTTGACGTGTTTGTTGCTTTGCTTCATAAAATTACTTTTATTCC
This sequence comes from uncultured Gammaproteobacteria bacterium, assembly GCA_964427735.1. Classification (GTDB taxonomy): domain Bacteria; phylum Patescibacteriota; class Microgenomatia; order UBA8517; family UBA8517; genus CAYRUS01. The sequence goes on along the minus strand of CAYRUS010000001.1, from coordinate 218,222 downwards.
TGTTAGGTTTTTGTACTTTCAAGTTTTGCCACCAGTGTTTGCTTTTTTAATTGGTCTTTTTTCTTATAAATTTGTTTATAGTTGGACTAAGTCAAGCCTTGCTGCTTTTTGGGCAGTTTTTTTTGTTTACTTTGGTGGTGGTTGGGGGTGGTTGGTACATTTGGTTCGGTATGGTCGGCTTGGAGGAGATTCTATGTTTTGGGCTCAGTCATCTGCCACAACCTTGGTTAATCCGCCTTTTGCCTTGTCTATTGTTGTTTTATTGTTAGGAATGTTAATAATTCAAAATATCAAAAAGATAGCGTTTAAAAAAATTATAATAGCTGGAATTTTATTTGGTTTACTTATCCAAATAAAAATTTATGCTGGATTGCTTGTTCTGACAGGACTTTTTGTTACAAGTATCTATTTGTGGCTTAAGAAGAAAAGCAGGATTTTTCTCTATCTTTTTGGATGTACACTATTTGTGGCGATATTAATGTTTTTTGTTATTCCAAGTTCAGGAAGATTAATATCTTATTCACCATTTTGGTTTTTAGAAGGCTTGATGACTTATGGAGATAGGTTGCATTGGGATTGGTACTCTAGGGCAATGCTTACAACAAGGCAGGGTGGAATTATTTATAAAGCGTTAATTCTTTACATTTTCGCATTTTTAATATTTTGGTTTGGTAACCTTGGAACAAGGGTAGTGAGTAGTTTAGCTATAGTTAATTGGATAAGAAATTTTAGAAAACTAGGTTGGATAGAAGTGTTTATTGGCACAGTAATATTAGCAGGAATAGTTGTCCCAATATTATTTGTGCAAAGTGGCACTGCCTGGAACACTATTCAGTTTACTTATTATTCATTGTTTTTTTCAGGTCTTCTTGCCGGGGTTGCTATGCCTGAGCTTATAAAATTATTGACCCAAATTAACTCAAATTTTGGTAAGATTTTTACCATTTTAACAATACTCCTTACCTTGCCGACAACTCTTACTACGATAAGACACTATTACACCAATACTCCTCCGGCTAAAATTTCTAATTATGAGATTGAAGCATTAAAATTTTTAGAAAAAGAGCCGAAGGGGATCGTGTTGTCAGCTCAGCCTATTGGAATGAATTACTTAGGTCGCGAGGCAGAAGCACCAAAGCCTTTGTTTATGTATGACTCTACAGCCTATGTATCAGCATTTACAAAAAAGCCTGTATATCTGGAAGATGAAGTTAATTTAACAATCATGAACTATCCATGGCAAGAAAGACGAGAGAAGCTAGATGAATTCTTGAAAGACAGCAATTCTCCAGAAGGATTTGCTTTTCTGCGTGATGAAGAAATAGATTACATTTACTTAGTTAAGAGGTCGGGAGTTGGGCTAGATGAAAACGCGCTTAGGATCGATAACATTTTTGATAATGAAGAAGTGATAATTTATGAAGTTTTATGAAAATAGTTTTGCTTGGAATTACAGGATCAGGAAAGTCGACAATAGCAAAAAAATTGGCTGAAGCTTTTAATTTAGAACTAATAGAGGCGGATGATCTTGTTTATAAATTAAATGGTGATTTTTGGCCAGAGGAAGAAGAAATAATAGATGAACTATTCGAAGAATCAATTAGGCGTATAATCGATAAAGATAATTTGTTGTTTGTTATTTCGTTTTTGGATTTGGAACAAATTGAGATATTAAAGAATAATAACTTTTTTATAATCGAAATGCATGCAAATGAAAACACCCTCCTTGAAAGGAAGAGAAAAAGAGATGGAGATTCTATAAAGGCAGATAGATTCAAAAGGAATTATTTACTTTATAAGGATATTCTTGCAAAAGCATATCAGAAAAAACAAGTTGATTTTTCCATTGATACTACTAACCTAACTTCTGAAAATGTATATGATGAATTGCAGAAGGTCATAAATTCTATGAGTAGTGTACAATAAATCATGGCTAAAATTTCAGTAGTTATAAACACTTTGAACGAAGAAGATAATATCGCAGATGCTATTGATTCCGTAAAAAAGCTAGCGGATGAAATAGTAGTTGTTGATATGCACTCAGATGATAAAACTACCAAGATTGCAGAAAAAAAGGGAGCATCAGTATATATGCACAAACGAATGGGATATGTAGAGCCTGCTAGGAATTTTGCCATAGAAAAATCAAAAGGAGATTGGATATTAATTTTAGATGCTGATGAAAGAATACCTATAAAACTATCAAAAAAGCTTCGCCAGATTGCAGATGAGGGTGCAAAAGATTATTGGGCATTGCCGCGAAAGAATATAATTTTTGGAAAATGGATAAAGCATTCCCGCTGGTGGCCAGATTACAATATTCGTTTTTTCAAAAAAGGTAATGTTAACTGGAGTCATGTTATTCATTCTGTCCCAGAGACAATAGGTCAAGGTGGGGATATAGAGGCAAAAGAAGACTTAGCTATTGTTCATTACCATTACAACTCCATCTCTCAGTTTATAAATAGAATGGATAGATACACAAATCATCAGGCAAAAGACTTAGTTTATGAGGGGTATCTATTTAAATGGCAAGATTTAGTAACTAAACCTGCCCAAGAGTTTTTCAGTAGGTATTTTTTTGGTAAAGGATATAAAGATGGAGTTTATGGGTTAGTTTTAGCTTTATTTCAGATGATTTCTGAAGCAACAAAATATATTAAGATTTGGGAACTCCAAGGTTTAAAACAAAAAGATATTGAACTGAATGAGGTTATTACTGAATTGAAAAAGGTTCAAAAGGATGCAAATTATTGGTATGCAGATACACTTTTAAAAGAAAAAGGAGGTACAATAAATAGAATAAAAAGGAAATATAAGCTGAGTTAACTACAATTATGATCTACTTATTATTAAATTTTAATTTGTAACCTTTACACTTTATATCATGCACGTCTTCGTAGTAATTTTAAACTGGAATCGGGAAGCCGATACCGTAGACTGTCTCAAAGGTATAAAAGAAATACCTCTGAAAGATTTTATGTTAACAGCAGTAGTTGTTGATAATAATTCTAGAAAAGAGTCAAAAGACACAATTAGGCAATACATAGAAAGAAACAGGGATTTAGATATTAGGCTTATAGAAAATGACGAAAACTTAGGATTTGCTGCAGGCAATAATGTTGGAATAAATTATGCTGTAGAGAATGAGGCAGATTATGTATTCATATTAAATAATGATGCTGTTATAGAAAAGAAAGCAATAACAAACTTAATATCAGCTGCAGAAGCTAATCCAAATGCAGGTATTTTAACTCCTAAGATATATTTTGCTCCTGGTTTTGAATTCCACAAGGATAGATACAAAGAAAATGAAATAGGACGTGTGATTTGGTCTGCTGGAGGAGTAATTGATTGGAGTAATGTCTATGGAATAAATAGAGGTGTAGATGAAGTAGATAATGGTCAGTATAACGATATGACTGCGGTTGATTTTGCGACCGGAGCAGCGATGTTTGTACACTCAGATATTTTTAGGCAGATTGGATATTTTGATGAAAGGTATTTTATGTACTATGAAGACGCAGATCTTTCTGTGCGTGTTAAAAACTTAGATAAAGATATTATTTTTGTTCCGAATGCGGTTGTTTGGCACAAAGTGGCACAAAGCTCAGGAATAGGAAGTGATTTAAATGACTACTTTATTAGTAGAAATCGAATGTTGTTTGGTATACAGTATGCCACTCTAAGAACAAAATTTGCATTATTTAAAGAAAGTATTCGTTTTTTGATTAAAGGTAGAAAGTGGCAAAAAAAGGGAATAAAAGATTATTATCGAGGTAAATTTGGCAAGGGGAGTTGGGTAAATGAAAAATGAAAAAAAGATATCTGTAATCATAATCACTAAAAATGAAGAAAATAAACTAAGAGAGTGTTTAGAGTCATTAGACGGGTTTGCTAGTGAGATTATTGTGGTTGATACTGGTTCTGTAGATAATACAAAAAAAATTGCTAAAGAATATAAAGCAAAAATCTATGACTATCCAAAGGGTGGCTTTTCTGATTGGAGGAACAAAGGATTGAAAGAAGCAAAGAGTGATTGGATATTTTATTTAGACGCAGATGAACGTATCACTCCCCTACTAAAACAAGAAATAAAATCATTAAGTGAGAATGTTCCGTACTCAGCATATGCCATACCTAGACGAAACTTTATCTTAGGTAAAGAAATGAAGCATGGAGGTTGGTGGCCGGATTATGTTAAAAGATTTTACAAAAAAGATAGTTTAATAAAATGGGAAGGGAAGCTTCATGAAGAACCAGTAATTAATGGCGAACTAGGGCACTTAAAACAGCCCTTAATACATATAAAACACGACAATATAAGTGAAATGATTGAAAAAACAAACGAGTGGTCAAATATAGAAGCAGAGCTTCTTTTAAAAAGTAATCATCCAAAAATGGTATGGTGGAGATTTTTGAGAATAATTTTTACTGAAGCTTACTATAGAATCATAAAACTAAAAGGGTACAAAGATGGAGCAGAGGGTATAATATATGGCTTATATCAATCTTGGAGTAGATTTATGTCATATGCAAAGCTCTGGGAGATGCAACACAAGCAATAACTAAATTAAGTCTATGAAAGCAGCAATATATAATCCATACTGGGACACTTTGGGTGGTGGTGAGCGTTACACAGCATGCTTCGCAAAAGCATTGGCTGATTGTGGTTATGATGTTGATATTGAGTGGAAAACTGATATTAGTGAGAAAATTGAAAAAAGGTTTGGGATAAAGTTCAGAGGATTGAATTTTATAGAAAGCATAAACAGAGGAGATGGCTATGATCTTTGTTTTTGGTTGAGTGATGGTTCTATACCAATGCTTAAGGCAAGAAATAATATTCTTCATTTTCAGTTCCCCTTTACAAATGTTAAAGGTAAGACTTTGTTTAACAAAATGAAACTGTTTAGAATCAATCATGTTGTATGTAATTCATTTTTTACAAAAAGATTCATAGACAAGGAATATGGAGTTGATTCTGAAGTTATTTATCCTCCGGTTGATGTTGATAAATTTAAAAAGAAAAGAAAGCAAAACCTGATTCTTTATGTTGGTAGATTTTCAAGGCTTACTCAAGAAAAAAGACAGGATGTATTGATAGATGTATTCAAAAAATTAGTAGATTTAGGGGTAAAAGATTGGAGGCTTGTCTTAGCAGGAGGAACTGAAGTAGGGTCAAAGAAGTATTTAGAGGAACTTAAAGTTGTTGCAGGTAAATATCCAATAGAATTTATAGAAAGTCCTGACTTTGAGCAAATAAAAGATTTATATGGAAAAGCAAAAATATTTTGGTCTGCAGCAGGCTACAAGATAAATGAAGAAAAGAAGCCAAAAAAAGTTGAACATTTTGGAATAACTGTTGTAGAAGCAATGTCTGCAAGTGTTATACCTGTTGTATATAGTGCAGGTGGCTATAAGGAAATAATAGCGGATGGTGAAAATGGGTTTTTATGGAAGAAAAAGAACGATTTGTTTAATAAAACTATGGAAATAATAAATAAAAAGTTAAGTGTTGAAAAGATTATAGAATCAGCTGTTGAAAGTAGTAAGATTTATGAATATAAAAGATTCGAGGCAGAAGTAAAACAAATATCAAAATGAAAATATCAGTAGTTATTCCGGTATGGAATGGTAGAGAACATTTGGAGAAAAATCTTCCAAATTTAATAAAAGCAAAGAAAAATAAATCAAATAAAATAGATGAAATTATTCTAGTGGATGATGGATCTTCAGATGATTCTGCTACTTTTATTAAAAAGAATTATAAGGACGATGTTATCCTTATTACAAATAATCAAAATAAAGGTTTTTCTTATACAGTAAACGAAGGAGTGAGAAAATCAAAAGGAGATTTAGTGTGTGTTTTAAATCAGGATGTAAATCCATGCCCTGATTTCCTTAAAGGCATCACTAAACATTTTGCAAATAATTTAGTTTTTGCAGTTTCTTTAAACGAACAAGAATATGGTCCTTCTGCTGGAAAATTTGAGAATGGGTTTATTATACATGAGCCTCAAAAAAAATCTAAAGAGAGGGTTGAATCATTTTGGGCTAGTGGAGGAAGCGCCGTGTTTAGAAAATCTACATGGCAAAAATTAAAAGGGTTTGATGACGAAGTATACAAACCTTTTTACTGGGAAGATGTTGATTTGTCTTACAGAGCGTTAAAAAGAGGATACAAAATACTTTGGGATCCTAAAGCCAAGGTTACCCATGTACACGAATCTTCAATAAATGAAAAAAATTTCAGAAAAGCAAAACTTTCATTAACAAAAGAAAGAAATCACTTGCTGTTTAATTGGAAAAACATCACAAGTGCAAATATCATGAGGAAACATCTAAAAGGACTAGCAAATAGGCTAATAAGGCACCCCGGATATATAAAAGTAGTTCTTTTAGCTTTGCCAAAGTTACCTGTTATTTGGAAAAGGAGGAGGATAGAAAAAAGAGAATCAAAATTATCAGATGAAGCATTATTATCTAGAAATTAAAATATGAAAGATGTTTCTATTATTATTGTAAATTACAACACACCTGAACTGACTGTAGCTTGTGTAAAGTCTATATTCAAATGTGAGAAAAACCTCAACTTTGAAATAATTCTTATTGATAACGGATCTTATGATCAAAGCGTAGAAAAACTAGAGAAATTGGAAAAAGAATATAAGAATCTTTTCTTTATTAAAAACTCAAGTAACCTTGGTTTTTCAAAAGCAAATAATATTGGAATTAAAGAGGCGAAATCAAAATATATATTTCTTTTAAATTCTGATACTGAAATAAAAGCAAATGCAATTTCTGAGCTCTTAGAGTTTGCTAAAAACACTAAGGATGTAGGAGTTGTAGGATCAAGGCTTTTAAATAGTGATGGAAGTCTTCAGCCATCGTGTTTTGTTTTCCCTACAATCCGAAACGCAATAAAAGAGTATTGGTTTGGAGAGGAAGGATATTTTAGTAAATTTGCTCCAGAGGGTGATATCTCAGTCGAAGTAAATGCTTTGGTTGGTGCAGCATTTTTAATTACACCAACAGCTATAAAAAAAGTTGGTCTACTTGATGAGAGGTATTTTATGTACTTTGAGGATCTTGATTATTGTAAGCGAGTACACAAAGCAGGACTCAAAGTTTTTTACAACCCGAAGTCTATTGTGGTTCATCACCATGGAGCTAGTGGTAGAAACTTAGCAAAAGGTAAAGATCAGTGGAAGCGGTTAATTCCTTCTAGTAAAATTTATCATGGTTTGTTGGGACACTATCTGATATATCTTATATCATTGTCAGGACAAAAATGGAAAAAGCTCAGCAGCTAATAAAAAAAATAAAGTCTTATATAAAGTTAGTGGGATTTTCTTGGACAACAGTCTTTATCATTTTGATCATATCTCCTTCTTTTATTCCGCTTATGAGGAGTGGATATTTTTTTATGCAAGATGATCTTCAGGCATTTAGGATTCATCAAATGCATGAATGTTTCAAGGATTTTCAAATTCCCTGTAGATGGGTACCGGATGCTGGATATCAGTATGGATACCCTCAGTTTAACTTTTATCCGCCTAGTGTTTACTACATCGGAGAATTAATTCATTTATTAGGCTTTCAGTTTATTGATTCTGTAAAGATACTTTTTATGTTGGGTTATATTTTGTCAGCTTTAACCATGTTTATTTTAGTTAAAGAGATTGCAGGTAAATGGGAAGGAATTGTTGCAGCAATATTTTATACATATATTCCATACAAAGCAGTTGAGGTTTATGTAAGAGGAGCTTTGAGTGAGTTTTGGGCTTTAGTGTTTTTCCCACTAATATTTTGGTCTTCATATAAACTAATAAAAACTAACAAAAATAAATACCTTGTATGGCTTTCATTATCAGTTGGTTTGTTGTTGATGACACATAGTCTTATGTCACTAATATTTGTTATTCCTTCCTTATTTTGGGTTTTGTATTGGTTGTTTACTGAAAAAAAGTGGAAGGATGTATTTCCCAAAATAGTACTAAGTGGAGTGTTAGGTTTTTGTTTTGCTTCGTATTTTGTGCTTCCTGCAATACTCGAACAAAAATATGTGCATATAGAAACTATGTTGATGGGTTACTTTGATTACAGAAAGCATTTCGTAAACCTGTATGACATGTTTATTTCACGAGAGTGGGGATATGGGTCTTCTGGCTTTCCAGATGAACTTCTTAATTTATCAACAGGAAATATTCATTGGTTATTTGCGATAATTGTAGGAATTGTTGCCTTATTCAAAATAAACAAAAATAGAAAATTATCTCTACTTTTATTGCTTCTTTTAGGACTTGAAGTATTTACTTTATTTTTGATGCATCTAAGGTCAATGTTTATATGGGAAAGACTACATTTTCTAGCTTGGTTACAGTTTCCGTGGCGTTTTATGGCTGTGAGCATATTTCTATTGCCAATCATAGCTGGCGTGGGTATCTCAATGTTTGGCGGCTTTAAAAAATATATCATAGGAATAATAATTATTATCCTAGCAATCCTACTAAATATTGGGTTTTTCAGAGTAAAAGAGTGGTATTATATATCTGACGCGGATAAGTTTTCTGGTAACTTGTGGGAAAAGCAACTTACAATTAGCATCTTTGATTATCTGCCCAAATCAGCAGATCTACCTCCAATAGAAAAAGCTCCGGAAAAGCCAGAAATACTTGAAGGAAATGCTGAAATAGGTAGTTATAAAAAAGGTAGCAACTATCAGATGGGTCCAATAAATGTCTCTGAGGATGCATTAATAAGAGCTCCTATATATGATTTTCCAGGTATGACAGTTTATTCCGATGGAGAAGTTATTGATCATATAAATGATGATTGTAGAGAACAGGAGTTTTGTCTAGGGCTGGTTACTTTTGAATTACCACCTGGAAACCATAATGTAGAAATCAGATTAGAAGATACGACAGCGCAGACTGTTGGAAATATTTTGAGTCTCGGAAGTATGATCATGTTAACTTTTATCTATTATAAAAAGAGAGAAACTTAATATTTTATGAAAATTACTATACAAAAAAACTGGCAGCTAATAGTTCTTACATTAGTTTCTTTGTTTACTGTAATTCCTCTTTTTTCAAAAGGATACTTTCCACACCATGATGACTTGCAGATAATAAGGATCTATGAAATGAGAAAGTGTTTTTCTGATTTTCAAATCCCATGTAGATGGGTTCCTGATATGGGGTTTGGATATGGATATCCTCTTTTTAACTACTACAGTGTTTTTCCATATTACTTAGGCGGATTAATAAGTTATTTTTTTAGTTACATAAATACTGCAAAGATATTATTTATATTACCCCAGATGTTTTCAGGCATCGGGATGTATTTGTTTGTTAAAGAATGGTTTGGGAAAAATGCAGGATTTATTTCTGGGGTTTTGTATACTTATTCTCCATATAAGGCTGTGGATACGTATGTTAGAGGCGCATTGTCTGAAAGTTTTGCTTTAGGAATTATTCCATTTATTTTTTACTTTATTTTTGCCCTGGCAAAAAAGCCATCAAAGTTTAATATTTTAGGACTTTCTGTATCATTTTGTTTATTTTTATTGACACATAACATATCTACTTTGCTTTTTACTCCTATTATCCTTGTGTCGATCGCATATTTATATTTAATTAGTAAAAGGGAAAATTTTTATCAGTTGCTTTTGTCTCTTTTTCTTGGTTTTGGTTTAGCTACATTTTTTGTATTGCCAGCATTTTTTGAAAAAAATCTTGTTCAAACAGAAACACTAACTCGATTTGATTTAAATTATCGTGGTCATTTTGTAAATATAAAGCAGTTGTTTTTTTCAAATACCTGGGGATTTGGGGCTTCAGTTCCTGGTGACAATGATAGTTTATCTTTTCAAATTGGTTGGATTCACTTGATGATTTTAATTTCACTTATTTTCTTGATTTGTTTGAGAAAGTACATTTTCAAAAATATAACGATAAAAAAAAGATTAGATGAAGATAAAAAACTAATAACAACATTTACTTTTTTATTTTTTGGTTTTTCTGTTTTTATGACTCACTATAGATCAGCATTTGTTTGGGAAACATTTGATATTCTTTCATATGTTCAATTCCCCTGGAGATTTTTGGGTTTGACAGCTTTTTTTATTAGTATTCTTGGAGGTGTGTTTATTTATTTAATAAAAGAGAACAAAAGAACCTTTTTTGCATTAGTAATAGCAGCAATTGTTATTAGTTTTAACATTACTTATTTTAGACCAGTCCATTTATATCAAGTTACTGATGAAGAAAAGTTAAGTGGATCTAGATGGATTACTCAGCAAAAAGGATCAATTTTAGACTATCTACCAAAAACTGCATTGGAGCCAAAAGAGCAAGCACCTGATTTACCTATTATTCCTGATGACGTTCAGATAAATGAGTACGAGAGTAATTCTAAATTTTTTAGAATGGTAGCTAATTCACAAGAGGAAACAGAGGTGGTTATTCCGATATTTTATTTTCCAGAATGGAAAGTAAAAACAAATTCAGAATACACGAGTCCGCAATATGACAATTTTGGGAGAATAATTGTTACATTAGCAGAAGGGGAAAACGCTATTGAAGGATATTTCTTTAATACACCGATTCGAACTTTTAGTAATATTATTTCTATGGTTTCCTTAATAGGGTTAATTGTTTATTTGAATCATGAAAAAATTAGAAAAATATTTCGATAAATACATAATATTATTGATAATTGTCTTATCATTGCCAGCAGTTTCAGCACTTTTTGTTCCTGGATATTTTGGTGCATCTGATGATATTCATATTGCTTGGTTACATCAAATGCACAGATCATTAATTTCTGGACAAATTCCACCAAGATATGTACCTGATTTAAGTTTTAGGTTTGGATATCCGCTTTTCAATTTTGTTTTCCCTTTGCCTTTTTATCTTGCTGAAATATTTAACTTGTTTGGACTTAGTCTTGTTGACAGCATTAAAGCGGTTTTTGTTTTAAGTATTCCTCTTTCTGTATATTTTATGTATCTATTGGCAAAAGAGTTATCTAATAAATTTGTTGCTTTAGCAGCAGGAGTATTGTATGCCTATACACCATATCGAGCAACCGACTTGTATGTTAGAGGTGCTATAGGTGAAATATTATCATTTGTTTTTTTACCTCTGATTATTTTATCTATTATTAAAGTTTTTAAAGATGAGAGACGGTGGATTGGTGTAGGAGCGATTGCCATTGCAGGGTTAATATTAACCCACAACATTGCTGCATATATGTTTATCCCTACTTCAATTCTTTTAATTATCATTTTGATTTTCGTAAATAATGATATCTACACAATTAAAAATTACTTAATTATGTATTTATTTGGATTTTTCATTAGCATTTATTTTTGGTTACCTGCAATTCTAGATAGTAGGTTAATGAAGTTTGATACTGTTTTTAATTTTTACGATCATTTCCCTACTATTAAACAATTGATAACTCCATATTTTGGTTATGGAGCTTCTGTGCCTGGTCCTTATGATGGAATGTCATTTTTTGTAGGCTTGTTTAATTTATTAGCAGTTGCTTTTGGAATTCTGATCTTGGTGTTGAAATGGAAAAAGATGGATAAATTTGTTAAATCACTTTTTGTTTGGATGATTAGTGTTTTTATGATCAGTATTTTTATGATGAATCATCGATCTGCACTCGTTTGGGAAAATGTACCTTTAATTCAGTACTTTCAATTCCCTTGGAGGTTTTTAATGTTAACAACATTTTTGTCGCCACTATTTTTAATTACTTTATCTTATTTTTCAAAAAGGCTGATTTTGTCAGTTGTTTTAATAGCACTAATAATATTTAGTACTTTTAGGTATTTTCATCCTCAAGACTACTTGGGAAGAACAGACGAATATTATCTAAATAGGTATATTCCTTACCCAGATGCTAGCACAGAATATCTGGAAACATCTGAAGAGTATTTAAGACTTACTAAACATACTTCCCAAAGACCTAGTAGTGTTTTGCCGGAAATTTATGGTGAAGGTGTTGAGGTAATAGAATTGATCGAGATTAATCCATTAAAATTTGAAGCTAATATTAATGTTAATCAGGTAACCAATGTAAATCTAAGGAAGTATTATTTCCCTGGGTGGAATGTTTACATAAACAATAAAAAAGCAGAAATATTTCCCGGAGAACCACATGGGCAGGTAAGTTTTAACGTAGACAAAGGCAGATACAATATTTCATATTACTTTACTGAAACAAAGTCTAAATTATTTCTTGATTTGACTTCAATTGCAGCATTTATAATAGTTGGATGCTATATTTTTAATTTAAAAATTGACAATGCAAGAAATATTAAAAAATAAAACTCTTAGATGGTTTTTGCTGCTGGCAATATTAATAAGAATTATATTAATGCCATTTTTCTTTCACCCAGATATAAGAGTTTATCATTCTCAATCACAATACCTAAAATCAGGAGTAATTAACATATATTCTTATCTAGAAGATAATAAAGAAAATCATCACTTTAAAGAAGAGTTTGTATATTTTCCTCTTGCATATCTTTTTTTAGGAACCTATCAGCTTGTGGTTAGTCCATTTTTAGGTTCAGAATTCTATCATTGGCTTAATGGAGAGAATACAGACTATTTATATAGATATCTGTTTGTCTTAAAGTTGCCATATCTTTTTTTGGATCTTTTCATTGCATTTTTAATTTATAAATTGTTTGAGAAGAAGAGGAATAAAGAGTTGGCTTTTACCTTTTGGTTATTTAATCCTTTTAGTATAGCTATTATTTATTTTTATAGTAACATTGATATCTTAGCTGTCTTTTTTACAATACTTTCATTATTGTTTCTAAAAAAGAAGCAGAGTTTGCACGCTGGTTTGTCTTTGGCTATAGGAGCGGGTATTAAGGCATATCCAATTTTATTGCTTCCTGTACTTTTCTTAACAAAGGGAAAATTCAAGAATCAATTAATAAATTTTGTAGTATCGCTAGCAGTATTTGTTTTAATATTACTTCCTTTTATGGGTAGTGATTTTTTTAATGCTTCTCTTTCTTCTGGATTAACAAATCGGATTTTTGAACACGGAGTAGATATCGGTTTACCCAAGAAAATTCCATATTACTTGATAGTTTATTCGATAGCATTTTTGTATCTATACATTAATAGAATTAAAGGGTATTGGTTATTTTTTCTGTCATCAACTTTACTTTTAGTTACTATGGTTGATTATCATATTCAGTGGATCTTGTGGTTTTTGCCATTCCTCATTATTCTAACTATTAGAAATAGTAAATATATAGCACCTTCTCTTGTTATTATGATTTTGAGTTTTGTTGCGCCACTTTTAATAAACGACAGATATTTAAGTGTTTCTTTGCTAACTCCGATTAGTCAGATATTTCATCAGGCTTCATACCCATACATATTTGTTAGTAAGATTATGGATGTTGGATTGTTGACAAACTTAGTAAAAATTATTTTGTTTATTGTGGGTTTATTGACTGTCTTTGTATGTTACAAAAATGAAAAAATTACAAACTAAAGTACTTTTGTACGCAGTTACTTTAATAGCATTTTTTATTTTAATAATTCCAATAAGTATTTTATTTACTCTTGATGCTTTTTATTTGCATTCACAGCCTAGTTTGGATGCAACTTTAGATGTCTATGAAGACAATCAAATCAAACAAGTAATATATTCAGACAAAAATAACCTTATTGGCTTTGGAACTAGTATTAAAAACCCGAATTTTAGAAATAATGAAAATATATATTTAGAGCTTTATGAAGATGATAATTTAATAAGATCATCACATATAAATGGGCTCAATATTCCTGACGGAGAATTTGTACAATTTAGATTTGAGCCGATTTTTGAATCAGAAAATAAATGGTATGAAATAAGAATTAATTCTCCAACATCTAATTCTCTTAACGCTCTTCAGATTTTTTATTCAAATGAACTTAAGAGGTGGATGAGTGATTTATTTTATAACCAAGAAAAAATTGATGGTAATTTGTCAATTTTGCCAATTTATAAACCAGAAAGTAAATTTGATCTAATATCTAGTGTGTATAAAGATTTTATTAATCAGTTTATTTTTGATACAAAATTCGTGGTGTTTTATGCTGTGTTAATAATAACATTAATAATTTTCATTTGGAAAAGCCAGGATTAAATCAATAAGACCATATTTCTACTTCATCATTTTCATATTTTTTTTCTAAACTAGTCATTGGCAGAAATACATCGGGACGCATCATTTTAGGAAAGTATAATATGCTAGAACCACTTTTTTTGAACAAAGTGTCAAACTCCGATGGGGAGTTAGTGTTAAACAGTTTTTCTACTAGATCTTTTCTTTCATTAAAGTCATAGCCCATTATATCCAGTTGCTCGTAGTCAGCAAAATAAACACTTCTTTTTGCAAAGGCGGAAACATACGAAGTATCAAACCAATCCCAGATTGGCGGTGTTTCTTCATCAGTATTTGTATGTGGGTCGTATGAGGGGACTATAATTACATCAGAATCAGCAGAATTCATTTTCGTAAAATTTAAAGCTTCTAACTCTAGCTTTGATACTTTAGCAAATGCAGGTCTCTGGTAAAAATCAAATAACAATCCAATTTGTGTTGGTGCAGAAATAAATATTAGTATTAGGACTATTACGGCTTTTGCCTGACTTTGTTTTACTTTTTTAAGTAATTCGTCAATAGAAATCGAAGCAGCAATACCAAAAGTCAACAAAAAATATTGAAGAAATTGAGCAGTATTACTTACTACTCCTTTTTGTAAAAACAGCAAAGGTAATACAACTGAAAAAGTAGCAATCATGGTTAATAGTGCATAAAAATTATCTACAAAGAATTTTTTAATATTTTTAATAAAATAAGTTAATCCGACTATTCGTGTTCCTAAGTTTCCAACTATAAAAATGACAAAAGCTATTAACTCTAGTTGGATTACCCTCAAATAATTGTTATGAGCAAGGAAAGTCTGTCTTCTTAATTCGTGATCAATCCAATTTAGACGTCCTTCTGAGACAATCATAGTTCTTATATACCACCATGGTTCAATAATTAAAAATGATGCTGAGGACAGGGTATTTGGCAAATACAAAACAGCTGCAAAGAGAGCAGAAATGAATGTCATTACAAAAATATCAAAATTTTTTACTGTGATTAAACGAATTATTGCTATAACACCTAAAGAAAGGAAAACTATAACTGCTGCATATACCTTAAATACAGGTAATACTGAGGCAATTAAAACACAGAAAATAAAGTCTGATTTTCTTTTGGTATTAAAATAGTCAAATATAAAATATAGAAAAGACAAAACCAAAAAATTTGAAATGATTTGAGGTGGGTTTCCAATAGAGCTATGAACCTGTGAAGCCCAGAAAATACTTTCTCCTCCGACTATACCATCTTTTATTAAGGTGGCTATATAGCCAAAGCTTCCGACAAAATATACAAAAAACATATTCCAAATGCCTGCCGTTTGCGACTTGCCAACTTTCTTACCTAGATAATATGCTGTGCTGCCAAGAAGAATACTGAAAAGTAAAGGGAACAATCGAAAGTACATTTCAATCTCAGAAAGGTTGAAGTTTTTCATAAATATGGCAGGCAAGATATTAAAAAAATAATGATAGTTATAAAGTCTTTCTAGAGAGAAGATGGGATTTTCTAATGGAAAACCTTCCGCAATTTTATTCATTACAGCTATATGCCAAGTTGCATCATGACCATGAGAGCTCCAAAACAGTAAATCGCCATTTTTAGTGATTCCACTAGGAGCTATGACTAAAAGCTGAAAAATTACCCCAATCATAAAAACTGCAATAGAAATAAGATCAAGTCTTGAGATGGTTTTATTAATTTTAATTTTGTTGAAAATGTCTTTATTAAGATAAATCAATAAGGCGATTCCAAATGGAATTATCCAAAAAGAAATATGAAGTATTAGAAAAAAATATGCTACTAAATTAAGCACTACATACCCGATTACAGTGCCAAAAACTATAGATTCTAAAGAATAAGATTTGTTATTACCCAAGTATTTAAGTAATAGTAACCCGGTTCCAATAAATAACAATAGGCATAGAACAGGGAAAAGTAGGTATGTTAGTATGATATCCATTATACTATTATTGTATAAACATTTTATCACTTAACTTAGATTACTTCTTTTGTAAGTAAAGAGACTAAGTAACTTTAGGGAAGTGATTATAATTAGATGGACCTGTATCCGCAAATGAGTAAATATAAAATATTAGTTTTAATATTATTATTTTCTGCTGTTCTTCGATTCTATAAAGTTACTGAACTATCTTTATATGGAGATGAACTAACTATTGCATATGATGCTTATTCAATTCTAAAAACCGGTAAAGATCAGTTTGGAGAGCTTTTGCCATTAACATTTTCGTCTGGTGCAGGGAGACCTGCTGGTTATGTATATTTCTCAATACCTTTTGTATATTTATTCGGACCTACTGCTCTAGGTGTTAGGTTTTTGTCTATACTGTCGAGCCTTGGGATAATAGCTATTACATACCTTTTTGTAAAAGAATTTATTAGTGAAAAGGTGGCTATAATTTCTGCAGCTTTTTCATCAATTTCATTGTGGAGCTTATCATTATCAAGAGGTGGTTATGAAGCCCATTTTGCATTGTTTCTATCTCTACTTGGTTTATATTCTTTACTAAAATCACAAAAAAACATTAAATACTTATACATTTGGGCAATAAGTTGGGGCTTAGCTATTCATACTTATCCTGTTTACAAGTTAACTTTACCCATTTTGTTAATTGTTATTTTTGTGGTTTACAAAAAGGAAGTTACAAAATTAGTTAGTAAATATAAATTAGAGGTAATATTTTCAATTTTTATTTTATTAATTGCAGGTATTTTATCTGTTCATCAAACTTTATTTGCAGGTTCTGAAGAGAGATTTTTGAATCAAAATATTTTTAGTAACCAAGCTCTTAACAATAGGATTGTTGAAAAAGTGAACTACGAGAGGATAAGCAATAATCTACCTGAGTTTATCGACCCGCTTTTTCATAATAGAGTTATTGAGTATTCAATGGTCTTTTTAAGGTCATATTTGAGTAACTTTTCAATTGGATTTTTGTTTACTGAAGGAGACAATAATCCTCGTCACAACATGACATCAATGGGGGAGTTTTATTGGGTAGAAATAATAACCATATTTTTAGGAATATATTTGATGTTCAAAAAGAGGAATAAATTGTCGATCTTAATATTTTCTTGGATACTAATAACTCCTATAGCAACTGCTTTTATGTTAGATCAGCATGCGTTAAGAAACTCATTCATGTTTCCTGCTATAACGATTTTGTCATCATTGGGTTTTTACTACTTATCTAAAAATTACAGGTTGATTGGTTATTTTGCAGTATTTTTATTAATATCTCAGCTAATTTTAGCATTAGCGAGATTTTATTTTGTCGAGCCTGTTATACAATCAAAATTTTGGGCTAAGCATGCTGAAATTGCAACAGTTTATGCCAATGAAAATAAGGGTAATTACGATAGGATAATCCTCTCATCAAGCATAGAAAGTATAATACCTGCCTATCGTGTGTATTCTGAAATTGATCCAGTAGTTGTAATTAATAAAGACGATCTTTCTGTTATTAATGGACATGAGTTTTTACAATATGGCAATGTTTATATAGGTTCTACTCCAAGAAGTGAGATTAATGTCTTTCTTGAAAACCAGCCTTCAAATACTTTGTATATTGGCCAAATAAACGAAAAAGATTATGTGACTAATTATAATAGCATTATATATTCAATAGACAACGAACCAGCGATGATAGTTACTGAGATAAATTAATTTTTTTTGAGGATTTTATGAGAAACTTTTTGATAATTGTTTTAGTTGCTTTACTTGGATTTTTATTAAGAATTAATAAGGTGACTGAAATTCCTCCATCACTCAATTGGGATGAAGTGTCTATTGGCTATAACGCTTATTCTATTCTAAAAACAGGTAAAGACGAGTGGAATAGTTTTTTACCTTTACATTTTAGATCTTTCGGAGAATATAAGCTTCCAGCTCAAATATACGCTTCAATTCCGGGGATTGCATTTTTTGGTCTTAATGCATTTGGGGTAAGGATAACACCAGTTGTTTATGGAACCTTGACTGTTTTATTATCGTATTTTGTAGCTAAAGAAATATTTTCAAATAAAAAAATAGGGGTTTTCACTGCCTTTTTAATGGCGACTTCAGTTTGGCATATTCAGTTGACTCGCGCGTCTTTTGAATCTTCTTTTTCTTTATTTTGGGTACTGTTGGGGGTTTGGTTTCTTGTTCGTGGTTTCAATACTGATAAGAGGTGGTGGATAGTAAGTGCAGTTCCTTTTGCGATTGCAGTTTATACCTACAATAGTGCAAGATTTTTTGTGCCAATTTTTCTTTTGATAACTGCAGCAGTATATCAAAAGGAAATACTCAAATTTAAAAATTATTTTTTACTCGCAGGTGGATTATTTTTAATATTATTGCTACCTTTAGTGCCTTTTGTTTTAAGTGGGGAGGGTTCTGCTAGATATGAATTAGTTAGTATTACCACTGACCCAGGTCTCGTGCCAAGAATTGAAGAGAGAAGAAATGAGTCCGAACTTTCAGGTTTAATCACCAATTTAATCCACAACAGACCAGTATATATATCATATTATTTTGCAAAGAATTATCTATCTCACTTCAGTCCTCAATTTTTATTTTTAAGGGGTGCAGAACACAAGCATCACCATGTTCAAGGAATAGGTGAGTTATTCTGGATACAAGCACCGTTTTTAGTTATTGGAGCTTACCTATTGTTTAAAGATAAATCTAAGTATAGATGGATTTTGATAATTTGGTTGGTAATTTCAATTATACCTGCAGCGACGACCCGCGATACAATTCCCCATGCTTTAAGAACTTTAATAGCATTGCCTGTTTTTCAACTTATTTCTGCCTATGGATTATACAAGGCATATAAGTATCTCAAAGACAAAAAAAGAGTATACCAGTTTTCGGTATGGTCACTAGTAATTTTTGTTTTTATGTTTCAATTTAGTTTGTATTTATTTAATTATTATTTTATTTATCCTTTTGCATACTCAAGAGAATGGCAATATGGATATAAGCAGGTTTATGATTTTATAGAACCTAGGATTACAGATTATGATCGAATTGTAGTTACGAGACATTATGGAGAACCTCATATTTTTGCATTGTTTTATTTACAATATCCACCAGATTCTTTCCAAACAGATCCGAATTTAAAGAGGTATCAATCTCATGATTGGGTTTGGGTAGAAAGCTTTGGTAAATTTTTATTTCCTGACTTAGGAGATGAAGGCACAAAGTATCAAGATATCATTAACAAATACCCAAATGAAGATATATTAGTTGTAGGTAAGCCTGGAGATTTTCCAACAGATGCTAATATAGTTGAGACTTTTTATTTCCTTGATGGGAAACCGGTATTTGAAATAGTGGAGGTAAAGTGAAGAGGTATTTCCTTTGGTTTATTGTTTTACTTTTTTTGTTTACTCGTTTGTATAAAATCAATCAAATACCATCTTCTGTTTATTGGGATGAAGCATCTATCGGATATAACGCATATTCAGTATTAAAGACAGGGAGTGATGAATGGGGAGAGTTTCTTCCTCTTCATTTTAGAGCATTTGGAGAGTTTAAGCTTCCTTTGTATATATATTCTGCTGTTCCTTTTATTGCATTATTTGGTTTAAATGAATTTTCAGTAAGACTGCCCTCTGTGATTTATTCTTTTGTTGCTGTAATTTTAGTATATTTAATCACCAAAAAACTAACTAATAGTAATACTATTGGGTTATATGCATTGTTTTTATCCATTATCTCTCCTTGGACCTTTATATTTTCAAGAACTGGGTATGAAGCAACCGCAGGTTTGGCTTTTTATCTATTAGGTATATTTTTCTCTTTAAGTAGTTGGGGAAATTCTAAATATTTTTTGCTAGTAGTACTAAGTTGGATAGCAAGTATATATAACTACAATAGTTTTAGAGTTATTGTCCCTATTAGTATTTTGTTTATATTTGCACTTCAATTGATTAAAGAGAAAGCAAATATCATAAAAAACAAGTATTTAATTATTTCATTTTTAGTTTTTGTTATTAGTTTATTGCCTATTACAAAACTTTATTTTCAAGACTATGGTGGAAGTAGATTACAAGCGATTGGTCTTGAAGGTGATACTTTTAAAGATAAAATTTTTTATTTTGGTAATAATTATATGTCACATTTTAACCCAACGTTTTTGTTTGTGGATGGAGACTCAAACCCTAGAAGTCAAATTCCCGGATTTGGACAACTTTATTTAATGGAATCAGTTTTGGTTGTGGTGGGGATTTATACTACTTTCAAGAAAAAAGGGAGATATTTTCTTCCATTTGCCTTACTATTAGTTGCACCCATTCCTGCTGCTATCACAAGAGAATCTCCGCATGCCTTAAGAGCTATTTTAATGGCTCCTTCTTTTTCTATTATATCTGCTATAGGTGCAGGAGCATTATTAGTTAAGAAAAACTATCCGAAATACATTCATTTTGTGCTTATATTTACTTTGTTTTTGTCATTTTTAGTGTATTTTCAGAAGTTTTTAACTGATTACAATAAAACCACTTCTTTAGATTGGCAATACCCTTACAAGCAAGTTTTTTCTGAAAGTATTAATTTCGAAGAATTTAATGAAGTCCATGTAGCGGATACGTACGGTCAACCATATATATTTACTCTTTTTTATAATAAATATGACCCGGAATCTTTTTGGAATGAAGTTAATTATAATCCACCGGATAAATGGGGAGTTTCTACTGTTGAATCATTCGGAAAGTATAAATTTATCTCAAATGAAAATGTTGAATTAGAAGAAAATTCTTTACTAATAATTCCCCCAGATATTAATATAGATTATAAACAGGTAAAAACTATAAGTGATTTAAAAGGTGAAGAAGCTTTTATAATTTATAAGAATGAATAAAAAATATTTATATATTTTAATAGCTATAGTAATAATTGCAGGGATATTAAGAGTATTTAAAATAACTTCAGTTCCTCCTTCTCTCAATTGGGATGAAGCAGCCGCAGCTTATAACGCTTTTACTATCAAAAATTGGGGTAAAGACGAATGGGGAGATACTTTACCACTAGTTTTTACATCATTTAGGGATGATAAACATCCTGTACACATTTATATAACTTCTATTTTCTATTTATTTTTAGGAGTAAACGATTTTACAACGAGGTTACCTTCAGCTATTTTTGGAAGTTTGACTATTTTATTTATTTATCTACTAGCAAATAAATTATTTAATAATAGGTTAGTGGCATTTTTATCTGCTATTTTCCTTGCTTTGAGTGTTTATCATATTCACTATTCTAGAGGTTTATGGGAAGCTAACTTTGCGCTTTTTTTCTTCATAGCGGGGTTTGCTCTGTTTTTTCATGGATTAGAAAGGAAAAACTATCTTTTACCACTTGCTTTTGGATTTTTTGGGGTGAGCTTGCTTTCATACCATTCTGCAAAAATTGTTGTGTTTTTGTTTGTACCATTACTTGTACTTTTATATACAAAAGAACTTTTTCAATTAAAAAAGTTGTCATTTATTTCTGTAGGAGTTTTTTTGTTTTTCATTTTCTTGTTGGTGATAGAGCCTCGATTGCTAGGTCTTGCTAGAGCAAATCAAACTAAGTTCTCGAGCGATTTAATTAATGAAACAATACTATTCCAAAATACTGGTAATGAATATCTAGGGCAGTTAGAATTATCTTTAAAAAACTACAAGGAATATTTCTCATTAGATTATCTTGTATTTCGTGGTGACCAAAATCCAAGAGGGTTTATAGGTGACAAAGGACAATTTAGTGTTGTTGTAGTTATATTCTCTTTTATTGGAATTTTTGTTTTATTTTCCCAAAGGAAGTTTAAGGAATTAATTTTATTGCTCTTTTGGCTTTTGATAGCTCCATTCCCAGGAGCAATTTCTACCAACATTGCAAACTCAACCAGGTCTATATTTATGATCGGCCCTCCTCAATTATTGGCGTCAGTTGGTGTGGCGGGATTTAGTAGGTTAGCAAAAAACAAAAAAATTGAGGCAGCTTCATTATTTGTGATTTTAGCTTGTTTTATATTTCAGTCACTTTATACATATTCATATTACCTAATAAATTATCCTCGTATGAACCCTCATGATTGGCAATACGGAATGAAACAGATTGTCCAATTCGTGGAAGATAATCCAGACTATCACAAGGTGTACATGACAAAAGAACGTAGTCAACCTTATATTTTCTTCCTGTATTACCTTCAGTACCCATTGCCAGAACTTTTGTCTTCTCTAAAATACGATCAAAACCAAAGTAAAAGTTATAATACTATAGAATCATTTGATAAATATAATTTTGGGAATTGGGATCCAATCGAAAGTCCACCTATAGATGGTCAGCTTTATATTGTGACGCCAAGCCAGTATAGTGGTTTAAGGTACAAAGATTTTTTCAAAACACAAAAACCAATTGAATTTCCAGGTCAAATTGGTGAAGCATTTTATATAGTAAGTACTTATTAAAATGAATAAAAACAAACTATCAGTTGTATTAGCAACATTTAACGAAGAAGAAAATATAGGTAAATGTCTGAATTCAGTTAAAGATATTGCTGATGAAATTATTATAGTTGATGGTTCATCTGAAGATAAAACAAGGGAAATTGCCAAGAAAAAAGGTGCAAAAGTGTATAAAGTAAGAAATGAACAAATTTTCCATATCAATAAGCAAAAAGCTTTGGAAAAAGCAAAAAATAAGTGGATTCTCCAACTTGATGCAGATGAAATTGTCAGTAAAGAATTATCTGAAGAAATAATAAAAATTATTCAAATGGAAGATAAAGATATTGGAAAATATCAAAAATCTTTAAGAGAAAAAAAGCTGTTTGATAGACACACAAAACTAATAGAAGAACGTGATGGAAAAATTGGCAAAAATGTAGGAGAATACGCAGGATTTTTTGTCCCTAGATTAAATTATTTTCTGGGAAAATATTTAAGGTATGGTGGTGTTTATCCGGATGGGGTTATACGTCTGATTAAAAATGGGAAGGCTTATTTTCCAGCAAAGGATGTACACGAGCAAATTGTTGTGGATGGGAGAGTAGGCTGGCTGCAAAATCCTCTTATTCATATGGCGGACCCAACTTTTAAAAGGTATATTATGAGAAACGACAGGTACATCAAATTGATGGTTAAGGAGTTAAAAGACAATAAAACAAAAAAAGATTTATCTACATTTATTAAATATATGATAATAAAGCCGCTTCGATGGTTTTTTATGACTCAGATAAGACACAAGGGAATATTAGATGGATATCAAGGAATAGTTTTTTCCTTTTTTTCTGCGATTAGGTTTCCTCGTGCTTATATGAGATATATACGTAATTAAATGCCAAGTAGTAATAAAAAATTAAAAGTAGCAATTGATATATCCGCGCTTGCTAGTGGTCATAGCATAAGAGGTATTGGCGTACAGGTAAAAGAATTAACAGATCACCTAAAAAATAAGAATAAAAATTTTGATATTAAATCAATTGATTTTAACAAAAACAAGCTAGAAGGATATGAAATTTTGCACTTTACACAGTTTCACCCATATTTTTTAAGTCTTCCAAACAAAAAATTTAAATCAAAAACAATAATAACAATTGATGACCTAATACCACTTAATTATCCTTTAAATTATCCTGCGGGAATTAAAGGAAAAATAAATTTAATCAAAAACATATCCCGGCTTAAAAAAGTTGACGCTGCCATAACAATTTCGGAAGCTTCTAAAAATGATATCGTAAAACATTTGAAATTTCCTAAAGATAAAATATTCGTCACATATTTAGCAGCCAATAGTAGTTTTAAAAAGGTTGAAGACAAGAAAAAGCTAAATGCTGTCAAAAAGAAATTTTCTTTACCAGATAAATTTGTTCTTTATGTTGGTGATGTAAATTACAACAAAAATTTGAGTACTTTAATTGAGGCATCAAAGAAAGTAAGTTTACCTCTTGTTATTGTGGGTAAACATGCAAAGGATGTAGCAGAAAGTCCTGTATTTAAATATAGTATTCAAGGTCCGATGGATTACGTAAGGTTTATGTTTGATAAACCTCATCCCGAACTTGTGCACATAGCCGATCTAAAAAGGCTTATTTTAGATGAGAATGTAGTTTTGACTGGATATGTGAGAGATGAGGAGTTAGTAGCTATTTATAATTTAGCTTCAGTATACTGTCAGCCTTCTTATAGCGAAGGATTTGGACTTCCTCTATTAGAGGCTATGGCATGCAGCACTCCTGTTGTCGCTTCAGATATAAAAGTGCATAGAGAAGTAGCAGGTAACGCTGCAATATACGCTGATCCTAAAAAAATCAGCGATTTTGCAAATAAAATTAGCAAAGTTGTAAAAGATAAAAAATTACAAGAAGATCTTGTGGAGAAAGGTGTTCTTAAATCAAAAGAGTATTCTTGGAATAAAACAGCCAACGAGACTATAAAAGTTTATGAAAAATTACTTAGAGATTAGACAAATATTTTTTTATTTTGTTTCTTGGAGAATAGTACTTTTTGTAGTTGCGATGTTTGCAATCTATTTTATTCCAGTCTTTGGGAATAGATTTCCATATGCTGATACTGCGTTAGAAATTACAGGCTTACCTAATTGGGTTTGGGGTTTTGGTAATTTTGATGGTGTCCATTATCTACGGATTGCACAAAACGGTTATAACTCAGAATATACAGAAGCTTTTTTCCCTCTTTTTCCTTTTTTAATAAGGTTATTTTCAAAATTTATTCCCAAAAATTTGTCTTTAGATACTGATATATTTGTTGATCCTGCTTATTTTTATTCAGGCTTATTACTTTCAAATTTAATTTTTTTGGCTGGATTAATTTTTGTTTATAAACTTTATAAAATAGACAACAATAAAAACACGTCATTTCTTTCAGTGATTTTGTTATTGGCTTTTCCTGTTTCTTTTTATTTTGGGGCGATTTATACGGAATCGTTGTTTTTATTCTTGGCAGCTGGAAGTTTATATTTTGCTCGAAAAGGAAAATTTTTAGTTTCAGGTGTTTTTGCAAGCCTTGCATCTGCGACAAAAATAATAGGTATCCTTCTTATTTTTGCATTAATAATAGAGTTTTATTTGCAAAAGAAAAAGAATGATGTTAAAAATGAAGCAATTGTTTTCTTAAGCTTTCTAATCGCTCCCTTAGGACTTTTTATATATATGCTTTATTTGAATGAAGCGCACGGTGACCCTCTGTATTTTCTTTCAGCTCAACCAGGCTTTGGTGCTGAGAGAAGTGCAATTCCTCTGGTTCCTTATCCTCAAGTAATTTATAGATATTTTAAGATGCTTTTTTCAGTTGATTTAAAAAGCTTGCATTTTTTTAATATTTTATCTGAGTTTATCTTTGGTACTATACCTTTTGTATTGATATTTTTGTTGTACAAGAATATCCGTCTTAGTTATTTAGTTTTTATTTTTATTGCTTTACTTGTGCCCACACTTACTGGAACATTTTCATCAATGCCAAGATATTCTCTTGTTTTGTTTCCAATATTTCCATTAATTGTATCTTCATTATCCAAGACACAACTTAAATTATTGTCTATTGTTTGTGTCATACTTCAATTTATTTATCTGTCTCTTTTTATAAGAGGATATTGGATTGCATAGCTCTTCTTGTAAAAATGAACTAAAAGTATAAAATAAACATCGCATATGGGTACAGAAGAAGGCAGAAAAAAACTTCCAGGAATAGAAGCAAAATATCTACCAAGAAGCATGGAAAGAATGGAATTTTGGGAAGGAAAAAGAGTTGTAATTACTGGCGGTACTGGGTTTTTAGGTAGTCATTTAGTAGCAAAACTAAGAGAATATAGCCCAAAGGAGATCGTTACTTTTTCTTCGAAAGAATATGATTTAGGAGATTTAGAAAGTGCAAGAAAAGTAATAAGTGGAGATATTGTAGTGCATCTAGCCGCAAACGTAGGCGGAATTGGTTATAACATGAATTATCCTGTAGAGCTTTTTAAGGATAATATGATTATGGGTATGAACGTTTTGCAGGTGGCAAATGAGGCTAAAGTAAAGAAAGTTGTAATAACAGGGACAGTGTGCGCGTATCCCAAAAACACTCCAGTTCCTTTTAAAGAGGAAGATTTATGGATGGGGTATCCAGAAGAAACGAATGCACCATACGGTCTTGCAAAAAAAATGCTTCTTGTTTTGGGAGATGCTTATAGAAATCAATATGGATTGGAAAGTATATATCTGCTTCCAGTTAATCTTTATGGTCCTGGTGATAATTTTGATCCTGAGTCTTCCCATGTAATACCAGCTCTTATTAAAAAATTTGTCGATGCGAAGGAGTCAAGAAAAGATGAAGTCGTAGTTTGGGGAACCGGAAGTGCAACAAGAGAGTTTTTGTATGTTGAAGATGCTGCTGAAGCAATACTTTTGGCTGCACAATTTTATGATGATTCTGATCCTATTAATGTTGGCAGTAGTTGTGAAATTTCAATTCGTGAGTTAGCAGGAAAAATAAAAAATCTAGTTGGTTTTACAGGTAGAATTGCTTGGGATACTTCTAAACCAGATGGACAGCCTCGACGTAAATTAGATACCTCGAAGGCTGCTGAAAAATTTGGCTTTATTTCTTCAACTAGCTTTGATGAGGGTCTTGCTAAAACTATCCACTGGTACATCCAAAATCGCTCCTGATTGGTAAGTATTAATCAAAAAAAGTACAATATCATAATGAATATATGGATTGTTGTGCCTGCTTATAACGAAGAAAAGACTATCAGGCGTTTTTTAAAAGATATAAAGAAAATCAATTATCCAGTAGTTATTATCGATGATGGCTCACTAGACAAAACAAGACAAGCTCTAAAAAGTAAAAAGCTAACTGTGTTGCACCACAAAGTGAATTTGGGCAAAGGAGCAGCAATGAGAACAGGTGCTGAGTATGCTTTTGAAAACAATGCGAAAGCTGTTATATTTATGGACTCTGATGGACAGCATAAAATTGAAGATTTGCAAAAATTTATAGATGTTCTAAAAAAGAGAAAATACGACGTTATAATCGGAGAAAGAAATTTAACTGAAGGTGTCCCTTTTGTTAGGTTCATGGGTAACAAAATTGGTAGTCTTTTAGTTCAAATGCTATTTGGAATTAGAGTTAATGATTTGTTGTGTGGTTATAGGGCTTTAACTAAAAAAGGCTATGAGAATTTAAATTTATCCTCAACAGGGTATGGGATAGAAACAGAAATGATAGCTAAGGTGGGAATGTATAAGATAAAATTTTGTACAGTGCCGGTTAAGACCGTATACTATGATAAGTACAAAGGAGTATCGATTCTTGATGCATTTAAAGTTTTATTTGATGTTATAGCTTGGAGATTTAGAGTATGATAATAGGTTTACAAATTATTGGGATAGTGTTCTCATTATCTATGATTTATTTTTCATTAGTAAATTACAAAAAAGGAGAAATAAACAAAAGGGAGTTTTATTCTTGGGCATTAATTTGGATCGGAACTGCTTTTATTGTTGTATTTCCGGAACTGCTTAGAACAGTATCATATAATTTTTTAATTACTAGGCTGTTTGATTTAATGGTTGTGGTTGCTTTTTTAATAGTTATTTCCATGTCTGCAGTAATGTACGTTAGAACAAGAAAACTAGAAAAAAAGTTGGAAGAACTAGTTAGGACATTAGCAATAAAAGATACAAAAAAAAGCAATCCTCCAAAGAAAAAGTAAATTCATGATTAAAGAGCCAAAAGTATCGGTAGTTATACCCTCATACAATAAAGATAAGTTTATTGGAATTACTTTAGAATCTATACTTCAGCAAAATTATGATAATTACGAAGTAATAGTCCAAGATGGAGGATCTACAGATAAGACTATAGATATTATAAAAAGTTATAAAAGTAAGTTTAGAGGTAAATTAAAATGGCTCTCAAAAAAAGATAAAGGCCAACTAGACGCTATCAACAAAGGGCTGAAAAAAGCTTCTGGAGATATTTTAACTTTTATAAATGCAGATGATGTTTACGAAGTAGGAGCTTTTAGAAAAGTAGGAAATAACTTTAAGAAAAATACATTATGGCTTGCAGGTAAAGGTAAAGTAATAAATGGCAAAGGAATAGAAGTCGCCAAAGCAACAACTCAGTACAAGAATGTTTTGTTAAAAATCAATAACTATAATCTACTTTTAGTGGTTAACTATTTAATTCAGCCTTCAGTATTTTTAAGCAAAACTGCCTATGAAAAGTATGGACCGTTTACAGGCACAGATAAATTTGTTATGGAGTATGATTTTTGGCTCAAACTAGCCAAAATAGAAATGCCCTATGTAATCGATGACTACCTTTCTAGTTTTAGAATGAGCGGAGATAATATTTCCTCAACTGATTTCAAGAGCACACTATTGGAAGATGAAGAAATTGTAAAAAAACACACAAGTAATACTATGATTTTAGGTTTACATAAGTTACATAATATGGGAAGAGTTGGAGTTGTTAAATTTATAAATAACTAATACATATGCCTAAGGATAAAATTAAACATGTACTAAATAATCCTTTACTCTCAAGCAGTGCTTTGATGATCGCAGGAACAAATTTTGCTAACTTTTTGGGGTATTTATATCATCTTATTTTTGGAAGAATTTTGGGTAAAGATGGATATGGAGAGCTTGCTGCTATTATATCTTTAGTTGCTTTAATAACTTCTTTGTTTACATTTTTTAGTCTTGTGATAATAAAAATTGTTTCAAGCAAAGATATGGATGAAGTGTCAAGGTTTTATAATTGGATAATAAAAAAATCACTTTTCTGGAGTGGGTTTTTATTAATCTTTTTGTTGATTGTCTCACCTTTTTTTGCACAATTTCTCAACCTTGATCATAGAATTGCTTTGCTTATTCCGTTCATTATAGTTTTGTCATTTTATGTAATGGTGAACAGTTCATTTTTACAAGGGTTATTAAAATTCAAAGAAAGTGTTTTTATTAATAATTTAGGCTGGTTAGGTAGAATAACTTTTGGAATAATGTTTATTTATTTAGGGTTCAATCTCTTTGGGATTATTGTTGCTTGGATATTTTCAATAATAGTGTCAATTCTTATGAGTAAGAAATTTCTAAAAGATATTGGTATAAAGCAAGGTGAGGTTGAAATATTTTTTAAAAAGGATATTTTATCTTATTCTTTACCGATTTTTATAATGACACTTTCTTTAACTTCGATGTTTTCAACAGATATTATTCTGGCTAAATATTTTTTAAGTTTGCATGAGGCAAGTATCTATGCGGCATTGTCAGCAATGGGTAAAGTGATCTATTTTGGCGCAAATCCGATTATTGGCGTTGTTTTTCCCATGGTAAGTAAAAAAGCCTCAAGCAACAAACCTTCTGGTTTGTTATTTTTGTTGGGATTTGGTTTTACCTTATTTATTGTTTTAGTAGTAATGGCAATTTATGTATTATTTCCTGAATTTTCGGTGGGTATACTTTTTGGAAAAGAATTTATGGAGGCGACTCCTTATCTGTTGATCTTCAGTATTTTTGCAGGACTTTTTGCATTAAATGTTTATACAGTTAGCTATTTAATATCCAGGAATAAAACTAAATCTGCCTATATCTTGTTTTCAGCGGCTATTGTCCAGGCATTAGGGATTATGATATTTAATTCTAACATTTCAGAAATTATTTATGTCTCGATCTTCACTAATTTGGGATTATTGATTTCTTTGTTTTTCTTTATGATGTTTAATTTTGATGTTAAGTATCTTTTGTCAAAATTAAGAAAAATAGTGTGATTAAAGCTATATTTGTTTATAATCTAAACAGTAATGTTTGCCGCAAATTATAAAGAACTTTTAATTGAGCTCGTAAAAAGGGAAATTAAAGCTAAGTACAAACAATCAATTTTGGGTTATGCTTGGGTTATTTTAGTGCCATTAATCAATT
The DNA here is from genome assembly GCA_964427735.1 of uncultured Gammaproteobacteria bacterium. Lineage (GTDB taxonomy): Bacteria > Patescibacteriota > Microgenomatia > UBA8517 > UBA8517 > CAYRUS01. The sequence continues at coordinate 188,117 of CAYRUS010000001.1, read as the reverse complement.
TAATAGTGCTAACAGTCGTATTTTCATTTTTAGTGAGGATTCCAACAGGGGGAACACCATATCCTGTATTTTTATTTGTTGGGCTTGTGCCTTGGCTTTTTACTGCTAATGCTATTACTTATGCAACCGGTAGTCTTGTGGCAAACTCAACATTAATTACAAAAATCAGACTTCCAAGGGAAGTATTCCCTTTGGCCTCTATATTTGCAAAGTTTATTGACTTTCTTTTATCAATATTAATTTTAGTGGCAATTTTGATTGCATTTGGTGTAACAATACACCTTACAGTTCTCTGGGTTCCTATTATTTTATTTATCCAACTTCTTTTGATCATTGGAATATCTTTTATACTATCTGCTATAAATGTTTTTTTTAGAGATGTTGAAAATGTAATATCAGTATTTATAACTATGTGGCTTTATATCTCTCCTGTACTATACCCGCCAGAGCTTGTGCCTGGCGAATACAGAATGATTTTTAATCTTAACCCAATGTCAGGAATTATTAATGCTTATAGAAATACTGTATTGTATGGACTTCCCCCATCTACTCAATCGTTTTTGTATGCAACTGGATTTTCTTTGATTATATTTATTTTTGGATATATTTACTTTAAGAAAAAATCAGTTTATTTTGCTGATGTTGTTTAATTTATGAAAGATTCAGTTGTCAAATTCGATAAGGTCTATAAAAGATACAAAAAAGGAAGAAAACTTCTCCTAAAAGAAGCTTTGCTTGATATTTTCAAGCCTGGGCAAACAGATGATTTTTTTGCCTTAAGAGGCGTTAGTTTTGAATTAAAAAAAGGTGAAACACTAGGAATAATCGGCACAAACGGTTCAGGTAAATCAACAATTTTAAAATTAATAGCAGGTGTTACTGTACCCACAAAAGGAAAAGTTGTTACAAATGGAAGAATAGCTCCTTTGATTGAATTAGGTGCGGGTTTTCATCCTGAACTTTCAGGTAGAGAAAATATATACTTGAACGGCGTTATTTTAGGTTTAAATAGGAATTACATTGAAAGTAGATTTGATGAAATTGTAGAGTTTTCAGAGTTAGCTGAATTTATTGATACTCCTGTAAAGCATTATTCTTCTGGAATGTATATGAGGCTTGCATTCTCTATTGCAATTCACACAAACCCCGACATTCTTTTGGTAGATGAAATTCTTGCAGTTGGTGATGAGGCATTTCAGGAAAAGTGTATGGATAAGATGGGAGAATTTAAAAAACAGGGAGTTTCGATAGTGTTTATAAGTCATGATTTGGAAGGAGTTAAAAAGTTTACAGACAGAGTTCTACTTCTTGACAATGGGAAAATTATTGATAACGGAGCGCCGGATAAAATAATAAATAAGTTTAGAAAAATAAAATAGTATGCATCCGTTTATATCAATAATTACAGTTAATTATAACGGTAAAAAATATCTAGGTGACTATCTGGATTCTTTAAATTCTTTAAATTATCCCCAAGATAAATATGAAGTTATAGTAGTTGATAACGCTTCAACTGATGGTTCAGTTAAATACATTAAAAATAATTATCCAGATGTTGAAGTTATAAAATCTAAAAAGAACTTAGGTTTTGGAGGTGGAAATAATTTAGGAATAAAGTTCTCACAAGGTGAACTTATTGTTTTACTAAATAACGATACTGTAGTTCATAATGATTTTTTGAAAAAATTAGTAGACTGCTATAAAAAATTGGATGAAAAAGAAAAAGTAGGAGCAATAAATGCAAAATTAGTATTATTTGATAAATATATTCCAATAACTTTAAAAGGTGCTTCTTTAGTAAAAGCAGATATTCCCAAAGCTGTTCAGGCAAAAAACACGCATGTTTTTACGATTATTAATGACAAAAGAGAATATTTAGAAAATTTATATATACCATATAATTATAAGTTAAATAATGAAAAGTTAATAATCAATTTATATATTCAAAACTCTGGACGAAAGAGTTACGAGATACTGCTTGATAACAAAATAATTGAAAAAGGAGAGTTCAATATAAAGGAAGAACCAAAAACTGTTAAACTCGAGATGAGTAAAAGACAACTAGAAAAAGAATCAAAAGATTTAATTCAAAACTCAGGCACAATACTATTTAAAAAAGGTTACGGTAGAGATCGCGGAGCTGTTGTAATAGAAGGTAAACAATATTATGAAGCTGATGAATGGCAATATGATAAAGAAGAGGAAATACCAGCCTTTTGTGGAGCAGGAGTTTTATTAAACAGGGAAGCACTAAATGAAGTGGGATATTTTGACGATGATTTTTTTATGTATTATGAAGATTGTGAGTTGTCTTTGCGGTTAAAAAATTCAGGTTGGAAAGTATATTATTGTCCAGACGCAATGGTTAGACATATTCATTCAGCTTCCAGTAAAGAGTGGTCTGACTTTTTTATATATCAAGTTGAAAGAAGCAGACTATTGTTTGTAGCAAAACAATGGCCGAGAATCATGGCTTTGCGTGAATTGACGGAATTTATTTTTCGTAATACTTTTGGGAGTCTTGCTTACTATTTTCTAGGTTCACAATCTTCCAGAGAATACCTAAATAGATTCAAAATACGTCTTAAAGTTGTTTTGTCTGTTATATTTCCATTCATAGTATCACTTTCAAGAGAGCCGCGATTAAATGAAAAGCAGGTAAATAAGTTTATTTAATTATGAAAATTGGAATTTATGATAAATGGTTAAGGGAGTTGGGGGGAGGAGAAAAAGTAGCTTGTGTAATGGCAGAGACTCTTTCTAAGAGTGGACATGAGGTGGACTTAATATCAAATTCATTCATTGAGATAAATGAAATAGAAAGAAAAATGGGAGTGGATCTTTCTAAGGTTGAATTGGTTCAATGGAAAGAAAGATCTTATGAAAAATTGACTCCTGAGACGAAAGAATATGATTTATTTATAAATGTCAGCTTCATGGATCATCTGCCTAGTAAAGCTAAGAAATCTATCTATTATATTCTTTTCCCCACACCTATAAAAAGAACCTTACTTGGTTTTATTAAATATGAAAAAATCTTGCCTTTTTTAAGAAAATTCTTAATAATACCAGAAGTTACAAAAGGTCTTCAGCATATAGACGAAGTAATTGTTCGTGGAGGAAAATGGTTAAGCAAAGAAAATATATTTGTTTTGCGGAATCTTCCAGAAAAATTCCAGATTAAGATAAGAATTTATGCAGAACAGTTAACCTTGGAGTCATTAAATTCAATTAACCTTACTTCAGATGATTCAAGCATAATTTTGACAGGTAAATACATTGAGCATGGAAATAATGTTCTTGCGTATGATCTAAAAGGGACGAAAAGACAAAAAGATAGTGCGGTAAGCATAAAAATTAACATTGATGACACAGAATTAAAATCAGGGTTTGGTTTGGTGAGTATGACAGTATTCAACTATAGATATTTTTTATGGAATATCATAAAAAGGTACTTACCAGCATTTGAAATGGCACTTTATGGCAGTTCTGGTTATAAACCAGCAGCCGGTCTTTCAACTTATAATATGTTTTTAGCAGATTCAAAGTTTTCAGCTTACTGGACAAAGAAATACTGGAAAGAAAATGCTGATGTGCTTTACCCGCCAGTCGATGTTCAAGAGTTTAAACCAGGCAAGAAAAAAAATAATATTCTAAGTGTGGGAAGATTTTTTGTGGGAGGACATTCAAAAAAGCAAGACGTTTTAGTTGAAGTATTTAAAACAATGGTAGACAAAAAATTAATTGATAATTCTTGGGAACTGCATTTAGTTGGAGGAGTTGCAAAAGGGGAGAGGCATTCAGAATACGTTGAAAAAATCAAAAAAAGTGCAAAAGGTTATCCAATTTACTTTCATATTTCAGCTCCGTTTAATGAACTTAAAAAGCTATATTCTGCTGCAAAAATTTACTGGCATGCTGCCGGGTATGGTGAAAGTAAGAATGAACCGATATTAATGGAACATTTTGGGATTACTCCAGTTGAAGCTATGGCCGCTGGAGCTGTCCCGATTGTTTATGGTGAGGGAGGCCTGAAAGAGACTGTATCCAATGACAAAAATCAAATTTGGAAAAATACAGATGAGTTAATTAAAAATACAGTTGACTTTATATCAAACGAAAAAAAATGGAAGATGTATTCAAAAAATATGGAAAAAATGGCTAAAAATTATTCCAGTGAAGTATTTATTGATAAACTTCTTAAATATGTTGAAGATATTCGGTAATAAAAAAATATATAATTTTCTAATATAATGAAGAAAGTATTATTTATTGGTTACGGCATTGATAAGAATAGGAAAGAAGCTGTTTCGATTAATACCTTAAGAACAAAAAAATATTTAAATAGTATAGGTGTTTCAACTAAAGTCTTAAATATCGGATATCCTAATCAAAAACATATCGATATTTACACTGGAAAATCGATGTTTGACGCTATAATTAACAGAAAAAAAATCGTCGGAGAAATAGATAAATTTGTTAAAAAGGAAAAATTTACTCACATACACGATGTGTTTGTTTTACCAGTTGCTTCTTTGCTTTTCGTGCTACCTGTAAAAAAATCAAACAATACCATCAGTTTCTTTAAAGAACTTCAAAACGATTCTGGCTTTTCTAAGTCAATAGATTATGAGACTTTACTCAGAGTTCTTCTGAATCGAGATAGTCAAATAAAAAATATTATAAATTGTTATGATATAACTTTAACCAGAAGTAAATATTTAGCTATGAAGAGGAATATAAAACTTTTACCACCAGTGGTTGAGATTCATTATGCAAACAAAAGACCATCAAAAATACTTAGATTTTGCTATTTAGGACATCCTCTTAAAAAAAAGGGTGTATATCTATTTCCTGATATAATAAAAAAACTAAATGCACTTAATTTAAAAAATCAAGTTAAATTCAACTTCGCATTTAGTGATGTTGGTGAAAAAAGTAAAATAGAATCAAGAATTAGAAAAGTAGCAGGAAAAACAAACATACAAGTTAACTTTTTCGGAGAAGTTAAACCTCATAAATTTTTTAGAGATAATGATGTTTTTCTACTTCCCTTACTAGACGACTATGGTGCCATATCATTACCAAATACAATTTTAGAATCGATGGAGGCAGGATGTCTAGTTATGACTACTAATACGAACTCAGTACAAGATGTGATTATTAACAATAAAAACGGTTTAATAATCAAGGATTTAAATATAGACTCGGTTATTGTAAAAATAAAGGATATTGTAGAAAATTGGAATAAATATAAACCTTTAACAAGTAGAGCAAGAGAATCTATAGTAAATGAATATAATGAAGCAAGGAATAAAGAGTTTTTAAAAGAACTATATGCATAAAAAAAACAAAATAGCAATTAAAAAATATTATAGTAGCAGTGAGGTTGTTACCGAATATGATAGGAAAAGGTTTTTTGGTAGAGGTGGTGTGTATATTAATGAAAACGAAGTAAATCCTATTATAGATCTACTAATTAAGACAAATAATGTGAAAGTTCTGGACTTAGGCGCAGGACGTGGTAGATTATCAAGATCTGTTAAAAAAATGGGTTATGAAGTTTATTGTCTAGATTCAAGTGAGGAAATGGCAGAAGTTCTGTATATGTTCTTTTCCAAAAAGAATGTTTTTGTACAATCGGTATTTGAAAAAATAAAAACTAAAAAGAAATTTCAAGTTGTGACATCACTACGTTTTTTTGATCATTTTAGTATTAAAGATCAAGAAAAAATCTTAAAAAACATAAAACAATCACTATCTAAAGATGGAATTATAATATTTGCAGCACTAAATAAAAACAGTTTAGAAAGTACTCTTGCAAGATTATTTCCTTATGGAAAAGTAAATTATTTTTATTCAAACAGAGAGTATAGAAGAATGTTTGACAAACTCAATTTAAAGGTTTCTGCCTTCGGAGGGTCTTTTATACTACCTAGAGGTATATTTCTGTTTTTAGACAAATTTCCATTTTTGCTAAATGTTTTTATGAAAATTGATACGTTTCTTAGTAAAAAACTTAAATATTATAATTCCTTAATTATTTACAGATTGGAAGCAAAAAAACAAGAAAGTTAAGTATCTATTATCAATCCCTAATTAAGCGATTCGTGATTTGTTAACTTTATCCCGAAATATATCAAAAAAATGATGTTAGTAAAAAGTAAGACAATAAATAGCTTATAAGGCAAGTCCCAATAATGATAAGGTCTTAGCCACCAGAAATCAAAGGTTTTTTCGTATACACCTGACCTTAGATGCCACAATTCCCAAGGGTCACTTTGTTCACCACCCCAATACCCATATTCAATACCCAATAAACTTTGGGAAACTGGTGAGACATAAGGAAAGTCAATAGTTGATATGTTTTGAGTTTCTCCATTGATTTTCAAATCTTTTAGAAAAAGGACGTGCTCGTTTTTAAGTCTTGATAATGAAGTTCCTTCAAACTGATAATTTATATCTAGGTTGTAAACATTATTCTTCTCAACACCACTTAAGTCAAGTTCAATTACTTCTTCTTTTCCAGGATCGATTTTAAAATCACTTATTGTTTCTGTTCCATTAACGCTAATATTTAGTCTGGCTGCGTGTGTGCTTTCTGAATTTATAAGATGGTTGGAAATGAGAAAATTTACTGTTTCAACGTTATTATTATCAAATGATATTTTTGCTGATGGCATGATCTCTCTCCAAATTCCCACACCTGTTTCAAAAGGAAGATAAAAGCCGTCATACAAACGAAGATTATATTTTCCATGATTAAATTGCTGATTAATATTTAATGTTCGTTTTGCTAATGTTTTTGTCATTTTGAATATAGGGGAGTATCTAGGAATTTCATTTCCGTATTCGTACATATTAAAGTTACGACCATTAAAAAAGGCATCCATTTGAAGACCTGCAAATTTTATTTGATAAGGAAATAATATACCTAAAACCTGAATATAAATTCCTATAGCCATCAATGGATAAAAAACAAGAAGCTTTTCTTTTTTGGTTAATTTAGTAAATATGTTGCCAACCAAAATCATTGCTAGAGGAATAATTGGAGTCATATAACGTGGTCCCCAGCTTGATTCACCATGCCAAACTAGATAATCTGTTCCTCCTACGAAAGTGCCAATAAGTATAATGTAAGTAGAAGATAGAACAGCAAATGCTATAGTTTCAGGCAGTAACTCTTTCTTTAACTTAAACCAAAACACAATAAGTATAATTAACAGCGGTGAGTAGAGAATAAAGCTTCTTCCAGGACTTAATAATACATTCCATATTCCTTCAACAAATACATATGCTTCAGGTACAAGAGTTCCTCCGTAGCCTGAATAAATGCCGCTACCGAATCTGTACCTGTTGAATGTATAGTAAATAAATAAAAAAGGAAGAATACCTAAAGTTACGTATGCAAGGTCCTTAATGATTGATTTAAATGGAAGTTTTCGTATGTTTATATTGAACGATGAAAAATAATAAATAACTAGTGCAGGTAAAGCAAATAGGAACGTCGGATTATATGAAATAACAACTATGCCATAACTAACTCCGGCAAAATATAGATACTTACTATTCATTTCTAGTTTACTTATACGAATTAAGTAAAAAGTTAAAGTTAGGAAACTAGCAAACATTATGTGAGCAAAGGAATGCTTAGTATAAGGCCAGAGGTTGGCTGAAATAATTGAAATGAAGCTTAAATACAAAGCTGTCTTGTGTTTGATGTTAAAACTTCTAAGGTAAAGATAAATTACATTAGCTAAAATTGCTCCGAAAAAAGCGTTTGTAAAACTAGCAAATAAATGAACTGGCCAATCTGATTGAAGAGGAAAAGCACTTAAGGATTCTTTGTCAGTGATTCGTAAAAACATATCTTCAGCAAAAACTGACGGAAGTAATGCTAGAGTGTAACCTAAACCTGTAAGACTATATCTCTTGCTATCTTTTCCTATTCGAATAGCCATATATATATTTTCTGTAGGATAAGCTTCTTCTGGCATTTCCAAAGTTTTGTCATAATAAATCCTCCTTGCGATTGCTAGGTATTGTTGACCATCTTGTGATTCAACGAATCCTGAAGCAAAAAAAGTGAAGAAAAAGAAACAAAAAGAAAAGTAGGTTAGAAGAAATTTTTTCATATAGTATTGTAAATTGTATAATCCATTAAATTATTTATCTGGTTTTGTTCCTTCAATTGCAAATGTTTCTAAGTCATTGAAATCTTTTCTTCCAATTGATTTCCAGTGCATCTCAAGGTCTTTAAGTTCCTTATCTTTACTAATTCCTGGTTTGTACTTTTTGATTTTTATAAAGCCTGAAGTGAGTAGTGAATTCTTTAAACTTTTATAGTCATAAATAAATTGATGGCCCCAAGATCTTACAAAATTGTTTATAACATAAACATCACCTTTAAAGTTTGAGGATCTTAAAAACTCATCAGTAGCCCAGTTAACATATTCTTTCTGAAGTTCACTTTTTTTTGAACCATATAAGTCAATTAAAAATTTTAGATCTGGTGTAGCAAGACGGATTTTCCCACCTGGTTTAAGAATTCGATAACATTCTTTTAAAATATTTAATCCTTCTTTTAGTGTAAAGTGTTCTATGGTATGTTCAGAAAAAACATAGTCAAAAGTTGAGTCATTAATTGGAAATCTTTGGGTCATGTCTAGTGGAGTAAGGTCTTTATTTCCGTAGAGATCTGTGTTTAGCCAACCTTCCATTAAATAAGGCCAGCAACCAAGATTAAGTTTCTTTACTTTATGTGACTTAATATATTTGTTAATTCGATTAGTTCTATCTTGATATGCTTTATAATTTTCAAATTTCCATTTAACAAATGAGTTTGTTTTAACTATTCTTGTTTTTATTCCAAACATAAATAAGATTATAATGAGTATAATACATACTTTTAAACTAAATATAAATGAAAAACAAGAAATTAAGTATTAGTTTAGTTATAAATACAAAAAATGAAAGTAAAAATATTACTAAATGTATAAACAGTGCTAAGGATTTGTGTGATGAGATAATTATTGCTGATATGAATAGTACAGATGATACTGTAATGAAGGCAAAAAAGCTCGGTGCCAGAATAATTAAGGTAAAAGATTATGGATATGTCGAGCCAGCAAGGCAAAAAGCTATCAGTAAGGCAAAAGGTGATTGGATACTCCTATTAGATGCTGATGAAAGATTAGCTAATAATTTAAAACAAGTAATTAAAAAAGTTATTTCTGATATGGATTATGAAGTTGTTAATATTCCAAGAAAAAATATAATTTTTGGAAAATGGATTAAACATTCAGATTATTGGCCTGATTATCAAACTCGATTATTCAAAAAAGGACACGTTAGATGGTCAGAGGTTATTCATCAGCAACCTGAATTTATTGGAAAAGTGAAGGTGTTAAGTGCAACTGAAGAAAATTCAATTATTCACTATCATTACTCAGCTATATCACAGTGGCTAGAGAGAACTGACAGATATGCAGAAAAATCTAATTACTTTGATTTAATTGATAATATAGATCTGGATTTATTAGAGAGATATATGAAAGGAGAATTTGCTTATAGATATTCAATAAAAGAAGGATATAAAGATGGCGTACATGGATATGTAACTAGTAAATTGATGGAATTTTATCGATTTATGGAATTTTTGAAATATTGGGAAAAAAATAGTTTTAAAGAATTATTTAGTAATAGTGAATTGAGAGAATATGCAAGTATTGTTAATCAAAAAAATATAGAAAAAGCAGAAAATCATCAATTAAGGCACGAACTAGCTACTATTAAAAATTCAAAATTATGGAAAATACTTAATATTTACAAAAACCCTAGAACTGCAATTCCCCACTACACTGAAATTTTAAGTCAAAAGTTATTTGAGAAAATTAACAGGCGTTAATTTGAAGTTTGCAAGGTAATTTTAACATTAGTTTTTGTTAAACCATTTTAATTCATTGATTAAAAGCATGGAGGAAAATAAGAGTAAAAATTTCATGCTAGTTTATTATAAGAGAGATTATACATTTTGTTTAGTAATAAATGCTAAAATTATTTGTGACTGCAAAACTAAAAGAATTTATTACAAAATTAGATAGAATCTCCAAACCAAATATATTTTTTTTGCTCTCTTTAATTACTTTTATAGTTTTACTATGGCGAAATCCATTTTCTACCCGAACGCTTATCCCTAACTTGGAGCCATATCCTGATACCTTTCACTATCTCGTACCCCCGTTAAACTTACTTGAAGATGGAAGATTTGTAATAGCAAGACAAGGTTTAGAAGGAATTATACCCTCAGTTCCTCCGTTGTACAGTATTGTTCTATTTCCTTTTTTAGCCTTAAATCAGGATCCCAGAATGTTTTATTTTGCTAACATTTTATTATCAATATTTTCCTTAGTGGTATTTTATAAAATCTTAACAAAGTTAAATTTCAATAAGTGGATAGTTGGTCTTACAATTTTTCTTTTCTCAACTAATTTTTTTCTCTATTGGTATCCGCAATGGGCAATGGCTGAAAATTTAATTTTACCTCTTTTTTTATCTGCTGTTTATCTTGTTATATCAGATGTTAACTATCGAAATATAATTCTTTCTGCGTTAGTTCCTGTTTCATTTTTTGCCACCAAATATGCTTACCTACCAGTAACACTTGTATATGGAATTGTCTATTTAACAAAAGTACTTTTTAAAAATACAAAAAAGAAGCAATATTACTCTAAAAATGCCATTAGATTTATTATTTTGACTTTGATTTTTGCTATACCTGCTTTTGTTTATGCAAATTTTACAATTAAATTAAATCCTTTAGACTCATTGTTAACTTTAATTAAAGGAGTATTTCCAGGCTTTTTTTATTCAGAAATGTCTCCTGGTTCAGGTGAGTCTGCCTGGTTCTCATTAGAGTATTTTCAAATAAACTTTCCGATTTATTTAGACTCATTTATTGGAGGAAATGTCAGGTTTTTGTGGGATTTTACTCCTGTTTTACCAATCTATGTTTCAATGCCTGGACTTATAGGATTAATAATTGGATTTACGAAGAAAAAATATAGATTGCTGTCAGTTGCTTTAACAATTATGCTCCTAAGTCAGCTCATATTTATCTCATCTTTTTATGCTGTTGATTTGAGATATTTATATCACCAAATACCATCACTTTTGTTAGGATTTGGATTGTTTTTACATTTTCTCTATGAATATACAAAAGACAAAAAGCGTAAATACGTTTTTTATTTATTAATTGGCATTTTGTCCGTAATTTATCTCTTTTCTAATTTACAAAGGTTAAGATATCAAGCTGTACTAAACTTAAGATATGCCGAGACACCGTGGTATTATCTTTCAGTCCTTGAGCTCAATAAATTCTTTGATCAAATTGAAGAGTCAGATAAAAAGCCTGTGGTTATTTCACCTATGATTCCCTTTTACATAGATTTTTATTCTAATGGAAAGTATGATCTGCTTCCTCTTTCTCCTCATCAGGAATTCAGAAGAAACAGAGAAAAGATTTGGGGGCCGGGGGATTATTCTGATTTACATGTTCTTTATGAGAAATATTTAATTAATGGCCGCGAATTATATGTTTCAACTTATGGTTTAGGAAACGAATCTTATCTACATGAGTCTTTCAATGAGTTAAAACAAAGTTTTAAATTAACAGAAGTCAAAAGTGCGTGCCACGACATGTGTAAAATTTATAAAATAGAAGAAAATGATAAGTGATTTATTCAGTCTGCTTAAAAGTAAAACTATATTTTTTATTTTACTTATGGCTTTACTGCTCAGGTTAATCTCGATTAATCAATCTTTTTGGTTGGATGAGGCAACCAGTGGCTATGTAACTAGGGATCTATCGTTTAGCGAAATATTAAATAAGTTTTCCCCAGGAGATTTTCATCCTCCGCTTTATTATTTATTACTTAAATTATGGGGAGAAATCTTTGGCTTTAGTGAAGTTCATTTAAGGTTGTTTTCTGTATTGGTTGGGACTTTTACTATATTTTTGGTTTATTTAATTTCAAGAGAGTTAGAGATCAAAAATAAATATCTACCTACTATTTCAGCACTGTTATTAGCAACTTCTGGTTTGCATATCTACTATTCTCAGGAAGCAAGAATGTATGCTTTATCTGCATTTTTAGTTTCATTATTAATTTATTTATATCTCAAAATCTATAAAAGTAATTCTTATTTTTATTGGATGGCTTTTGGTACTCTTTTAGCTTGTAATTTTTTGACTGATTATCTGCCAAATTTAATTATTCCTGTCTTTTGGATTCATGCTTACTTATCTAAAAAAGATAAGCTGTGGTGGAGAAAATTTTTAACAACTCATTTGCCTTTAATTATTGTTTTTATTTGGTGGTTACCTTATTTATCTCAACAATTAAATTTGGGTCTCTCTGTTGAAGATAATCAATTTTTGTGGTGGCAGGTATTAGGTAAGACAGACATAAAAGAGACTTTGCTTGTCATAGTAAAGTTTGTAATAGGTAGAGTAAGTTTTGATAACAAGGTTTTTTATGCTTTGGCATCAATATTAACCACTTTTGTTGTTTGGGGGCTTGCTCTAAGAGGAATAACAAAAGAAAACAAGAAGGTGTTTTTAATAGTCATGTGGTTTTTGGTTCCTTTGCTTTTAACTTGGTTTTTAGGATTTAAGTTATCAATATTTTCTTACTTTAGATTATTATTTATCTTGCCAGCATTTTGGATACTGGTAGCGCTAGGAGTTGATAAAATAAATGCTGATAAAATTATTTTTATTGTTCTTACTATTAATATTTTAAGTTCGACATATTATCTCTTGAGTCCAAAATTTCATAGAGAAGATTGGAGAGGAGCGATTAGTTTTATTAAAGATCAGAATGTAGAAAGTTATGCAGTTTTAACCTCGTCAAACTCCCAAACAGAGGCAATAAAATATTATCAGCTTGATAATCACTTGCTTTCAGTTGACAAATTAAACAATAATTATAAGGCAATCTGGTTGTTTAGGTACGTTCAGGAGGTTTTTGATCCGGACGATACTACGCGTTTAAAAATAGAAAACTTGGGTTATGAGAAAACAAATGAGTATGATTTTAACGGAATAGTTGTTTGGAAATATAAAAATGAAAATAGCAATTGATATTTCTCCAATATTGTATGGTACAGGTGTTTCAATTTATACCAAAAATTTGGTTGAAAATTTAATAAAGATAAATAATGAAAATGAATATGTTTTGTTCGGGGGATCATTAAGAAGACAAAATGAGTTAAAAGATTTCGCCAATAATTTTAATAAAAATGTAACCGGTAAAATTTCTACTATATCTCCCACACTAGCAGATTTATTGTGGAATCGACTTCATATTTTAACTATAGAAAGACTTATTGGAAATGTAGATTTAGTTCATACATCCGACTGGAGTGAGCCGCCAGCCAAAGCAAAGAAAGTTACAACTATACATGATCTTTCACCTCTAAAATTTCCTAAGCTGACTCATCCTAAAATTCTTTCAGTTCACAAAAGAAAACTTGCCTGGGTCAGAGAAGAATCAAATAAAATAATTGTTCCATCGGAAGCAACAAAAAAAGATTTAATAGAGCTTGATTTTAATGAAGATAAAATAGTAGTAATACCAGAGGCTGTATCAGATGATATTAAGTCTGCAAGTAAAAAGTCTATAGAAGCAGTAAAGAAAAAATACAAAGTAAGTGGTGGGTATTTATTGACTGTAGGTATAAACCCAAGAAAAAATTCGGAGAGAATAATAAAGGCATTTGAGCAAGTAAAAGGAGGAAAAGATCTAAAGCTAATAATGGTTGGTAGACCTACATATATTAACTTAGATGAAGAAAGGGATATAAGAATCACAGGGCATATCTCAGGAGAAGAGTTAGTTTCACTATATACAGGAGCTGAAGCATTTTTATATCCTTCATTATATGAAGGGTTCGGATTGCCAATCTTGGAGGCAATGGCATGTGCTACACCGGTTGTAACTTCTAATATCTCCAGTATGCCCGAAGTTGCTGGTGATGCAGCTATATTAGTTGATCCCTATTCTCATGAATCGATTGCAGAAGGTATCAAAAAAGCAATGAGACGGAGAAAAAGTCTAGAAAAGAAAGGTAAAGAGAATTTAAAAAGATTTAGCTGGGAGATTACTGCCAAAAAAACTTTAGATGTATACAAACAAGCATTAGAGTAAAATTTAAATATGTTAATTGGGATTAATGGTAATGAGGCAAATGTAGAAAACCGTGTTGGTGTTAACACTTATGCATTTGAATTACTAAAAGCAATAAAAAAACTAGAACCAGAGTGGAAAGATAAACATAAATTTGTTATATTCTTAAAAGATGCTCCTTTAAAAGAACTGCCCGAGGAAAGCAAACACTGGAAATATAAAGTTTTACCAGGTAAGGGATTATGGATAATAACAGTATTAATGCCTTATCTCTATAAAGCAAAAAACAAACCAGATGTGTTGTTTACTCCTAGTCATTATGTTCCGCCATTTTCTCCAATGCCTAAAATTTGCTCAATAATGGACCTTGGATACCTCGAAAGTTCGGAACAATTTAAAACGCATGTATTTTGGCAGTTAAAGTACTGGACTGCTATGAGTATAAAAGTTTCAAAAAGAGTTATTGCGATTAGTGAAGCGACTAAAAAAGATATTGTACGACACTATTCTTCAGCCTCAGATAAAATCATCATTACGCACCTCGCCTATGACAAAGATCTCTTTAATCAAACAAAGTACAAAAATAATGTGCGACGTATAAAGGATAAATATAAAATTCCAAATGAGTATATATTATATTTGGGAACTTTAAAGCCAAGTAAAAATGTGGATGGTGTAATAAATGCATTTTCTTTGCTAAAAAATAAAAACAAAAGTGATTTAAAACTTGTAGTAGCAGGCAAAAAAGGATGGCTTTATGAAAATATATTTTCAATTGTTAAGAATTTAAACTTGGAAGATGATGTTATTTTTACGGGTTTCATTCCAGAGGAAGATAAGGTGACTCTAATGACTGGAGCAAAATTACTTGCTACACCGTCATACTGGGAAGGATTTGGGTTACATGTTCTTGAGTCTTTGGCTGTAGGAACACCAGTGGTTTCCAGTGACAGAGGAAGTTTAAAGGAAGTTGGAGGAGATGTAGTAGAGTATGTTGATCCAGATGACACTAAAGATATCGCCAGGGGATTCAATAGAATTATCTCACTGGAGCAAGGAGAATACAATAAATTGGTTAAAGATGGTGTTAAATGGTCAAAAAATTTCACCTGGGAGAAAACTGCGAGAAAAACATTAAATATAATTGAATCTATAGAGTAAACATCTGTTTTGCATTTTGTAATTACTTGTTTTTAGCCAAGTCTGATATCTTAGATAAATTTTAGTATAATAAATTTAATGGCTATATTTAAAGACAAGCACGGAAATGAACTTACATGGGGTCAGGCTTCCAAAAAAATCATCACTCGCTTTTATAATTATTGGCTGGATTTTAAGTTGATGCTGCTAAGATGGGTGGGTAATATACCTATCTGGACTATAAGAAAATTTTTTTACAAATTGTCAGGAATGAAGATTGGAAAGGGGTCTACAATTCATATGTGGGTCAATTTTTTTGAACTGAAAAATATTCAAATTGGTGAAGATACAATAATTGGTGATCATGCTTTCCTTGATGGAAGATCATCTCTTTCTATCGGAAACCATACAGATATTGCATCGTCAGTTATGGTTTATAACTCAGAACACGATATAAGCAGTAATGATTTCTCTGCAATTGAGGAACCTGTGTCAATTGGTGATTATGTATTCATTGGTCCAAGGGTAATAATTCTTCCAGGGGTTAAAATTGGTAAAGGTGCAGTTGTTGCTGCCGGTGCTGTTGTTACAAAGGATGTAAAGGATTTTGAGATTGTAGGAGGAGTGCCAGCAAAGGTTATTGGAGAAAGGAAAAACAAAAATCCTAAATACCAATTAGGCAGAGCTAGGTTGTTTCAATAACTTCATGAAAGTATTTGTATCATCTTTATATATAATTTTTTCCCTGATTTTACTTATATATATGGTAATACCCGGCACTGTTTCTGTTCAGAATTTTTCAGATTTGCCTAATTCTTCTGTGTCTACCTTGCCAGGAGATGTATGGCAAGTACCAAATATCAAAGCTTATTTTTCTGATCATTATCGTGATTTTGCTACTGAATTTTATTATGAAGATTACAAAAATAAAAATAAAATACCTTTTGATCCAATAAAATTAAATTATCCTCCAGAAAACGCTTACACTTATATTAAAGATCAAACTCAAAGTACTTATTTAGAAGAGTACGTATACCCCTTACGTGATTCTATTTTCCTAAATGGTATGGAGCCATTTACAGAAAATGGTGAACCAAGATATGCAGGAGCTACAAAGTTTGATTTCGATAATCAGGAACACCTTACAAAAAACATATTGAGATATTACCCATCAAGTTTGTATGTAAGGATAGTTGTCTGGTTTGGAATTATTGTTTCAATCCTTTTGCTTTGGATAACTGGAAAGCGAGTAATATTAAATGACTAAAGTAGGTGTAGTTATTGTAAATTATAATACTAAAGATTTAACACTTGATTGTCTTGATAGTATTTTAAAGAAGAGATGGAAATCAAAACTAGAAGTAGTGTTGGTTGATAATAACTCAACCGATGGATCAATTTCGGCAGTATCAAAAAAATATCCAGAATTGAAAATCATAAAAAGTAATAAAAATCTAGGTTTTGCTGGTGGGAATAATCTTGGAATAGATGAACTTTTGAAGAATGATATCGATTACGTATTATTAATTAATTCAGATACAAAAGTACTTGATAAATCACTCGACATTTTGGTTGATTTTGCCGAAAAAAACAAATATCAAATATCTAGTTGCAAATTATTAAACCCTGATCTGACTTTTCAACCAAACGCAGGAGACCTTCCTACACCTCTGCCTGTTTTTTTGTGGGTATCTGGATTGGATGATATTTTTAGAAAAGTATTACTTTTGCCTTCTTTTCAACAAAGGTATGCAAAATATTACAAAAAACAAAGATCTGTAGGTTGGGTTTCTGGATCTGTTATGTTGATTAAACGAGATGTTCTAGAAAAAATTGGTTTATTAGATGAAAAAATATTCATGTATGCAGAAGATGTTGATTATTGTTGGCGAGCTTATAATGCTGGTTTTAAGATTGGATGGACAGACAAAGCTGAAATCATACACATAGGTGGTGCAAGTAGTAGTTCGCCAAGAGAAACCCAATGGATAGGGGAATTAAAGGGTTTAGTATATTTATACAAAAAAAACTATGGTTTACTAGCGGTAATTTATTTGAGAGTTTTATATTATATTTTTATACCTTTGCGTGCATTAGCTTTTTTGATATTAGGAAGGAGAGATTATGCAAAAACTTATGCAAAAATTATTACCAAAATTTGAAGTTTTTTTGTATTGGTATTTAATTTTTTTATTATTTTTTATATCTTTGTATCAGAAGTTTCCTTTATTTGGAGTTAAAGGAAGTTTTGTGTCTATAAGATTAGAAGATATATTTATTTTTGTTGGATACTTATTATGGTTTATTTATCTCGTAGCTTCTAAGAAAATCGTCCAGCTTTTAAACTCCAGTATTATTCAAGCTCTTCTTGTGTTTTTCTTTATAGGCAGTGTCTCTTTGTTCTCTGGAATATTTCTTACTAAAACAGTTATGCCAAGCATAGGCGTTCTTCATTATTTAAGGAGAATAGAACTGCTGATGTTTTTGCCTTTTGCATTTACTGTTGTAAAAACAAAGAGACAGTTTTTTGTTTTTCTTGCGTCATCTTCTATAGTTGTTTTTATTGTTAATTTTTATGCATTAGGTCAAAAATATTTACGCTTTCCTGCTATATCCACTACTACATCAGAATTATCAAAAGGATTTGTTTACTACTTATCCCCTGGTGAAAGAGTTGGCTCTACATTTGCAGGACACTATGATTTAGCCATATTTCTAATGATGACTGTAATCTTGGCAGCTACAGTATTTTTTTACTTTTTTGACAAAATCAATAAAGGAAAAATTACAAAGAAAAAATTGACGGCAGTTACCTGGATAAGCCTGTTATCTGTTTTTTCATTATATGTATTAGTGTTAACCGCTGCTAGGTTATCGTTTATTGCAGTTTTTGTTGGTTTAGTGTCACTCGTGATTCTGCTTAGAAAGTATCGATATATATTTTTAATAATATTCTTAATTTCTATGTTTGCTATTTATCCTTCTAGTTTACGTGATAGATATTTAGCAACTATTAAAGTCATATTTAGTAACGAGCAAACTTTTCAGGGGACAAAAGATCAACAAGAAAGAGGCAGCTTGAATATACCTACACTTCCTGTGGATATGGTTGAGCAAAAAGACAGAAGTATAAATATTGCTGATATTGCACCTGGAGAGCCAACTGATCCAACTCAATTAGGAGTTTATAGATCTTTATCTATTCGTTTGGATATGGAGTGGCCGAGAGCAATGAGGGCATTTTATAAAAACCCACTTTTGGGTACAGGTTATTCTTCTATTGGGCTTGCCACTGACAATGATTACCTTCGGATGTTAGGTGAAGTTGGAATACTTGGATTTATAGCATTTACTTTGCTACTAATAGCGATAACAAAAAACATTGTATCTTTTTACAAAGGTAGCAAAGGTTTTATGAAATATTATTTTGCAGGTATACTATCACTTATGGTGGCTTATTTGGTTAATGCAATTTTTATAGATGTTTTTGAGGCAAGCAAAGTAGCCTCAATTTTTTGGATGATTTTAGGAGTTAGTCTTGTAGCTGGAGCTATATTTAAGAATGCAAAAAATTAAATCTATACTAAGCCTACTTGATAAAATAAATAAGCCTGTTTTATGGTTAATTATTATTTTAATTGTTGGATTTGCAGTAAGGTTATACAAAATTAATATACCATTAGGAGATTGGCATTCCTGGAGACAAGCAGATACAGCTGCTGTATCTAGGATTTTTAAAGAAGAAGGCATAAATATACTTGAACCTAAATATTATGATATTTCTACAATACAATCTGGTTTTTTTAATCCCAATGGCTGGAGGATGGTAGAGCTTCCATTATTTAATATTTTTCATGTAGCTTTTTCTTATATGCTTCCATTTGTTTCCTTTGAGACTGCAGGTAGATTGATGTCAATTGTTACATCATTAATCACATCATTAATTCTTTATAGTATCGGGAAAGAAACAATAAGTAAGTGGGGAGGTGTTTTAGCTTCCTTTTTTTATTTATTAATCCCATTTAATATTTATTTTACTCGCGTGATTCTCCCCGAACCTCTAGTAGTTTTATTTGCAACTGGTGCTATTTGGTTGTTTCTTAGATTTGATAAAACAAACAAAAATATTTATTTTATTTTATCTGCTATACTTGCAGCCTTAGGTTTGCTTCTTAAACCATACTCAATTTTTTATAGCTTGCCTATAATTTTAATAGCTATTAGGAAATACAAAGAAAAAATATACAAAAATGCAGGGGTTGTTTCCAAAATGCTTATTTATCTTAATATAGCTACACTTCCTTTTTTGATTTGGCGTATTTGGATAAACCAATTTCCGGTAGGAATTCCTCATTTTGAATGGGCATTTAATGGAGATGGGATAAGATTCAGACCTGCATTTTGGAGATGGATTTTTGGTGAAAGAATTGGAAAGTTGATTCTAGGTATGTGGGGGTTAATTCCATTTGGAGTGGGATCTGTCTTGACAAAGAACAAAAAATTAATAAATGTCGCGTTTATGGTAGGAGTTGTTTTGTATACTATTGTTGTTGCAACAGCGAATGTTAGGCATGATTATTATCAAACGTTATTAATGCCAGCAATTGCTCTAATTCTTTCCCAAGGAAGTTTATATTTATGGAATGAAAAAAACCTAAATCTTGTTTTGAGAAGAGGGCTTGTATTATTTTCTGCAGTGATGATGATTGGTATAGGTGCATATCAAGTCAAAGATTATTATCAGGTAAATCACCCAGAAATTATTACAGCAGGGGAAGCAGTTGACAGATTAACACCAAAAGATGCTTTGGTTGTAGCTCCTTATAATGGTGACACAGCTTTTTTGTATCAGACAAAAAGATATGGATGGCCAGTTGTGGAAACTACTTTAGACCAATTGATAAATGAGTTTGGTGCTGATTATTATGTATCTGTTGATCTTAATTCTGCAGACACACTTAAATTTGAGGAAAAGTATTCTACCTTAGAAAAAACAGGTGAATATATTATTTTAGACCTTAATCAGCCAAAATAATATGAAAATATTAATGCTTACTCCATATCTGCCTTTTCCTCCTTCTTCCGGTGGTCAAATTCGCTCCTTTAACTTGTTAAAGCATCTTAGCAAAGACCATGAGATAACTCTTATTTCACTTATTAAGGATGAAAAAGAAAGGAAGCATATAAAAGAGTTAAGTAAGTTTTGTAAAAGTGTAAAAGTTTTCAAAAGAACAGCATCTCCATGGACACTTAGGAATATTTTGTTGACGGGATTTGGACCATATCCGTTTCTTGTGATTAGAAACCTATCTCCTGATGAAAAAAAAGGAGTTGAAGCTGAACTAAAAAAAGAAAAATATGATCTAATTCACGCAGAGACTTTTTATGTAATGCCTCATATTCCTAAAACAGATATACCTGTGCTTTTGGTAGAACAAACAATAGAATATTTAGTATATAAACATTTTGTTGAAAAGCAGGCAAAAGCTTACCTGA
Source organism: uncultured Gammaproteobacteria bacterium (assembly GCA_964427735.1). Lineage (GTDB taxonomy): Bacteria > Patescibacteriota > Microgenomatia > UBA8517 > UBA8517 > CAYRUS01. Next base: position 167,292 of record CAYRUS010000001.1, on the reverse strand, counting down.
GACCATTACTCAATATTGACGTTTCTAAATTGCGTTATTGGGAAAGAGTTTATTGGAAAAAAGCGGACAAAGTTGTTGCTGTTTCAGAGGCAGATAAAGAGGCAATGTTAAATTTAGTACCTGATCTTGATGTTGGTATTGTTCCTAATGGTGTAAATCTAGACTTTTTTAAAGTTAAAAAAAGCTGGAAAAATAATGATCCAAAAATATTATTTGTTGCTAATTTTAAATGGTTACAGAATGTAGAAGCTGCTGTTAATCTTCTTGATGAAGTTTATCCTATCGTGCATAAGGAATTAAAAAACGCAAAACTTTGGATAGTTGGGCAACATATTCCTGACACACTTAAGGATAGAAAAAGCGAAAGTATAATTATTGATGATTTAGCTGAAAATGATGAGGAAAGTATCCAAAAGGCGTATTATGAATCAAGCGTATTTGTTTCTCCCTTGAAAGGTCCTGGAGGTACTCGTTTAAAGCATTTTGCTGCAATGGCAAGTAAGCTTCCTTTGGTTACTACATCTGTTGGCGCAGAAGGTTTAAGTGTAAAGAATGGAGAGAATATAATTGTTAGAAATAATATGAATGATATTGCTAAAGCTACAATCAGTATTCTAAAAGATAGCAATAAAGCGATGAAAATTGCCAATAGCGCACGAAAATTAGTAGAAGAAAAATACAGCTGGGAGAAAATGGCTATATCACTAAACAATATTTATAAAGAATTAGGAAAAATAAAAAAATGAGTAAGAATCCAGTTATTTCAATAATAATTCTTAATTACAATACAAAAAAGTTATTAAAAGCTTGCTTGAAATCACTTGAAAAAGTGAAAAAAGAAGTAAATTTTGAGGTGATCGTTAGTGACAATGGATCTACAGATGGGAGTTTGGAAATGATAAAAAATGAGTTTCCGCAGGTTGTTTTGGTAGAAAATAAAGAAAACTTAGGTTTTTCTGCTGGAAATAATGCAGCACGGAAAGTTACAAAAGGAAAGTATGTTTTATTCCTTAATTCTGATACAGAAGTTAAAAAAGGTACTCTAAAATATACCCTTGAGCTGCTTGAAAAAAATCCCAAGCTTGGAGCAGTCACTTGCAAAATGATTTTAGCAGACGGGACTTTGGATAAAGATGCTAGAAGATCATTCCCAACTCCTTGGGTGTCATTTACACATTTGGTACTACCCTTGGATAGAATATTTCCCGATTCTCCACTCTTTTCCAGATATTGGTATGGATATGTAGATCCGAATAAAGAACATTCTGTTGAAGTTATTCAGGGGGCTTACTTTCTTTCTAGAAAGCAATTGCTTGATAGAGTAGGTTGGTTTGACGAAGATTATTTTTTAGATGGTGAGGATATTGACTTGTCTTGGAAAATTAAAGAACAGGGGTATGAATTATTCTATACTCCTAAAGTTTCAATAATGCACTATAAAGGTGCTACAAAAGGGAAAAACAAAGCTAAAGAAAAAATTCCAGTAAGATTAAGACTTAAGTACAGACTTACAGGAATAAACTCAATGGAAATATTTTATAAAAAGAGATTGTGGAGTCATTATCCACTTTTTTTAAATGTTTTAGTTTTGGCGGGGATTAAGTTATTAAAATTGATTCGTATTACCAAAGAGATAATCACATGAGAATATTAATTGACGCTAGGTTTTATGGGGTCGAAAATGCAGGACCTGGTAGGTATACCAAAAGTCTTATAGACAATTTAACCAAAATTGATAGAGCCAATAACTATATTATTTTACTAAGGAAAAAGCACTTCAATCAAATAAAGTTAGGAAATAATTTTAAAAAAGTAATGGCAGATTACAAGCACTATACTTTTGAGGAGCAAATTAAATTACCGTCACTAATAAAAAAACATAACCCCGACCTCGTCCATTTCCCGTTTTTTAATGTACCTGTATTTTATTCTAAGCCATTTGTGGTTACTATCCACGACTTAACAATGCATAGATTTACAGGGAAACATTCAACTACCAAAGATTATTTTACTTACTTTGTTTGGCGAATAGGCTATCATATTGCCTTTTTAAAAGCGGTTTATTCCTCTAATAGAATTATTGTTCCAAGTAGAGCTGTTAAAGACGATATTTTGAATACTTACAAAATAAATCCAAATAAAATTATAGTTACGCATGAAGGAATAGATGAAAATTTTTCAAAAGATACAAATAAAAAAATTTATAAAAAATATAATTTACCTAAAAATTATTTTCTATATGTAGGTAGCGCATATCCTCATAAAAACATTAACGTTGCCATTAAAGCAATAAAAGAACTTAATCAGAGTTCGAATCAAAATTATTATTTAGCCATTGCATCTTCCAGAAGCGAATTTGTAGAACGCATTATCAATTCTGCCAAAAAAGAAGGTGCAGAGGAATATATAAAGTTTTTAGGATTTGTTCCTGATGAAGAATTAAATAGTTTATATAAAAATTCTTTAGGTTTTGTATATCCAACTTTATCTGAAGGATTTGGACTTCCAGGGTTAGAGGCTATGCAAGCTGGGACTCTAGTATTAACTTCCAAAATACCTGTATTAAAAGAGATTTATGGAGAAAATGCTTTATATTTCAATCCAAAAAGTACTACTTCAGTCAAACAAACAATGCAAAAAGTCATAGATATGAAGTTAATGGAAAGAAATAAGAGAATCAAAAAATCTCGGGAATTTATTAAAAAGTATTCCTGGGGAAAAATGGCAGAAGAAACAGTAGAGGTTTATACTGAAACTCTCAAATGAAGATAGCTTTAGTTTACGATAGGGTAAACAAGTGGGGAGGTGCAGAGAGAGTACTTCTGACACTCCACGAAATGTTTCCAGAGGCACCGCTTTACACTTCTGTATATGATAAAAATGCTAAATGGGCAGAAGTTTTTCCTCAAGTAATCCCTTCTTATTTACAAAGACTTAAGTTTATAAAAAAAAATCACGAATACTTTGCATATTTAATGCCAAATGCATTTGAGAGCTTTGACTTTAAGGGCTACGATGTTGTCATATCCATAACCAGCGAAGCAGCAAAAGGTATAATTACAGATTCAAATACAAAGCATATTTGTTACTGTTTGACTCCAACTAGATATCTTTGGAGTGCATATGATGAATATTTCCAAAATAAAAATTTAAAAACACTATCAAAACCTATTATAAAATATTTACGAAAATGGGACCTGCAAGCTTCAGGTCGTCCTGATAAATTAATCTCAATTTCATCAGAGGTTAAAAATAGAATAAAAAAATTCTACAACAGAGATTCTCAGATAATTTTTCCTCCTCTAAACATCCCAGCAAAAAATGTTACAGCTGAGAAAAGAAAAGATTACTTTTTAGTGGTCACCAGATTAGTGCCTTATAAGAAAATAGACCTTGTAATACAGGCATTTAATGAATTGGGTTTACCACTAGTTATTATTGGAGAGGGAAGACAAAAAAGCTTTCTTCAAAGAATGTCAAAAGATAACATTAAATTTACAGGATATGTTTCTGATAAGGAGCTAATTAATTACTATAAAAATGCTCGGGCATTGATTTTTCCACAGATAGAAGATTTTGGTCTGGTTTCTATTGAAGCTCAGGCATATGGTATGCCTGTAATTGCTTATAAATCAGGTGGCGCTCTAGACACAGTTATAGAAAATGTAACAGGATTGTTTTTCGACAGACAAGATTCTGATAGTATAATAAGAACTATTGAGAACTTTAATGAAAAAAAGTTTAATATAAGAGATATAACTAATAATGCAAAACGTTTTTCAAAAGAAAATTTCAAAAGGGAGTTTTTAAGTATTTTATAGATGAAAATTGTTATTTTTGTAGGAGGTAGAGGGACAAGACTTTGGCCCTTGAGTCGTGTGTCAAAACCAAAATCTTTCATACCTTTGGTAAATGGTCAGTCAATTTTTCAGATTACTTACAACAGGTATAAGAAAGCTTATAAACCAAAAGATATTTTTATAACCACAGAAGAAGCTTACGTTCCGTTTATTAAAGAACAAGCACCACCAGTACCTGATAATAATATTATAAAAGAACCAGAGAGAAAAGATTTGCTTGCAGCCTGTGGTCTCGCCACAGCAGTAGTTAATAAGTATTTCCCAGGTGAAACAATACTGATATCCTGGGCAAAACATTTTATTTCAAAAGAATCAGTTTTTTTGGATGCTCTTGAGGCTGCTAGTCAATATGCAAAAGAGTCAGAGAAAATAGTATCAGTTGATGCAAAAGCTGAATACCCAAGTGTACACAACGGATGGGTTCATATTGGTAAAAAGCTTGCCAATAAAAATGGTTTTGATGTTATGTTAATAGATAAGCATATAGAAAAACCTAAGGAACATGTCGCAAAAAAGTTGTTTGAGTCAAATGAATGGTTAATTAATACAGGCTACAGAATTTGGAAAGCTGATACCATGCTTGATTATTACAAAAAATACCAGCCTGATATGTATAAAGGACTTATGAAGATTGTAGGTGATTGGGGCACAAGCAAACAAAACTCAACCTTAAAAAAAGAGTATGGCAAGCTTAAGAAGGATTCAATTGAATACGGTATTTTTGAAAAATTACCTGCAGATGTTAGAGCAACAATTCCAGCTGACATGGGATGGGTGGAATCAGTTATGACTTGGCAAACTTTCTATAAATCACTAATTACACCTAAAAAGAAAACAATTGTTGATGGTGGTGCTGATACTGTCTTTATTGATTCAGACAAAAATTTAATTATTGGACCAAAAGGAAAAATGATAAGTATAATTGGTATATCAAATGTTGCTGTGATAGACACACCTGATGGTCTTTTGGTTTGTGATATGAATAAAACCGAAAAAGTTAAAGATCTGTATACTAAACTAGAAAAATATCATAAGAAGTACATCAAATGAGTTATGATTGATACAATTGTTAAATAATTACCTGCCGCATATGCTCTACGACGTTACCAAAAGAACAATAGACATTTTTGGAGCAATATTTTTATTAATATTGTTTCTGCCGATTATCATTGTTGTGGCGATAATCATCAAGCTAACCTCTGAAGGTCCTGTATTTGCAGATATGCCCAAGAGGGTTGGTAAAGATGGAAAACTTTTTAAGATGTATAAGCTTCGATCTATGATTGTGAATGCACATGACAAGCTTCGAACTGATCCAAAGTTCAAGAAGCTCTACGAAGAATATAAAAACTCCAGTTACAAACTAAACAATGATCCAAGAGTAACGCCAATAGGTAAATTTATTAGAAAATATTCAATCGACGAGATGCCTCAGTTTATAAATGTATTAAAGGGAGAAATGAGTATTGTAGGACCAAGAGCTTATTTTCCGGATGAACTTAAAGAGCAACAAAAAAAATATCCGCATACTAAAAAATTAGTAAAAGAGGCATTACAATCAAAACCAGGGATCACCGGATTTTGGCAGGTTACAGGAAGAAGTGAGGTAAACTTTGACAAGAGAATTGAAATGGATGCATATTATGCTCGTAAAAGCTCAATTTTGTTAGATATTTTGATTTTACTTAAAACACCATGGACAATGATAAGTGGTAAAGGAGCTGTTTAAACTAAAATGAGTGAAATAAAGAGAATAGAATTAGAAAATACTGATGAGCCATTGAGTCAAGAGGATAATGAAAGTGGAGCTTTTAGAATTCCAGAAATTAAAAATAACATGACAGAAAAAATAAAAACAAACTGGAAGACAAGATTAGCTAACAAAAAAAATCTTAAACTGATTTTAATATCTGGTGTATTAATTTTATTATTGATATCTCCATTTTTGTATTTCCTATTTGCATCCCTCTCATTTAAGAACCAGATAAAGGTCTTGGCAGCTACAGCTGAGACTCAGAATATAGATCAAATTCAAGTTGAAATGACAAATACAAAAGAAAGTCTAAAAAGATTGACCGGTGCTTATAAAATTATTAGCTGGACGAAATTTGTGCCCATTGTAGGAAAATATTCAGATGATTTAGGTCATGGACTAACTGCTGCAAAATATGGTTTTGAGGCAGGAGAAGTTTTATTGGAAGCAATTAAGCCGTACTCTGATGTTTTTGGATATTCTGGTTCTGAAGTTGAACAAGACGGACAACAAACAGCTAAAGACAGAATGGACTTTATTGTGAATAGTTTGCCAGAACTAGAACCCAAAATAGGAGAAATCTCATCAAAAGTCCAGTTTGCCAATAAAGAGCTTCAGCATATTGATCCGTACGATTACCCAGAGAAAATTTCAGACATTAATGTTAGAAATGAAATTTCCAAAATGCTCCAGCTTTCGGAAGACATAACTTTATTTACTACAAATGGAGCACCATTATTATCTGAAGCTCCTGATATTTTGGGTATGAATGGAGAAAGAAATTATTTAGTTATTTTCCAAAATGACAAAGAATTAAGACCAACAGGTGGTTTTATGACAGCATATACAATCATGAATGTTAATAAAGCAACCTTTAACCCTTCTGATTCTAGTGATATATATGATCTTGATTCAAAATACGAGCCAACAATAGAAGCCCCTGAACCAATTATCAAATATATTAAAGGTCCCTATGTTTTGTCTCCAAACCTTAGACTAAGAGATATGAATTGGTCTCCTGATTTTAAAGAGAGTATGGATCTGTTTACAAGAGAGGCAGAGCTAGCAGGGATTGATGATATCGATGGTGTTATTGCAGTTGACACTGAAGTTCTGGTTAAGATACTTGACGTAATAGGACCAATAGGTGTGTCAGGATTTGGAAATTTTAGCACTGAAATTGTTGAAGAATGTCACTGTCCACAGGTTATTTATGAGCTTGAGAGTTTTGCTGACGTGGAAGGTCCTATCGTTTGGGATCCAAATACAGGAGAAATTGTTTATAGACCACCAAATTCTGAGGATAGAAAAGGAATAATTGGTCCTTTGATGAATTCTATTATGGCAAATACTCTAGGACAACCAAAAGAAAAATTGCCTCAACTTGTGCAAGCTGGATTTTCTTCTATGCTTGAAAAGCATATTCTCTTTTACATGATGGAGAATGGCGAGCAAGAAGCGTTTGAAAAATTTGGTGTCGCAGGAACAATTAAAGATTATGATGGTGATTATTTGCACATAAATAATGCTAATTTAGGTGGGAGGAAATCTAATCTTTATGCAACTCATGAAGTAGAACAGAAGTTGTCAATTTCTGAGGATGGAAGTATGGAAAAGACTGTGGTTATTACATATAAAAACCCAAAGGAACATGATGGATGGTTAAACTCTGTTCTGCCAAATTGGGTAAGAGTTTATGTTCCGAGAGGAAGTGAGTTAATAGATTTTACTGGTGTTGAAGAAAAAGTCGATCCTTACGAAGAATTAGATAAAACTGTATTTGCAGGTTATTTTAGGCTGCGTCCTCAAGGTGTTTCTAAAGTAAGTCTTACATATAAAATTCCAGTTAAAGCTGAAAAAGATTATAAACTACTTATCCAAAAACAACCCGGTACCGATGGCCCACTGCATTTGATTGATGTAAATGGAAGAATAGAAGAATTTACTCTAAAAAGAGACAAAGAATTAATTATTAAGCTATAATTGGTCTGTGCGACCAAAAAAATACTCAACACAAGGAATAGTAATATCACGCAGAAATTTTTCAGAAGCAGACAGAATTATAACCCTTCTAACAAAGGATTATGGAAAAATAACTGTTATAGCTAAAAATGTGAGGAAAACTTCAAGTAGAAAACGCGGTTCATTGGAATTGTTTAGTTTGATAAAGTTTTACGGATACCGAACAAAAGCCATGGATGTAATGTTAGAGGCAACAACTGTTGATGCATTTCCAGAGATTCGAAAGGATCTAAAAAAAGTAGCAGTTGCCTATTATTTTTGTGATATTTCGGATGCACTTGTTCGTGATGATGACAAATCCAATGACTTATTTGAGTTTATAAGAGAGTATTTTCAAAAACTAGCCACATCAAAAAATCTTGCTAATTTTAGAAAAGAATTCGTTAGAAACATACTTGTTTTGCAAGGTTTTTGGCCGGAGAATAAACAACTGAAAGATCCGGATAAATTGCTTGAAAGTATTTTGGAAAGGAAGCCTTCATCTCAACGAGTAGGTAAAGCTGTTTTAACCTAAATTGAAGATGTAATTATCTAAGTATAGGCTTATAATAATTTAAGTTTAGAAAATGGCAAACAAATTTGATGAAATCGTAGCTTTAGCAAAAAGAAGAGGATTTGTATATCCTTCTTCTGAAATATATGGTGGTCTGACTAGTGTGTATGATTATGGACCTTTAGGTGTTGAGCTTTTGAAAAACATTAAAAATTTATGGTGGAAGACTTTCGTGCACCAGAGAATTGATGTAGTTGGTATAGAAAGTGCAATCTTCATGCACCCTAAAGTTTGGGAAGCTAGTGGACATATTGAAGGATTTCATGATCCTCTTATTGACTGTAAAGTTTGTAAAAACCGCTATAGAGCGGATCATTTATTGGAAGAAAAAGTCAAGGATATTAATCCAGATGAACTTAACAATGAAGAATTAAATGAATTAATAATTAAAAACAAAATACACTGTCCAAATTGTGGCTCTTTTAATTGGACTAAAGTAAGAAATTTTAATTTAATGTTTAAAACAAGTTTAGGTGCCGCGGAAGGTAGTGGATCTGATATTTATTTAAGACCAGAGACTGCTCAAGGTATGTTTGTCCAGTTCAGGAATGTATACCAGACATCCAGAGTTAATATTCCATTCGGAATTGCACAGATAGGAAAAGCATTTAGGAATGAAATAACAAAAGGAAAGTTTATTTTCAGAACACTTGAATTTGAACAAATGGAGCTTCAATTTTTCATAAAAGAGAGTGATTGGGAAAAGTCCTTTGAAGACTGGAGAAATGAAGTGGAAAAGTGGTACAACGAAATTCTTGGGATTCCTAAAGATAATTTTAGATGGAAACCACATCATCCAGATAAACTTGCACATTATGCAAAAAAGGCAGAAGACTATGAATACAAGTTTTCAACTGGATTCGGTGAAGTAAGTGGATTGCATTACAGAACGGATTTTGATCTTACTACGCATCAAAAGCATTCAGGAGAGAAGTTAGCAGTAAGAGACACTAAGACTGGAGAAGAATTTATTCCACATGTGATTGAGTCAACATATGGTCCCAATAGAAACTTAATGATGGTTTTGGATTGGGCATATAAAGACGAGGGTGATAGAAAAGTTCTTAGTCTTCCTTCAAAGCTTGCCCCATATAAAGCAGCAGTTTTCCCTCTTCTTGCAAACAAGGAAGAACTGGTAAATAAGGCCAGGGGTATTTATGATAACTTATCTAAAGATTACAATATTGCTTGGGATGATAGAGGAAATATAGGTAAGAGATATTTTTACCAAGATGAGATTGGAACCCCGCACACAGTTACAATAGATTTCGATACATTAGAGGACGATACTATTACAATAAGAGATCGGGATACAACAAAACAGACAAGAGTTGCGATTGACAAGATCTCTTCCTACATTCAAAATAGTTTAGATGGATAAATACAAAAAATATTTACCGTTTGTTCTACTAATCTTGGGTATTTTTATTCTTGGTGGAATCTTCCTGGTTTTGTCAAAGGGTCGTGGATCAAATAGCACAGATGAACAGCTAGTTGAAATTCCGTTAGAAGATAGACCTGTGGTTACCTTAGTTCCAAAAGAAGATGGACATTGGCTGCATTTAACTGTAGAAAAATTAGACCCAGTTAAAAAGAATTTTAGTGCAAAGAGCGTTGATTATGAACTGGTTTATGTTTCAAATAGTGGTACACAAGGTGTTCCCGGAACAGTACAGTTAGATGATACAAAAGTTATTGAGAGAGATTTATTATTAGGTTCAGAATCTTCTGGTAATTATCGCTATGACGAAGGTGTAGAAGGTGGAGATTTAACTTTAAGTTTTAGAGATGAGAGAGGAAAATTAATTTCTAGAGTATCAACAGAATTCAAGCTTTTTAACGGTGTAGATGAAGTTGCGAGCTTAGATGGTAATATTAAGTTTTCTGTGGATGAAGATGTTTTTGTGACTGTGTTTAATCCAATCGGAATACCCGGTGATCCTACTGGTGAATCTGAATTGTCAGGTATATTTGTGTCAGGAGAAGAAACCCAGATAACTTATAATGGTGACCTCAATTTAATGAGATGGGATGACAATAGTTGGAAGAGTATAGATGGTCAAACTTCTGGTGGGATTTTCGTGATTTCTTCTAATTAACCTCAATCGAATTTTTGTAATCTGACTGTTTAGAAGTTAAATTTTCCTTCGGGTATTATTAGTCTTGACACTTACGTGAAATTTTGTGAAAATGACATGTAGTGGTGAAAAGTGGTGAATAGTGGCAGGCAAGCTTATGTTTATCGGACAGTATGAGACAAAAATTAGTCATAAAAAAAGAGTAGCAATACCAAAAAATTTTAGAAAAGATTTAGGGAATGAGATTATAGTTGCAAAGTGGTACGAGGGTTCTTTAACGGCTGTAAAAAAAGAAAATTGGTTGGACTTGTTAGAAAAACTGATAGGTTCATCTAAACTAATCACAACACCTGTAAGAGTTACAGAAAGATTTATCATGGGTTCTGCTTTTGAGCTTAAGCCTGATAGTCAAGGAAGAGTAGTTTTACCTGATGCCTTGGTAGAGTTTGCAAATCTTGATGAGACAGTTGTTTTTGTAGGTGTTGGAAATAGAGTTGAAATTTGGAACAAAAATAATTGGGAAAATCAAAATGAGATCATTAGCAATAATGCAGCAGAAATGATCGACAAGCTTGCTAGTGAATCAAAAGATAACTAATGAAATGTTAATCGAAAGCAATAAAACAGATATTCACGATCCTGTTTTGCTTGAAGAAGTAATTGACTATTTACAAATTAAGAAGTTAGCACATTTAAAAGATAAAGCTAAAGTAATTGACGCCACAGTAGGAACTGCTGGACATTCTTTAGAGATATTGAAGTATCCAATTTCCGTACTTGGTATTGATACAGATAAGAAAATGCTTGAAATTGCCAGGGAAAAGTTTGAAATGACCCGCCCTGCCATGAACAATTCTGTTCATGGCCACTTCAAACTAGTTTACGGAAATTTTAAAGACCTAAAAGTAATTGCTGAGCAAAACAATTTTATTAATGTTGATGCAATTTTATTTGATTTAGGTACGAATGTCCTTCATTTTAAGGATGTCTCCAGAGGTTTTTCATTTACTGTACCAGAAGCAGATCTCGACATGAGACTAGATCAGGATGTCAATGCAGTAAGAGCAAGAGATTTATTAAATGCACTAAGAGAGGATCAATTAATTGACTTGTTTAGTAAGGTACTTGATCTAAGACTAACAAGAAGTTTATCCCGGGAAATTATTGATTATAGGCATAAAAAGCCAATTTACACAGTAGGGGATTTTTTGGAGATTATAAAGAGATCAAACGTTTATTACGAGAATAAAGACAAAGGTACACATTGGGCTACTACGCCATTTTTGGCTCTGCGTATTGCGACAAACTCTGAACTATCAAATCTAAATGAGGGGATGTCGCAAGCTGTTGAACTATTAAAACCTGGCGGAAGAATGGCTATTATTTCTTTTCATTCCCTGGAAGATGCTGTAGTAAAAAGCTTTATCAAAAAATTAGAAGATGAGAATATCGTGATTAATGTAACAAAAAAACCTATTAAACCAAGCGAGGAAGAAATTAAAAACAATCCGAGAGCGAGAAGTTCAAAACTTCGAGTAGCAGAAAAATTATGAGAAGAAAACAAAGACAAAAAATTACCAGAAATAAAGAGAAAAAGGGCTATCTACAACTATTTGTTGTTGTGATCTTTTTGCTATTTATAATATCCACTATATTTGTTACTGTTCAAACAGCTAGTTTAGGTGCAACTATATCTGAACTGGAAAGACAGGAGACAGCTTACATAAAGGAAAATAGAGAAATGGAGAGTGCTTTGGTAAATAATCAATCACTCATGAAGCTTGATGAAAAAGCAGCTGAATTAGGTTATGTAAAACCTAATGATATTATTTATCTTTCCAGAGACAATTTTGTTGCCCAGCTTCGATAATTATTATGCAGGCAAGAATACGTACTATTGCTGTATTTTTTTTCATAGGGTTTTTAATGCTAATAATTAGATTGTTTTATTGGCAAGTTATAAAAGGACCTACTTTATCGGAAGCTGCTCGATATCAATATGAATCATCAAAGATAGTTTCAGCTCCAAGAGGAAATATTTTAGACAGTAATGGAAATCCATTAGCTTATCGTGGCGAAGCTTGGCTCGTTTATGGTTCATTAAGAGAAATTAAAGCGGATAAAGGTGAGATATCAAAACAGCTTGCTCAGCTTTTTATATCAGAAGAAAGTTTTGAAAATGGCGAAGAAAAAGAAGATAGATTGGAGGCTGAAAAAAGCAGGATAGAAAATTTATTAAACAAAGATAACGTGGTTTGGGTTCCTCTTAAAAATTCAGTATCGACACAAATAAAGAAGAATATTGAATCTTTAGAAATAGCAGGAATAGGTTTTGAGCGCAAAGAGGATAGGATTTATCCTGAAGCGTCGGGTGCAGCTCACCTTCTTGGGTTTGTAGGTAAAGATGAGCACGGAGAAGATAAAGGTTATTTTGGTTTAGAGGGTTTTTATGATTTAGTTCTTTCTGGCAAACCAGGGTTTATGACCCGTGAATCAGATGCTTTAGGCATTCCGATTGTGTTGGGTGATGTTCAGGAGGTATCTGCAATCGAAGGAGTTGATTTAATTACAAATATCAAAAAAGGTGTTCAGGTAACTGTTGAAAAAGAACTTAAAAGCGGAGTTGAAAAATACGGTGCATCCTCAGGAACTGTAATTGTCATGGATCCGAAAGATGGTGCAATTTATGCTATGGCATCGTATCCTTCGTTTGAGCCAGCTAACTATCCCGCTTACAGTGATGAATTATTTAGAAATCCAGCGATATCAGAATTGTTTGAACCTGGTTCTATTTTTAAAGTAGTGGTTATGGCAGCTGGTCTTGATTCTGGTGCGGTAACACCAAACACAACCTGTGATATTTGTTCAGGTCCTCTTAAAGTTGATAAATATTTCATCGAGACATGGAATAATGAGTACCATCCAAACTCCACTATGACTGAGGTTATTGTGCATTCTGACAATGTAGGTATGGCATTTATAGGTCAAAGAATTGGTGCTAATAAATTATATGATTATTTAAATAAGTTTGGGGTTGGGCATTTAACAGGGATAGACTTACAAGGTGAGGCAACAGCTTCCCAAAGAGAAAAGGGAACTTGGAACGTTGTGGATTTAGCAACAACTACTTTTGGTCAGGGAATTGCCGTAACGCCCATTCAGATGATCCGTGCTGTTGCTGCAATTGCAAATGACGGGAATTTGGTAACTCCGAGAGTTGTGTCAAAACTTAAAAAAGGAAGTTGGCAGGCTGAAGTTGAGAAAACAGAAGAAGTAAGAGTGATTTCAGAAAAAGCAGCAAACGAAATAACAGCTATGATGTTGGAAGCTGCTAGTAACGGTGAAGCTAAGTGGACTCACAAAGCAGGTTTTAGAGTGGCAGGAAAAACAGGAACTGCCCAAATTCCTATAGCCGGGCATTACGATGCTAAAAGGACAATAGCTAGCTTTGTAGGCTTTGCTCCTGCAGAGGACCCGAAGTTTGTAATGCTTGTTATCCTTAGGGAACCAACATCCTCACAATGGGCTTCTGAAACCGCTGCTCCTTTGTGGTACTCTATAGCAGAAGATTTATTTTTGGAATTTGGGATACACCCTGAAAAGTAATATTTATAAAAGTATAATACTCAATAAATGGATATAAAAGTAAAGGGAGGGCAAGTTCTTTCTGGTGAGATTTACCCTTCCGGAAGTAAAAATTCAGCTGTTGCACTTATTCCAGCTACATTACTTTTTGATGAGCCAGTTAGTCTAAAGAATATACCAGATATAACTGATGTACATCGCTTAGTAAAAATATTAGAGAAACTAGGTAGCAAAATAAAGTGGAACAAAAAGGAAAAGACAATGATTCTAGATAACAGTAAAGTGAATCTGGAATCATTAGATCAAGAAGATCTCGGAAATATGAAAGGGACCTCGCTGCTGTGGGGTTCTATGCTTGCACGCTTTGGTAAAGTAGTTTTTGAGGATCTTCCTGGTGGTTGTACCTTAGGAATGCGTCCACTTGATGCACACTATAAAGCTTTTAGAGATTTAGGTGTGGTTGTTAGCGAAACAGAATCAAGTGTTAGAATGGATGCTTCAAGTGCAGAGGCAAAAGAGATTTGGCTTTTGGAAATGAGTGTTACTGCAACAGAAAATGTAATTATGCTTTCAACATCTTTACCTGGTAAAACCAGAATTATTAATGCGGCCAGTGAACCACAGGTACAGGATTTATGTGAGTTCCTGGTTAAAAGCGGAGCAAAAATTAAAGGTATTGGATCCAATATTCTCGAAATTGAAGGAGAAACAAAACTATCTACAACAGAACACACTTTGTGGAGTGATCATTATGAAATTACTACTTTTTGGGCATTGGCTGCAGTTACTGGTGGTGAAATCACAGTTCACAATTCTTTACCAGGAAAAATAAATAATATTGTTAACGTCTTTGAAAAATTTGGAATACAAATAGATTACGATGGTGATAAATCAATAGTTAGAGCAAATCAAACAATCTTGCCAAATGGGGGTAACGGATTTAATACAGCAGAGATCAAATGCCATCCGTGGCCAGGATTGCCGGTTGATACTTTACCTTTATTTATACCCATGGCTTTAGCAGGAGGACATGGACAGATAATTTTCCATAACTGGATGTATGGGCAGGTCTTTTTTGGACCAGCGAGCTTGTAAAGATGGGTGCTAATCTAATTATTGCCGACCCGCACAGGGTAATTGTCACTACCGGAAATAAAATTAGAAGTTCTACAGTAGAAGCACCATATATTATTCGTGTGGTTGTGTCTATGGTGATGACAGCTATGATAGCTGACGATGAATCAGTAATTTTAAATGCAGATTCATTATATCGAGGTCATCCAGATTTTGCTCAAAATCTAAAAAAATTAGGAGCAGAAATAGAAGAAGTTAAAAAATGAAGTCAAGAACTCCAAGATATCTACGGCAAAGAGTGGACTTAAAAGAATTTACTACTTTTCATATTGGCGGTATCGCACAGTACTTTACGGAAGTGAAGAATATAAATCAGATTGGAGAAGTAGCAGAGTTTGCAGATAAAAAAATCTCTCTATTCGCATTCTAGGAGGAGGAAGCAATGTTCTCGTGAATGATGGGAAGATACTTGGAATTGTAATTAAGTGTGTAGATGACAGACTAGAATTTCAGGAGAAAGAGAGAGGTGAGGTAATAGTAACAGCTGGAGCCGGAATTGTCTGGGATGATTTAGTAAGGGAAACGGTAAATAAAAATTTGCAAGGGATTGAAGCGTTATCAGGAATACCAGGTAGTGTTGGCGCAGCACCAGTACAAAATATTGGTGCATACGGTCAAGAACTTAAGGATGTTTTTGAGTATCTTGTGGCATACTCATTTAAAGATAAAAGAATGATTAAATTCATTTACCACGAGTGTGATTTTGAATACAGAAACAGTTTTTTTAAACGATTAATGAACAGAAATAAGTATCTAATAACGAAAATTGTTTTAAAGTTAAAAGAAGATGGTAAGCCAGTCATTAGTTATAATTCCTTACAGGATTATCTCCAAAGTAATGAAATTAATAATCCAACAATCAAAGACATTAGATCTGCTGTTTTACATTTAAGGAAAATAAAACTTGAGGATCCAACCGAGAATCCGAATGCCGGTTCGTTCTTTAAAAATCCGATTGTTAGTAAAAGTAAACTTAAAAAAGTTCAAAAAGATTACCCAAATACCCCCTTTTTTGAAGTGGAAAATGGTAAAGTTAAACTTTTTTCTGGCTGGCTTATTGATAAAGCAGGATGGATGGGTAAACACATGGGAAATGCTAAAGTATCAGACAAAAACGCTCTGGTATTAACAAACCCATTAAAAAAAGCAACAGCACATGAAGTAAACTTGTTAGCTGTTGAAATTCAAATAGATATAAAAGAAAAATTTGAAGTCGATTTAGAACGTGAAGTCCAAGATTTTGTATGAGAACATAAGTTTTTATGAAAAAAATTAAAGATAAACTCCCACAGAAATTAAAAAATTTTTATCATCTCCTTAGAGCAATTATTGCAGTTGTAAGATATGGTTATCCTGCCAGGAAAATGGTGATAATTGGAGTTACAGGAACTGATGGAAAAACAACGACCTCAACGATGTTATACCATGTGCTTAGAAAAAATCACAAAAGAGCTGCTTTAATTTCCACAGTTGCAGCATATATCGGCGATAAAGAAATAGATACGGGGCTTCATGTGACTTCTCCAAATTCAGGAGAACTCCAAAAACTTTTAAAAAGGGCTTTGGAGGAAGATATAGAATATGTTGTTTTAGAAGCAACTTCACATGGTTTGGATCAACATAGACTTTTTGGTTCAAGTATTGATGTAGGTGTTTTAACAAATATCACACATGAACATCTTGATTACCATAGGACTTTTCAAAATTATATAAAAGCTAAATCAAAGCTTTTTTCAAATGCGCAAACTGCAGTAATTAACAGAGATGACGACTCGTATAAATATATAAAAAGACAGCTAAAAAATATTAAAATCGTAGAATATAGCCTTGATGATCTTAAGGAAAAAAGTTTTAGTGATTTAAAGAAAGTTTTTAAGGAGAAATATAATCAATACAATGCTCTAGCAGCGATTATGGCTGCAATGGAATTAGGTATTAAAGATGTTGCAGTGCTAGAAGCAATCAAATCTTTTAACGTTATACCTGGTAGGCTGGAATCAATTGAAAATAAATTAGGGATAAAAATATATGTAGATTTCGCACATACCCCAAATGCCTTAAAGAATGTTCTCTCCGAATTAAAAAATAGACTTAAAAAGGGTAGTAAACTTATAGTAGTATTTGGTTGTGCTGGTGAAAGAGATAAAGCAAAAAGACCAATAATGGGTAAGATATCAGTAAGATTAGCTGATATATCTATTTTAACTGCAGAAGATCAAAGATATGAGGAAATTGAAGAAATTAATAAAGAAATCATAAAAGGTGCGGAAAAAGCTGGGTCAATTCAAGTATCTTATAAAAGTAAGCTCAATGAAATCAATAAACATGTTTTTATTGTAATACGTGATAGAGGAGAGGCAATATGGTTTGCTATTAACAAAGCTGCAAATAATGGTGATATTGTAGTGATTTGCGGAAAAGGTCATGAGAAGTCCATGAATTATAAAGGAGTAGAATATCCATGGTCAGACAAAGAAGCAGTTTTATTAGCTCTCAAAGGTAAGAAAAAAAGTATAAATTATGCAAAATAACAATAAACTATTAAATTTATTAAATAAGTACAGCTGGGATATGATTCAAAATTATAACAATCTTGATATCTTTGGTACGAAAGTTACAACACCATATCATAGTAATATAGTAGAAGAGCATTTTATAAACTTAATGAGAAAAGCTACTGTAGATGAAGAAATGATTGATATTGTTCATGAATTATATGTTAAAAGAAAAGTTGAGTATGGATGGTATCGGGAAAAAGGTTTGCCAGAGCAAATTAAAAAAATCATTAATTAAGTTGAGCAGTTCTTATGAATTTGATTTAAAAAAAAACTCTATAAAAGATAACATAAGAGATTACATGCTTTTTTTTGGTTTAGGTATTGATTGCTCTGGATTGGTCTACAATGTACTTGATTTTGCATTCCGTGAAGCCGGTTTAGACGGGATATTAGAAAATCATTTAAAATGTCGCAATAATTCTAAAAGAGGAGTTTACAGAGCAGGTGCATTTGTTTTTGCAAGTAGTTCAATAAAAATTATTAATCCGGGTGAAGCACGCGAATTAGATTTGATTTTAAAGAAGAGTAAAAAAAATAATAAATACACTCATGTTGCATTAATATTAAGAAGGCAAAAAGATTTATTTGTCTGCCAATCCACATTACAACTTGCCCCAGTAGGTCTTCATATCGATAAATTGGTTGTTGAGGAAAACAATTTTCATATAGATGGTCAATACATTCTAAGTGATGAGTGGAACAATTTATATAAAGATAAAAGGCTTGAATTTAGACGGCTAAGTTTTGTATAAATATATCATTGCTTTATAATATAGGCCACAATGACATCTGAAAGGGATCCAAGAAAAGAGCTAGCTTTACCAGTTATTTATGAATGTTTGGAAACAGGAGAAGAATTCACAATATATTTTTCTTTTTTAGCAGATGTTCCACCAGATATAATTAATTGCAAATTTCATGAACAACCACATAATGCTAAAATTATTAAAATTACGGGCGAAAAGGTTTCTGTAGAAATAGAGAAGATAGTCTACAGTTTGGACTACGAAGATAAGGACAAATAGTAAAATGAAGGAGATTAGTAACTTTTCTAAAAGTATTTATCACGACACTATTGGGTATCTAATTTCTATATTTAAGGATAAGAAAATTGAAGTTGAATTTTCTAAACTCGAATCAGGAGATTATTTTAGTAAATTTAATCCTGAATATATTAGCCAATTAGGTGGAGCAGATAGTAAGACGATCAAAGAATTTTATGGTGAAATTAACGATGAAAATGCGCTGTTGCAGTTTGGTGCCAAGAATAAGCAGCAGTTTGAATATTGGGCATGGAGATCATGTTCACTGGCGGTTTTGAAAATGGCAATGAGCTCGTTCAAAAAACCAGAAAAAACGTTAATGGAGCTGGTTGTCCAAGGTGTGAAACTGAGAGGGTACGATGTTGAAAATGATATCGGATGGTATCATAATACGCTTGCTGAATTAGCTAGAAATTATGGATTAACAGCTGAGATTATGAAATATGTACCCTCGAGTATGATTGCCCGTTTAATTAACAATGATTATTTAGTAGCTGCTTCTGTCAAGAGTGAAACTGGCGGACATCAGTATTTGGTTTATGGATATAAATTAAGCAAAGATAAAACAGTCGAAGGATTTTGGTTTCATGACCCGAACAGCTACAATGGTTTAGGAAAAAAGGCATACTTGGGTAGAAAAGAATTTGATAAGCTATTTACAAGAAGGCTCATTGCTTATAAAGGATAAACTAATGACTGAATCTAAGAATATAGAAGTTATTCAAGACGGCGCTATAAAGGAACTTGATAGAGTAAGAGCGCTGGCGCAAATAGAACTAGATTGGTGGAAAGACAATATCATTTCAGATCCAGTGAAAGCATTAGCAAAAGGTGATTTGGTTGAAGTTCCAACAGAAGGTGAATCTTACGGTATGATAAGAGCATTAAGGGAAGATGATGAACCTCGTTTTCTTAATCCACAAGCGCTAAATATGTTGAATGTTATACAAATAGAGTGGTCCAAACGTATTAAAGCCTCTGGCTTACAACCTGATGTTGTACTCTCAATTTCTTCGCTTTATAGATCTGAAGAGTTACAACAAAAGTTAATTAATCAGGGTGAAAATGCAGCTGAAGTAAGTTCACATCAAGCAGGAGCAGCAATAGATTTTGATCCTACTGGATATTATAAAGGTAAAGAAAGAAAACCAGTAAGTAGTAGGTTGGATAATGGGTACGATCCCAAATACACCGAAATTTTGAGAGATATCCTTCAAGAATTACACGAACAAGGCCGTATAAATTTTATACATGAATACAAAATAGAAAATATTAATGGGGAGGTTGGTAAAAGGTTGGCTTGTTACCATGTTTGTGTTTCCCCAGATTTTTAACTTTTAAGATTATATATGAATAGGGAAAAATTAGTGAAACTTTGGCAAGGACAAAAACTTTCTGAAAATTACTATAAAAGTAATTTGAACGACTTAGAAGCTGTCTTCAGATTTTCTAAGGATTGGATTTATCATCCTTTGAAACGAAAGGTGGCACGCGGTTATTTAGAGTATCTTCGAAAACAAGGAAATCTAAAAGTAATTGGAATTACTGGGAGTGCAGGAAAATCAACAACTAAAGAAATGATTTCGTCTATTTTAAAGCAACACGATAATACGGTTTATTCTAGAGATAATATAGATCCTGTTTTTAATATACCCTCTACCATCTTTCGATCACGAACAAATAGTCGTTACTTAGTTTTAGAAATGGGAATCGAATATCCAGGTGATATGGACTTTTATATGTGGCTCGCAAAGCCGGACGTTTCAGTTATAACAAATATCGATGCAACTCATACTGAATATTTTGGAGATGTTCAAGGAGTACTTGAGGAAAAAGGGAAAATAATTAAGAGTTTAGGTAAAAGTGATTATGCAGTATTAAATAGAGATGATGAAAATTCATCAAATTTGTCTCGGGAAACTGTGGCAAGAATTATATGGTTTGGAAATGGTACCAAAATAGAAGCAAAATCAATCAGGATAACAGAGAAATTTACAACTACATTTGAATTATCTTATTTAGGGAAAAGTATTAACATTGAATTGCCTGTCGTAGGCAAACAGTTTGTCGAAAACTCACTAGCAGCAGCATGTGTTGCTAGTATATTTTCTATTGATTATTCTTTAATAAAAAAAGGTTTAGAATCGTTCAATCCTATGGAACATAGAATGAAAATATTTCAACATGATTCCGGAGCCACTATTGTAGATGATTCCTACAACAACAATCCACGAGCAGCTAAGCTTGCAATTGATACATTGCTACAAATTTCAAATATTACAAACCAGCATGAAAAAATAGTTGTATTTGGTGACATGTTAGAATTAGGTAAACTTGACAGAGTTAGCCACGAAAAATTAGGTGAATATCTTGCTAGGAAAAATATCAAATACTTGATTGGTGTTGGGAATTTGACTAAGTATTTAGGGCAAAAAGCCATTAAAGCTGGAATGAATAAGGATCATGTTTACCACGTAGATAAATGGAGTGATGCACTGTCTATCTTAAACCCGATTCTAAATACTAATACAGTAGTACTTATTAAAGGTTCTAGATCTATTGGTTTAGAAAAACTTATAGAGAAGTTGTAATAGCATACTTCATTACTTATAATTGAGAGACGATTATATGACAGGTAACTCCATCACTTTATTTTTAGGTCTCTTGATGTTTTCGTTTTTTATTACTAGTATTATTATTGTCCCTTTTATAAATATCCTTTATAAGTTTAAACTAACAAGAAGAAAACAAGCTCCTAAAACAGGTGATGTTCATATTTTTGATAAACTTCACGACAAAAAAGCTGGTACCCCTATTGGGGGGGGAATATTAATTATAGCAATTGTTAGCCTTTTATTTTTTTTACTCTTTCCATTCGCATCTCATATGGGTGTCTATATTCGCAGTGCCTATGATTTTCGTTCTGAACTTAGAGTGATTTTTTTAACATTTCTGTCTTTTGGGGCAATAGGACTTTCTGATGATCTTGTTAAGATATTTGGTAAGCCCAGCAAAGGCAGGAAATTATTACATTATGGTTTAACTGATAAGCAAAAGTTTATATTACAATGGATTTTCGGTGGAATTATTGCATACATGCTATATTCCGCTTTAGGTATAAGCATAATTTATATTCCTTTACTAGGCCTTACAATCGACCTCGGACTAATTTTTGTACCTTTTGCTGCATTCATAATAGTTTTTTTCAGTAATGCTTTAAATATAACTGACGGACTTGATGGGTTATCTGTAGGACTTTTAGCTATTTTTTTGGTGGCTTTTGGAGTCATTGCAGCAAGCAGTCTAGATACACCGTTATCTTTTTTTATAGCATTATGGCTTGGAAGTATAATGGCATTTTTGTATTTTAATGTTTGGCCAGCGAGGATATTTTTAGGAGATGCGGGGGCTTTATCTTTTGGAGCAATGATGGGTGTTATCGGACTTTTAACTGGAGGTGTAGTTGCTCTTTTTGTTATAGGAGGAATTTTTGTATTAGAATTAGCCTCTTCTGCTATCCAGATATTTGGATGGAGAATTATGAATAAACCCATATTTCCGGTTGCGCCACTACATCATACTTTTGAAGCGCTGGGCTGGGAAGAGCCTAAGATAGTTATGAGAGCCTGGTTGGCCGGAATAATGCTTGCTATTTTTGGTCTTTGGCTTGCCACAATATAGAAAGTTTTGGTAAAAATTCATATAGCTTCAAACCCTCGAAAAAGCTAACATAATAGTGTGCGAAGAAAACGCTATAAAATAAAAAGCAAATCCGGAAATATAGATAAAAGCTTGTTTTTGTTAACATTAGGGCTTACAGTCCTTGGATTAATAGTTGTTGCTGATGCAAGTGCTCCTCAGGCGTTGAATGCTTTTGATGATAAGTTTTTTTTCGTCAAGCAGCAATTGGTATGGGCATTATTTGGAATAATTTTGATGATAGTAACCACAAAGATTCACTATAGCATTTGGAGCAAATTTTCAATTTATATTTTTGGTGCTAGTATATTTGCCCTAATTTTAGTTGTAATCCCAGGAATAGGTACAAAAGTTCTTGGGGCAAGAAGATGGCTTGCTTTAGGTCCACTTTCATTTCAACCGTCAGAATTTGCAAAACTTGCAATAGCACTTTATTTCGCTAAATTAACTCAAAGCAAAAAGGATTTAATTGCTTACTTAGTACCTTTGGGATTAGTTGGGGTACTTATTATGTTACAACCTGATTTGGGAACTGCAATCGCGCTTTCCACAATAGCATTATCACAGATTTTTGTATCTGGAGTAAATTTGAAACAATTTGGTTTAATCCTTCTATCCGGGGGAATTGCTAGTTCAGCCTTAGTATTGTTGTCTGATTACAGAAGAGACAGGTTAATGACATTCATTCAAGTCACTAGTGATCCTTTAGGAAAAGGTTATCACATACGTCAAATATTATACGCTCTAGGGATGGGAGGTTTTACGGGTGTAGGTTTGGGAAAATCACGACAAAAATATTTATTTTTACCAGAATCTGCGAGTGATTCTATTTTTGCAGTTATTGCAGAAGAGACAGGATTTTTAGGAGCGATAGTAATTATTGCACTATTGTGTACGTTTATTTACAAGGCTTTGTCGATTGCGGTTCGTGCTCCAGATGATTTTTCCAAAAGTTTGTCACTAGGTTTAACAGTATGGATTGGCGGACAAGCTTTGTTGAACATAGCTGCAATGGTTGCTCTTGTTCCATTGACGGGAGTACCATTACCATTTTTTTCGTATGGTGGATCTGCATTGGTGATGATCCTTTTTGCTACTGGTATACTATTAAATATTTCAAAATACTCGGATGAAAAATAAACCGGACAAATTCAATATACTGTTAACAGGAGGACATGCTGCTACAACTGCACTTTCTACTATCGAAGAAATAAAAAGACAAGGGAAAAATTGGGATTTGTATTGGGTTGGGGCAAGGTATGCCTTAGAAGGGAAAAATGTTCCAACACTTGAAAAAAATATATTTTCAAAAACTGGTGTCAATATGTATTATGTTTATACTGGTAAAATACAACGAAAATTAAGTGTTCAGTCACTTGTTTCCCTCTTAAAAATCCCCATTGGATTTATCCATGGATTTCTGATTTTGAAAAAGATAAATCCTAGTGTAGTTTTGTCTTTTGGAGGATTTGCAGCTTTTCCTATTATAGTTAATGCTTGGATCAGGAGAAAACCAATATTGATTCATGAACAAACCAGTGCTGCTGGGTTGGCCAATAGAAAAAGCTCTTATTTTGCTTCTAAAATAGCTCTCGCCCGAGAAACTAGCAAAAAATATTTTCCAAAAGAGAAGTCTGCAGTGATTGGAAATCCAATAAGCAATAAAATCAAAAATGTGAAAATTAAAAAGACCCCAAATAAGCCTAAAGTAATCTATATAACCGGTGGTTCTAGAGGATCACAAATTATAAATAATGCTGTATTTGAGATTTTGGATAAACTTCTAAAAAAATATAAAGTTATTCATCAGGTAGGACATCTTGATTTCGATAAAGCAGAGAATATTTATAAAAATTTAGATAGTCAAAAGCAGAAAAAATATAAAGTTTTTTCAATTGCTGAACCAAATGATATTAAAGAGTATTTTCAGGAAGCAGATATTATTATATCAAGGGCGGGTGCTAATACTGTTTCCGAAATAATTTATACAAAAAGGCCAGCAGTTTTAATACCTATTCCATGGAGTTACTTGGATGAACAAACAAAGAATGCTATTTATGCAAAAGATTATGGGATAGCGAGTATTCTTCCCCAGAAAGATTTAAATGGAGAAAGACTATTAGATGAAATTATAAAAGTTGATAATAATTGGCAAAACATAATTAATAAAGTATCTAATAAAGAAAGTACAGATGAAAAAGCATCGGAAAGACTTGTTAATTTAGTATCCTCCCTTTTAGATGAAAAGAAGTATTAAACATAGAAAAAAAGTAACAGTATTTGGGATATTACTATTATTTTTGATTATATTTATTGTCTATTCTAGACTTGCAATTGTGAATGAAGTGAGTTGTACAACACAGTATGGTGCATGTGATAGTACCACACTGAATGATTTAAATAAGTTTTCAGAATCTAATTATTTCTCCTTTAAGAAAAAGGCATCAACATATTTATTAGAAAATAAAGGAGTTTCTATGGTGCGCTTTCATTATATTCCATTTAATCGCGTAGAAGTATTTTTTATCCAGGAATCAGCTGATTATGCACTAAAAATTACCAACCTTAACAAATATATGCTGATAAGCAGTTCAGGAAAAGTACTTTCTATACAGGATGCAACTGCCTTGCCATATTTATCAGTAGATATGGAAGGGGTTGATGTAGGGCAATCTATTGATGATTCAAAAAAAAGTGGTCTTGAATTATTGAACGTACTCTACAAAAGCTATGGCATAAGGCATGGAGAGTTTAGTTCTGGTTCGGTTGTTGCTGTTTTTCCACAAGGCGTAAAAGTTATTTTTCCAGTAGACGAGAATATTGATTTGTTAATGGGAAAACTGCAATTTATACTTTCCCAGATTGAAGAAAATCTTAATGATAATAAAATAAAAATTAGTGAGGTTGATTTGCGATACGAAAATCCAATTATCAGGTAGATAACTTTTTCTAATCAAAGTATCATTGATACTGTAGAATAAGCTAATTATTGAGTATATTTGCTACTTTAAGTAATTAATGTATAAATGATAATATAAATTCGTAAACCACATAGTTTTATGTCTAGAAACAGAATTATTGCAGGAATTGAGTTGGGATCTAGTAAAATATCAACGATTATAGCCCAGCTTCAGTCAGATCAAGTAACTTTCGAGAAAAAGATAAGCATAGTAGGTGTGTCTTCAGTCGAGTCACATGGAGTACGCAAAGGTCAAATTGTAAATATTGAAGAAGCAGTGGAAGCAGTTATCGAAAGCGTTGAGGCAGCTGAAAGAATGGCTGGTTATAATCTTGATTCAGCATATCTTGCAGTTGGAGGAGGAAATATTAACTCTCAAAATTCCAGAGGTGTTGTAGCAGTTTCTAGGCCAGATGAGGAAATAACAGTAGATGATATAGATAGAGTTATCGAAGCAGCTTCTGCAATTAACCTTCCCTCATCAAGAGAGGTTCTACATGTCATACCTCGTGATTTTAGTGTTGATGGTGATTCAGGAGTCAAAGACCCCATAGGGATGAGTGGGGTAAGACTTGAGGTGGAGACACATGTGGTGACGGCCTCTGCGGCTTCGGTTAGAAATATTCGAAAAGCAATTACAGAAGTTGGTATAAATATTGAAAACATGATATTTACTGGTGTTGCCGCATCAGAGGCAGTTCTCTCAAACACGGAAAAGGAGTTGGGCTGTGTTGTTGTTGATATAGGTGGTGGAACTACTTCTGTCGCAGCTTTTATAGATGGATCTTTAGCATATTCCTCTGTAATTCCAATTGGTGCTAAAAATGTTACCAACGATCTTGCAATAGGTCTTCGAGTCTCATTAGAATCTGCTGAGAAGATAAAACTATACTTATCAGCTGATACGGACAAGAAAAGTGAAGATGAGGACAGTGATCAGATTGACTTAGACAAGTTGGGATTAAAAGAAATAAAGAATGTATCTCGAAAAACTTTAGTAGAAGGAATAATTAGACCAAGACTAAATGAAATATTTACAATGGTAAGGCTTGATTTGGAAAAAGCGGGGCTTGCAACGAGTATTCCATCAGGTGCAATTGTAACTGGTGGAGGGGCTGAGACTGTAGGTGTTATAGATTCTGCAAAGAGAATGTTGTCTTTACCTGTTCGAATTGGTGTACCACAAGGAGTTACAGGTTTAGTAGATGATGTCTTAAGTCCAGCATACGCAGTACCGATTGGCTTGATAATTTTTGGTTCTAAAGAAGACGCTCATGATGCAGGAATGCCTTTTGCCAAAAAATTAAGAATACCAAGCAAAGGATTACTTGGAAATTTTGTAGAAAAGTTTAAAGAACTGCTACCTTGATTTGTTAAAAATTTTGTTTGTGTTACTAATGGCAGATAAAGTCACATGCTTTACTTTATCCAAAGCCTCATATACAATCTGCCCTAAGAAGCTATAAACTTATGGCGTTAGTAAAACCAGATTCTGCTCGAATAGCAAAAATTAAAGTCATCGGAGTAGGTGGCGGAGGAGGTAATGCCATCACTTCAATGATCGAAAGTGGCGAGATTCAAGGTGTTGAATTTGTAGCAATAAACACAGATGCACAGGTTCTTCTTCAAAATAAAGCTTCAACCAAACTTCAGATAGGAGAAAAATTAACCAAGGGTTTAGGTGTTGGTGGAAATCCAGACATTGGTGAGCAGGCAGCTCAAGAGTCAGTAGAAAAAATAAAAGAACTTTTGATTGATTCTGATATGGTTTTTGTTACTGCAGGAATGGGTGGAGGTACTGGAACCGGCGCCTCTCCAACTGTCGCAAAATTAGCAAAAGAAGCAGGAGCATTAACTGTTGGAGTGGTTACAAAACCATTTGCTTTTGAAGGTGCAAGGAGAAGTGTTGTTGCAGAAGAAGGTATTGATAAGCTCCGCGAAAATGTGGATACGCTTATTGCCATTCCCAACCAAAGATTAATGGATGTGATAGATAAAAAAATGTCTCTCGTCGAGGCTTTCAAGGTGGCTGATTCAGTCCTAGGGCAGGCTGTAGGTGGAATTTCAGAGATTATTACAACGGCAGGACTTATTAACGTAGATTTTGCTGATGTTAAGACAATTATGAAAGATGCAGGTTCTGCACTTCTTGGTCTTGGAACAGGTGTCGGTGAAAACAGAGGACAAATGGCAGCACGCGCAGCGATATCTTCACCACTTCTTGATTTATCAATAGAGGGTGCTCGTGGAGTGTTGTTTAACATTGCCGGTGGTCCTGACATGACTATGTTTGAGGTTGATGAGGCAGCAAGAATTATTTCTAATGCCGCAGATCCAGATGCCAATATCATATTTGGTGCTGTTATTAAAGAGGGATTGAACGACAAAATTAGGATTACTGTAATTGCTACAGGATTTGACGAAACACGAGCTAGGCTTGCCAAGATGTCCCAAGAAAGAGTTCCTCAAAGTGTTCGACCAGTTCAAGATATGCAGATGGTTACAAATGAAACCAATAATGTACCACAAAGAGATACTGAAGAAGATATGATACACACCACTCAATCTACAGTGAAGGAAGAGGAAAATGATAAAGATGATAAGGATTCAAATGACAAAAATGATGTTTTTGGTGAGAAATTTGAAATTCCCGCGTTTCTTCGTAAAATTCAGCAGTAAGGCTTTTATTTAGTTTTAATCTGATTGAATTTTGTAGTACAATTACCACTAATGACCAAGAACAAGCCCTATTTTGATCCTGTAGATACACGAGTAAATTTTCCTGATATTGAAGGGAAATTAATTGATTATTGGAAAGAAAACAAGATATTCGAAAAATCAGTTGATAATAATCCGAAAGATAAAACTTGGACATTTTTAGACGGACCTCCTTTTATTACTGGAATACCACACTATGGATCTCTTTTATCAAGCATTCCAAAAGATTTGTTTCCAAGATACTGGACAATGAAAGGTTACAGAGTGAGAAGAGTTTGGGGTTGGGATTGTCATGGACTGCCCGCAGAAAACAAAGTTGAAGGAAAACTTGGAATAAAAAGGAAAAGAGACATAGAAGAAAAAGTAGGTGTTGCCAAATTTATCCAGGAATGCAGAGCCTATGTGAGTGAAGTTTCGAGTGAGTGGGAGTGGTATGTAGACCATGTGGCAAGGTGGGTAGATTTTAAAAATGCCTACAAAACTATGGATAAAGACTACATGGAAAGTGTAATGTGGGTCTTTAAACAAATGTATGAAAAAGGTTTTATATATAAAGGTTTAAGAGTCTCATTATTTTGCCCGCATTGTTCTACACCGATATCAAATTTCGAAGTCGCTATGGACCCTGAGAACTATGTCTCAATTACAGAACCTGCAAATGTGTATAAATACAAAGTCAAAGGGCAAGAAGACACATTTTTGTTGGCCTGGTCTACAACACCGTGGAATAAAATCGCAACTCCTGCTCTGGCTGTCAATCCTAAACTAGAATATGTAAAAGTTAAACAAGCTGATGAATTTTATATATTAGCCAAAGAAACACTGGAAATACTTAAGGATGAACCATATAAAGTTATAGAAAAATTTAAAGGTAAGGATTTAATTGGACTAAGTTTTGAACCTCATTACGATTTTTATGATATAGAACCTGACAAAAGAGCTTTTGTTGTTGTTGGCGGAGATTTCGTTACTGCTGATGAAGGCACAGGTGTAGTCACAATTGCTGCTTATGGTGAAGAAGACCTTGATGTTATGAAGAAAGAGAATATTCAGGTAGTACTTCATGTCGATGAAGAAGGATTTTTGACCTCAGATGTACCAAGATGGGCAGGTATGAATTATTTAGAAGTTAATGAGTTAGTAAACAAAGATCTGGAAGAAAGAGGGTTGATGTACCGAGAAGATATGCATACACACTCAGTTGCAACTTGCTGGAGATGTCATACCCGACTATTTTATAACCCTCAGAATGCGTGGTATGTTAATGTTCAAAAGCTAAAAGATGATTTAAAGAAAACTAATGAATTTGTAAATTGGGTACCTAGTCATTTTAAGCACGGACGTTTCCTAAAAAGCATGGAAGCTGCTCCTGATTGGAACATTTCAAGAACAAGATATTGGGGATCTCCTGTTCCTGTCTGGGAATGTGATTGTGGTGAAAGATATGTAACCGGTTCAATAAAAGAGTTGGAAGAGTTGTCAAATCAAAAAGTTGAAAGTTTACATAAACCCGAGATTGATGAAATCACAATTAAGTGCAAAAAATGTGACGGCGAAGCCCGTAGAGTTCCAGAGGTACTTGATAGTTGGATTGAAGCTGGATCTGCATCCCTAGCTGAAAGGCATTATCCTTTTGAAAATAAAGAAGATTTAGAGCAATTCTATCCGCCAGATTTTATTGTCGAATATACAGGGCAGATCAGAGCTTGGTTTTATGTACTTCATGTAATTGCAAATGCACTAAAACTGAGAGAAAAGGAAAATAAAAATAAATTGGCAGAAAATGTAGTTGTCACTGGAGTTATATTAGGGACTGATGGAAGGAAAATGAGCAAAAACTATGGTAATTACCCTGATCCAAAAGAAATGTTAGAAAAGTATGGAGGAGATGCTTTGAGGCTATATTTAATGGGAAGTCCTGTAATGAGAGGTGAAGATATTCTAATTTCTGAAGAGCAATATAGAGATCAAATAAAAAACTTTATTTTACCTATGTGGAACATCTATAACTTCTTTGTTTTATACGCGAACTTGGATGGCTGGAATCCTGACCAAGATAGTGTAACAAATAAAAACATTTTAGATGAGTGGTTAGAATCTTTATTAAATAAGTTAATAATCGAAACTACCAAGAACTTGGAGGAATATAATACTGTCGATTACGTTTATAATTTGCAAAAATTTATAGATGATTTTTCAAAATGGTATATAAGAAGAAGCAGAGACAGAGTTGGGCCATCAGCAGAAGACAAAGAAGATAAACTTTCGTTTTATTCAACAACTTATAATACCTTATTAACTCTAATGAAGTTATCTGCACCTGTCGTTCCTTTTGTTTCAGAGGAAATATATAAAAACTTAACCAAAGCAGAATCTGTACATTTGGCAGATTGGCCTTTGGTAGAAATAGATATTGATAATGAGATTTTGGGAAATATGAAATTTTTACGTGATGTAGTAGAAAGAGGGCACGCCGAGAGAAAGGAAATGCAAATACCAGTTCGACAGCCCCTATCCGCTTTAACAATTAAAAGTGAAGAGAAAGATCTTCCGGAAGAATATTTACAGTTGATTAGAGATGAATTAAATGTCAAAAATGTGGAATTAGAAAAATCTAATCAACTGGAAGTAGTTTTGGATACAACAATCACAAAGGAATTAGAAGAAGAAGCTAAAGCAAGAGAATTAGTTAGGCAAATCCAGCAAGAAAGAAGAAGAATAGGAACAGACCTAACTCAAAAAGTGGAAGTCGTGTCACCGTGGATCCCACAAGACGAGGAGCTATTAAATACAGTAAAAATTAAAACCTTGGCTAATAAAATATTGAAAGGTGATAATTTAGAAGTTAAACCACTATAATGAGTAATGCAAAGCAGTCATAGAAAACCTCTAGACATTAGTTTTGTTGCTGTGCAAGTTTTTTTAATTCTATTTAGTCTTCTTGTGCTGTATTCGATTGCAAATTTTTTGTTTCCCGGTTATTTATTTTATATACTTTTGGGGATAGTAATTTTTTTTATATTTTCCTTTTTAGATTATGAGATTGTATCTGTTTTTTCTTCTCATTTGTATATCTTTTCTTTGGTTTTGCTAATTATTACTTTGTTAATTGGTCAGGTATCCCGTGGTGCTCTAAGATGGATACCTATTGGTCCAATAACTATTCAGCCGTCCGAAATTGTCAGACCTTTTCTTGTCTTATTTTTTGCAAAGTATGCAGCAGAACATGCAGGTAAAATAAATTTTCCTTCTGGGCTCAAGTTTTTGGCTTTTAGTATAGTACCTCTTTTCCTTATTCTAGTTCAGCCGTCTTTGGGTATGACGATTTTAACATTTTGTGGAATTGTAGGAGTGCTTCTTGCTATTGGCTTACCTAAAAGGTTCTATTTTATTGGTGCTTTAGCTCCAATTTTATTAGTGCCGATTTTTTATTTTTTATTACAGCCGTATCAAAAGCAAAGGATAGTCTCCTTTATAAATCCTGAATCAGATCCTCTTGGAGCAGGATACAATAGCATCCAATCATTAATTTCAGTTGGTTCGGGACGTTTTTGGGGTCGTGGATTAGGTAAGGGGGTGCAGACCCAACTATCTTTCTTGCCTGAAAGACACACAGACTTTATTTTTGCATCTATTGGAGAAGAATTAGGTTTTATCGGAGCAGGTATAGTAATTGTTTCTATCTTTTTCTTGCTCTATAAGCTTGTAAGATATATCGAAGAAACAAGAAATTTAGAGTCAAGAGCATTTTTAACAGGGATATTTGTGATGT
Organism: uncultured Gammaproteobacteria bacterium; assembly: GCA_964427735.1. Lineage (GTDB taxonomy): Bacteria > Patescibacteriota > Microgenomatia > UBA8517 > UBA8517 > CAYRUS01. Next base: position 135,558 of record CAYRUS010000001.1, on the reverse strand, counting down.
TTTTGGTTCAGGTCTTTATAAATATTGCAATGAATTTGGGTATGGCACCTATCACTGGGTTGCCCTTACCTTTGGTGTCAGCAGGGGGTTCTTCATTTTTGGGTATGATGATTAGTTTAGGTATGGCACAGTCTGCAAGAAAAACTTAGCTAAGCATAGTTGTTGAAAATTAGTCTAAGTAATGTATTAAACACAAGTTTATTATGAGTTTTAGAAAAAACTTGTTTTTATACCGAATAATAGCTAAAATACACTTTATTGGAGGAAATAAATATGAAATATGCAGTTATAGCACTTCAAGGTCAGCAATATAAAATCAAAGAAGGTGAGGAATTGACCGTTGATAAAGTTCATGACAAGCCTGAATATGAAGTTCTAATGTTGAGAAATGGAGATAAATTAGAAATAGGAACGCCGCATTTAAGTAAGACACTGGTTAAGCTTAGTGTAAAGGAACCAGAGGTTAAAGGTGACAAAATTACAGTTCAGCAATTTAGAGCTAAGTCACGTTATAGAAGAAAGATGGGTTTTAGACCGTTGCAAACGCTTCTAACAGTTGAAAAAATTGGATAACTATAACAAACACATTCACAATGTGTCTATATACAACTTACTGTTCTATTGACAATTGTGAAAAATTTGTTTAGACTCAAAACAATATGGCAAAGAAAAAGCAAGCAGGTAAACTAACGCAACATTCTCGACCAAATCCTAAGTATTTAGGGGTTAAGGTTCAAGATGGAGAAAAAGTAACTCCAGGGATGATTTTAATTCGTCAAAGAGGCACAAAATTTGGAGCAGCCGAAGGAGTTGAGGTAGGTAGAGATCATACATTATATGCTACTAGAGAAGGAACTGTCCGATATAAAGTTAAAATGGGTAAAAAACACGTCTCAGTGGTGAGTAGCTAGTATGGCAGAAGAAATAATACAGATAAACGTAAATGAACTTCAACCCAATCCTTTGCAGCCTCGTGGTGCTATTACTCCTGAAAGCCTTGTTGACTTAGTTGATTCTATAAAAGAGCATGGAGTTTTGGAACCACTAGTTGTTGCAAAAACCCCGGCTGGTTTTCAGATTATTGCAGGAGAAAGAAGATGGAGAGCTTCTAAGCTAGCAGGTTTAACCCATGTTCCTGCTGTAATAAGAGAAACTACCCCCAAAGGAATGCTGGAGATGGCATTAGTAGAGAATGTTCAAAGGGTTGATCTTAATGCTCTTGATCGTGCAAAAGGTTTTGAAAAGTTGCAAAAAGATTTTGGGCTAACTACCTCTGAGATTGCAGTAAAGATTGGAAAATCCGTTGCATATGTTTCAAACTCGATGAGACTCTTGACTCTTCCTGATGCTCTTAAAGATGGACTGTTGTCTGGTCTGATTTCAGAAGGACATGCTAGAGCTTTAGCAGCCATAGATAGCGAAGATTTGATGATTGATGCATACAAAACAATTCTTCGAGAAAGTGGTTCTGTAAGAAGAGCAGAAGAATTAGCAAGGCGAATGAAGCACAAATCTCAGCAGCCACCTAAAAAATCTGATCCAAAGCAAAGAGTGAGAATATTGTCTGAAGAAATAGATAAGATGCAAGAAGAGCTTAATAAGACTTTAACAAAGCTGGCTACTAATGGTCAAAAGACAGCAGTAAAAATCAACAGAAGTCGTCGTGAGACAAGGGTTCAGATGATTTTCAAAGGCACTCCCGAAGAAACAGAAGAAAGATTGCAAAAAGTATATAAATCCATTACTTCCAATTAATATTCTTCTTATTAATTGCTTTTTTTGCAGTAAAAATCTACACAGAATTTATTAGAATGCGTAAGTAGGGTGTGTTACCAATCCAGCTTTGTCAGGTGGCCAGTAAATAAACCATGCTTTACCTGTGATTTTTCCTTTTTCTACAAATCCCCAAACTCTTGAATCAGAAGACTGGGGGCGGTTGTCTCCTAATACAAAGTAATGATTTGGAGGAACAATTTCTTCTATTCCTTCTTGGGAAAAGGCACCGGCTGAGGTCCTGAGCTCATTTGAAAGATAAAGTTCTTCTAATTCATTTCCATTAATATAAACTTTACCTTCCTTAATCATTACTCTATCGCTTGGTAGTCCTATTATTCTTTTTATAAATTCATCTCCATCAGATCCCGGAGGCTGAAAGACTATTACATCTCCTCTTTTTGGTTCATTGAATCTGTACGATAATTTGTCTGTTAGCAGATACTCTCCGTCCGGGAAATTAGGATGCATGGAACTTCCCTTGATTTTGTGTGGTTGGAGAATTAGAAGATATACAAACAAAAATATAGCAACTGCAAATACTATTACTTGTAATATGTCTAGGATGAATGCGCCGATTCGCTTAAGTAGCATACTTGTTCATTATACTTTTCATATTGATTCAGTTCAAGCGTATAAACTTTAATTTAGGTGAAGGTAATAGTAAAATATAGATGTAAAAGAACCCGTAACTCAGTGGTAGAGTGCTTCGTTCACATCGAAGAAGTCGTAGGTTCGAATCCTGCCGGGTTCACTAGATGATATTGGTTGCTTAATTTACTTAATTTAATTTTAATAATTAGAGTTTTTTTAATTTATATATACCTACTTTTTTTGCCTGATACTAATATTATAGTATTTACTTTGTAATAATACTTGTCTTTCATTTTTTTATAACTCTTTCTTTGATGAAATGTTTCATCACTCCTTTGACTACATCTTCAACACCAGCGGTAAATATTGGAAAAAACCTGTTTATAGCTTTATTTTACTTGAAAAGATCTCAGTAGCCATTTAAATCAATCTACGATTATTAAATATCTAAAGTTCACCTAGTAGCTATTTGATATACTAAATTTATATATGAATTTGAAAACTCGTCTTGCTACATTTTGGATATTATTTATTTTCCTTACGCTATTACCCTTTTTTATTGTTTTAAGCAATAAACTTTTATTGTCGGGTAGCACTGTATTGTATTTGAATGCAGTTCAAAGAATACTTGGGCTACTAGCTTTTAATTATTTATTTATTTTGGTTATTTTAGGCAGCAATATGGAACTCTCAGTAAAATTAATAGGGGCAAAGGCGTACCGAATACATACATTATTAGGACTAGCTGCTTACACTCTTATATTTTTCCATCCATTATTTTATGCAGCAAGCTTTATCCCTTTCAGGGGTTTTGCGGGCTTTATAAGCGCACTTCTTCCTCCGATTGTTGAGGAGAGTTTTGACCTTGGGTTAATGTTAGGGCGATTATCTTTTGTTTTTATAACTTTAGGGGTAATTGTAGGCTATTTTAGGGCAAGGATTACATTTCTTCGTAAACACTGGAGAAAATTACACATAATAAACTATTTAACTTTTTTTATGATTGCCCTTCATGCTCTAAATGTTGGCTCTGATCTTCAAAGGCTAAATTTTCAACGTGTGTTATTGTATATTCAGATTTTTATAGTAATTCTTTTTATAATTCGAAGAATTTACTTATTTACTAAATTAAATTTAGATCATTAACGATAGTTTGCTGATAGATCGGATCAATCTTCCCACTGTCTAGTCTTTCTATAAAAGCAACTAAGGCGCTCAATGTCGGTCGACCACTATGTATATTTGATTTTTCTTGGATTTTCTTAAGCCTTATACTAATAATATTAAAGTATCTTTTTGCGATCCAGTTATTTTCGAATGCTACTTCTAGGTCTTTATATATGGAGCCAAATGTTGGATTTGTATTTGAACTAATAGTACTATTTTCATTGAAATCAATAATAAATTTTTCTTCGTTATTAGTGTAAACGATTCCATTTGTAGTTCCGTTTATTAAGTTACCATCTTTATCAAACAAGTAGTAGTCAAGTGTGAATTCAGATGCTTGGTTGTCGGGATTTGACAGAATAACTTCATAATTACCAAATTCAGGTTTGGGATATTGAAATATTTTCATTGATTTTGCGTTTGTTTGTGATGTTCCTAGGAAATCTTGAATTGGTGATTCAGTATATGTATAGCCATCAATTTGATTTCCATTTTGATCTTTTACAGTAATGTCGACATCTTCATTTACAGATAAATAAATATAAGAAAGATCTGTCTCTGAAGGTATGAAGATATCCATTGCCACTGGATTACCGTATAAGGCTATTGCTTGGTCAAGTGTGTTTGTTAGTCCATTTGGATCATTAACAAAAAAGTTGTTGCCAGAGTATCCTTTAACTACAAGAAAATGCCCTTTAAATTTTATAATAACAGGCTCACTTGCATTTAATCGATCCTTAAGTACTTGGGTATTAAAAGGTGCTCTGCGATATTCTAATTTGCTTGTATTATCAGTATCGTGGTTTTTTGCATATCGTGTTACCCCTGACCAAATCAGATATCCCATACGGGTATAACCGGAATTATTTATAAGGTAAGAATTAAGTTGGCTAGGATTCACATTATGACCATAGTAGCTAAGTATCATTGCACTTGAGGTAGTAGCACATCCGTATTCTCTTATCCCGATTCCATTAGTTGCCCAATTATATGCTGAATCATAAACTTCATTAGCCCATCTAGAGTCTGTTTGTAACAACAGGGGAACATTCAAGTTAACACCATCTGAAAAATCCGAGATTTTTGCACTGTAAACGGTATCTAGGTAATTTCCCGGATTTGGACCTTCTCCACCTAAAAGATAAAGATATCCTTGGTAATTTTCCAGTGTTCCACAGCAAACTGCGTGAGGTAGTGGGTCTGATGTTTCCCATTCAGATAGGTTGCCGTTTGAGTCTATAGTTGCGTAAAAAACATTATCTTGGTGTCCTTGATTATTTATTCCACCAACCACAAAAATCTTATTACCTGATATAGTTACTCCACTTCTATATGCTGATTCTGGTAGGTAATTAATAAATTTCCATGGATTGAGCGTGCCATCGCTATTTACAGTGGTTGTATATACATAGGTTAGGTATACGGTATTAGAATTTATTTTTGACCTTCCACCGAGTACGAACAATCTATTCCCATAAACAACTAGTCCAAAACCTTGTAAAGGAAATGGTAACGGAATAGTCTCTTTCCAGTTTCCTAAATTTCCATCATCATTTATTTCAGTAAAGTACACATTGCTTGAATAATTAGAACTAATCGAATCAGATCCACCTGCATAGTAGAGCCTATTATTTACAATAAAAGCCTTACCCAATACAGGCCCCGCGTTAGGTGGTAGGGTTCCTATCATTTCCCAATCTAATGAGTTTGTGGTATTGAGATCAGCTTTTGTAATAGTATAAACTGGAGAAAAAACACCACTAATTCCATCAATATATCCTCCTAAATTATACAAAGTTTGACCATTGGTAGCACTTGTATGCCAAATTAAAGGTGGGTTTAAGGAACTAGTATTAATCCAGGTATTGGTAGAAAAATTAAATCTCTGCACTTCCGAGTGTGTGTTTGCTGTTTGTGCAGAACCGTTAACAACGTACAGGTTATTTTTTGCTACAACAGAACTGTGACTAGCTAGGAGGTATGGAAGACTAAAACCTGCTGGAGAAAAATGTAGATTAGTTGATGCAAAAGTTTTTTTAGGAGTCGATGTGAGGATAATAAAATTAAATATAATAAAAATAAATGTAGTGGTAAACTTTTTATACACTTAATTTACTATACAATTATTTATCTACAACTTGTCAAGCACTTATTTTGTATGAATTCTATTAATTTTTATAACAAATTTCATAAAAAGACCAAAGTTCAGGAAAAAATTATAGATGAGAATAATTTTACTTATAAATTATTGACTAAAGACCTATCAAAATTATTAGAAAGAAAAAATAAATTAAGAATATTGGATTATGGATGTGGGGTAGGTACTTTGTCATTTTATTCTTCAAGTTTTGGTCACAAAGTTACTGGGGTAGATATATCACCTAGTGCTATTAATGCAGTGGAAAATAATCTTAAAAATATTCAATTGAAGAATATAACTTTTTTTACTTTAGAAAAATTTATTTCTAAAAAAAATGAATTTGATTTAATAATATGCTCTGAAGTAATTGAGCATGTAGAAGATGACAGAGCATTAATAAAAATTTTTCATTCACTTTTAAATGAAGATGGTATTTTATTTTTAACTACTCCTAGTAAAAATGCTCCGCTTGTTAAATTAGGATTGACTGCAAATTTTGATAAAAAGGTAGGCCATTTAAGAAGGTATGATAAGAGAATAATATCAAAGCTTTTTTTAGAAGAGGGCTTTAAAATTACAAATATTGTAGAAAGGGAAGGGGTAATTAGAAACTCTTTGTTTGTTATTCCTGTTTTTGGATTTTTAGTTAAATTTGTGAAAGGACCATTCGTTAATTTAATTACCTTAGTTGACAATCTTACAATACCTATTTTCGGTGCATCAGATATTGTAGTAACTGCAGTCAAAAAATGAAGATTTTATTCATAACAAGAAGATATAATCCCTCTATCGGAGGGGTTGAGAAACATGTTGAAAAGATTGCTGGAGAATTACTTTTGCAAGGACATGAAATTACTGTGATTACACACAAATATAACAAAAACTTAAAAGCCACAGAAACATTAAATGGGATAAAAATTATTAGATTTGAATTTCCTTCAAAAAAAATAATCGGACTTCTTCAAATCTGGTACTGGATGATCAAAAACATCACTTTACTCAAAAAAAGTAACATTATACACGTTCATGATGTAATGATATGGCTATTCCCAATAAAATTAATAAAACCTAAATTGAAAATCTATTTAACCATGCACGGGTGGGAGGGGGAATATCCAATACCACTTAAAAACATCATACTAAAAAAGATCTCGAACAAACTGGCTCACAAAACAATTTTGGTAGGTAAATTTATAGAAAAATACTATGACGTTCACGGCGACAAAATTATTTTCGGAGCAGTAGATATACCAAAAAAGAAAGAATCAAAAAAAGAAGGCCTTGTTTATGTTGGCAGACTAAATAAAGATACAGGTCTTCCTATATTACTCGCTGCACTAGAGCAAAACAAAAAAATAAAAGCTGATTTTGTAGGTGATGGACCGCTTAGAAAAACTTGTGAAATGTACGGACAAGTTCACGGTTTTACTGACCCACAACCATTTCTGAGTAAATCAAAAATTTGCTACGTATCAGGCTACTTAACTATTTTGGAGGCACTTGCTAATGGTTGTCAGGTTATTTCAGCTTTTGATAACTCATTAAGAAAAGATTATTTAAAAATGTCCCCATTTAAGAATTGGATTAAAATTACAAATTCATCAAACGAAATTTCTGATTTGATATACCAAAATCAAGGAAATCCAAATCAAACACCAGCAGAAGCTAAATATTGGTTAAAAAAACAAACTTGGCAAAATTTAGTTGTGGAATATTTAGATTTGTGGTCATAATAAGGACAGATGGAAATAAATGAACAAAATTTTATTAAAGAAGAGGCTAATAGCACTCCCAATGAGTCAAGTAAATCAGACGTACGTTCAACAATGAAATCTTTTTTATCTAGTCCCAAAAAATTAGTATCTGTAATTGGCGTATTCTTTCTATTCCCATTAGTTTTATTCATATCATATTATCCTGCGAAGCATATAATTGAAAAAACAAATATAAGCACAAACAAAAATGAGAATAACATCCAGTTGTTTGAGCCAGGTGAAGCAAAAAATAATCCAGTAAATGACAAGTTTTATCTTGACGATATTCCTGATCTCCCCAAAAAATTTGAATGGGAAGCTTTAAATGATGTAAATATAACAGGTATAAACAAAGTCTATTACTCCAATCTCAAGTTATCAGAAGAGACTAGATCAGGAGAAATAATGCTGGATGGTATAGCTTATGAAACAGAGAGTGTTTATAACACAAATCAAGAAGTTACAGGTGTCATTAAATCTCTTACTTCCTATTATCAGAAAGAGTTTTCTAAGAGAAATTGGACTTATAAATTCGCTCTTGATGAAGAATATGAAGTGTCAGCAATTTCGGCAGACAGTCCAATAGGAGGCATTCATGGGAATCTTAAATACGAAGATGGTAAATTTAGAGTTATAAATATCTTTCATGAAAAAGGCGGAAAATTAAAAGAAGGTAATACAGGTATTGAACTTGAGTGTCCATGTAGTTTTAAAGCACAAGTATTTATAAGTAACATAACTCCTTCTACTGATTTATTTGATACAATTAGCAGTTTATGAAATCCTCAGTATGTACTACTGTATATAATGAAGAAAATAGCATAGCGTTATTGTTAAACTCACTTCTTAATCAATCAAAAAAACCAGATGAGATTATCATTGTCGATTCTGAATCTTCAGACGATACAGCTAAAATAGTTAAAGAATTCCAATTAAAAAACAAATTAATAAAACTAATAGTACAAAAAAGCTCCAGAGCAGAAGGAAGAAATATTGCCATAAAAAATGCACAAAATGAAATAATTGCAGTTACAGATGCAGGTTGCGTTCCAAAAATAGATTGGTTGGAAAAAATTACCCTACCTTTTGCAAACAAAAACACAGAGGTAGTGGCAGGATTTTATGAGATGTTGGTTGAAACCTCCTTTCAAAAAGCATGCAGTGTTTTTCTTGGTGTTCCAGCTTTAAAATTTAATGCTAAATATTTGCCATCTGCTCGCTCAATTGCCTTCAAAAGTAAAATTTGGGCTGAGGTGGGAGGATTCCCAGAAGATCTTTCTGATACAGCAGAAGACACTATGTTTGTCTATAAACTTACACAAATGAACAAAAATATTACTCGGGTAAAAGATGCTGTAGTTATCTGGAAAATGCCCCACAAGATAAATGAATTTGTATATAAAATGTACTCATATGCAAAAGGGGATGCCGAAACAAGGTTGTTTTATAACAAAAGTAAAGGTTTATCGTCACATAACATAAAAGTACTTAGCATTTTTTTGAGATATTTACTATTTTTCTATTTAATTTTTGCTCTACCCCCTATCGGAGTGTTTATTATTTTAACTTATATTTTTTGGGCATTTTGGAAAGTTTACATAATACATAAAAGTACTGCCGCAGGAGTTTGGGGACCGGTACTACAAATTCTGAGTGATATTGCTGTAATGACTGGCTTCTTAGTAGGGATCAAAGCTAAATAGAGCAGTTATAAGGATATTTGTATATAATTAAACAAATAATGAAGGTAAGGCAAGAAATTTTTTCAGGAATTAAATGGATATCATTATTGCGACTGTCCCAAAGGCTAGTGGGCTATTTAAAAGTGGCTATTCTAGCTAGACTTCTAACCCCTCATCAATTTGGTATATTTGCCATAGCTACCTTGGTTTTAGCACTTTTAGAAGTTTTTACAGAGACAGGTGTGAACGTTTTTCTAATCCAAACAAAGGAAAGCTTACAAAAGTATCTTAATACTGCTTGGGTAATTTCGATTATTAGAGGTTTTTTAATAGGTTTTATCTTATATATAAGTTCGCCATTTATAGCTTCCTTTTTTAACTCAAGTGAAACTCAAAGATTGTTAATGTTAATAAGCTTAGTGCCAATACTTCGAGGTTTTATAAATCCTTCAATAATAAGGTTTAGAAAAAATTTAGAATTCAATAAAGAATTTACATTTTACTTGGTAACTTTTTTTGTAGAATCTGCTTTGGCTGTAATACTCACCGCAATCTTGAGAACTGCTGATGCACTCATTTTGGCTATTATTTTTGGTGTTTTCTTTGAAGTGATTATTTCTCATCTGTTTGTGAGACCAAATCCAACAATAGCTTTTGATTTAAACCAAGCAAAAGAAATAACTAAAGTAGGAAAGTGGATTACTGCTGCAGGAATAGTGCATTATCTTATAAAACAAGGTGACGATATGGTTGTAGGTAGATTACTTTCTGCCAATGCACTAGGTTTGTATCAGAATGCATACAAGATATCAACACTGATCTTAATAGAGATTATGGAAATAGCAGGGAAAGTAGCATTTCCAATCTTTTCAAAGATAAAAGATGATAAAGAAAAACTAAAAAATTACTTTTTAAAACTATCTCTAGTACTAATACTGATAATAATTCCTGCAGGATTGATAATGTATCTTTTCCCCGAGCAATTAATTTTAATCCTTTTGGGGAATCAGTGGCTCGAAGCAACAGGAGTTCTGAAGGTACTATCTATATTTGGTATAGTAAGTGCAATTAGTGCAATCCCAAATAGCTTGTTTCTATCAATCGAACGACAAGATATATTAGTGAAAATTAATATCATTCAACTTGTTGCAATGAGTTTAATTATAATTCCTTTGGTTTCTGAATATGGGATTATTGGAGCAGCGTATGCAACTACATTGGCTGTTATATTTTCTATACCGGTAAGTGTTTATTTTGTTAGAAAATTATTTAAATATTCTTAATTTTATATTATGAATTTAACAGTTGTTATTCTCACGAAAGACGAAGAAAAAAGCATTTCAGATACACTCGAGAGTGTTAAATTTGCTGACGAGATAATTATTGTAGATGATAACTCTGCAGATAATACAGTTTTGATTGCAAAAAAATACGGAGCAAAGATTTATAAGCGTAGTTTAGCAGATGATTTTGCTTCGCAAAGAAACTATGGTTTGGAAAAAGCAAAAGGTAAATGGGTATTATTTGTGGATGCAGATGAAGTGGTTTCCGATAGTTTAAAAAAAGAAATTATACAAAAAACTAGCGACCCATTTACACAAAAGGAAGGGTTTTTTGTGACTCGTAAAGATGTTTTGTTTGGTAAAGAAATGAGATATGGGGAGTTTGGTAAGAAAAAAATTCTTCGTCTGGCTCTTAGAACACAAGGGAAATGGGTTAGAAGAGTACACGAGATATGGAGAGTTACAGGAAGGATAGGAAAACTAAAAGGAGAACTTATTCACTATCCTCACAGCTCCTTGAGTGGGTTTTTAGATAGTATTAATTATTTTTCTTCCCTTCATGCACTAGCCAATAAAGAAGAAGGGAAAAAATCTAGTCTACTAAAAATATTAATTTATCCTCCCAGTAAGCTTATTTATAACTTAACATTTAGACTAACTATCTTAGATGGGTTAGTAGGTTTTGTAGCGGCAATGATGATGAGTTTTCACTCATATCTATCTTGGAGTAAATTATGGTTGATACAAAAAAACAACAGATAGCTTCTATACTTGTTTTATTATTCCTCTCTTTTTTGCCCTTGGGACAAATTGCAAAGCTAAACTTTCCTAATTTTAGGTCAATATTAATTAGTGATCTAATTGTATTTTTATGTATTTTTTATGTAAATTTCAGACAAAGCTTCAACAAGTTTAAAATTTTTTATTTCTTTATTGGTTATGCTTTGTTTTCATTTTTAATAAATTTAATAAATTACTTTAATTCAGGCATAGAAATTAGTTTTATTGGGATTCTTTATTTAATTAGGCTATTTGCTTACTTTTCGTTTTTTGTACTTATTACTGGAGTTAATTCAGATAAAAATAAGGAACAAACTTTTGATTATTTGCTTTTATCTATTGTGATTGCTGCAACTATTGGCTGGTATCAATATATATTTATTCCGGATTTAACAATACTTAAAAATCTAGGTTGGGATGATCACTTGTATCGACTTACTGGAAGCTTTTTTGATCCTGGGTTTATGGGGATAATTCTGGTTGTGGGTGTTTTTTTAGGGATAAGAAAATTTTTGGAAATTGGCAGCAAACAATATGCTTTTATTTCGTTATTTCTTTTTATCACTTTGCTTTTTACCTACTCAAGAGCAAGCTATGTAGCATTTTTAGTTGGAATTATTTACTTTTTGTTCAATACTAAAAAATATCGCAAGTATCTTCTTGTTTTACTTTTTTTACCTTTAGTTGTTATTTTATTACCTAGAAGAGGTGGGGAAGGAGTAAAACTTGAAAGAGAATTTAGTATTTATGCAAGACTAGAAAATTATACAGAGACACTTCAGATATGGAAAAGTTCACCGCTTTTTGGAGTTGGTTACAATAATATTTGTACTGTTCGAGAGTTAAGTAGCTTAACTAGCCCAGATTCTCATGCCTGCTATGGCGCTGATTCAAGTTTATTATTAATTTTGGCTACGACCGGTGTAATTGGATTAATCATATTTTTATCTTTTATGTATTTTGTGTGGACTAAAACTTCAAAAAGAGATTTAAGCGTAAAATCAATTTTGCTATCTGTCTTTGTTCATAGCTTTTTTGTTAATTCTATGTTTTATGCTTTTGTAATGGGTATTTTAGCAATAGTACTAGGATTTGGTATTAAGGATAAAAATTCACAGTAAATTCTTGTTTTGTTTCATTTCCTGCTTTATCTTTGGCAATAACAGTAAAAATATTTTCTCCTTCTTGTAAAGAAATTGCGTATGTAAAATGACCTTCTGAATTTACAACTACAATTCTGTCATTTATAGTTATATTTGCGTCACCTTCTGTTTCTCCTTCGATTACTAGCTGCCTTTCTCTTGATCCGTAATAACTGCTTTTGTCCTGTGGTGAGGTAATTGTTAAATCAGGTGGGTTTTTGTCAACAACTATTCTAAAAGTTTCAGTCGATTGGCTTTCGTTTCCTGCGTTGTCAATTGCTTTGGCATTTAGTGTATTCTCTCCACCAGTTAGTTCTGCAGTTAAGGAAAACCTACCATCGTTTCCTACTAGTTGCTCCTTTTTTTGATTATTAACCTCAAGCACTAATGTAGATCCTGGTTCTGCATTCCCCTCTATGCTTATTTCTGATTCATTGGTATATTCGGGTATATTTGTAAATCGCGGGGGAGCAGGAGGTGTTGTGTCTTCTGCACCTATTGGTTCGCTACTTTGTTTTAAATCGGATATAAAGCCTGCAAATTTCGCAATTGCTGTAATTCCAAAGAAAAATAAGACTAAAACAGCTAATATGCTAAGAAGTATATATAAAAATGCACTTCTTCTGTTTCTCTTCTCTTCCACTGTCGCTCTTCTTGAGTATCTTGGCATACTTTATTTATTATCAAAAACTCATATTATTTATACTTTGAGCCTACGGTCAGATTCGAACTGACGACCCACGGTTTACGATACCGTTGCTCTACCAACTGAGCTACGTAGGCAATTTATGGTTAAGCCTAACTGGTAACTATTAATAGGCTAAATTATATCACCAGCAGAATAAATGTCTAATATCCAGTAAACTTTTCTACTCTGATGTCTTTTATACCTAAATCCATTGAAATATCTTCCATTGCATTCACAAACGCAGGTGGACCACATAACCAAGTAACACAGTTTTTAATATCAGTTTTATCTCTAGTGAGTATTACTATCAGTTCCTTTGATATTCTACCCGTATTACCCCTCCAAATATTATCGGGTTTAGTAAGTGTGATGTCGAAGTCAAAATTTTTAGCAGTTGAGAGGTCTTTAAGTTCATCATAAAAAGCCATGTTATCAATGTTGCTGTCTGAATAAATAAGGTGATAGTATTTATGGAGTTTTTTGTCTAATCCATATTTAATGAATGATCGAAATGGAGTTATTCCAATTCCACCTGCCAAGAAAAGATGAGTGTCTACCTCTTTTTCATCCAAAATAAATGTTCCGTTTGGTCCGGTAGTTTCCACTAGTTGCCCAATTTTATATTTATCTAATGTTTGTTTGTATCCTGATTCACTAATTCTTGTAGTGAACTGTATGTAGGACCCTTCGGTTGGTGAGTTAGATAAAGTAAAATGTCTAGTTTGTCCGCGTGGATCCTCGGCAATCAGCTCAGGTAGAGTAAAATAAAAGTATTGACCGGGAAGGAATGTGACTTTTTTTTCTGGTTCAAAAATGAATGTTTTTGTTTTGAAAGATTCTTCTACGACTTTAATTAGTTTTGCTTGCATAATATTCTCTTAGGAGCGGTGGAAGGGATTCGAACCCTCGACCTTCTCCTTGGGAAGGAGACATTCTACCACTGAACTACCACCGCAAGATAGAAAAATATAGAGTTTTAAGTTATCTAATTATACAGAATAATTGTATTCCTATGAAGCTTTTTCATTATTCAGGTAACACTAAGATGTTTCCTGCGTGAATAGTTTGTGGGTTTGCCAAGTTATTCTCCTCTGCGATATCTGTCCATCTATTACCATCACCGTATACACTCTCAGCAATTTTCCATAAATTGTCTCCTCGCACAACCGTATATTCTCCAGATGAAGTGTGAGCTAAACCTTCTACGTTTCCTGTGGTTGAGCCTCCAGCGAGTTTATCTTCTACCGGCATTGGGGTTGCTGTTTCTACAGGTGCATCAGTCGCTTGAGGTTCTATTGTAGGAGTAGTTGTTGGCTCTTCAGTTGGTGCAATAGTAGGCTCTTGATCCATATTTTCAACTGTGGCTAATTTTGGTTCAACACTAGGTATGATTAACTCTTGTCCTGCTGCAATGTCACCAGGGCTTGTAAGATTATTTTCTTCAGCAATGTCAACCCAGTTATATCCTGATCCGAATTCATCTTCTGCAATTTCCCATAAGGTTTCTCCTTCTTCAACGATTCTTGTTTTTTGTTGGCTTTGTTCTTCTATGTTTGTGGGAGGAAGCGTCGTTCCTGTGTCTAGACCTGCAAAATACCGTGATACAAGTACTCCGACTACAAGAATTACAATAACTCCAATGATCATACTTACTGTTGATTCATTTAGTTTTATTCTTTTTAATGTCTCTTTTAAATCTGGCATTTAAATATTTTTATTGGGTCAGGTAATGTGGAGCAGATAAGCAGTTGTCGCAAATTTATATCACTATAATTTTTTTGTCAATAGGTAAAATAAAAATCTTTTAAACACTACTTATAAAAATAAACAATAATTTTTCTTGTAGGTTAAAAAGATAAGTTTTTCAAAAAACTATATCGGACACAGCACAAGTAAGTCTGTTTTCATGGTATTCACAATACTGAAATATTGAACAATAAATGTGTTCAATTGAGGCTAAGTTTTATATCTAGAAATTTTCACACACTTCACTAAGATAAAATATAGGATTATGCGATAAAGGTTGAGGGTCGAATTTAAATTTGTTTGACTTCCAGAGAAGAGATAACATTGTCACATTTAGCTACATTTTCTGGTGAAGTTGTCGTGCAATAAGCTGTTATAGAATGAGGATCTATGCTTTCTGAATCATCCAACTCAATAAGATTCATCAAGCAGACAGGATAGTCATCTGAACTTTCGCTACATGGGCTTGGAATATTGCTTGTATAGATATATCCTTCTTCCATCGTGATTCTATGCAGAGTTCCAAGATTAGAACTTTCAATTTGTTGTGAATCAGGTACAAATTCAAGTGGAGTTGCACCACCGTCTACAGGAAATCCAATTGTTAGTTCAAACGATTCATCAGATATTAAAAGCCTTGTTGCCGGTTCAGAAAGGACAGTATGTGCTGTGCGATTGGAACTTGGAGTGTAAGAAATTTCGTATGCCTGTTCTATGCTTGAATCCGCTGAAGCTTGAGTGCTGACTTTCACAGTTTGCCTATCCAATGTGGCTTTTGAATTATTGCTTAGAGGCAGTCCCTCTGGATTATTTTTAACGATATAAACAAGAATTATGCTAAAAAGTATCACTAATAATATTAATGCTACAGGCAGTTTATTCCTCATATCTCATGATCGCACTTTTTGCTAAAGTTTGTCAATATTTGCATTTATCCATAATTCCAAGTGTTATACTTCAAATAAAATGAATTTACTTAATGTTCTTACACCTATAAATATTAATGAAGAAAAGGTAAAGTTTTTTAAATCAAAAACTTATAATCCTGTTTTCGATTACCTGTGGAACAAAAATAAAGACATTTGTAAGAATTACTTTGAGGAAAGTAAATATAGCAATCTTGTTGAGGCAATTTTAAATCAAAATAACAGCCAAATAATAAACGCAGCCTCTAAAGTGTTTGACACTAGACTAGAGGAGGAATTGTTAAAATACTCCAAATCAATTTTGGAATCAAAGCCTGTCTTACCTACTAAAGCAACCTGGGTGGAAATCAAATCTCAATTTGAAAATGCTTTTAAGCAACTAGATCTAAAATACAATGTAAAACTAATCGATGAACATGGGTTTTTCTTTAGACCTAAATACGCGGACAAGTTAATTCATGTTAGTAAATATGCAGAACTTACTTATTTTTCTGTTGATGGTGAGGTAAGGCACGAGCTATTGCATATAATAAGGTTTGAAAATGGAGCACATAACAATATAGAAAAAAGCAATGAGTATCTTCCTACTGAGGAAGGATTAGCCACCTATTTTCAAGACTATACGGGAAAGTTCGGTGAAGCATCTCTTTTCCAGCACGCAGCAGAATATGCGGTAACAGAGGTAGGTGTGAAGTTTTCTTTTAGGGAAATGTTTAACTATTTAGTTGATATTGGGTTCAATGAAGAACTAGCTTGGCAAAGAGCTATCCGCCATAAATTTGGATTTATTGACACATCAAAGCCTGGGGATATTATGAAACCAAGTATGTATTTTTATCATCAACAAAAAATAAAAAGCCTAAGTGATGATGAGAAGTTGAGGTTGTTAGTGGGCAAGATTTCTCTGGCAGATTTAAACAATTTTCCCGAATATAGAGGTAAAATTTCAAAAGAAAAACTCGTTGATTTTTATAAATTAAATATATAAATGATCAGATATTGAAAGACAGGAGTATTTTACAAGTCTTCAAATCTACCATCTTCATATGGGGGTATACATATCTCAAATAGTTCAAGTGAAGAATTTTCGCCAGCTATCCATTGCATGGTTTCTCCTATTTCAACAACAAGCTCAAACTGCTGATTTACTCCTTCTGTTGTTGGGTAAATTTCCTCACTCCCGTTGACTTTTTTTATAATTAAAAAACCATCACCGGATATATGCCCCTCGATAGTTTTTTCCCCGTTAATAACTTTTTGGTGTGGTGTACTTTTGCCTAAATCAACTCTTATAATTCCTAAATCCTTATCGACATTGTCTTTCACACTATAAACATCACATTCGACACCATTAGTTACTTTCATTGCTTCTTCAAAAACAACAAGTTCAGGACCTTTTCCAAAATCAAACGTTTCTAACTTTTCCATTACCTGAATTATATCAAATGATAGAGGAATAAATGGGATGAGTTTAGAACTAACTTTTATACTTAATCGCAACTACTATCACCTTCCAACTTACAGCATCTTATTAAAAACCCATAATATTAGATTATTAATGTGTTTTATCTTATAATAAGTTATGTCAAATGAAAATGGTGATTTTCTCAGTGATGATCCTATAGAACATCCGTTTAGTGATAATGTTCAGACCTTAAACAAGATTATAGTCGATGAGTACAAAAATGAAGGAGAAAGAATTGCCAGACACTTTTTGGACATATTAGTAACTGAGTTAAGTTTAAGAGATCATTCGAAACTTTATATTCCGATAGATGGTAAAAGGAAATTACCAGGCAATTTCAATTACCATATCCAAGGAATTGACAAGAGGTGCTCCGATTTCTTGTATTTGGAAAGTAAATATATTTCTAGTCCCTACTCAATGCATTCTATGAGTCTAGTAAGTCAGGGTAAAGTTGAGTTAGCAAGATTTGATTGGGTTATATCAAAAGAGGAACCAGAAACTGTTAAATTATTCAACCTATCTATCGGTGAAGGACACAATGTATTACCAGTAGATTTAAAAATATCTAGAGACGGTCAACTTACTTTGATACCACATCCTTTATTGCCGCAAGAGACAAAAAAAACTCTGATAGCAAGCATATATGGTCATTTTAATATTGAATATGATGAAGGTAAGGTGCAAGAAGAATTTGTAGAAAAAGGACGAAGGATGACTCAAACCACTATGGCTTTGTTGCAATCTAATCCAAATTATCTAATTGAATGGTTTTCTGAAGGCCAATGGGTATCATTAACTAGAAGATATCCTACAGTTGGAGACTTGCAAAGTTTTTATAGAATCACCGCCGAAGTTGCTAGAAGAAATAATGAAAATACTCCTGTAATTGTGGGGGTGCGTAAAAGGAAATTGAAGTTAAACACAGGATTCGATTTGGCAAGTGGAACTCCTTTCTTAATAATGAGTGATGGTGCTCTAGATGAAGTTCTTGTTCCATGTTCGGTAACCAGTAAAAATGGTGACAATCAAGATACTTTAATGCAAATAACTTACGATAGTACTGGACCTATCGCTGCTTATGAACGAAACTGGTCGTATGTGATTAGATCTGCAGAAATTGAGTTATTTAATAACAGATAATTTTTTTGTAAAGTCATTTTGTTATAGAGTAAAAAAAGTTCCAAGGTCGTCCCGTTGAGGGTAACGGGGCGGAATAAATGGGATGAGTTTAGAACTTCACTATATATAATACCAAGCACTACTTCAATTTATTACATCATTCTTACCCAATAATTACCCCATATCACTGAGTTAGGTTCTAAATTCTGTTGTACCCACGAATTATGTTATTACCATTACTAACCATATTTGATTTTGCGACTGTTAGAGCTAATTTTATTAAGCCTCTTGACCTTGATGCTGTAAAAGTGCGATCTTCAGATTTTGCTTTACTAGTTCCTATATTTAATGACACAAAATACTTAAGCAATTTGGATTTTTTGAAAAAGTACAGTGAGAATGTTGTATTGTGTACAACAACTAATGAAAGCAAAGAATTTTATAAATCTTTAAAAGAAATAGCTAAAAATTACGGGTTTCGAATTAATTATTCAAATGTAGGAACTAAGTCTAAAAACCCTTGGGCAATCTATAATAAAACTCTTCTTGCTCATGATGCTGTTCTTAAAGACACAATTTCCGGGCTGAGGGAAAAATATGTAATCTTTATTGATGCTGATACTTTTGTAGATGGAGATTTAAGAGTACTTTGTGGTGCAATGGAAGAGAGAAATTTTGATATTGCTTCTGTAAAGGTACTTCCAACACAAAGAGAGACAATTATGGAGCATTTGCAGGGAATTGAATATGACATTGCTATGCAGGCAAGGCTTATTTATCCATGGCTGACAAGCGGAGCTGGAATGGTAGCAAAAAGAAGTGTTATGGAGTCGATAATGATAAATCACTCATTATTCTTTAATGGGGGCGATGTAGAAATAGGAAAATTGGCTGACATGATGGGGTACAAAGTTGGGCATATTCCAATGGTTTTTTACACAGATATTCCGCCGACATTTAAAAAGTGGGCTAAGCAGAGATTCTCATGGATGTGTGGTATGTTTAGGCATTCTATTGTAAATATGGACCACAACTTAAAACATCCTTTTCACTTTATTTACTTTTCTTTCATTATTTACTTTCTTTTGCCATTTAAGCTGATTCAAATGGTAAGTCATATACATCTCTTACCTTTTATTCTTGCTTTATATGTAATAGTTACTTATCTAGCCAACTGGAAAGTTAGAAATAAATGGATGATATTGTTTCCCTTCTACGCTCTTTTTCAGGTTCTTGTCTTAGTATGGTTTGGTGCTTTTAGATACATGAATACGGTGCTTAAAACTGGGAATATTGGAAAAATTAGGTTTAAACATAATCCAAATAAGGTAAGAATTTCAAACCCTCGATATGCCTTAAATACAATTAAAAATCACTCTGTAATAGTTTCAGTTATATCATTAATTTTAATTTTTAATGTTAATTTCGCCCAAAGGTTAATTTTAGGAAGAGATTATGAACCGGTTGAACTTGTCCAGGTTGCATCTGCTAAAGTGTACAGTACATCCAGGGATATTATTGAGGGTAAAGAATTGCTAACACCTGTTTATGTGGATAGGAAAAATAGCCCTAGTGTGGCGGGAGTATCAACACAAATCGAAAATACAAACCAAGGAATAAAACAAACAAATAAAGAATACTATGTAATTGAAGTTGAGCCAGGGGATGAGAATAATAGAGTATCGATGAAAGCTCTTACTGAATACTTAAAGGAGGAAAAGATTTCCTTTAATGAAAAGGAACTTGGTTATGCCAACGAAGTTTTATCCAAAGATCTTCCATTAATCGTAGATCATGGAGAAGTTTATTATATAAAAGTCTATAAGCAATCAATTGAAGAGGTTGTGGAAGTAACTATGAATAACTTTGGAACTTAATTCTAAAGGTAAGATGGATTTAAAAAAGTTATCATTTTTATTGATTGCTTTATTTGCAGTTATTTTCTTAAATGAAAATTTGAATAATATAGGTTCACGAAGTAATCAAAAAATAATAAATAGACTTGAAGGGAATTTGAGTTCTTTTATATGGAGTTCACCATCGTCTTTGACTCATGAAGAAATCAAGGAATATATTTCTTTTGCTAAGCAGGAGGGGATAACAATATTGTATGTAAGTATTGATGAATATGTTGATGTTCATGAGTTGGAGGAAGAGAAAAGAAACCAATTAAAAGGCAGATTTGAATCTAATTTCAAATATTTTATAAATGAAGCTGAAAAGAATAAAATTTCAGTTATTGCGCTAGCTGGACATCAAGAATGGGGAAGGTCGTCCCATTGGTATATTCCAGAACTGCTTATAGATTATGTGAATGAGTTTAATAAAAATTCGGAAGATTCAAATATTGATGGAATTTTATTTGATATCGAATTTTACAATTTAAATACCTTTGAAAGTAAAAAACAGGTTTATTCGATTGAATATCTTACTTTAGTTGATCAAATAATAGAAAATAATAAACAGGAAAGGGGGTTGCAAATTGGCTTTGCTGTCCCTTTTTGGTTTGATAACAGTGAAGTAATTCCGCAGGTGACTTATAATGAGAGCAGAAAAAATTTGGGTTATCATTTATTTGATATTTTAAACAAACGTCCAGATACATTTGTGTTCATTATGGATTATCGTGATTTTGCAGAAGGTGAAAATGGATCGATAAATTTAGTTAAAGGTGAATTTGATTATTTAACGAAAAATAATTTAGATGTTGATGTCGTTGTTGGTCAGGAAACCGCTGAAGTAGAAGAAGAAAATGTTTCTTTTTATAGAAAGGGTAAAAGTGAGTTTTTTACTGAAATTATGAAATTAGACAAAGAGTATAAAAATAACCCAAATTATAAGGGAATAGGAATACATGATTTGCAAAGTTTTATGGAAATGGAAGAGTAAAATCTTAGATACGGTTTTATCCTAAAAAACAAATATAACTATCCTACTAATATTAAAGTTTAAAATTTTCTATACTTTCTGTTAAATGTGGTATATATTCAATTATAGTTTCTCTCACTAAAGAGTACGAAATTATAGAATCGTTGAGAGAGCTAAATTGGAAGAGTTTAGAAGAAATTTCTTAAACTTATTTTAATCTAAGTTATCATCAGGAAAAAGATCCCCCCATAATTTATCGGCAATAATACTATGAACAGATCTCATATCGATGTTTCCGGCAAGTCTTTCTCTTCCTAGCTCATTTAGAATATATTTGCAGTCACCATCCACAATTTCTTTTTTAACCTCATCATCATCAAATAAATTATTAATTCTTTCTTTCATCTCAGTATTTAACCTGTCGTAATCTATACCACTCAGATCTAGAGCAAATTGTTTTGATACTGGTTCTATAACTGCCCCCAATATTGCTCTTATCTTTTCCTCTTCACTAAGTGAAGAATAATCTCTTTTGATTGATTGTTCTGAATTCTCTGTATTCACTTAATACAATTATATCCCCTAAAGCAAAAACCGGCAAAAAACGGTGTGAGAAGCTATAATCCCGTTAAGTTTTGATCAAATTGATATAGTTATTTGAAGCTAAAAGTTGGGGCGGGGTAGACGGGACTCGAACCCGCGACCTTTCGCGTGACAGGCGAACACTCTAGCCAACTGAGCTACTACCCCAAAGTTTAATAAATCCAAATGTAAAAGTGATATCTCAAATATATTTGAGCATAAGAATTATACCTTATTATTGAAACAGGGACAATATCTTTAATAAAATAAAGGGCTTGCTGAAGTTGTGGCAGTGTTAATTCTGCAGCAAGCCCGGTTCTCGTTATTTGTTATTCCCTCGCAAATTGTAAATAATGAAAAATGCTAACGCTAAAATTATTAACCAATATGCGAGATTTGTCCATGAATTAACAGCTATTCTCGCTGTAGTGTAAGACAGTCCGAGAACAGCTACTCCATTTAAAAAATAGCGACTACCTCGCATAGTGGGTAAACAACTACGTAATACAAAGAGGGTTGTTATGGCTAATACTAAAAACATTGCGGCGTGTAACCAGGAATCTGCAATTGTCCAGGAAGTACCTAGAAAAGCTGGGAAGCTCCTAAAACTGCCCAAAGTGATTCATTCTCGTTCATGGTTTTTCTCCTTTTATACGAGAAATTGATAATTAAGCCCTCCGAAATTGGATTCGCAATCGAAATATTTCAAGATACCTACTTTATTACAACCGAATATTATTAAAGTGCTGTAAGAGAATTGTTATAGTTTGTACTTTACTTATAAGAAGGCGAGGAATTAATCTTAGGAAGAAATATTTCACAATAAGGTTATAATTAAACTGATCAGTCAGTATCTACAAATATTTAGAGATAAATTAACTAAACAAAAATGAAAAAAGATATTAATAATATTGAACTTTCTAGTCTTCTCAACTCTCTTGCTGCAGCCTTAAAAATAAAGGATGAGAAAAAGAACAGATTTAGAATAATTGCTTATGAAAGAGCTGCCACCGCTATAGAACACCTCTCGAGTGAAGCAAAAGATCTTTGGGACGAAGGTAGACTAGAAGAGGTATCAGGAATAGGGAAAAGCATAGCCGAGAACATAGGTGAAATATTTGAAAAAGGTAAATCAAAGCACTTTCAGGAAATTTTGAATGGAATACCAAGGTCTGTATTTGAACTAATTAAAATACCCGGGATTGGACCTAAAAGAGCATATCAGATAGCAACAGAACTTAAAATTTCTGAAGAAAACCCGATAAAGGATCTCAAAAAGGCTTTGGATGCAGGTATAGTTTCTGAATTAGAAGGTTTTGGGGAAGAGCTGACGGAATCACTTAAAAAAGGTCTAAAAGAAGCTAAGGGCAGGGAAAAACGATTACGGATAAACTACGCTCAAACTAGAGCAGAAGAAATTATAAATTGGATGAAACAGAGTAAAGATGTTGAGAAGGTGGATACGTTGGGTAGTTTAAGACGGAAAGTTTCTACTATTGGAGATATTGATTTATCTGCAGCAGCAAAAAATCCACAAAATGTGATAGAACATTTTATTCAATTTCCTAAAAAGATTAGAACTTTAGAAAGAGGAGAAAAATCTGCAGCAATACTTTTACCTGGGAATATTCAAGTAGATCTTAAGGTTATGTCGCCTGATGAATATGGATCACTTTTGCAGCACTTTACTGGTTCTAAACATCACAATGTAAAGCTTCGGGAATATGCATTAAAAAAGAAAATGAGTTTATCTGAATATGGGATAAAAATAGATGGAAAAACAAAAAAATACTCTTCTGAAGAAGATTTTTACAAAGCATTGGGAATGGTGTGGATACCTCCAGAGCTTAGAGAAGACACAGGTGAAATTGAGGCATCAATGAGGGAAGCTAAAGGTGAAATACCTGGTTTGCCAAACTTAGTTAAATTAAAAGATATCAAGGCAGATCTTCATATTCATTCTAACTTTGATATTGAAACTAGTCATGATCTTGGTCAATCTTCAATGGAGGAAGTTATTAAAGTAGCCAATGGTCTTGGGTATGAGTATATTGCTTTTACAGAACATAATCCAAGCAAAAGTAAACATAACAACAAAGAAATAAATGACTTGATTAAGAGGAAAAAAGAAAAAATAGAACAAATAAATGAATCAATAGTGAAAAAAGTGAAAAAGTCACCAAGTGATGGTGTGCAAAAAGTGTTCAATTCTCTTGAAATTGACATGCTTTCTGGTGGTGGATTGCCTGTTGACGACAAAGGGCTGGAACATTTAGATTTTGCTTTAGTGTCTATTCATTCAAGCTTTGATAAACCGAGAAGGGAAATGACCAAGAGAGTAATAAAATCTTTAGAGCATCCAAAGGCGAAAATATTCGCACATCCGACAGGGAGAATTTTAGGTGAAAGGGAAGGCGTTGAGCTTGATTGGGAAGAAATTTTTGATTTTGCACTTAAAAACAACAAATGGTTGGAAATAAATTGTGATCCTGCCAGATTGGATTTACCTGACTTTTTAGTTCAAGAAGCAATTCAAGCAGGCGTGAAACTAACTTTAGGTACTGATACCCATCACATTAGTAGTATGGGGAACATGCAGTACGGGGTTTGGGTTGCAAGAAGAGGATGGGCTGAAGCAAAAGATATCGTCAATACAAGATCTTATCAAGAATTCGAAAAGCTGCTAAAATAAAATGGATATGAATTTTGAAATAAATAAAATTAAAGGAGGTGATATAAAATGATTGCACTAATTGTATTAGGAGTTCTGCTTTTAGGTGTTATCGGATATTTTGTAGTTACTTACAATTTTTTTGTGGCTACAAAAGCACGAATAAAAGCATCTGTTCAAGAAATTGGCAACCAACTTAAAAGACAATCAGAACTTATTCCTAATTTAGAATCATCTGCAAAAGGATACTTAAAACACGAAAGTAATATTTTTGACAAGCTTACAGAAGCAAGAAAAGCTGTAGCAAGTGCTGTAGAATCCGGGGATTTACAAAAAATGTCAGACGCAGGAGCTCAAGTAGCTTCATTAGTACCACAACTTAACATTGCTGTTGAAGATAATCCAGAACTAAAAGCTAGCGAAGTAGTTACAAACCTTATGAATGAGCTTAGGGATACTTCGGACAAAGTTATGTATGCTAGAAGACTTTTGATAGACTTAACAGCTGACTATAACGTTAAGATAGCTCAGTTTCCGAGTAATTTAGTAGCTAACATCTTTGGGTTTAAAGAGCAACCAGGATTGATAATGGAAAGTGAAGCAGACGCAACTAAAGTAGGTAAAGAGGATGTTCAAACACCAAAAGTTGATTTAAGTTAACTATGCAAAATATATATGAGGTAGCAGCTTCAAATAAGCGCAAAAGTTTTATTATTATTGTGCTTTTTGTTGTTTTTGCATCAATATCAATTTATTTTATTACAACTGCATTTTCGTATTATTTTGGATACGATGCGGGTGGTTTAGGTATTGCTGGTTTTGCCCTTATTTTTTCAGGAATAACTAGCTTTGTTAGTTATTATTATTCTGACAAAATAGTACTCAAAATTTCAAATGCAAGACCGGCAGATAGGACTAGAGACTTTGATTTTTATACAGTAGCTGAAAACTTGAGTATTGGGGCAGGATTACCTAAACCTAAACTCTATGTTATTGAAGACAGTGCGACCAATGCATTTGCCACTGGAAGAGATCCTGATCATGCAGTAATTGTTGCAACCCGTGGGCTTCTAGACAAATTAGATAGAACTGAGTTGGAGGGAGTTATTGCTCATGAGCTTTCTCATATTAAAAATTATGATATACGGTTGATGTCTATTGTTGCTGTTCTTGTCGGTACAATCGCATTAGTTGGTGATATTATGCTTAGATCAAGCTTCAGATCTAGAGGGAACAAAAAAGAAGGAAATGCTGGTGCGATTATTATGGTACTTGGAATAATATTTGCGATACTTTCTCCAATCATTGCACAATTAATTCAGCTTGCAATTTCAAGGAGGCGTGAGTTTTTTGCTGACGCATCTGCTGTAGCAATAACCAGACAGCCTCAGGGACTTATATCAGCCTTGCAAAAAATATCTGCTGATCATGAACCTCTCGAGGTTGCAAACAAGGCAACAGCACATTTATACATAGCAAACCCTTTTAAAGACAAAGTCAAAGGAGGAGTTGGTTGGTTTGCAAATCTTTTTAATACCCATCCACCAGTAGAAGAAAGAATAAATGCCCTGCAAAAAATGAAATAAGTCTGCTTCGATGGCGTACTTTTAATTGGAAAAAGTATGGAACTTGAATATTTATATTTTAAATCTCAAGGAAAGCTAAAGAAACATAAAACTACAAATTGATTCCCCATTGGCACTCTTGACTCATGAGTGCTAATGTGTGTACAATAGCATTATATGAATGGTAATAATGATGCAAATCAGCCACGAATAATTATCGACACTCCAAAAGAGGAAGGACCATTTCTTCCCAAATACACAACTAACCTTACTGATCTTGCAAAAGAAGGAAAAATAGACCCGGTTATTGGAAGAGACACAGAAATAAGACGTATAATGCAAATTCTCTCTAGAAGAACTAAAAACAACCCGATATTAATTGGAGATCCTGGTGTAGGTAAGACTGCTGTCGTAGAGGGACTTGCTCAAAGAATCACCTCTGGAGATGTCCCTGATTCTTTGAAGGATAAAGATCTACTTGTTTTGGATATTGCAACAATACTTGCAGGTGCTAAATATAGAGGTGAATTTGAGGAACGACTAAAAAATATTATCAAAGAGGTAGAGGAAGGTGCTGGAAAATATATTTTGTTTATAGATGAGCTTCATACAATAGTTGGAGCAGGTGGCGCAGAGGGAGCTGTTGATGCATCCAACATGCTTAAACCTCCTTTGGCAAAAGGAACTCTCAGAGTGATCGGTGCAACAACGGTTGATGAGTATAGGAAATATATTGAAAGAGATGCTGCATTAGAAAGGCGATTTCAGCCAGTTTATTTGACTGAACCGTCTGTGGGAGACACTGTAGCCATACTTCGTGGAATTAAAGAGAAATATGAAGTTCATCATGGTATTCAAATAACAGATGATGCAGTAATCGCAGCTGCTAAGCTATCAGATCGTTACATTTCAGATAGATTTCTTCCAGACAAGGCAATCGACTTGATTGATGAAGCCACTTCAGCATTAAGAATTGAGACTGAAAGTATGCCTACAGAACTTGATTTAAAAAAGAGAAAAATTACACAATTGGAGATTGAACTAGCTGGATTAAAAAGAGAAAAAGGTAGAGGAATTGAATCTAAAAAAGAAGAAATAAAAGACAAACTAAATGATTTAAAAGCAGAAACTAAAGAGTTGGAGAAAAAATGGGAAAAACAAAAAGAGATTATCAAAAAAATACAGGATGCAAGAAAAGAAATAGATAAACTAAAAATTGAGCTTGAAAAGTACGAAAGAGAAGTAGAATTGGAAAAGGCTGCAAAAATAAAATATGGGAAACTTCCAGAAGTAGAGGAAAAACTAAAAAGCTATGAGAAAGAGTGGAAGCAAATTCCAGATGATGAGAAACTCTTAAGAGAAGAAGTTTCAGAGGAAGATATAGCTCAAGTTGTTTCTCGTTGGACAGGTGTACCTGTAAGTAAACTATTATCAACAGAAGCTGATAAGTTAGTTAATTTAGAAAAAGAACTTGAAAAGCGCGTGGTCGGTCAAGATGAAGGATTAGAAGCAGTAGCCAAAGCAATTAGAAGAAACCGTGCAGGAGTTACTTCTTTAACGGGTCCGATTGGAACATTTTTATTTTTAGGTCCAACAGGAGTTGGTAAGACAGAGACAGCTAAAGCTTTGGCTGAATTCATGATGGGAAGTGATGATGCAATGGTTAGAATTGACATGAGTGAATTCCAGGAAGAGCACTCAGTTGCACGGCTGATTGGATCACCTCCGGGATATGTTGGCTATGAAGAAGGAGGGCAATTAACAGAAGCTATCAGAAGAAGACCATATTCTGTTGTTTTATTAGACGAAATAGAAAAAGCTCATCCGAACATATTCAATCTACTGCTTCAAGTTTTTGATGATGGTCGCTTAACTGACGGTAAAGGGAGATTGGTTGATTTTAAAAACACAATTATCATTATGACCTCTAATCTCGGTAGTGACATTATAAGAGAAAAAATTGGTCAAGAGAAAGAATTGAACGAAGAAATAGAAAAATTATTAAATATAACCTTTAAGCCAGAGTTTTTAAATCGTTTGGATGCCGTAGTAGTTTACAAACCTTTAACACCTGGTGTGTTAAACAAGATTGTAGAAATTCAAATTGATGACTTAAGAGAAAGACTTGCCGAACAAGGAATTAGCTTGACAGTTAGCGAGAAAGCCAAAAAGTACTTAGCTCAAAAAGGATATGATCCTATATTTGGAGCAAGACCGTTAAAAAGGCTTATAAATGATGAAATCTTGGATGAAGTATCATTTTTAATAATAGAAGGAAAGCTTACAGATGGTGATGCAGTTGAAGTAAAAACAGGAAAAGATGGACTAAAGATTGCAACAAAGTTGGTGAGTTAAAAATTGTCATGGCAGATTTTGGAGAAAGTTTTAAACCGTCTGAATAATCTCCTTTTAACATATCAAGAGCTAAATCAGAAAGTGAATTTCAGGAATTTTTAAGTAACAGGCAAGAGGTAAATGAAGCAATTAAAAGAATTCCAATAACAGGTCTGAATCAGGATTTAACTAGTTATTGTGAATCGAGTTTTTCGTTTAATCAGGTCTTTAAGTTCATTGTCAACTACTCTTTTGATAGGTTTTCTTATATTTTTTAGTCCTAAAAGCATTCTGCTATTCCAAATATACAAAAGTATTAAAGAAAAATCGTATCGTTAAATAACACTGACTTCTTTCTTGTCCGTTGGACTTTCTGGTAGTATCATATACTTTATGGCAAAGCTAACAAAAAAAGATGTAGGTCATGTAGCAAGGCTTGCGAAACTTCCACTTAGTGAAGAAGAAATAACAAAGCACCAGGAACAATTAACTCAAATAATTGACCATGTTGAACAACTTGAACAATCTGATACAAAAAATAGCGAACCAACTGCACAAACAACAGGACTGATTAATATCACTCGCGAAGATGAGATTGTTCCAGAAGAAACACTCTCACAGGAGAAAGCACTTTCCGGCACAGACAAAACTTATAATGGTTACTTTGTAGTTCCTGCTTTATTGGAAAAGGACAACATATGAAACTACCTCTTACCATCGAAGAGAACAAAAAGGGCTTACTAAACAAAGAATACACAGTTGTTGATTTAGTGGATGAATATTTGGCAAGAATAAAAAGGTTTGATAAAAATCTGAATTCTTTTATAACTGTTACAGAAGAAAAGGCGTATAAGCAAGCAAAAATCAGTCAGGATCGTATAAATGTTTTAGGGAAAAAAGCTTTTGAAGAGCAGCCTTTATTAGGTAGCGTTGTTGCTTATAAAGATATTTATTTAACAAAAGGTACTAGGACAACTGCAGGCTCTAAAGTATTAGAAACTTATATTCCATCTTACAGTGCTACTGTAGTAAAGAAACTTAAAAAAGCTGGTGCTATTACGATTGGTAAAACCAATTTGGATGCTTGGGCACACGGTGCTAGTGGAGAAAATTCAGATTTTGGTCCAACTAAAAATCCATGGAATTATGAATACGTTCCCGGCGGATCCTCCAGTGGTTCTGCAGTATCTGTTTCTTCTCGTTTCTCTCTTTTTGCAATGGGATCAGATACTGGTGGTTCTATCAGACTTCCTGCAAGCTTCACAAACACAGTCGGATTAAAACCAACATACGGGGCAGTATCTAGGTATGGTGTTGTAGCAATGGCAAGTTCTCTTGATTGTATGGGTTCATTTGCTAGGAGCGTTGTAGATGCTCAGACAATCTTCGAGCTAACAAAGGGCTTAGATCGTAAAGATTCTACAGTTGTTGATACACAGACAAAATCATCAAAAAATGAAAAATTAAAAATTGGTATACCTAAAGAATATTTTGCGGAGGGGCTTGATAAAGAGATAGAAGAAAAGGTATTGGATGCAGTTAAAGTGTATAAAAAAGCTGGAATTGAATTTGTGGAAGTTTCTTTGCCAAATACAAAGCACGCTATTAATGTTTATTATATTGTTCAGCCTGCAGAAGTTTCGTCGAACCTCGCACGGTTTGATGGAGTAAGGTACGGAAATGATAGAATCACTTTTGGAGAAGAGGCAAAAAGAAGAATAATGCTAGGAACTTATGTGCTTTCTGCAGGCTACTATGACGCTTATTATTTGAAAGCTATGAAGGTTAGATCAAAGGTAATTAAAGACTTTGATAAAGCATTTGAAGAAGTTGATGCTCTGATTGCTCCTGTTTCACCTACACCTCCATTTAAAGTAGGTGAAAAAAGCGATGATCCCTTGCAAATGTATCTAGCCGATGTTTTGACAGTTTCTGCTAATTTAGCTGGAATACCTGCAATATCTATTCCTGCTGGATTTACAAATGAAGGGCTTCCAGTTGGGTTCCAGTTAATGGGACCAAGATTTTATGAAGGTACTTTGTTTAAATTAGGGAAATTGTACCAAGAAAAAACAGATTGGCATTTAAAAACACCTAATCTAGGACAAAGCGACTAAAATCTTCCTAAACATGATTTCAGACTATAAAAGACTTTTATTCAATTTTGACTTCACTAAGCTATGGCTTTCTCAGTTGTTGTCACAAGTTACTATAAATATTATAAATTTTTTGCTTTTGATTAGATTGTACAAATTAACAGGTTCTAGTTTTTCTAATTCATTACTGTGGATTTTTTATTCACTTCCTGCACTTTTAGTTGGGCCTTTTGCTTCTACAGCCGTAGATATGACTGATAGAAGAAGAGTACTTATGTTTTCGAACATCCTTCAGGCTGTTGTAATTATATTATTTATGATTTCTTATACTAATAGCTTGTTTTTGACTTATGCAGTTGTTTTTACATATTCTTTGCTAAACCAATTTTATGTACCTTCAGAAGCTGCGTCTCTCCCACTACTTGTAAAAAAAGCTGATCTAGCTGAAGCAAATTCATTATTTTTGATCACTCAACAAGGTGCAATAATTTTTGGAATTACTTTAGCCGGATTTATGAATCATTATTTTGGTTTTGATAACTCTTTGCTGCTTTGCTCAATATTTATGTTTCTTGCATTTTTATCTGTAAGCTTTCTGCCACCACTTGTACCTCTTTCTGAAGAGAGAGACGATTATGAAAACAGATTAAAAAGTTTTATGAAAAGAACTATAGAAGGATATAAATTTCTTAAAAACAACACAAATGTTTTATTTCCATTTTCTTTACTTTTGGGTTTATGGGTAGGCTTAAATATTCTCATAGTGAGCGTGCCGGCAATAGCTAGTGAAATATTAAAAGTGAATGTTGATCACACAGGACTTTATTTAATTCTTCCCACAGGAATAGGAGCTGCATTGAGTTCTATTCTAGTGCCTAAAATGCTTAAAAAGGGAACCGAAAAATCAATCATTGTAAAAAACTCATTATATGGGCTAGCAGGGTTATTGTTACTAATCGGCGTTGTGGTACCGAATGTAAGTCACACCTTGAGCTTGATATTTGCATTTACTGCGACTATTTTTATAGGAGCCTTCTTTGTAGGTGTTTTTATACCTACACAAGTTTATATTCAGGAGTTTACACCAGATCGGTTAAGGGGTAGGATATTCGGAAGTTTCTGGTTTTTAGTTACAGCATCTACAATGATTCCGATAATATTTTCTGGTGCGATTTCACAGTTGTTTGGTGTTAAGATGGTTCTTGTATTATTAGATTTGTTCATTTTATTAGCGATTTATCTTTTTAGGAAAAACGGTGCTAAAATATTCGAGATGGATATAAGGGAGGCAAAAATTTAACATGACAAATTTAATACCGGTTATAGGTTTAGAAGTACATATTGAGTTATCAACAAATTCCAAAATGTTTTGCCGCTGTAGTGCTGCTCATTTTGCAGAAAAGCCAAACACTAACACTTGTCCTGTTTGTTTAGGATTACCCGGTGCTTTGCCTTATGCGAACAAAAAGGCTATTGAAGATACAGTCATGCTTGGTTTGGCTTTTGATTGCAATATCAACCTCTCTAGCAAATTTGATCGTAAACATTATTTTTATCCTGATTTACCTAAAGGATATCAGATCAGTCAGTATGATCAGCCTTTATGCTATGAAGGTAGTCATGAGGTGAAATTTGAAGGAAAAACAAGAAAAATTAATATAAGGAGAATCCATTTAGAGGAAGATACCGGTAAATTAGTACATTCGGAGTTGGATTCGAAAAAAGTTTCTTTAATTGATTTTAATAGAAGCGGTGTGCCACTAGTAGAAATGGTAACTGAGCCTGACTTTGATGATCCATTAGAAGTTGTAGAGTTTTTGCGCGAAGTTCAGCAAATAGTGCGATATATAGGTATTTCTGACGCAGATATGGAAAAAGGTTCAATGAGGTTAGAAGCTAATATATCAATGATGGATGTAGATAGTCATAAAACAGAGAATGGAGAAAGGGAGTTGCCAAATTACAAAGTTGAACTAAAGAATATAAATTCTTTTAAATTTTTGCAAAAAGCACTTGAAGCAGAAATAGGTAGGCAAAGACAGGCAATAGAAAACGGAGAAGAATTGGTCCAAGAGACAAGGGGTTATGATGAAAATAAAGACAGGACTTTTTCACAGCGAGTTAAAGAAGAGGCTCAAGATTATCGATATTTCCCTGATCCTGATTTGCCTCCTATTGAGTTAGAGCCTGAGCTAATTGTGAAATTAAAGAACAATTTGCCCGAATTACCTAGCCAAAAATACAAAAGATTTGAACAAGAATATTCATTGAGTGATCATTTTGCTAGTTTTTTAATTACAGACATTGCTGTGGCTGATTATTTCGAGAAAGCTGTAAAAATTGCAATAGATCATAACATTAGTCCAAAGCTTATTGCCGATGTTATGGTCAATCAGAAGTTGCATGAAAGATATAAAGAGCCTGGAGGATTAATCAAAAAGTTAGTAGAAATTTCTAAAAAAGATTATGCTTCTGGTGGAGAAGTAGAAAAAGCAGTAGATGAAGTTATAAATGATGAAGAAAAAGCGGTAGCAGATTTTAGAGATGGCAAGGAACAGGTTGTTGGATACTTGATCGGAATGGCCCAAAAGAAATTAAAAGGAAAAGGAGAAGTCTCCATGATTAGGGAGAAATTGCTGAAAAAGCTAAGAAATTAATTAATAATAGGGACCAAAACTTCTGAAAATGGTAAAGAAATGAACCTAGATTAGTGGTAAGATACCATTATGTCGAGTAAGTTTGTACATCTTCATGTTCATACTGAATATTCTCTCTTAGATGGATTGTCAAATATAAAAAAGCTAATACAAACAGTTAAAGAACAAGGAATGGATAGTGTTGCTTTAACTGATCACGGCGTAATGTATGGAGCTATAGAGTTTTATAAAGCTGCAAAAAACGAAGGGATCAAGCCAATTGTGGGTATGGAAGCTTACACAACAATTGATGATCATAGAAAAAAACCTCAGAGGGGTAAAAGTTCGAATAATCACCTTTTGCTGTTAGCTAAAAACGAGATTGGGTACAAGAACTTAATGAAAATATCATCGATTGCTCATTTAGAGGGCTATTATTACCGACCCAGAATTCAAAGATCACTTCTTAAAAATTATTCAGAAGGCTTAATTGTGACATCTGCTTGTCCTGCGGGTGAATTAGCTCAGCATATAATGAATAATGATATGGAATCTGCAAGAAAAGTAGCTCAGTGGTTTTTGGATATATTTGGCGATGATTATTATCTCGAAATACAAAACCATGAATACGACAAATACATTGATCCTAACTCAGCAGTGGAAATTCAAGAGGATCAAAGGAATATGGCTAAAAACGAGAAAATAATTACAGAGGGGGTTGTAAAGCTCTCGAGAGAATTAGGTATTCCGATAGTTTCAACAAATGATGCCCATTATGTAAACAAAGAGGATGCTGAAGCACAAGATGTATTGGTATGTGTGGCAACAGGTAAACAAGTATCAGACACAAAGCGTATTAGATTTGTAGATACTCCTTCTTATTACATAAAATCTCCCGAAGAAATGGCAGAATTATTCCCTGATTTACCCGAATCATTGGAAAATACCGTTAAGTTAGCAGATAAGATTGACTTAGAAATTAGCACACTGGGAAAATGGTTTTTCCCTAAATTTAAAGTTCCAGAAGGGAAAAAAGCTGAAGATTATTTAAAGGAAGAAGCACGAAGGAGACTTAAAGAAAAGTATGAAGAAGTAACAAATGAAATAAAGGAAAGATTAGAATACGAGCTGGATATTATATGTCAAAAAGGATATGCAGCATACTTTCTTATCGTACGAGACATGGTTGAATGGGCCAACAAAGAGGGCATTATCACAAATACAAGAGGTTCAGCTGCAGGTTCGTTGGTTTCATATGTTCTTGGAGTTACAACAGTGGATCCCATCAAGTATTATTTGCCCTTTGAGAGATTTTTAAATCCATACAGACCTTCTCCTCCAGATATTGACTTCGATGTTCCCGATAACAAGAGAGAAGAAGTTATAAAATATATGGTAGAACGGTATGGAGAAGAAAAAGTAGCTCAAATATGTACATTTGGAAGGATGCTGTCCAGAGCTGCTGTGAGAGATGTTGCTAGAGTATTGGGATATCCCTATGAAGTTGGAGACAAATTAGCTAAATTAATACCTCCACCAAGACAAGGATTCCCTATAGATATTCCAAGGGCTTTAAAAGAGTCAGCTGAGTTAAAAGCTCTTTACGAATCAGATCAAGATACAAAAAAGATTTTAGACTTGGCTCAAAGAATTGAAGGGTCAGCTAGGCATATATCAGTACATGCTGCAGCGATAGTTGTTTCACCAACTGATCTAACAGATTTTACTCCAGTTCAAAAGGAGCCATCTGGAGAAAAGAAAATCACCCAATATGAAATGCATGCTGCAGAGGACGTTGGCTTGATTAAATTTGATATTTTAGGAATAAGAAACTTAGCAATTCTTGCGGATGCCATTGATATCGTCGAAAAAAGAACTAATAAAAAAATAAATATTTGGGAAATACCTCTTGATGATGAAAAAACATTCGATATGCTCTCCCGTGGTGAAACAATGGGTGTATTCCAGCTATCCAGTGGAGGGATGACAAAGCACCTTATGGAATTAAAACCAGAAAGGATAGAAGATCTTATGGCAATGGTAGCACTTTATAGACCTGGTCCAATGGCAGTTATACCAGAGTATATTGAAAGAAAGAAAAATCCAGAAAAAATAGAATATCTTGACCCTCGTATGGAAAAGTTCTTGGACATGAGTTATGGATTGATTGTATATCAGGATGATTTGCTTTTCTGTGCTATTGACTTGGCAGGGTACACCTGGGAGGAAGCAGATAAATTTAGAAAAGCTGTCGGTAAAAAAATCCCTGAAGAGATGGCGGCTCAAAAAAAGAAGTTCATTGAAGGAATAATAAATAATGGTCAAACAAAAAAGTTTGCAGAAGATCTGTGGGAGCTGTTCGAGCCGTTTCAGTCTTATGGTTTTAATAAGGCTCATGCTGCTAGCTATGGAATGGTTGCCTATCAAACTGCCTATATGAAGGCAAATTATCCTGTTGAATATATGACTGCACTTCTTACTGCTGAAGCTAGTGATACTGAAAAAATATCTGCTGCTGTCACAGAATGCAGAAGAATGGGAATTAAAGTTCTACCTCCGGATATAAACAAAAGTGCTATTGGGTTTACTATAGAAGAAGATAATGATTCACTAGAAAATAAAGCTATTCGTTTTGGTTTATCTGCAATTAAAAATGTTGGAGAAGCAGCAATTGAAGCAATACTTGTCGAGAGAGATGTATCAGAGTTTGCAAATTTTGCCGATTTTATGGCGAGAGTTGATTCGAGAAAAGTAAACAAGAGGGTTGTAGAGAGCTTGATTAAGGTAGGAGCATTATCTGCTTTTGGTAATAGAGCAACTTTGATTTCTTCTTACGAAAATGTAAAGAATAAAGTTAGCAAACCAAAAGCAGCTAAAGGTCAACAAGGATTATTTGGTGCCGAAGAGTTAATAGAGACAGCTAAAGTAGAAAATAGTGGTACATTGCTTACTTATACTGATGAATTTAAGGAAGAAGAATTAGAAATACTTGAAAGGCAGCTTTTAGGTTTTTCTTTGTCAGCCAAGCCTCTGGAAGAAAGACTAGGTGAGCTTTCTATGCTTGCAACACACAAGATTGGAGAATGTAACGAACTACCCGTAAAAGAAACTGTAAAAATTGCAGGAATTGTTCAGGAAGTAAGATCTGTTGTCACCAAGAGAGGAGGGAAAGAGATGGCATTTGTAAAAATAGAGGATTCAACCGGTAGTTTGGACTTGGTTGTGTTCCCCGGTATTTATGCAGAAACAAAAAGTTTTTGGATAGAAAGTAGTGGGATAGTTGTTACAGGAAAAATTGATAATCGTGATGATTCTTTATCTCTTCTAGTAGATGAAGTCGATAATAAACAATCTCTTCAGCAAAAAGATAGAGAACTATTTATAAATATCCCTAGAGGGAGTACTAAAGAACAACTTAATACCTTAAAAAATTTACTAATAACTAATCCAGGAAATAATAAAGTTACACTTGTATTTGAGGAAAACCAAGAAAAGCTGGAATTAAAACTTAAAATTTCTTGGGACAAGGATTTAGCACTGCAAATTTCAGAAATATTTGAAAATACGCATGATTCTTGAAGATAGGTAGTGTTTTGTAGTAGAATACCTTGATTATCTCGTAAAAGGAAAATTAATATGGCATTAACAGCAACATTAAAAGGAATTGAGTTCGGTGTCGGAGACACTGTAAGAGTAATTCAGCGGATAGTAGAAGGAAACAAAGAACGTCTTCAGGCTTTTGAAGGAATGGTTATTGGTATCAAAGGTCATGGTGACGGTAAAACTTTTACAGTTAGACGTATTGGCTCTGCTCAAGTTGGCATAGAGCGAATTTTTCCATTTCTAACTCCCACCATAGAAAACCTTGAAGTTGTTAGAAAAGGCGTAAAAGGGACAAGGCACGCTAAACTCTATTACACTAGAGATAAATCAAAGAGGGAAATAGAAAAGATTTATTCACGAGCATCAAGGAGAAGTATTGAAACAATAGCAAAAGAAAAAGTAACAAAACCAAAAGTAAAGAAGGTAAAAGCTTCTGTTAAAACCAAATCAAAAACTTCAACTAAAAAAATTAAATAACTCCTCTTTTTATTAATATTTTTCATAGCATAAAATATATTAATTATGGCGCTGTATAAGAAAAAACTAGGATTTTCCGGTGAAGATCTTGCTTGTAAATTCCTAAGAGAAGAAAAGAGATACAAAATCCTAGAAAGAAACTACAGAACCAAACTAGGAGAAATTGACATAATTGCAATAGATAAAGACACATTGGTTTTTGTTGAGGTAAAGACTCGGAAAGGAACTAAATTTGGTCTTCCTCAACAAGCCGTAAACCAAAAAAAATTAGAACATATAAAAAAAGCAGGATATATGTTCATAAAACATAATAGAAACCTTCCTCAGAAGTATAGAATTGACGTAATTTCTATACTTCTTGATAATGATGAAGTTAGATCTATTAATCTAATAAAAGTATATTAACTATGTTAAAAATTGAACGATTAGAAGTGGGTCAGATGAAAGCAAATTGTTATATTGTCTTTGATGAAGAAGAGAAAAATGCACTAATCATAGACCCCGGAGACGACGGAGATTATATTATTAGAAGGATTGCGGATCTTGAAGTTAATCCTGTTTGCATAGCTGCTACACACGGGCATTTTGATCACATACTTGCAGCAGAAGAATTGAGACTCGCTTATGGAATACCATTTATTATTCATCCTGAGGATGAATTTATAGTGGAATATGCTTCAAAATCTGCTCAGCATTATCTTGGTTATAAAGATGCACTTACTCCACAAATAGATAAGTACTTTAATGACAACGATTTACTTAAAAAGTTTGATATTGAAATTATAGAAACACCGGGGCATACTCCAGGTAGTGTTTCTCTTTACTCACATGAGTCAGATATTGTTTTTGTTGGCGATTTAGTTTTCAGTGATGGAAACATCGGTAGAACAGACTTCAAATACTCAAGTATATTAAATCTCACTGGTTCCTTAAATAAAATATTAGCTTTGCCATCCGCAACAAGAGTTTTTAGTGGACATGGTAAGCCAACTACAATAAAAGCTTTAAGGACAATTATTAATTGAGCTTAGGAAGTGTTTTTCACTTTGTCTGCTGTCTTGCGCAAGTTGCTTGCAAGTTTTTTCTTGCCTTTTTCTTTAGCTTCATCAACTTCTTGTTTTTTTTCTTCTATTTTGTCCTCACCAGATTCTTTCATTTTTTGCATTTTTTCTTTGACCATTTTTCTGTTTTTGTCACTTGATAAAAAAACTGCAGCAGCACCTGCAGCTGCACCTATTAAAGCACCTAAAAATCCTGTTGAAAAGCTATTCTCTGTTTGACCATATCTATTTCTTGCCATGTTCATCACCTCCCCTTAATAAATCCTAAAACCTTGCTAACTAATGCTAAAGTACCAACTCTCGCACTTTGCTGAAATAAATTAAGACTATCCTTAACAAGGTCTATATTGTCTGCGACTTTTTTAATAGACTGCATTGTTTTTATTGCAACAAATGCCATATAACTAAATATGACCACAAATATGATTAGTGCAAATCCAATGATGTATATAAATATTTGTAATGCTTCTGGCATGTTTTAATTAAATATAACTATAATTTCTATTTCTCAAAAATGGACGGGACAAGTAGGTGAGTATTACCCCTGACAGAAATCCACCAATATGAGCAAAATATGCAATCCCTCCGGTTATAGGTGAGGCTAATGAACCAAATCCAAGCAAAAGTTGAAAACCTATCCAGTATATAAGCATTGTATATGCAGGAACTCTTGCACGACTCATCATCCAGCCAAATGGAATAAGTACATCAATCTGGTGATGAGGAAACAAAACAAGATACCCGCCCATTAAGCCTGCTATTGCGCCTGATGCACCTAAGTTTGGTATCATAGACCCTGGATCTATAAAAATCTGTAGAGCTGATGCTCCAATACCACAAACCAAATAAAACAATAGATACTTTAAATGACCAAATTTAGCTTCCAAATTATCTCCAAATACATGCAAAAACAGCATGTTACTAAAAATATGTCCGATTCCACCATGCATGAACATGCTTGTAAAAAGAGTGTGTAAATTTTGTCCTCTAATAATTTCAGAAGGAATGAGTGCATATTTAAAAATGAATTCTTCTAGTTGTGGAAAAGACATAGGGAACATAAATAAAAAAATAATCACATTAATTGCTATTAATGCCCTTGTTACAAACGGTGTTATTGAAGGTTTTCTTGTATCTCCTAATGGAAGCATATTAACTAATGTTTACTTATTCTAAACAATTAGCAATAAAATAGGGGTAAGAAAAGAGTAAGACTAATAATTCTTTAATTGGTAGTTTTGGTTAAATCATCATTACATTTGCTATAATTCAACTATACAGTGTATTTTTAGTACTATATGGCAAAGGATAAATACAGTGCTGTTTGGGTTTCTCATAGCTCTATTGCTGATTTTTTGCGTTGTCCGCGTGCTTATTATCTTCGTGCTGTCTATAAAGATCCAAAGACAGGGCACAAAATAACTCATATGCAACCACCACTTGCTTTAGGGCAAGTGGTACACGAAGTTATAGAAGGTCTTTCTATATTGCCTGTAGAAGATAGATTAAGTGTGTCTTTGGTTAAGAAATTTGAAACTCTTTGGGAAAGTGTAAGTGGAAAAATGGGAGGGTTTAAAAGCAAAGAAGAGGAAGAAGAGTACAAAGAAAGAGGAAAGCAAATGTTAACAAAAATAGAAGAAAATCCTGGTCCAATATTAAATAAAGCCGTAAAAATAAAAACAGAAGACGGTCTGCCTTATTACTGGTTTAACGAAGAAGATAATATTATCCTTTGCGGTAAAATTGATTGGCTTGAATATCTGCCAGAGGAAGATGCCGTCCACATTATCGATTTCAAAACTGGTAAAAATGAAGAACCAGAAGATTCTTTACAATTACCAATTTACTATTTGTTGGCAAAAAATACTCAAGCAAGACCAATAGCTAAGGTAAGTTATTGGTATTTGGATAGTGGTGATGGACCTGTGGAGCAGCAACTTCCCGATGAAAGCGAAGCTTATGAAAAAATTTATGATGCAGCTAAACGTATAAAGCTTGCAAGGCAAATTAATCATTTCAAATGTGAGAAAGATGGTTGCTTTGCTTGCAGACCATTAGAAAGAATACTAAATGGTGAGGGAGAAAAAGTAGGAATTAGTGAGTATAAACAAGATATTTATGTT
This sequence comes from uncultured Gammaproteobacteria bacterium, assembly GCA_964427735.1. GTDB lineage: Bacteria > Patescibacteriota > Microgenomatia > UBA8517 > UBA8517 > CAYRUS01. The sequence goes on along the minus strand of CAYRUS010000001.1, from coordinate 95,280 downwards.
TTATAGATAATATTTGGTAAAATAAGTCATGTCAATCAAAAGAATCGAGCGAGGCTACGTACCGTTAATAAGTTTAAAATGGAAAAACGGGGGTAGAGAAGAATTTCAGACTGAACGTACTAAGATTAAAGAAAAAACCAAGGTAATAGCTAACGGAGATCCATCAAAAGAATTAACTATTAAAAAGCTTAGAGAAAGACTAAAACCCGCAAAATGAGTTTATCTGACAAAAAATGTGTACCATGCCAGGGAGGTGAACCACCTCTTGAGAAAGAAAAAGCCAAAGAATTATTAACAGAGTTAAGTGACGGTTGGGAATTGCAAAACTTAGGCAAAAAGTTGGTTAAAAAGTTTAAATTTACTGATTTTAAATCTGCTCTGGATTTTATTAATAAAGTTGGTGACATAGCTGAAGAAGAAGATCATCATCCGGATATTTATCTCCATAATTATAAATACGTGACACTTTACTTATTTACTCATAAAATAGCTGGACTTCATGAGAATGATTTTATTCTAGCCGCAAAAGTGGATAATCTTAACTCCCGGGAGTAGGTGGGATTCTTTCTAGCCAGTCCTCTGGATTATTTGAATCAAAACCGGGAGTGATTCGTTCAATTGAATTACCTTCCTGTGCTTCTGGTTGGTTATTTGTCCAGATAAAGTTATCATTTTCCCAGCCGACTGCATCAGTTTCAATTTCATCTCTGTTAATTAACACTAAATGATCACCATCATTGCCTAAACCATCTCCAAACCATTTTCCTAAGCTTACTTTTAGTGCATCTTTGTCTTCTTCCCAATGTCTCCATGTTCTTGAGCTTTTAGAAAGAAGTACAAATTCTCCGGGATCCACATTTAAATTATTATTTGTGATTATGATTTGCTCTCCAGAATCATCTGTCAATTTCCAGTTCTTTAAGTTAACTCTTTCGTTCCCTGCATTATAAAGCTCTACCCATTCGTCATTGTTTCCTTCTACCTTGTCGCAGGATCCAATATTTACATTAATATTATTAATAATCCCTACAACAATGTTTATATTGCCTGTAATAATATTTGTAACTGAATTATTTCCCGTATTTGCACTAATACTTATATTGTTATTTATGTTGGCATTGTTTTTTTGTACAACAACACAAGTATTATTAATATGTATATCAATTATATTTACCGATCCTGCACCATTTCCAGAAATAATTGCATTAACGTCATTTGAGTCACCATCGTCACCGTGTTCATTGTCCGGATCGTAGTAAACTTCGTTTATAACAATTGTACTTTGATTGAATTGTTCAAGCATCAAGTCAAAAACAACTTTTGCTCGTTGGTATTCATTGCCTGCTGTAGTGGAAAAACTTGCTTTTATATTAAAAGTTTTTTCTTGTGTTGGGTCTAGGTTTCCCAAGTTCAGACCGTCTTTGGAATCTTCAAAAAACTCTTTAAGAGTTTTTGAATAAATTATTGATGAGTTTTCTGTTATTTCTAACTCAAGTACCTGAGAAAATTCGTTTCCGCTTGTTGTGCCTTCCCAGTTGGGAATTTCTTCAAGTTTTTTAAGGCTGTATAAAACAACTGGAATGGAGGAACTTGAGATGTTTTTAACTTTAATTTCTCTTTGTTCAATGTCTCCTGGTAGCATGTTTTCTACAGTAAAAATTGGATTGGGAGAGGTTACAGGAGGATTGCCAAAGCTTACTTCAAGGGATTTGGCCTGAGCGGGTTTGGTTGATATTAAAATTAAACTTATTGATATTAATAATATTTTTTTCATTTTAATTAATAGACTAATTTTGGCGCTGACTAGATTAAATATTTTATAACCCCGGTTTAGAGACTAGTCTGATTACAAAATCATTAGGGTTAAAATCAATATTAAAGGCTGTATCTTTTCCTTTTGGTTCTCTTTCTATGGATTGGTTTTGTATGGGCTGGTGAGTTTCTTCGTTTCCCCAACGCACTGTATCAACTGTTGAATTATCTGGGGCAATAAGTCTAAGTTCACCAACATCAATATTTAGCTGACCACCTAATTTCCCTGTTTTTGTTCCATTATCAGACCAACAATGATTCCAAATAGCATTATCGTGAGCTAGTAGTAAAAGTTCTCCTGGAGAAATAGTTAAATTATTTGCATTTACCACAGTTATTGTATTCACACCATCTGAGAGTTTATAGTCTTTGGGGTTAACAGCTTCTGTTGTTCCATTATATATTTCTATCCATTGTGCTTCTGTGTTTCCTACAAAACAGTCTGTGTCTGGCATTACTTCGTTTATAACTAGAGTTCCATTGTTTGTCCCTTGATATTCACCTGCCTGAAGTAAGTTTGCAACGGTACTTTCGATATCTGTAAAAAATGATCCTGTTACAGCTGCTGCAACCAGTAAAGATCCAATCAAAGGAACAAATACAGCAAGCTTAGGGAGTAGAGTCATATTCTCAGGATTGTTTGAATTTTTACTTCTATTTTTTTTGTTTTTAATTTTTAGGATGGATTTATAAATTTCCTTTATTACTGTTCTTATTTCCTCATAGACAATTATTGTCGCCGGAACAATAACTAGAAATATAAAGCCAATAGGATTTTTAGCTTGATTGGCTGCGCTGCCTAATTTTGGTATGGCAATTACACTTTTGCCTAGTATTTCTGTTTTTTTGACTACACCGTTATCCGGATCTTCGTTTGCGTCTCCTTTTGTTATGTATTCTCCTTTTTCATTAATACTGTAAATTCTGTGAGTTACTGTGCTTGAGTTGTTTTTAAAGCTAATTATATCTCCAGTTTTATAGTTTTCCTGGGGTAGGGTAAGAAGTAAACTTCCTGTTTTTATTGCAGGTTCCATTGATCCTGATTCCACGACATAAAGTCTTGGTAGAGTGGATTTGATGTAGTTTATGGAGTCTTTTTTGTTTTTGATTTCAAAACCATTAGGGTATGTGGTGAATATGAAAGTTATGCACCAAAGAAAAACGGCAGTGGATAGTCCCATGCCGATTGCTGACAGTATTTTTATTCTTGCTTTCATTGGTAGACTGTTACCGTCAATTAGCTTGGCGGCAAAAGTCTACCCTCTAGCCCTAGGTACTTGGTGAGAATACCAACGGGCTAGAGAATAGGGTTCAGCTGTTTTCTGAAAATTGGTTTGTTTCGAATGGATCGAAATCAACATTTCCATCTACGTCATCAGATGGAGCGGTATCTCCCCACCAGTTATTTTCAGCATCAACAGTTGGTCCACCGTAATTTTTAACACCTATAACAGAATTATTATAAATATTATTGAAATTAGCGGTTAGGATATCAGAGCCATTAGTGAATACTCCGATACCTTCTTGGTTGTCCTTAAATATGTTGTAAAGGATACTTGTTCCAACTGTATAATCATTAGCGGAACCTGCAGTATTACCTGTTATTGTATTGTTTATTATGGACATATTCTCAGTTGTTTGAGAGAAAATGCCAGTTGTCCAATTATCAATAACGTTATGCATTACAGTAACATTGTCATTATTTCCATTAAACGTAGTGAGTATTGCTCTTCCAGAGCTGTTGCCTCTATCCATAACGTTATAGGAAATTGTAGTTTCAGATGCTCCTGATGCAAGGTATACAGCGTAGTCATCTACTCCTGTTTGTCCTGTGGTCTTTCCAATATCCAATCCGGTGATTGTGACATTGTCAGCTTCCACTCTTATACCGCCACCTAGTGAGGCTGTATTAGTAGGAGGATTTACACCTGCAAGTGTTACTCCATTTCTATCCATAACAAGTGGATAAGTATTACCTGTTGTGTAATCACCATCATTTAGACATACTACTGTGTTTGCATCATTATCTAATGCTGCCTGTATATCCTCTCCTTCACTTAGTGTTACAGAACAATTGTCTGGAGCATCATAAGCACTTAGTAAGGCTCCAACTTGTGGTTGGTCACCTTCAAATTCTGGTGTCCATTGTGAACATTGGAAATTTGGATTATTTCTTGCTTGTTCAGCATAGAAAGTAAGATCTGCAACTACACTGTCAGTTT
>CAYRUS010000001.1:0-91146 GCA_964427735.1 uncultured Gammaproteobacteria bacterium | reverse complement strand
TTATTTCTTGCTTGTTCAGCATAGAAAGTAAGATCTGCAACTACACTGTCAGTTTGTGACATGTTGTCTACAGCAGTTCCATCACAACTAAAACCGGTACCATTACGTTCAGCTGGATTTTCTGTACCATCGGTCATTGGCGTAGGAGTTATTGTTCCATAACACCAATATTTCCCAATGTGGAAATTATCTCCACCTATCACAGGAGTATTAGGGTTGTTTCCAAAGATATTACTCTGTGAGTCAGCGAGAGCAATCTTTCCTACACCATTTAACGCACTAATTGGACCTTCTAGGAATATTGCTTCAGCACTCTGCTCTTCAACTTCATAGACGTTGTCACCATCATCAACCCAGAAAACAAAGTTAACCTCTTCATCCAGTTCACCTTCTGGCTCTGTGTCACCAAGATCGGTTTCCGGTTCAGTGAGAGTGTTTTCTGCATCCTCTGTTACTTGTGCTGCTGCGCAGACCCAAGCATCATTGCTTCCAACTTGAATCTCAATGGTGTCTTCACCAAAGTCACCAGGTTTTAGATCTTCAAAATCAAAGAACCTCTCAACTGTTAAATCTCTTAGGTTCCAAGTTGTAGAACCACTGGCGACTACTGCACCACTCGGATCATCAACTCCTGCCAAGTAATCAATTACATAGCTTGTGTTACCAATCTTTAGGTCGATATCTCCTGCAGAAAGTACATTACCGACAGAAGTTTCTGTGTCGCTGAAAAATGCTCTAGTAGCAAAAACTGCAACGAGTGCAACAACACCGATAGTCATTGTGCTTGCTAAAATTTTCTTCATATTTCTCACCCCCTTTCTAGGGCATTTGCCCTTTTATAAACACTTGGTTGAGTGCTTACAAAAAAACAAATCATTCTTCAGAAAGATTTGAAAAATCAAGATAGGTGGAATAGTCAATTTTCCCTGAGACATATAGTTCGGTTAAAACATCACCAGGTGTATCTTCAGTAAGATCTCCAAGGTAATCTTTGTAAGTTTCTAAATCAATTTCCCTAAAAAGAAAGAGTAAATCCAGAGGGGGGGCTTCTCCACGGTACATTTTGTTAAAGATTTCTACTCGTAGTCTGCTTACTTCCAGATCTTCTTCTGTTGTTTCCAAGACTTCATGAGGAGACTGACCACCAAGATTTAAAGTAGCAAGTAATTGATCAACATCCTCTTCACTAAGATTACCTCTTACCATTCTTGAAAGTATTTCTGCTCTAATAATTGTTCTGTCTTCTGATTTTTGGTCTAAATTGCGAATTGGTTGTCTGTCTTTATTCATGGTTTATTTATTGCGATGTACCGCAGAAAGCTCTTACACCATCCAGGTCATATCCATCTGCCGTATTTTCAAACAAATTTATATTACTTATATCAGTAATTCTTATCCTGTTTGTTTGGGAAAGAGGACCTAAATCAAGTTCACCATCTCTTGTTAGTGATGAAGTAATTTCTACCCAGCTAACTCCGTCCCAAGCCTCAACTTGAATTTTTTCCTCTGGATAAGAAGTGCCACCTGTAACTTCAAAGATCTTTAAATCATTACCATCTTTGTTGTGTATAGGATTGTCGAAAGTTATTACAATAGAGCCGCCAAACCCTAAACTATAGAAAGTACCTTCTGTAACAGAACTATCGAATGGATCACCGTTTGTTTCTGCTATCAGAGCTTGATTAGGATCGCTTCTGGTAGCTAAAACTGCTGTGCTGTTTTTCCTCAACTTTTGCTGCACTTCTGCAAACCCATCTGCCCAAACTTCTTCACAGACAATATCTTGAGTGCATTGGAATGATTCATTGTTTCTTGCTTGAATCGCACGAAATTGAACATCACCCATCACAATGTCTGTTTGGGCTGCATTATTTATTGAGCTTCCGTCACAAGAAATACCACCTGTAGTTGTTGCAGGAGAACGATCCTCATCAGATCCATTATCTTGAGGTAAAGGCTCTGGTGTAAGAGTTCCAAAACACCAAGCTTTGCCTATATAATAAGTTTCTTCACCAATCAAAGCACCGGAATCAGCAAGCAATGATTCAGGGAATACTGAACTACTTGAATCAGCTAGTGCAATACTTGAGTTTAGTACATCACTAGCAGGACCTTGCAAAATATAATTGTTTTCATTATCTTCTAAAACATTATCTCCATCATCTGCCCAGAAAATAAAATTAACTAACCCTCCAAGCTCTCCATCAAACAAATCATTATTATTTTCTACACAGCTAGGGTCATCTAAATTTTCTGGTTCTGTGCAAGTTCCATCGTCGTCATGAGTAAGAGTAATATCCATACAAGCCCATGCGTCATTGGTGTTAACTTGTATTCCAATTGTATCTTCTCCCCAGTCAGAAGGTTTGAGATCATTAAAATCAAAAAACAATGTAGTGCTATCTAAATCTGATGGAAGCCACGAGGTTGCATCAGAAACGACACCATTGTAATAACTTTCATTTCCGATTAGTAAATCAATAGCTCCTGCAGCCAAATTATTGTTAACAGAAGTTTCTGTGTCAGAAAAAAAGGCGCGGGTCGCGCCTAATGTAATTGTGATTATAGCTGTAATAATAGTAAAGCTTAAAAATATTCTTTTCATTGTTGAAATTCTCCTAATAGATCTTCCAGATAATCAACTCTAAATCTTACAGCATTTCTGACATGAGTAGTGAAACTATGATTCCTCTTATCTTCCTGTAAAGTGTTAACAAAACTCTCTAACTCTTTTATCTGATAAGCATTGAGCTGTTCGTCATCCTCCAGTTGGTCATATAAATTTCTAAGTCTAAAATCTATCGCACTGCTTACCAGTATAGAAAATTGTGATCTTTCAAGGTGTTCTCTTAATAAATTAATTTCACTTTTTATATCTGACTCTGATGGTGGGTTTTCAGGAGCTTGACCCGTGTGTGATAAATTATTTTCTCTCATAAGTATTAAATTAATCTATTGGGGCAGGTAAAAAACAATTATATATAATTAATATATATGGGCTTATACACTTAAGCTTATGAAAATTAAAAAGTCAACTGTCATTTATTGGTATTAATCACTACAAAATGCATCTTTTCGTATTATTTAAAATTGTTTACGTTTTGTTATAATAAATTATGGATCATGAAATTGAGATTGTTTTATTAGATGAAGACGACAAGGTATGGAAATACGAAGTGTGCGTGATAGATGAAGATTCTGAGACATTTCATGATGTGACCTTAGACAAAGAATACTACGAAAACTTGGATACAGTGACACCTCCAAAAGAAATAATTAGAAAATCTTTTTTATTCCTACTTAAAAAAGAAAAAAAAGAAGATATCCTTGCTCAATTTAATTTAGAAAAGATAGGTAAATATTTCCCAGAATTTAAAAAAGAGGTAGAGAAATTCTAAGAAGACTATTACCAAAGCCTTACTTTTAACTAATTGAATTTCTTATAAAAACAAGATAAAGTTAGTATACTATGGCATTTCAATTACCAGAACTTCCATATAGCTATAATGCATTAGAACCGCACATAGACGAAGAAACAATGCAAATTCACCACACTAAGCATCATGCTGGTTACGTTGATAAATTAAATAAAGCTTTAGAAAGTCATAATGATTTACTAAATATGGATATTTATGAATTAATGTCTAACTTTGAAAATATACCAATGGAAATACAAGAAAATGTTCGAAATAACGGAGGCGGACATGCAAACCACTCACTTTTTTGGACCATAATGACCCCAAACGCAGATTCTGAACCGACTGGCGAGCTTGTAGAAGCAATAAACAATGCCTTTAGCGGATTTAATGAATTTAAAGAAAAATTCTCTGAAGTAGCTGCAACTCATTTTGGAAGTGGATGGGCATGGCTAGTTGTAAACAATAGTCAATTAGAAATAGTAGATACTCTTAATCAAGATTCACCTTTAATGTCTGGAAGATATCCCATACTAGGAATAGATGTTTGGGAACATGCATATTATCTTAAATACCAAAACAAAAGATCGGATTATATAAATGCCTGGTGGAATGTAGTTAATTGGCCTCAAGTGCAAACTTACTTCAAAGAAGCCATTGAAATGTAATCAGAGAATCAAGTATTATTTTGATTATTATTGTAATCGGAGAACATAAGTTTAGTTCTTGCTTTTTGTTGCGGTTATGATAAATTTGACAAAATGATAAACAAATTACAGGATAGATTAAAAGACCTCCGCAAAAACTTGGATAAGCGAACCAAAAATTATAGAAAGAATTTAAATAAAAGATTTGGGAATAAGATAGATAGTCAAAAAACAAGAAGACTATATTTTCTTCTTTTGGGAATAATTGTATTAACAGGAATTGGCTATCTTCTAAGAGCATACATCTTTGCAGCTTTTGTGAATGGTAAACCAGTATTTAGATATGAAGTAGTTCAACAACTTGAAGCACAAGGTGGAGAAGAAGTACTTAGTAATTTAATAACAAAAAGATTAATTGAAGATGAAGCAAGAGAACAAAACGCCTTCCCTACGCAGGAAGAAGTTGACGCAGAAATTGAAGAAATAAGGTCACAACTCGATGAGCAGGGATTGACTCTAGAAAATGCACTTTCTATTCAAGGACAAACCATGAATGACTTACGCGAGAACGTAAGGCTTCAATTGGCAATAGAGAAAATGTTAGGTGATAATATGGAGGTTACAGATGAAGAAGCACAAAACTACTATGATGAAAATTCAGAACTCTATGGTGAAGATACAGAATTTGAAGATGTTAAAGATCAAATCAAAGATCAACTAACCCAAGAACGTCTTACTATGAGTTATCAAGAATTCATATCTGGACTTCAAAACGAAGCAAATATAAAAAGAGTTGTAAACTACTAAATCTTCTCGAGATTTTATAAAATATCTTAATCAATATGTTTGACACACATTGTCATTTAAATTTGGATGAATTTGAAGAACGCCAAAGAATAGTAATTAATGGAGCAAGAGATGCTGGTGTAAAATATTTTGTAATTCCAGGTACAAATATAAAAACATCTAAAAAAGCTGTAGAAACAGCTGGATTATACGAAAATGTATATGCAGCAGTAGGAATTCACCCTACAGAAAATCTAGATGAAGAAAGCCTAGAAAAAAATATACTAAAAATTAAAGAATTAGCTTACGAACCTAATGTAGTTGCTATTGGTGAAACTGGACTGGATTATTATAGATTTGAAACTCCTACTAGGATTCAAAAAATTTATTTTAAAGAACATGTGATTTTGTCGTTAAAAATGAATAAGACATTAATTATTCACAGTAGACAAGCCTCTGAAGATGTATTAAAAGTACTAAATGAAGCTTGGTCTGACTCTTTACAAGAAAGGATTGTATTTCATTGTATGGAAGTTTCTAAAGAATTATTAGAGTTTGCTCTTGATAAAAAAATATTTATTGGTGTTGATGGAGATATTACCTATGACACAAAAAAGCAGGAATTTATAAAAGAAATTTCTTTAGAAAGGCTAGTTGTTGAAACAGATTCTCCTTTTCTAACTCCTGAGCCAATTAAAAAAGAAAAGTCTTTTCCAAACGAGCCAAAAAATTTAGTTTATATAATTCAAAAAATTGCAAGTCTAAAAGGTGAAGACCCAGAAGTGATAACAAGAGAAACAACAATAAATGCAAAACTTTTGTTTGGTATAGAATAGTAACTTGCTTCTTTCTTTTTATTTGTATATACAAGTGCCTGATAATATAATGGCAGTAAGTTTGCTGAAAATATAAGTTTATGGATAGTTTAGTGAAAATCATTAATGGAAGAAATAAATAAAAGCGTCTCGGTTTTATACAAAGTAGGAAAAGTAAAATATTACTATGAAAAATCAAATCTAATGATAGTAGACCTCAAAGCTGATTTAGGAGTAGGTGAAATGATAAAAGTTGAATCAGATGAATACTCATTTATTCAAAAAGTAAACACTATAAAAGTAGAAAATAGCAGTATTCAATCTGCAAAAAGCGGTATGACAGTTGCTTTAGTAGCAGAAAGAAAAGTAATTCCAGGATCAAATATCTTTAAAGTTGTCTAGTGTATGAGAAGGAAAAAGAAAACAGAAAAACTGGTTTGGGAAGAAGCAGTTGACATAAAAATAAGAATAGAAAAAATAGCAGATAGTGTTGGTGAAGGATGGTTGGATATAGATAGGATCTTTTGTTACCGATCTAAAAATTCAACTGCAAGAGTGTATGCACGAATATGGGGTTTACCTCGCGTATGGCAGCAGGCACTTGAGATAAAACCTGCGTATGTTATTGAAGTTTTATCAGAAGAATTTGATCGTTTACCTAAGAAAAGACAGGATGAAGTTTTAATGCACGAGTTAGCTCATATCCCAAGGAACTTTTCAGGCAGTTTATTACCACATACAAGAAAAGGCAAAAGAAACTTTGAAGACAGAGTAAGAAACTTAATGTCAGCTTACAATAAGAAAAAATGAAACTTATTTTAGTTCATGGAGACAATACTCCTAAAATTCATCAAAGAATAAATACATTTGTAGACTCAGGTAGAAAAAGAGGCTGGCAAATAGGGAGATTTGGGAAAAAAGATACTGATACCTTAAAAGAAGAATTAACAGCAATTAGTTTATTTGATGATAAAAAATTATTTATAGTAGACGGTGTAAATTCAGTAGCACCAAAGGATTATAAATGGCTACAAGAAAATGAAAATAATATAAACGCTACTCTTATTATTTATAATGAAGGAGAAGTTAATGCTAGTACTATAAAAAAACTTCCTTCAGTGTCTAAGGTTGAAAAATATGATCTATCAGCGAACATTTTTAAATTTCTTGATAGTTTTATTCCAGGTAACACAAAAAACGTGTTGGCTGAGTTTCATGAACTAATTAAAAAGGAGCCAGTAGAATTAATAGTATTTTTATTTGGAAGGCACCTTCGGGATTTATATTGGGTATTAGTTGATGAAAAAAGTATGATTTATCCCGACTGGAGAGTTAAGAAATTAAAAGTTCAGGCTTTAAAACTTGGCAAAGAAAAAATTAAAAAAGTAATAGATGAGTTAGCAAGAATTGACATGGAAGTAAAACAATCCAATGCTAAGTTAATTGACTCTCTTGACCTTTTATTCATCAGAAGCCTAGAATGAATTAATGGCTAAGCTTCAGTTCGGTACCACTGGAATTCGTGGTGACGCAGAGAAGCTCTTTACGAATCAATTCTCTTTTGATGTCGGAAGGGCATTTGGAAAGTTTCTAAAAAATCATAATCGAAGAGGTGAGGTTGCTATTGGAATGGACCCAAGAGAATCAAGCCCTAGAATAAAAAAAGCAATTTCTTCTGGATTGATGTATGAAGGTTATGATGTTTTGGACCAAGGAGTAATTCCCATACCTGCTGTTAACTATATATTAATAGCTAAACCATATTTAGCAGGTAGTTTGATGATATCAGGAAGCCACATAAAACCTCATTTAAATGGTGTTAAGCTTTTTGCTTTCGGAGAAGAAATCATGAAAGAGCATGAAAAAGAACTTGAAGAAGAATATCTTATAATTTCTGAAAAAGTGGAATTTAGAGAAATTGGTGTTCCTGAAAAAGACAATTCAGCAAAGGAAGAATATCAAAACTATCTCGTAGGAAAAGCCAGTGAAGAAATGCCAAGATACCGAGTAGTAGTTGATCCTGGTAATGGCGCACAGTCTGATGTAATGCCTTGGGTTTTAGAGAAAATAGGTTTAAATGTAATAGAAATTAATGCAAGCATACAAAATGAATTTTATTCAAGAGACACAGAAGTACAAGGGGATTTTAAAGAACTGCAAGAGAAGGTAAAAGAGGCAGGAGCAGATTTTGGAATTGGATATGATTCTGATGGAGACAGAGCTATTTTTATTGATGAAAATGGAGTGTTTATACCTGGGGACTACACAGGTTCTATTATTTCTGAACACACAGACGGAGACAATGTTGTAACTCCAATAAACTCATCACAAGTTGTTGAGATGATTGGAAAGACTGTTTATCGCACAAAAGTAGGCTCTTCACAAGTAATATCAAAGATGAAAAGTGTAGGAGCGAATTTTGGCTTTGAAGCAAATGGTGGTGGGATATTTAAAGATATGATGAGTCGTGACGGGGGCAGAACCACAATAGAAATTATTAATATACTAGCAGAATTAGGGAAAACTTTATCAGAACTTGTAATGGGATATCCAAAATTTTACATCTCTCGTGACAAAGTTGATTTCAAATGGGAAATGAAAGATAAAATAATCGAAAAAGCAAAAGAAAAATTTAAAGGAGAGAAAATAGACGAAACAGATGGACTTAAAATATGGATGAATGAAAATACATGGATTCTTTTTAGATCATCAACAAATGCTCCTGAATTTAGGGTATTTGTAGAAAGCACTTCTGAATCAAGGTCAAAAGAACTTTTGTCACAAGGAATTGAATTAGTTAATAAAATTATAAAAAATGGTTAATCTAGATAATATAGACGAAATAAGAAAGCTAGATAATTTAGGTGTTTATGAATCGATTAAATTGATACCTAGTCAAGTAGAACAATCGTGGAAGGAAATTACCCAAGAAGAGATACCTTCTTCGTGTAGTACAGTAAGCAATGTTGTCATAGCTGGTATGGGTGGATCTGCATTAGGTGGCAGGGTTATTGATTCATTAATTCAGCATAGAGCAAGGGTTCCAATCGAAGTATTCACAGAGTATCACATACCAAATTACGTAGGACCTAAAACTTTAGTTGTAATTTCTTCTTACTCGGGTAACACTGAAGAAACTGTATCTGGTTTTTATGATGCTTACAATAAAAAAGCTGCATTATTTGTAGTTACAACAGGTGGAAAACTATCTGAAATTGCAAAAAAAGAGGACATTCCTGCATATATTTTTGATCCAGTAGAGAATCCTAGCGGACAACCCAGATTGGCATTAGGATATTCTATTTCTGCAATAATTGGTCTTTTATCTAGATGTTCATTTATACATCTTACAAATGGTGAAATGAGTTCCTTGGTTACTAAAATGTCTAATTACTCAAAGCATTTTGGAATCGAAGTGCCGGAGAGGGAAAATCTAGCCAAGCTTCAGGCTAGAAAACTTTTGGGTAAGATACCTGTTTTAATTTCAAGTGATCATTTGGTTGGTTCTGCTCATGTGTTAAAAAACCAATTGAATGAAACAGCAAAGACTTTTAGTGCCAGTTTTGATATCCCTGAGGCGAACCATCATTTGTTAGAAGGACTTCGTTATCCTGTTCAAATGCGGGACCTTTTATATTTTCTATTTATAGAATCAGACAATTATTCTGAACTAATAAAAAAGAGATACCCAATTACCAGGGAAGTAATTGAAAAAAATGAGATAGCTACTGGTATTTATAAAACCCAAGGGACTTCAAAGTTAGAAGATGTATTTGAGATCTTAATATATGGGTCATATGTTCAATTTTATTTGGCAATTCTTTATGGAATCGATCCAGGGCCAATTCCTTGGGTTGATTATTTCAAAGAAAAACTAAAAAATTAAGGTCATCCTTTCAAGGAGACTCCCTGCAAGGTAGTCGTACAATATTAGTATTATTTACTTTAATGCAAATCAACTTGCTATCTTTCATTTTCTACCATATTATTAAGTAGAAATGGCTGCCCAAAAGCAAATTCCAATAGTTGCATTTTTTAAAGATATAGACAAAGACAGCCTACCTTTGGTAGGAGGTAAAGCTGCAAACTTGGGAGAGATGGTTAGGGAAGGTTTCCCTGTCCCCAATGGTTTCGCAGTTACAGTAGAAGGTTATGATATTTTCCTAAAAGAAAATAACCTTGCTGAAGAAATTTATAGCAGACTTGAATCTGTAGATGTAGAAAATTCGGAAGAGCTTCAAAGAACCGCGGAAGGGATTCAAAGATTAATTACAAAAAGTGAAGTTCCACACGAGGTGACAAAAGAAATCTTTAAAGCTTACAAACGTTTGTCAGGAAGATTTAGAAATAGCTATGTTGCAGTAAGGTCGAGTGCTACTGCTGAGGATTTACCGACAGCAAGCTTCGCAGGACAGATGGCTTCATTTTTAAATATCAAAGGTGAAGCTAACTTGCTTCATATTGTGAGAGAGGCATGGGCCTCACTTTTTACCGCCAGAGCAATTTTTTACCGCGTTGAGAATAGGATTCTTCACGAAAAAGTAAAAATTTCTGTAATAGTCCAAAAAATGGTTCAGTCTGATAGCTCAGGGGTTATGTTTAGCATTGATCCTGTAACAAACGACAAAGAAAGAATAGTTATTGAAGCTGTCTGGGGACTTGGGGAAATGATTGTGCAAGGACAAGTAGTTCCTGATCGATATGTAGTCCAAAAAGATACTTTTGCAATTCTTTCTAAAAAGGTTTCTGATCAGAGAATTATGCTTAGTCGTAAAGGTTCAGTAACAAAGGAAAGGAATGTACCTAAATATATGGTTGATCTTAGAAAGCTTAGTGATAATGAAATTGTAACTTTAGCTAAATTTGCTGACAAACTTCAAAAACACTATTACCATCCACAAGATATAGAATGGGCAAAAGAAGGAAAGAAACTCTATATAACCCAGACAAGGCCAATAACAACTATTGAAAAGGTGCATAAATCAAAACAGGAAGCTGCTGATGGATATGAAACAGCAGAATTACCACGACTTACAGGTACACCTGCAAGCCCGGGAGTGGGAACAGGTCATGTTAGGATTGTGCGAAATCCTAAAGAGTTAAAAAAGGTCTCACAGGGAGATGTTCTTGTTGCTGAAATGACTTCTCCTGACTTTGTTCCAGCAATGAAAAAGGCTTCTGCCATTATCACAAACGAGGGTGGATTGACTTCTCATGCTGCCATTGTATCAAGAGAATTAGGGGTTCCATGTGTGGTAGGGACTGGGAATGCAACTCAAAACTTAAAAGAAGGAGATGTTGTAACTGTTGATGGCAGCCGTGGACTTGTGTACTTGGGAAGCAACATCAAAATAAAGTCGGAGAGCCAAAAGCCAAAAGAAAAAATAATAACCAAAAAGACAGCAACAAAATTGTATGTCAATTTAGCAGAACCTGAGTTAGCTAGTAAGATGGCAAAACAAAATGTTGATGGGGTCGGTCTTCTAAGAGCTGAATTTATGATTGCAAACATTGGAATTCACCCACGAGAAGCTATTAAGGAGAAAAAACAAGAAGGATTTGTTGATAAATTAGCTAAGGATCTAGAGAGATTTGCCAAAGCTTTTGGAGATCGTCCGGTAGTTTACAGAGCAACAGATTTCAAGACAAATGAGTATAGATCTCTTCCCGGAGGAAAGACCTGGGAACCTGAGGAACCAAACCCAATGCTTGGTTATAGAGGTGCTTATAGATACATTTCTAATCCAGAAGTATTTACGCTTGAATTAAGAGCAATTAAAAAAGTAAGACAAAAGTACAAAAATCTTTGGATTATGATTCCTTTTGTACGATCTCCAGAAGAACTTAGACAAGTAAGAAGGATTGTTGCCACAGAAGGTTTATTTGAAGAATCCAGCTTTAAATTCTGGATGATGGTTGAATTGCCTGTTAATGTTATCCAACTTAAAGACTTTATTGATGTTGGAATTGACGGAGTATCAATTGGTTCAAACGATTTAACTATGCTTATATCTGGAACAGATCGAGATAATGCTGAGGTTGCTCAGGCATTTGATGAGCAATCAAAAGCGGTTATGTGGGCCTTAAGAAGAACAATTAAAACTTGCAAAAAATATGGGATTACATCATCAATTTGTGGACAATCAGTCTCTGTTTACGATGGGTTGATAGAAAAACTGGTGAGATATGGAATAACTAGCATTTCTGTTAACCCAGATGCCATAAACAGAGCTAGAGGAGCGATAATGGATGCTGAAGAAAAACTAGTAACAGGTAGATAAAAATGGCTAAGATAGCGAGAATTTGGGCTAGAGAAATATTAGACTCCCGAGGAAGACCTACGGTAGAGACTGCTTGTCAATTGGATACAGGGTATATTTCTGTTTCTTCTGTTCCTTCAGGTGAATCTACTGGTACGCACGAAGCTCTAGAGTTAAGAGACAACATTAGTGAAAGATTCAAGGGAAAGGGTGTTACCAAAGCAGTTGAGAATGTAAATAGAGTTTTAGGACCGAGGATTGTTGGTCAGGATCCAGTGAATCAGCATGATATTGATGCAATCATGATTAGAGAAGATGGTACTGAAAACAAATCCAAATTAGGAGCAAATGCGATACTTTCAATTTCAGAAGCAGTTACAAAAGCTTCTGCGGCAGCTTTAGGAGTGAGTGTGTATGAAAGAGTAGCAGACATGGCAAGACAAATAGGACTCCAGCCTTCATACAAGATTCCCACACCTACTTTTAACATGATTAATGGTGGGCTTCATGGAGCAGGAAACTTGGATTTTCAGGAGTTTTGGGTTATACCAGCATCAAACAAAACTTATAGCGAGGGTTTACAAAGTGCTGTTGAAATATATATGACAGTAGGTGAAAATCTCGAAAGAAAAAATGCAATTCACTCTGTGGGTGATGAAGGTGGATACGCACCTAATTTGTTTACAAACGCTGATGCTTTCGAGGTTCTTGTAGAATCAATTAGAGAAGCTGGTTATTCACTTGGACGTGATGTGTTTTTTGGATTAGATGTCGCTGCATCTGTCTTTTATAAAAATGGTGAGTATGTTATTAGAGACAAGACGACCCCCATGGATGACGAAGACATGCTTGAATTTTATAAAACCCTAAACAACAACTACCACTTGGCAATGTTGGAAGATCCTTACCACGAAGATGCCTGGGATAGTTGGAAAAAGTTAAATGCAGCTTTAGGCGGACAAGTTGTTGTGGTAGGAGATGATCTTTTGGCAACTAATGAAAAGCGCGTGAGTAAAGCAATAAAAGAAAATGCTTGCAATGCTGTACTTGTAAAACCAAATCAAATAGGAACAGTTACAGAGACATTAAGAGTCATAAAAATGGCAAGAGATGCAAACTGGAAAGTAATAGTTTCCCATAGATCTGGAGAAACTAATGATTGGTTTATTGCTGATTTCTCTGTTGGGGTAGGAGCAGACTATGTAAAATTTGGTGCTCCTGCAAGAGGAGAAAGAGTTGCAAAATATAACAGACTTTTGAGTATTGAGACAGAATTGTCATACTCTAAACCTCAAAATGGACAGCAATGATGGAAGAAAGCCTGTTATACTCGCAGTTTTGGATGGATGGGGATCAGCTCCTCCCGGTCCTGGTAATGCTATTTATCAGGCGCGAACTATAAATATTGATAGATTCTGGGCAGCTTACCCACATACACTTCTTACAGCCTCAGGACAAGCAGTAGGTTTACCTCGTGGTGAACCAGGTAATACTGAAACAGGACATCTTAATATTGGAGCAGGAATGATTGTTTATCAAGATGTTGCGAGAATAAATATGTCTATTGCAGATGGTACATTTTTTAGTAATCAAGTACTAATAAATGCAATAAATCATGCTAAAACCAATAATTCTGATTTGCATATAATGGGATTAACTGGTGCAGGTGGCGTGCATTCAAATATTGAGCACCTTTTTGCACTAATTAGATTAGTAAAACAGGAAAATTTTGATAAATTGTATCTACACTTATTTACTGATGGTAGAGATTCTCCACCCACCTCATCACTTACATATATAAACAAAATAAGAGAGGTAATAAAAAGAGAAAGAACAGGTCAAATTGCAAGTCTTATGGGTAGGTATTGGGCAATGGATCGAGACATGCGTTGGGAGAGGACAAGGGCAGCCTATGATGCATTGACTCAAGGCAAAGGACATCTAGTAAAAACTCCAGAAGAGGCAATAGAACTTTCTTACTCTCAAGGAAAAACAGATGAATTTATCGAGCCTTCTATTATTTCCACATCAGACGGGAAACCTGTTTCTTTAATAAAAGACAATGACTCAGTTATTTTTTTCAACTTTAGGATAGACAGGCCTAGACAACTAGCTAAAGCATTTGTTTTAAAAGATTTTGAAGTTTCCGGAGCAGAACAAGATTTTGATCCATTTATGGTCGAATACGAAAAAAAACACCAAATAAAATCAAAAAGAAATGGAGGAACTTTTCAGAGAGAAAAAGTCTTATCTAATTTATTTTTTGTCACAATGACAGAATACTCAAAACAACTTGCCAAAAATGGGGTGCATATAGCTTTTCCTCCAGAAATTATAAATATGCCTCTGGGCAGAGTATTAAATATAAATGGTCACAAACAACTTCGAATGGCAGAATCAGAAAAGGAGAGATTTGTAACATTTTATTTTAATGGTATGAGAGAGGAAATTTTCCCATTAGAAGAAAGAATTATTGCTCCGAGTCCTGATGTTGAAACATATGATAACAAACCGGAAATGTCAGCCCATGAGTTAACGGATAGACTCATCGAACAAACAAAAAATAATAATTACTCATTTGTATTAATTAATTTTGCCAATGCAGACATGGTTGCCCATACTGGAAGCATTGGTCCTGCAGTACGAGCTTGTGAGGTTGTTGATGAGTGTATAGGAAAGCTGGCAAATTATGTTTTAGCCTTTGGTGGGACTTTATTAATAACAGCTGATCATGGCAATGCAGAGGAAATGATTAATACAAGTTCAGGTGCTATTGAAACAGAACATACATCGAATCCAGTACCGTTTATTGCTATATCAAAAGAGTTCACTGGAAAGTCTCTGATGCTTCAAGGAGGAATATTGGCTGATATTGCTCCTACAGTGCTGTCATTGCTTGGTATCTCAATTCCTTCAGAGATGACAGGAAGAAATCTTTTGAAAGGTGTGATTTAATTATTGTCTACAGAGAAATATTATTTACCCCATAAGAATGCTAAAATCATCTTTTATGGCAGAATATAAAACAAGATATGACCACAATCCAATCCCTCGGAGACCATCGAGTGAATTTTTAAACTCTAATTTTAGAAGCCGAAAGATAAGGGGAATTTGTATATAGATTGTTATCCTATTGGGTGATTTATTGCACGAATCTAGAGTATCTCTAAATGAAGCTAAGCAGATACAATTATATTCGCAAATGGAAAGGTTGAAAAGTGAGCTTATAGAAATAGGTATAACTTCAAATATACACGTTGTTTATCTGAAGAGATGTTCAAAGAAGATCCAATACATATGAAGAAGGACAGCTGATCGATACAACAGATGATAAAGTATTAGTATCTGAGTTAGACGTCATACCGATTATTCAGGAGATGAGTGAAAACCAATCAGATGAAATAAGAATCATTAAAGGAAGTAATATCACTACATTTAATGGGTTTATATTAAAGCGTGCAATTGTGAATGTGGCCTATTCTTTTCTGGATATAAGTGATGAAGAGATAGATGAAACAAGGAGTACTTATCTTTAGTGAACTATGATTTTAAGAGACTAATTTTTATACTTCCTAATTAGCCCGACAACTTTACCTTGTACAGACACATTCTTGGCAAAGATCGGACTCATTGATGAGTTGGCTGGTTCTAGCCTAATTCTGGTTGCCTCTTTGTAATATCTTTTTAGAGTAGCCATTCCTGTCTCCAAAAGTGCTACCACAATCTCACCATTTTTGACTTCATCTGTTTGCTCAACAACTACAAAATCACCGTCTCTTATTTGTTCTTCTATCATGGATTCACCTCTTACTTGCAAAACAAAAACTCTCTTTTTAGAAGAACTAAAAGTTGGAGGAATAGAAATTGTTGCATTTGGATCTGTATGTGGCTCTAGTGGTTCACCTGCTGCTATGTATCCCAGAATTGGAACTTCAACACCCTCTGGAGAGAAGTTTATTTCATCATTAACAAGCTCAATTGCTCTTGTCTTTCCACTTTTTCTTTTAATTAATTTCTTTTGCTCTAATGCTGTAAGGTGTTCATGAACAGTAGCAAGAGAAGAAACTCCAATTGCATCTGCAATTTGCCTTAGTGTAGGAGCAGTTCCGTTAGACTGGATGTGCTGCTTAATAAAATCTAAAATTTGTCGTTGTCTTTTATAAACTACTGGTGGCATAGGGATTCAAAATAATTAATTAAAAATACAATACTAATAAAACCCGAATTAGTCAAGAGGTATTTTATACAAACTCATACTTAACTTTCGATATAAGTTCGGGTATTATATATCTTATGGCAAAATTTAAACTAAATTCTAACTTTAAGCCAATCAAAGAACAATCAAAAGCTATAGAATTGCTTTCTAAGGGAATTGAAGATGGAATTGATTATCAAGTTCTTTTAGGGGTAACTGGTTCAGGTAAAACTTTCACAGCAGCAAATGTTATAGAGAACCTCCAAAAGCCAACTTTGATAATTTCTCACAATAAGACATTAGCAGCTCAACTATATCAAGAATTTAAAGATTTTTTCCCGGATAATGCTGTAAGTTATTTCGTGTCTTACTACGACTACTATCAGCCAGAAGCTTATATTCCAAGTACAGATACATATATAGAAAAAGATGCCGGTATAAATGAGTTAATAGATAAACTACGTTTGGCTGCAACAACTAACCTTATGACCAGAAAAGACGTCGTCGTCGTTGCATCAGTTTCTTGTATTTATAACATTGGTTCTCCTGTCGATTATAGTAATTTTGCATTAGAGATAAAAAAAGGAGAGAAAAAAGATAGAAATGAAATATTAAAAGACCTAATTGATCTTCAATATGAACGGGCTGATTTTGGATTTAAGCGAGGTAGTTTTAGAGTAAGAGGAGATATAATAGATATCTTTCCTTCTTATCAGGATGAAGCTTTCCGTCTTGAGTTGTTTGATGATTTAATTTCTTCAATAAAAGTTATTCATCCAGTAAGTGGTCAAATTACCAAAGAAGATGAGACAGAATTTGTTCTTTACCCGGCTAAGCATTTTGTAACCGAGAACACAAATAACAAAGAAATTTTTCAACAAATTAGAGGAGACTTAAACAAAAGAGTAAGTGATCTAAAGGGTGCAGGCAAAGAGCTAGAGGCTCATCGACTTTCCCAAAGGGTAAGTTATGACTTGGAAATGATAGAAGAAGTTGGTTATGTAAAAGGAATTGAGAATTATTCCAGATATTTTGACGGTAGAAACCCCGGAGATCCGCCTTACTCTCTTTTGGATTATTTCAATAAACCATTCGGTGATGACTGGCTAGTAATAGTGGATGAAAGCCATATTACATTTCCCCAGATTAGAGGAATGTATGCAGGTGATAGGTCTCGTAAAGAGACTTTAATTGACTATGGATTTAGGTTGCCTTCTGCTTTGGATAATCGACCATTAAAATTTGAAGAATTTATGAGAAGAATACCGAACTTTATTGCTACTAGTGCAACACCAGCAGATTGGGAATTGTCAAAGGCAAGAGAATCTGCGGCTATGATTTATGGTTCAGATAAAGCTGAAAAAGGAATTGTGGAGCAATTAATAAGACCTACCGGAATTCCTGATCCTGAGGTTGAAGTCAAACCTACAAAATCACAAGTTGCTGATGTCATAGAAGAGATAAAAAAGAGAGTAAAGAAAAATGAGCGCACGTTGGTAACCACTTTAACCAAACGAACTGCTGAAGATTTAGCTCAGTTCTTGGATGAGAAAGGTATTAAGGTTCATTATCTCCATTCAGATGTACATACTTTGGATAGGACTGATATTTTGGATGACTTAAGAAAAGGAAATTATGATTGTTTAGTTGGAATAAATTTGCTTCGTGAAGGGCTGGACTTACCAGAAGTTTCTTTAGTAGCAATTTTGGATGCGGATAAGGAGGGTTTTCTGAGAAGTGATGTAACACTGATTCAAACAATGGGAAGAGCAGCAAGACATGTTAAAGGAGAAGTAATACTTTATGCTGATTCTATTACAGGTTCGATGAAGCGGGCATTAGACGAGGTTGAAAGGCGTCGTGAATACCAAATAGAATATAACAAGAAGCATAATATTACACCCAGGTCTGTTGAAAAGCCGATTAGAGAACAAATAATACTAAGAACAAAAGAAACTGTTAAACCTTGGGAAATAGGGTTTGAGGAGACTACTTTTGAGACGTTGCCACATATAGACATTGATAGCATGACACCCAATGAGAAGAAAAAGTTAGTTAAAAAACTTAAAAAAGAGATGAGAATTGCAGCAGAAGATTTGCATTTTGAATTAGCTGCAGAGATAAGAGATAAGATTAAGGAAATTGAGAATTGACATTGTTAAAAGTGCTGATATCATCGTATTATGAGAGTTGAACACGAGAGTTATAAAGAGCAACAAGAAAGATTATCAATAGAGAGAGCAGGTCGGTTTGCGCTTATAGAGCAGCTAGGAAGTTTCATAGTAGTAACAGACAAAGAGTTAACAGAAAAAGCAACCTCACTTATATTAGGATTAGATGACGAAGAATTAGTCAAAGCATATACCGTCGTGGTTAACCATCTATATGCAACTCATGGTAGGATAAATGGCATTAATGAACAATTAGAAGAACATTTCGAAAAAGCAATACAAGAAGATCAAAACAACTTAGAAGAATTAATAAGAAAATCCGAAGGTCATAAAGGACCTGCATGGACATTACTTCCATTACTTCCCATAGAACATTCCGAACCCATAAAAAGAGTTATAGAACTTATAAAACATTTAAGAGAGGTGAAAGGAATGATCTTGTTAACTGATGAAGTTCAAGCAGTTACAGGTATTAAAGATCCAGCTGTGGCTGAGGAATATGCGAGATTTGTAAATGATTTAGCATCCAGTAAAGAATGGGATGAAAGACACGGACCTCCAGTGAATGCATGGCAATACCTCCCCCCTTTTGGTTTTGGTAAAGTTGAAGGTGATACATCTTCTAATATTGATGAAAAGTAATTCCAGCATCATCAAATAAAACCCGAAATTTCTATTGCAAAAACTCACTTCATAGACTAAGATAGCATTTGTGCCACGGATACTCTTTATAAACCGCTGGCGGCCACTGCGTGGACAAAATGGACGATAAAATAAAAATAAGAGGGGCTAGACAACATAACTTAAAAAATGTGAATCTGGATATCCCTAAAAATAAGCTTGTAGTTTTTACAGGTGTATCAGGAAGTGGTAAAAGCTCTCTTGCCTTCGACACAATATACGCTGAAGGACAAAGACGATATGTAGAGAGCCTTTCTACATATGCAAGGCAGTTTTTGGGTGTTATGGAAAAGCCGGATATAGACACAATAGAAGGTCTTTCACCTGCCATCTCCATTGACCAAAAGACAACCTCAAAAAATCCAAGATCTACTGTGGGAACAATAACAGAAGTTTATGATTATCTTAGACTTCTTTTTGCAAGGATTGGGCATCCTCATTGTCCGATTTGTGGACGAGAAATAGTAAGCCAGACTGTTGATCAGATAGTTGATTCTTCAGTAAAAGTAATGAAAGAAGATATAAAAACAGAAAAGGTTGCAAGGTATTATATTTTATCCCCGATAGTAACCGATAAAAAAGGTGAGTTTACTTCATTGTTTGCTAACTTAAAAGCCAAAGGATTTACACAGGTAAGGGTTGATGGTCATATTAGAGATCTAAGTGAAGAATTTGTATTAATAAAAACAAATAAGCACTCAATTGATGCAGTGGTTGATAGAGTATCAGTAAGCAAAAATATATTTGAGGATGAAGTTGCTACTGATTCTTTCAAAAAGAGAATTAATGATTCTGTTGAAACAGCACTTAATATGTCAGAAGGTCTTGTTATTATTTCTAAAATCAAAGATAGCAGTCTAGAGATGCCATCAAAACCAAAAGATTTTAGTGATCGGTTGTATTCTGAAAAGTTTGCTTGTCCGTTTGATAATATTCAACTTCCAGAAATAGAGCCAAGAACATTTTCATTCAATTCTCCTCATGGAGCATGTGAGGAGTGTTCAGGAATTGGCAGAATTCAGAAAGTTGAACCGGATTTAATTTTTTCTGAAGACTTATCTATAACTGAAGGTGGCATACTTCCATTCGCTAATTTGTTCGAACATGATACGTGGTATGCAAGAATTCTAAAAACAGTAGCAGAAGAAAATGGTATCGATCCCAGAGAACCTATTAAAAATTTAACCAAAAGCCAAATTCAATTATTACTTGACGGAACAGGAGATAAATCATATAGAGTGGAGGGTAAGAACAGACAAGGAAGAATAACCCATATATACGAAGAATTTCCAGGCGTTATTGCAGAGTTAGAAAAGAGGCATGCAAACACAGATTCTGATCATGTAAGATCCAGTATCGAAAAATATATGAGAGAAAAGGTTTGTCCAAAATGCAATGGTAGTAGATTAAAAAAGCAGGCTTTAAGTATAACAATAAATGATTTGTCAATTGCTGATGTAGCTTCAGTGTCAATTAATGACTCTTTGGAATGGGTAAGCGATTTACTTAAAAAAAGTGAAGAAAGCGCTGATCGTGAGTCCCAAATAGGAAAATTAATTTTAAAGGAGATCAAAGTAAGATTAGATTTTCTTAAGTCAGTTGGGTTGCAGTATCTTACTATTGACAGATCATCTTCTACTTTATCAGGGGGAGAAGCTCAGAGAATTAGATTGGCTAGTCAAATCGGTTCAGGTTTGTCTGGGGTTTTGTATGTTTTAGACGAACCAACTATTGGTTTACATCAAAGAGATAATCAAAGATTAATTGATACTTTAAAAAAGCTAAGAGATTTAGGTAATAGTGTTGTTGTTGTAGAGCACGACGAAGATATGATTAGACAATCTGATTATGTTGTTGATTTTGGTCCTCAAGCAGGGAAGTTCGGTGGAGCTGTAATAGCCCAAGGAACACCTGAAGAAATTCAAAAAGATTCAAATTCTATCACAGGCAAATATTTATCCGGAAAAAAGAAAATTAAAATTGGTAGTTTAGAGAAAAATGGAATAAAGGAAAAGAAAATTAAAATATATGGCTGTAGTCAGTATAATTTAAAAAATATTGATGTAGAGTTTCCTTTGGGGAGAATGGTTGTTATAACCGGAGTTTCCGGTAGTGGAAAGTCTTCACTCCTTGTTGATACCCTTTACCCTGCTTTGATGAAGCATTTTAATCCATATCACAATGGAGAGATTGGTAAATATGAGAAAATAACTGGGGTTGAGAATGTTGATAAAGTGATCCTGATTGATCAATCTCCAATAGGAAGAACGCCTCGAAGTAATCCAGCAACATATACTAAACTTTTTGATTATGTTAGAGATGTTTTTGCAGAGACAAGAGATGCAAAAATATCTGGATTTAAAAAAGGTCGCTTTTCTTTTAATGTAAAAGGTGGGCGTTGCGAGGCATGCGAAGGTCAGGGTCAGATAAAAATTGAAATGCAATTTATGAGTGATATCTGGGTTGAATGCGAAGTCTGTAAGGGCAAAAGATACAATGAACAAACTCTTGAAATAATATATAAAGGAAAAAATATTGCTGATGTTTTGGAAATGACAATTTTAGAGGCAAAGGAGTTTTTTCATGCACATCCACCTATTGTTAAAAGACTTGAAACACTTGAACAGGTAGGGTTAGGATATATGGAACTTGGACAGCCAGCAACTACACTTTCTGGAGGAGAGGCCCAAAGAGTTAAATTATCAGCCGAACTGGCAAAAAGAGACACAGGAAATACTGTATATATTCTGGATGAACCAACGACAGGATTGCACTTTGCTGATTTAGAGAAACTTATGAATGTGTTGAGAGAATTGGTAAACAGAGGTAACTCTGTGTTACTTATTGAACACAACATGGATGTAATAAAAAATGCAGACTGGATTATCGATATTGGTCCTGAAGGAGGATCAGAAGGTGGAATGGTAGTCACACAAGGTACAATAAAAGATATAATGAAAAATGATGAGTCTTATACTGTTCAATATCTTAAAAATGCACTTTCTTCATAACGTCAAGTTAATGAAATTTATAGCCACTGTTTTTACTTTAGCTAGCTTACTCTTTTTGTTTTCTTGGCAAACAACAAAAGCACAGGAATTTTATGTTGATACGCATATGACTTATGAATTTAAGGAAAGTGGTGATACTTTGGTCAGACAAAATATAAAACTTGAAAATGCACAAAGCAGTTTACTTGCCAAAAGTTTTGTACTTAGTTTATCTAATATTGATGTTTATTCTGTTAATGCTTATGAAAGCAATCAACAATTAGAAACTAACATAAAGAGAGAGGATGAAAAGACTTCAATAAGAATTACTTTTGATGATAGCGTTGTTGGTATGGGGAGTGTGAGAGATTTTAATGTGGAATATATGGTAAAAGGTATGGCAAAAAGAACAGGTGAAGTGTGGGAAATAGTGGTACCTTCAGTTACTGATAAGAGTTTGTATAGAAACTTAAGCTATAGTGTAGTTATTCCAAAAGCATATGGACCTATCGCATATGTTGATCCAAATACCTATGACCTCAAAGAGCAGGGGGAAAATAGACGATATGATTTTGATCAAAATCATATTTCTGAGTCAGGAATTGTAATGGCGTTTGGGAACCTTCAAGCATATTCTTTTTTGCTTAACTATCATCTAGAAAATCCACTTCCAAAAAACTCAGATGTCGAAATAACCATTCCGCCTGATACTGCATTTCAGAAGGTTTATATAGAGGACATTAATCCAAAACCAAAGGAAATAAAAAGAGACAAAGATGGAAATTGGTTGGCTGTGTTTAATCTAGGTGCTAGAGAAAGAGTTGATGTGGTAGTTGCAGGTACTGTAGAACTTTATTCTGCTTATCAGCGAAACTTTAGTTATCCAGGACAGAACTTACAGGATTATCTTAAAGAGACTGAATATTGGCAGACTTCAGACCCTGAAATAATTAGATTGGCAAATGAACTAAAAACTCCACGAGCGATATATGATTATGTTGTCAACAATCTCAACTATGATTACTCCAGGGTTAGATCTAATGTACAAAGACTAGGAGCAGTAGAAGCTCTCAAAAATCCAAACTCCGCTATTTGTATGGAGTTTACTGACGCATTTATAGCAATAGCTCGTGCGGCAGGAATTCCTGCAAGAGAAGTAAATGGTTATGCTTATACAGAAAATCCAGAAATACAACCGCTTTCCTTAGTGGCTGATGTTTTACATGCTTGGCCTGAATATTGGGATGAATCAAAAGGCGTTTGGATTCCAGTTGATCCAACTTGGGGAGCTACCAGTGGTAATGATTTTTTTGAGAAAATCGATTTAAGGCATTTTACGTTTGTTATCCATGGCATTGATCCTGTTAAGCCATACCCACCTGGATCTTACAAACTTGGTTCAAATCCCCAAAAGGATGTATTTGTCAATTTTGCTCAATCCCCAAATAAGACAATAAAGCCTATTTTGATAGAAATAGAAAGAGGAACTCATATACCTTTTTTGCCACAGGAATATTTCATAAAAGTTTACAACCCCGGTCCTAATGCTCTTTATAACCACGATTTGGAGGTTTATTTCGATGACTCTCTAAAAGAAGTAAACACAGCAGAGTTTATTGCTCCGTACTCTACTTATACACTTAGTAAAAAAACTCCGTTTAATTTAATAGGTGAAAATATTCCAAATCAGATAGGGGTAAAATCAGGCTTTATAAGAGAAAGTATAGCAACTGGAAAGGTCTCGATTATTATTACTAATTTGCTCTCAACCTTTACAATATTGACTGTCGTTGTCTTGTTATTTTTGGTAAAGATTAAAAAATTCAGTTTTAAAAGGTTTCTGCTATTATTAAGGCGAACTAAATGACAATTCTTCATTAAATACTTATGGATAAATATAAAATAAGCAAAAGTACAATTAAAAATGTTCCTGAAGATTCGGGAGTTTATATTTTTTGGAATAAGGAAGAGCCCCATTATGTGGGGAAGGCAATTAATTTAAAAAATAGGGTAAAAAGTTATTTCCACAGCAGTTTATCTGGTAAAACAAAAAAAATGATCGAGACATCTGATTATATTTCTTATATAAAGACAACGTCTGATTTAGAGGCATTGTTATTGGAAGCTAAATTAATAAAAAAATTTTCTCCACCTTATAATGTTGAATTAAAGGATGATAAACATCCGCTATACATAAAAATTACTAATGAAACATATCCAAGGGTAATAACAGCTAGAAAGGCTGACAAAGATATAGATAGCAAAATTTCCTTTGGGCCATTTCCTTCATCTAGAACAGTTTATTCTGTCTTGAAGCAGCTAAGAAGATCATTTCCGTATGCAACACACAAGCTAGGAAAAAGAAAATGTCTATATAGTCAGTTAGGGTTATGTGATCCTTGTCCAAACTCTATTGAAAGTATTAAAAATGCAAAAATCAAAAGCATTTATAAAAAAGAATATAACTATAATATAAGGATGATAAGAGGGGTCCTTACAGGAAGAATAACTTCAGTCAGAAAAAATATGGTGAAGAAAATGGAGAAATTATCCAAAGAAGAAAACTATGAAGAAGCTGCCAAAGTAAAAAAACAAATAAGCAACTTGGATTATATAACAAGACCTACAGTACCTGCTTCCGAATATATAAAAGACCCTAATTTAAAAGAAGACATTAGGTTAAATGAAATAACACAGCTAAGAGAAATAATAGCCAAGCATGCTTGGGTACCTCAGAAGCTTCAGAGAATTGAATGTTTTGATATAGCTCATCTTTCTGGTATAAAAGCTACTGCTTCCATGGTTACTTTTATAAATGGAGAGGCTGATAAATCAATGTATCGCCATTTTAAAATCCGTCAAAATAAAACCAGGAGCGATGTTGATAGCATGAGGGAAATTGCTATTCGGAGAGAAAAAAGGTTTGCTGATTGGGGTATGCCTGACTTAATTATTGTTGATGGTGGTAGAACTCAAGTTGGTGTCTTTTTAAGTGTAATGAGAAAAGCAGGAGTACAGGTTGTTGGTATTGCTAAGCGAGAGGAAAAACTAATAATTCCTGCAGAACATAGAGGAGTCATAAAGTTTAAGGAAATGAAGCTCCCGAAAGGTGGTGCAAAAAATCTTGTGCAAAGAATTAGAGATGAAGCTCATAGATTTGCAAGGAGATACCACCATAAATTACTGCAAAAAGAGTTGACTTCAATATAATCCTTAGTTAATTCGATTGATAATGTTAAATTTTATATAATGAATTTATGAAGAAGACTGTCCGCTATTTTATCATTTATACTTTTTCTCTTTATTTAGCTAGCAATATTGCAGAAGGAATAGTTTTTGAAAATGGACACAAAACGCTTTTGATTGCAGGCATAGCTTTAACAATTACCACTTTTTTTGGAAAGCCAGTGATAAATGCCTTAATACTTCCTATAAATTTAATTACGTTTGGTTTATTCAGGTGGATATCCTCTGCTATTACTTTATATATAGTTTCTTTAGCAGTAAGTGGATTTTCGGTAAATGGCTTTAGATTTTCTGGTTATTTTTCAAAATGGATAGATATTCCTTCTATTAACCTTCCAGATGGTGTATTAGCTCTTATAATGTTTGGGTTAATTATTTCTATAATTACTTCATTTTTACATGCATTTTTAGATTAGTTTAAAAATTTATAAAATATGAGTTATAATACTTTTGTATGAAAGATTTTGTTTTAGTCATTCAAATTATTTCAGGAGTCTTATTAGTAGGATTGGTAACAGTGCAATCAAAAGGTTCCGGACTGGGAAGAGTGTGGGGCTCTGGAAAAGCTTCTTCATTCACAAGAAGGGGGCTAGAAAAGTTACTTTTTAAGGCAACTTTTGTTGTAGCGTTTATCTTCACTGTTATTTCTATTTTGCAAGTTGCTTTATAGAAAATTATTATCGCATCTGAACTTATAAATTAAATAAAATGTTATTAACTCTTCGTTATTACACACGACTTACTTTGGCATTTATATCTAGATTTAAAATCCTAATTCTTTTTGGAATCTTTATCGGTATTGGTGTATTTTTTGGAGCAACATCTATTATTAATGCGAGGTTGTTAAAATCTAACGAAATTATTGGAGTTTCCGGCAGGTATTATTTAGACAATTTACCAATAGATATTTTAGAAGAAATAGGTGATGGTTTAACAAGTATTGATACGAACGGTACTGTTAGTCCTAATTTGGCTGAATCGTGGGAAACTCCTGATGCAGGGAAAACATGGGTTTTTACATTAAAAGAAGGATTGGTCTGGCAAGATAATAGCTTGGTAAGTAGCGACACAATTAATTATGAGTTCAGTGATACTACTATAGAGAGACCGAGCGAAAACACAATAGTTTTTAAGTTAGAAGAGGAATACACACCGTTTCCTTCTATTGTGTCTAAACCAACTTTTAGAAAAGGATTATTAGGGACAGGTGAGTGGGTGGTAAAAGATATAACCCTTTCAAATAATTACACAAAGGAAATTTATTTAGAAAGCAGCAAAAAAGATAAAAAAATTTACCGATTTTACCCTACAGAAGAAGCAGCCAAAACTGCATTTCAGCTTGGAGAAGTGGATAAATTGATAAATATTGTAAATTCTGATCCTTTGGATAAGTGGCAAACAAATAATATTCAAAAAAAAGTAAATAAATCTTCAATAGTTACCTTGTTTTTTAATACAGATACACAAACTGGCAGTGTTGTAGCTGAAAAGGCTGTTAGGCAAGCATTAACTTATGCAATAGATAAGGATTCATTTGACGGTGAAAGAGCATTTAGTCCTGTTCATCCAGATTATTGGGCTTACAATCCGTTGGTCAAAAAATACGACTTTGACCCGGATCGCGCAAAGGAACTGTTAAAAGATACACCTAAAGAGGAAAAGGAAAAGCCATTGAGGTTTGTAACCTCTCCAGTTTTATTAAATGAAGCAGAAAAAATCGCTGATTATTGGAGACAGCTTGGATTTAATGTAGTTATTCAGGTTTCTTCAATCGTGCCTACTGAATTTGATGCATTTTTGACAATATTTGATCCTCCGATAGATCCAGATCAATATTCATTCTGGCACTCCACTCAAAGTGTTACAAACATTTCCCGATACAAAAATCCTCGTATTGATAAATTGCTTGAAGATGGTCGTAAGGAAATTAATCAGGAAACTAGAAGAACTCTTTATTTAGATTTCCAAAGGTTTTTATTAGAAGATTCTCCTGCTGCATTTTTGTACCATCCTTATACGTATATTATTGAGAGAAAATAGTCTCTTACTAATTTATTACACTCAGTTAAATCATTTTTACTCTTCAACTTATATTTTTAAAGCATGATATATATAAACATGCTTAATTCTTCTTATAAGGACAGACATCAAGCAGGTAAAATTATGGCAAAGGCACTAGATTCTTATAGAAATTCCAAGCATGTGATAATTCTTGCATTACCCAGAGGTGGTGTCCCTGTGGCTTATGAAGTAGCAAAAAAGTTAAATTTACCACTAACTGTCTTTGTTTCTAGAAAGATTGGTGCCCCCACAAGTCCAGAATTTGGAATAGGAGCAATTGCAGAAGAAAATACAATTGTTTTGGATGCTGAATCAATTGATTATCTCAAGTTATCAAAAGAAGACATTGAGAGTTATATCATTAAGGAAAAAGAAGAACTAGATAGAAGAGTACAAAAGTATCGCAAAAATGAGTCGTTAAATTTGAAAGGAAAAACTGTTATTTTGATAGATGATGGATTAGCAACAGGTGTAACTGCCAAAGCAGCTATAAAAGGTCTTAGAAAACTTATTCCTTCTAAAATTATTTTTGCTTCGCCGGTATGTGCAAAAGATACAATATCTATGATTGAAGATCTAGCGGATGAGGTTATTTGCATATTATCCCCTATTTATATGACTGCAATTGGGCAGTATTATAAGAACTTTAATCAGGTTTCGGATAATGATGTTATGAAACTGCTGCAAAAAGCAAAGAAAAAACCTAAACAAAGCCAAGTTCAACAATCACTCGCTTAATCATATAAATGTAAAACTGAAAGTTTCAAGAAATATCGCTTTTTACTAAAATTTGTTGTTTTAAAAACGCCTAATTATAGGTAATTTCTTTTGTAAATAGAGTAAAAAAATGCTATAATATACCTATATGAGCACAGATGGGCTGAAAGTGGGAGATAAGATAGTAGATAATGGCAGGATATTTAGAATTTTTAAGATTGGTATCCGTGAAGCATTAGGTGAAAAAAATAAGATAGTTTACTTCAAACCATATTTTGCAAATGGATCCAATACTTCAACGATAGTTTCTATTCCTTTAAAAAGCTTAAAAAGCAGCGATATCAGAAAGCCTGTAGACAAGAGCAAAATAAGAGAAGTTAGAAATTTACTTGCAATCAAAAACTCCAATTCAAAGATAGACACGGATATTCTAAAGGAAAAAATTTCAGAGAATGAAATCGAACAAACTGCTTTAGTGGCGAAATATCTTTGGCAAGAAAAAAATGACGAAGACAAGAGTTTTTCTTTGACTAAACGAAGGCTTTTAGATGAGGCAATTAGAAGCTTATCTGAAGAATTTGCCTTTGTATTAGGTAAAAATCTCGATTCTGCTGAAAAAAGCATAAAAAGAGCCTTATCTTCATAAAAGTTAGATTAAACAAGGATGAAAGAGGCAATATTAATTCCAGGATATTTAGGCTCACCGGACTATCTTCATATGAAGGTTTTTGAGAAAAGACTCAGAGAATTGGGCTATTCAGTTGAGAGAATTGATCCAGGTAACTTATGGAGCACAGGAAATATTAAAAATTATACGATTACTAATATCCTCAATCAAGTTGAAGAGAGAATAAACTTTTACAAGGAACAAGATGCTGAAGAAATCATACTTATTGGACATAGTCAGGGTGGTATGATAGCAATAATTGCCGGAAGTAAGAATCCTGCTGTTACTAAGATTGCTGCTCTCTGCCCCCCGGATGGTCGTAAGGATTCAGTAGATAAATGGAAAGAAAATGGTGTCAGGGTCTCAAAAAGGGATTTACCTAACCATCCAAACAAATACAGAGAATTCAAAGTCCCATATTCTTTTGCCCAAGATGCTTCTAAATACTCAGCTTCCGAGGCCGTAAGGGGCTTAAATAGACCCCTAATGATATTTATTGCCCTTGAGGATACAAGCGTTATACCAGAAGTTACTGAAAAGATAGCAAATAATGCTAATGATACTTATGTAGTTAGACAACCCAGTATGGGACATAACTTTAGAAAATCAAAAGAAGAATGTGAATTAGTTATGAATGAAATTGAGAAGTTTTTAGCATGAACCTATACAAATTTAGCCCAATAAAGACAGAAAAGGAGTTGAATGAAGCTTATGAATATATTGCTTCAGAATTAAGGAAACTTTCTAAAGAAGTTTTAATAGAAGAACTTCCTATAAACACACTTAAACTATTTGCTCACTATTTCGATGAGTACGAGTATATTTATAATGCAGTTTCAGAAAAAGGAGATCCTGCTCCATTTAATTCAAAAACTAGTTATTATTCAGTTGTTGATGAAAAAATATCAGGAGAAGAAATTAAATAGTTGGGCATAAGAGTAGTAGATCCTTATAGAATGCATGTTGGCTGTGGCGATTTTGAGATTAAAAATTTTGAAGAATATAAAAAAAAGAAGTTGGGGACTTCCGAATATATTAGAGAATTTACTGATGACATGATTGAAATATGGCACCCGGACTTTGATGTCCTTGGCTATATTGTTCCTGAGTTATAGCAGAATAACTTTATGCGTTGCTGGTAACTTCTATTTCGGAAAAATATTATTTAAAGATATTTATTAGAAAATTTAGAATAATTGAGACCATTACAGAGAAACTTCCAGAAAGTAAACCAATCGATAAGTCGCATTTATGGAAGCCATGGGACGAAAACCAAAATAGGTATTTACGATTTTTTTTGATAACAGGAAATATAGGAGATCACCACACGAGTACAGAGATTTTGTAGACAAAGTACATACTGCAGGTTTTGATCTTGAAGAACAAAATTTGGACTGTATATTTTATACAGAAAGGGGAACTGGTCCAATAACCTGGATTTTGGAAGAATTGGATAATTTAAAAGAATTAGAATTGCCAGTCATGATACCTTTACCAGTGGGAGTACATACTGACATAAAAGATAGTACGAAAAGTCATTACGGATCAGGAAAGGGAAACACTATCGATGCGATTATTCGTCATATACAATCAAAAGCACGTAAGTCACTTAATAGAGTTGGGTTGATAGATAATGTAAAGGGCGGTGGATCAGTAGTTGGAACTAGTAGAATTCTACAGGATAAATTACCTGGTGGAGATGCAGAAGTTTATGTCTTAGCATTCATTGATGAAGACTCGAATCCTTACAATAATTCAGGCTTTAATAAATTAATAAATAATTTTTACGATAGGATAAGAATAAAAACTTATACAGTACCATCTGTATTTAGCGAAGATGTAAGGAAGTTGAATATGCTTCTTCAAGAAATTGGATCAAAAGCAGACATACCCCATATTTTGCATAATATTAAATCAAGAGATTTTACACGAGTGTTAGTTAGATTGTTGATAGATCAAAGCCTCCTCAATGTTGTAGTTAATGATATTTATATAAATCACACCAACCCTGAAGCAGAGGAGTTAAGGCTATCAATAAGAAAAGTGTCTAGTTTAGATGAACCGCTTATGCACGTCAGAGATGTTAGAGAGAGACAGGATATGTTAAGAAAGTATCAACGATTTTTGAGAGAATTTATTAAATAAGAAGCTCAATCTGCAATATCTAACTTCTATATCATCAACACTTTCTCCATATCTTACAAAAAGTCTTTTTATTTGTGTAAAGTTATGCCCGCTGGTTGGAGCGCCAGCAATTTATATATTCAAAAGCTTTGATTTTTGACTTAATTTGCAATAACCTTCAACTATGAAGCATCAATATTTTGGTGATATAAGTGATTATAAAAAATATAGTCTTCTTAACGACATTTCAGACAATGGAAAACTGCAAATAGCTGTTGCCTGGTTATTAACCTCTAATGATTATAGGAATGATGGCAATATAAACAAATATTTATTAAATTCAGATAAATGGAGACCTTTTGAACCAGGTATATTTGATTTTTTACACCATGCAGTAGTTGTCCGTAAAACAAAAAATTTACGTCTAGTTGAAGAACAAAATATTGTTCCTAATGCAAAATACTTTTGGGAAGAACTGAAGGATAATTTAAAAGAAAGGAATAAGTATTTTAAAAAACTTAAAGAATTTTCAAATGATAGTGATATTGTTTTTCTAGATCCTGATAATGGGATAGCAACTCGTTCTATTATCAAGGGAAGGAAAAACAGTTCTAAATATGTATTCTGGGATGAGATATTAAGTCTTTGGAATGAGAACCATTCTTTATTGATCTATCAGCACTTTCCAAGAGTAAACAGAGTTGAATATATAAGAAACAAGATTGATGAAATTTATGAACATCTTAGAAACCAGGAGACATACGCAATCAAAACAACTCATATGGTTTATTTTTTAATTCCTCAGAAAAAGCATTCATTACATTTTAAACAAATAAAAAGGGAAATTGAAAGTAAATGGAATGGGATAATTACTGTAGAAAAACTTGTACATGATATTTAGTAAAACTTGAAAAATATCCCTGAAAGTATTATTATAGGTCTTATAATAATACTTTCTATGTCTACTCTAACAAAATCTACAGAGGTTAAAGGTCTGGTTTTGGCGGGAGGTAGAGGGACGCGCTTGCTTCCACTTACAGCTCAAATAAGTAAACAACTTCTACCCGTAGGTGGAAAGCCCTTGGTAGTAAGAGTTATTGACCAATTAATAAATGCAGGCATAAAAGATATTTTACTATTAATTGATGAAAGATATGCTTCTGAGTTTATGCAAATACTTAAAGATGGATCCGATTTAGGACTAAGAAGCCTTGCATATATCTGGCAACATCCAGAAGGAAAAGGAATACCTTCAGCAATTTATCAAGCGAAGAATTTTATTGAGAGGGGAAAGATTGTGGTTGTTTGTGGAGATGTACTCATTGAAGAAGGTATAAAAAAACCTGTTAGTGATTTTATGAAGCAAAAAAGTGGGGCAAGATTAACAACTACCTATTTAAAAGATACTGCAGGATACAGTCCTCTTATTAATCAAGGTGATAATGTGCATGAAATTTTGTCTAAAGATAAAAACAGACACGAAAGTGGATTAATTGATTTAGGAATCTATATGTATCATCAGGATGTATTTGAAAGAATAGAAAATCTCAATCCATCAAAAAGGGGAGAAACAGAAGTATGGGATCTAAACAGTTTATATGCTAAAGAAGGTAACTTAAAATTCAGCGCAATCAGTGGTTGGTGGTCAGACGTTGGAGGAAGTATTGATATATACGAGGAAGCTGATAAAAGGTATGCAGGAAAATAAAAACCATTACGAATTTATTGTTCTAGGAGCTGGTATAGCAGGTCTTGGAGCAGGAGTTGCATTAAGGACAGCTGGGAAAGACAGTATTATCTTGGAAAAAGATTCTGACCCAGGTGGATTAAACAAAAATACAAGTTTATACGGATGTGATTTTGACTACGGTCCAAAAATACTTCTTCTTGATGATTCAGAATATAAAGAAGAAATTCTATCTTTTTTAGAAGGAAATTATGAACAATATCCTGTTGTAGAGAGAACTTACCTTTCAAAATATGGCCTTCTTGGATTTCCTCTGCAACGTTATTTAGTTGATATCTCTGAAGCCGAAAGGAAAAAAATAATAAATGATTTAGAAAGGACACGGAAATCACCTAAAAGAATAAAAAGCTATAGAGATTGGTTAATAAACAATTTTGGAGAATATTTTTGCAACTTAGTACTTTTTCCATATGAAGAAAAAAAGTGGCAAGTAGATTTAGCTAAAATGGATTATAAATGGGCACTTGGCAGACCTGTAAAGGTTGATTACAATGAGGTTGTTGAAGGATCTAAAAGACGTCTCTCGCCAAATAAATCTTACTACTATCCCAAAAAAGGGAATATATCTACTTTGACAAATGCCATGGCAAAGGCTGCTGTACCAATTTTCACCAACACTGAAGTCTTATCTATTAACATAAAGAAAAAATATATTGATACAAATAAGGGCAGATATTATTACAAATACTTGATATCTTCTCTTCCCCTAGACTCCATTGCACAGATAACTGATGGCTTACCTAAAAGCTTAAAAATTAAAGGTAACGAAAAACTTAAAAGACTAAGCATTTTAGTTTATAACTTGGTTTTTGATGGAAGACATGAATTAGATGGAACAGCAATTTATTATCCAGAAAAAAAATATATTTTTCGTAGGGTTTCAGTGTTACAAAATCTTTGCCCTGCACTTAGTAGGGAAAACCTTACCCCTATTTCTGTTGAGTTATCGGTAAAAAATACAAATATTTCCAAAGAAAAGTCAAAAGAATATCTGAGAAAAATCATTGCTGATTTTAAAGAAGTCGATGGTCTTAAAGATTTAGGAAAACCAATCGCTTGGGATATGTTAAAAGTAGAGTTTGCCTATCCTCTTCAATTAAATGGTCTAAGAGAAACTGTAGATGAGATTCATTCATTTTACAACAAATATGATGTTTATCACTGTGGAAGAGGTGGTAGTTTTGATTACTGCAATAGTGATGTAGCATACAAACAAGGCAAAGAAACAGTACTAAAAGTTCTTCAAATGATCGGCTGATGAAAAACAAAAACATATTAAGAATAGCTAATGAGTTTAAAAAAGAAGCTGTTGTTCCATTTTGGATGTGGAATGACAAACTTGAGAAAGAAAAGCTAAAGAGACAGCTACTTGAAATTAAAGAAAAAGGGATGAACCAAGTAATCATCCACCCTAGATTTGGATTAGAAACACCATATTTATCTGAAGAGTGGTTTGACGCGGTTGGCTTTGTACTAGAAGAAGCTGCTAGTAATAAAATGAAAATATGGATTTATGATGAGTTAAACTGGCCAAGTGGTTATGCGGGTGGAAAATTGCTTAAGAAAGACCCAAACTTATGTGGAAAGCATTTAGTTAAGACATCCAAGGGGTATAAAGTTAAAAAAACAAGCTGGAAACCTGCATATTCTACAGATCGATATATTGACGTTCTTAATCCTGAAACAACCAACTCTTTTATAGATCTTGTTTATGAAGAATACTGGAGGAGGTTTAAAAAATATTTTGGCAAAGTAATTGTAGGGTTTTTTACAGATGAGCCCGGAATGTACAATAATTTTGCTGATTCTGATCCTAATTCTATTCCTTGGACAGAAAATTTACCAAAACATTTTAAGAAAATAAATGGCTACTCATTGGAAAAATCTTTAGATTTTATTTTTGAAAATCAAGGACATAGGTCAATTGAAATCAGGATTGATTATTGGAAAACAATCAGCAAACTTTATCAGGAGAGCTATTTCAAACCTATACAAGAGTGGTGTCATAAAAGAGGGGTTCTTTTTATTGGCCACGTGTTAACTGAAGAAGATATGGTTAATACAGCAAGAACACAGGGAAACTTCTTTGCCACAATGAAATATTTGGATTTTGCTGGGTATGATTTATTGAGCCAACTCGAACCAAGCGCATTGATCACTTCCAATTTAGCAAATTCAGCAAGAAAGGTATTTAATTTATATGGTGTTACAGCAGAAACATTTGGTGTTTTTGGTTGGGACTTGACAAGAAAAGAAATGGATGAGGTAGTTAAGTGGCAAGCTCAACAAGGTCTTACAGTACTTATTCCTCATGCTTTATTTTATTCTTTGAGAGGTGAAAGATATCACGATTGTCCACCGTCTTTTATGGCACACAAATTCTGGCGAAATTTTGATAAATTTGTGAAATCTACAAAGCGAGTTTTCCAGGATACAAAGTTGAAAAAGCCCAAAACAGCTATTTATTATCCAATAGAGTCGGTGTGGGGATATTTATCACCTGGTGATACAAAGCAAGCATATACTATTGATAAAGCATTTCAGGCTGCATCATTTGCCTGTTTTAACATTAATGTGGAGTTTGACTATCTTCCAGATTTTTCAATAGAAAATGACAGTTTGGACAATTATAAATTTTTAATCCTTCCTAAATCAGAAATAATATCGATAAAAGTCTTAGAAAAGATATCTCAATTTATTCAAAAAGGTGGGAAGGTTATTTGCATGTGTGGGAAACCAAAATTTGCTAGTAAAGTTTCTGAGCAAAAAAGATTGAAAAATTTATGGAAAGAAATAGAGAAATCAGTTTTATATATCGATTTGCCAAATGCCGCCCCTAATCAAACTGTTAAAAGTAATTTCAAAGTTTTTATTAAAAATTTGTTAACGAAAAATCTTTCACCTATTTGGTACGCAAGAGGAATTCGTGTTGCAAAAAAATTTGGATATAAAAAGGCAATTAGGTTAAATAAAATTACAGGAATTGAAAATCAACTAAAATTATTATTGAGATGATTAGAAATGGATGTTTCCATTCTATTTTAGGTGAGTTACCTAATGATGTTCGGACCTACTTCTCTAAGCTAAATCTGGTAGATTTATCGTTTTACAAAGAAGCATTTGCTATTTTATGCAATGTTTAGCTATTTCTATTAGTCGATATTACTCGACTAGACAAAATTACGCTATATTCCTAAAATCTCCTTATGCAAACACTTAACCACCAGACGCAGATAGGAATACTCAATAAACTACTTTTTGCTGAAAAGTTGCGATACAAAGATCTGAAATTTGATAAATCAATAGAAAATAATACTTTTCAGTTTCATCTGAATAAAGTTATTGAGATGGGTTACATAAAAAAAGAGGCAGGTTATTATTCGCTAACTAAAGAAGGGAAAAAGTTTGCAAACCATATTATCACTGATAAAAATCAATTGATAAAACCAAGGAAAGTGAGTGTTCATCTATATTGCATACGAGGAAAGGGAAATAAACAAGAATGTCTTATCTATACACGAAAAAAGCATCCTTTTTATGGTAAACAAGGATTTCCTGCTGGAAAGGTTGAACACGGTGAAATTTTTTCAGATGCTGCAAGAAGAGAGTTAAAAGAGGAAACAAATCTTTCAGGAAATCCAATTCTTTTTAATATTTTCCATATTTTGGTAAGGGATACAAAAACTAAGGAGCTACTTGATGACAAGCTATTTTTAGATTTTTTTTATTCTAGAGCCTACGGGTAAATTAAAAGGAAGTAATGAGGGAGAATATATTTGGGTTCCGATAGCTTCTTTAAAAGATCATGTTAAAAATCCTTTTGACAATATCGAGGTATATTTAAAAGCAATTGAGAGGATCAGAAATTACAATGACACAGTAAGCTTTGATGAGACGGAGCATTTTACTGTAGATTTCTAAACGTATGATTGATAAAAATAATCTAATAGAGTTACTTCAGCTCGCTGAAATGACTAACAAGTTTTCGTGCGTATACCGAAAAACAATACCTAATAAAGATAACTCTTCAGAAAGTAATTCACAACACAGTTTTCAATTAGCCTTCGTGGCTTGGTATATAAATGACCGACATAAATTAAATCTCTCAAAGGAAATACTTATGAAGTATGCACTTGTCCATGATCTGGTAGAAGTTTATTCAGGAAACATGCCTGCATATGGAAGGTCTACATCAAATATTAAGCAAAAAACAGTAGGAGAGAAAACTGCGATAAAGAAGTTGGCAAAAAGCTTTAATAAGTTTAAAGATTTACACATAACTTTGAAAAATTACTTTTCTCTAAAAAGCAAAGAAAGCAAATTTATATACTCTTTAGACAAAATGCTTCCACCGAGGAAATGAGAGAAGTCAAAGCAGAAAAGATAAAAAAAGACCCAACTGTTAATGATTATTTTGAATTGCTAAGTACATATCTGAAAGAAGACGTTAAATTTTTTTGGCCAGATTGTAAGGAAAGAGATTACTCGAAAAAAGATTACTTCTAATACTTTACACTTGGGGTGGTTGAGCGGGCTCGAACCGCCGACCTCGTCTTCCACAGAGACGCGCTCTAACCAACTGAGCTACAACCACCAAGTATACAAATTATATTATACCAAAATCGAGCTAATATTTTAAGGATTTAAATTTATTTTTCTGCTTGTCTGAGGCTACCTAGATATTGAGTTTTAGTTTCAGCGTCTGCCA
The DNA here is from genome assembly GCA_964427735.1 of uncultured Gammaproteobacteria bacterium. Classification (GTDB taxonomy): domain Bacteria; phylum Patescibacteriota; class Microgenomatia; order UBA8517; family UBA8517; genus CAYRUS01. The sequence continues at coordinate 53,915 of CAYRUS010000001.1, read as the reverse complement.
AATTGTACAAAAGGTATAATTCTTTAATGTGGTCTACCAAGGTAGGAGGTAAAGGTCTCTTTAGTTCGGAATTAACTTTTACAGCTTCTCTTCCAAATCCTCTTCAGGAAGTATAATAAGTCTTAATATTGTCTCAGTAAAACTTGAGCTTCCATTTTGATTTTGATCTATCTTAATTTCTAATTCTTTTCCCAATTTTCTTTTAGAGCAGGAATTTTTATATTATTTTTCTCTAGGGTCATTTGAAGTTTCACCGGGAACTATAATCTTATTATTGTCATCATCATAGTCATCTCCTGTGCTAGTATTATTATCATCACTTGTGCTACTAACAGGTTTTGTTGTTTGTGCCAATTCATCACCTTCAATTTCGTCGGCTATATTAAAGCCTTCTTTTTTGCTTTCAACTTTTCTGGCTGCATCTTCACCCATTACGTCTCCTACCATTTCTTCTATGGAATCATCACTTTCTGTATCCGGAGAATGCCCAGAAACTGTTTGATCTCCGTAAAATCTATCTTGATCTTCTTCTAACTGCTTTTTAATATCATCTCTCTTAGACATAGTGGCTCTATCTTAACAAAAACAATCTGCAACTACAATTGACAAACAGTAGTCTTTATTGCCACAATAGAGTTACTGCTATGCCCAAAAAAGATAGTGAGGATAAAGACAAATTTAAAATTTCCGTTGTGGAAGAGAGTTCTGAAGAAAAGACGATTGAGCCTGACAAGATTCCTGAGCCAGAACTCCCCAAAGTTAAAGAGGTGACTTCAGAACCAAGCAAAGAAGACGTGGAGAAGGAAAGTGTCAGCACAGACAATAATAGTGATGAAGAGGAGATAGTTGAAGAAAAACCTGAACAACCTGCGCCCGCAGCTACTCCATCACCCTCAGGTGGTAATTCAGTTTCGTTTATGGGTATTTTTGTCTCTTTCACCCTTTCACTTATTCTTGGAGCTTTGTTAGTGGGAGGAATATTTTATTTTAAGTCTTCTGTAGATAGTCGACCTGAGCCTACTTCCACACCAACATCAACATTAGCACCAGTTGTAGAAAATGATCCAACTCCAACTCCGATATCAGAAGAAGTTGATTTGTCAGAGTACAATCTGCGAGTTTTGAATGGCTCTGGTATAGCAGGGGAGGCAGGAAGAGTAGCAAATCTTTTAAGTGAAGCAGGTTTCAGCAACCCAAATGCGGCAAACGCCAATAACCAAAACTATACGGATACAATAATCGAGCACAAAGAGACCGTTTCTAAGGCTGCTATTGATGAGATAGTATCAGCACTCGAAGATACGTACACTGTAGAAATTTCGAATGAACTTATTGATGAAGATGAAGAATATGATGTTGTAGTTATTGTAGGTGTCCGATCAGAAGAATAAGTAATTTTTACTTCATTTCTATTAAAATTTATCTTTTTCCTGATTTATTCTTGAAACAAGGTTAATATCTGAAGATTATTAACAAGTTTACTATGGCATCTTAATTTTGAAAATCTCAACCTTCTCTTTCTTTACCATTTCCGTGTATCTCTTCTTCGCCACCTCCATATACTTTGTGTAAAATTTCTTCCCTATGCTCTCTTTTCAATTCCTGACGGTTTCTCTCTATTTCATGTATTGCGTCATTTATTTGGGAAGTCAACCGACCATCCTCAATATAATAGCCAACTAGTTCTAGCGGCACACGCTTACCATTTTTGTCTATATACACAGTTGGTCCATCGTCACTTCCAATTAAACCCATATAATTAATTCTCCAATCCTCGTGAGCGGGAAACGGGGCTCGAACCCGCGACCTTCAGTTTGGAAAACTGACGCTCTAGCCAACTGAGCTATTCCCGCAAGTATGCTTATTATATCAATAATTTGGATTACATTCTATCACTGATAAAATCTCAATTCATCAATTAATATCTTAATATCTTCAACCGTCTGGACATTTATTATTGCACTCGAATTAACTGGTCTTATTAAGTAAAACTCGGAAATATTTTGCACGATATGTATTACTTCACCTCTTGGTACTTCAAGTTCATCAGGTAAATTGGAAACTAATTCTATAAAGCTATCATAATGTTTATCTGTTTTACTTTTTTCACTTGCATTAGATTGCTCCCAGAATTCATTACTATTTTCGCGGAAAATATTTATATATTTAGTCAAAAAGAGTTTTGCAAAAACAGGTTCTTGATCAAGTATGGGTTTCGCATCTATTAAATCACCGACATACTCACTTGCTGTTTTAAATGTTTGAGTAATAAGCTTAAAGCTTTCTGGATTATTAAGCATTTTCTTTCTAGAATCTCTAATATGTGTATTCTCAATCACTATATCTGGATCGGACCAAATATAAATAAGTTCGAGCAGGGAATCAATAGCATATTTATATTTTTTTAGCTCATCTTCAGTATAAATCTCCAATTTTTCATCCATCAACATTTGAAGGAACTGATATCCATCATGCATCTCTAGATTAAAATTTTGAATATCAGCTATCATGTGAGGGTATAGATGAAACTTTTTGAATGGACAAAAGTGTAAAACACCATCTAGTCTATGATTTAAGGCAAAAGGTGCTCCTAAATCTCCCGAATGCATTATTCTAACTTCACGACCTGTATTTTCTGCAAACCTTTGTATCTCTTCTCTGAGAATTCTTATTTCAAAACCTTTTTCATCCAGTTTTGATAGAAATTTATTACTATCAACTGAATTAACGGCATTCACAAAAGGATTATGATTTTCTGACATACCCTACATTATGCATTATAAATTAAGGATTTTCAAGAAAAATAACAAAATAGCCTAGTACTAAAAAAGTGAGAGCATGTGAGCAATAAAATGATAAATTTTGTCGGGGTGCTGGGATTCGAACCCAGGACCTCACGCTCCCAAAGCGCGCACTCTACCAACTGAGCTACACCCCGAGGTGTGCCGAGGGTGGGACTCGAACCCACACGGACTATTCAGTCCACAGGATTTTAAGTCCTGCGTGTCTACCATTCCACCACCACGGCATACTAACACTGGCTTTAGGCTATTAGAACTCCTTCAGCAACTCATATTTTACTACGGATAAGCCCAATTTAGAAGTGATAATTACTTTCTTAGATTGAGGATTTTTCTATCTATTTTTTGGGTAAAATCCTTTTGGGAAAAGTAGAACAAATATAGTATGTCTAGAATTCCTAAAGTATTAATTACCAAAATAACAATAAACCACAATGCATGATCATTTTTTGAAGCCCTCCAAAGTGCAAATCCTTTTAATATTAGACTTATAATAATGACTGATAAAAATAAATATGGGTTATTTGAAAAATAATTAAATAAATCCATTATTATGAGTATACTACAAAAATTAAATAATTTATATTTTTCCTCTTGTGCTTTTTTTGTTAACCAAACGATTCAACTTTTCTTTGTACGCATAATCTTCCAACTCATTTTCAGTAAAACGGCTTTTCCCAGGAGGTTTACCATTTTTCTTAATTTGATTTCTCCTCTTAGCTTTTCTTTTAGTATGATTTTCTCTTTGTTTCAATATTAATTCTGCTTTAGCTGGATCAGCGGGCAACATCAATTCTTCTTCAACTAAATCTATACCGTAATGTAAATTGAAATTTAATGAGTTTCTCAACGCGATAACTTCTCCATTATCATCTTCAACAGTTAATGGTTTGCGATTATCTGTTTCTATATATCTAATTTTTTCTGACATTTTCAATGATTGCTTCAACAAAGCCTAAGAAAATAGGGTGTGGTGCTAACGGTCTGCTTAAATACTCAGGATGAAATTGAGTTCCAACATAAAAGGGATGGTCTTTGATTTCAATTGCTTCAACTAATTTTCCATCTGGAGATTCTCCACTTATAACAAACCCATTTTTTTTAAAATCTTTTTTATATTTATTATTAAATTCATATCTGTGTCTATGTCGTTCATGGACTATTAGATCACCATTTGATTTTGTTTCCTTATAAGAAACATTGGAATTAGGTTGATTCCATGGCTTATCCTTTCCTTGTCCATATTTTTTGTATGCATTTTCTAGAATTGAACCTTTTTTAATTTTACACGGCCATGCTCCAAGACGAATCGTTCCACCATATATCTTGTTATCTAAATATTTTTTCTGGTGTGGCATGATGTGAATAACTTTATGCAAAGCTTTTTCATTTACTTCCTGAGTATTAGCATTTTTTAGCCCGACAACGTTTCTACCGTACTCAATAGTAGCCATTTGCATTCCAAAACAAAGACCCAAGTAGGGAACATTATTTTCTCTAGCGTATTTAGCTGCTAGAATTTTTCCCTCTATTCCTCTTGAACCCCATCCTTGAGGGACAATTATTGCATCGACTTCTGAGAGTAATTTTATGGCCTTTAGGTCATCTGTAATCTTTTCTGAATCAATCCAGACCAATTTTGGATTAAGACCAAACTCCCAGGCAGCATGTTTAATTGCTTCAACTACGCATACATAACTGTCTTCTAAAGTATAATCTCCGGTTTTTTGGTACTTACCGACAATGGCTATTTTGATTTCTTTTTTAGCATTTTTAAATTTTTTATACATTTTTTTCCATTCTGTGAGGTTACTTTTCTTTTGTTTTAAATGTTTTAAACCTAATTTTTTAAGTATCTTTTGGTCTAAATCTTGATCATAAAGAATTAAAGGAACTTCATAAATGCTCTCGACATCCGGAGCTGAAATGATATCCTCTGTATTTAATCCTGATGCTAAAGCAATTTTTTCTTTTCTTTTATTGTCTATTGGCAATTCTGCTCTTCCTACAATTAAATCCGGATGTAAACCCAAAGAGTTAAGTTGAGAGATCGATTGCTGGAGTGGCTTTGATTTTAGTTCTCCAATTGATTTAGGTGCAGGAAGATAGCCTACATGAATAAGCAAAACATCTTTAGGTTTTTTGAGTTTCAGCCGTCTTACTGATTCAAAAAACAGCAAGCCTTCATATTCTCCAACAGTACCTCCAAGCTCTACGATCACAATATCTGCTTTATGTGCACGTCCTGCAGAATGCCAGCGCTCTATTATCTCAGGAGGTAGGTGGTGGTATGGTTGGACACATACACCTTCGTACTCAAGAGCTCTCTCTTTATCCAAAACTATTTTATAGATTTGACCGTTTGTCATGTAATTTACTTTAAGATGGTTATGACCAAGGAATCGTTCGTAATGCCCTAGGTCTTGATCAGTTTCTAGACCGTCATGAGTAACAAAAACTTCACCATGCTCAACAGGATTCATAGTTCCTGCATCAATATTCAAATACATGTCGCACTTAAGTGTGGTTACTTTTATCCCGCGAGATTTTAGAAGAAGACCTATTGAAGCGGCAGTGATTCCTTTTCCAAGACCTGAAAGTACGCCCCCAGAAACAACAATAAACTTCATGAATATGTTATTTATATGCTTCTATTAATCTTCTTTCAAGTATGTCTTTTTGGAAACAATTAGTGCATAATTAAAATTACCCTTACTTTGTTGATAAGAATCAAAGCTTGAAATTTACAAAGTTAACAAGCGAGGGTCATTTTATAACTTCGATTTCTATATATTCTTTCAGAAGTAAATATGTAAGGCGGGCAATGCCTGGATTTCCCTGATCATTTGGGTAAATATTTAATTTTTTTGCCATAGATTTTAGCACTAAGGATAAAAATTGAAGCAGTAATGTAAAGCCGAATATATAAGTAAGTAAGGCAGGCATGTGTAAAGAATATAACTTACTCTTTTCTTACAATCAAGTATAGATTTATTTTAATTTTTTCTTTGGAATACCCCAATGCCATTTTGGTTTTTCTCCTTTTTTAAAGGCAATAAATACTAGTCCTAAGGTTGATAATAGAATAGGTAAAGCAAAACTAACTAGAACTTCTTCATCAGTGGAGCGATTATCCATGTTTTTTGTAAAATAGAGAAATAGAATCACATAAAAAATAATAATTAGCCATCCTTGCCAAGTAACAGGAGTCCAACCCCAGCCAAACCACTTTGCTTTAAACCAATATCCCTTTGGGTTGTCTTTGATGTAGTCTATATATTGCTTTAGCATAAATGGTATTAATAGGTGCCTCCGGAGGGACTCGAACCCCCAACAACGGTTCCGAAGACCGTTGTGATATCCATTTCACCACGGAGGCTAATAATCTTACAAACAGTTACAATTATATCTCAATATTGGGTATAATTCATCTTGTATGCCAACGATTGAAGAGCAAATTGAAAGTATTCAAAAAGAAATAAGAGAAACCCCATACCATAAAGGAACAGAACACTATATTGGTCTTTTGCGTGCTAAAATTGCTCGACTAAAGGATAAACAAATAGAAGCATCAACCAGAAAAACAGGTGGCGGTGGAGGTTACTCTGTAAAAAAACAAGGTGATGCAACAGTTGTGTTAGTTGGTCCTCCTTCTGCAGGAAAATCCACCTTGTTAAACAAATTAACAAATGCAAAAAGTAAAATTGCTCCTTATGCTTTTACAACCGTTTCTGTTATCCCAGGAATGATGAAATACAAAGATGCTCAAATACAGATTTTAGACGTTCCCGGTCTAATAGAAGGTGCAGAAGAAGGTAAGGGAAGAGGTCGGGAAGTGCTTTCTGTTGTTCGTTCAAGTGATCTTTTAATAATAATGTCAGACGTAACAAGACCAGAAATTTTAAAAAGCATTAGCGAAACTTTAGAAAGAAATGGCATAAGAATAAACAAAACTCCGCCAGATGTGGTAGTAGAAAAAAAGATAGGCGGAGGAGTAATCGTAAAAACCAATATTAGCGGTATTGATAAAGAAAAGGTAAAGCAAATAGCAATGGAGTTTGGAATAAAAAATGGTGAAATTATGATTAATGAATATGTCACAGACGAGGAATTGATAGATTCATTTTCAACAAATAGAGTTTATATCCCTGCCTTGTATGTTTTAAACAAAGCAGATTTAGGTAAAACTAAAAAGATTGAAGGAGTTGATTTATATATCAGTGCTGAAAAGGAAGAAAACATAGAACAGTTCAGAAAAGCAATCTGGGACAAGCTTGGGCTTGTCAGAGTTTATTTGGTTAGACGCGACGAAGAGCCTAATATAAATAATTCTTTGGTGGTCAAAAAAGACTATACTTTAAAGGATGTTGCCCAAGAAATTGGAAGCGACTTCGCAGAGGAAAATAAGAAAGCAGTGATTTGGGGGCCAGGTTCTAAATTTCCTGGGCAGGAGGTTTCAATTAACACAATAGTTCAAGAGGGAATGATGGTAAGATTTATTTAGTCATTAACTAATGGAGGGGAAAATTACACCAAATCTAGGCGAGGTCGTTGGACTATCGGATAAAGAAAGTAAAATTATTAATTCAAGAGAAAGATTAAATATATTTTTTAATGGCATAAATTATTTAGAAAAGGAAGGCGATCTGGGAAGCAGAAAAACTAGAACCATACTGCCGGAAGAATTACAGAGTATCGAAGAAGATGTCAAAATACTTGTTCATAATTTAGATTTCGAAAATTACACCGAAAACATTTTAAGGGATCTTAAAAGGATTGTGGACTTTCAATATTTTTATGGTAAAAAGCAAATTCATGCAGATATAGAAGAACTTGGAAAGAAAGTAATTGCAGATAATCTTTCAAAAATAAAAGATCTATTAGATGGTGATGATATTATTCAAATTCAAGATGCATTCAGATTAGTCGTTAATTCTATGGATTCCTCAGACGACAATACAAGAGCAAAAGCAAATACATTCTTAAGAGATAATATAAACATCATAAAAAGGATAATTGAAACTGACAGAATGGAGTTTGATGATGGTATTGTAGTGGAAATTGCCAAAAGTGGTTTTGATGACTTAGCTACCGCACTTGAAGAAACTTTAATCAAAGCTTATTCAGGAACAGGAGACTCTTTTTTTAGATCGGGTACTATTGCTGAATTAATTATTTCAGATAATGAAAAGGCAAGGGATATGGGAATAAGACTTGCTAGTCAACTTCTTTCATCTGATTATGGTTTAGACGGAGAGCGTATAGTAAGACTTTGGCTGGATAACTATGGTGACTGGTCTGGTTCTAGAAGGCATTCAATTATTGGTAATATTAAAACAATTGATAGACTAGAAAGTCTGTATAGAGGTATTTCAAAGTACTTAAATGAAGAATTTGGCATTGTAAATTTTTCCAGATATCCACAGAAATTACTTCTAAATCAATATTTGGAAAGAGATAACACTGATTTGCCATATGGGGTGATTTTATATCCAATGACTGATCACAACGCCGCGTTTAATGAAGCAGGTGAACTGTCAGAATTTCTTGACTCATTAGAAGGGAGTTATAGTTTAAGAGTATATGAGATATCAAGTAAAAGAGAGTTGACTGAATCTTTAATTAAAGCAAACAAAAAATACGGAAAAATTGATTTTGGCATAATTGGTGGACATGGTAGCGAAAATAGTATTAGCATTGGCAGAAGCTGGAAAAGCGGAACAATATATGCAGTCGATATATTATTGGATTATGATTCAGAAGTCCAGGGATTAAAAGATGAGCCTAGAAGTAGTTCTCAAAGACTAATAAAGAAATATTTTATAGAAAATCCAATAATTGTATTAGTATCATGCTCTACTGGTAAGGGGGAAAAAGGAGGAATTGCAAATCTGATTTCAAGGTTAGGTGCAACTGTTCTTGCACCTGATAACAAGGGTTCATTTATAGAGTTAACAGCATTTAGAACAACAAAGAACGAGTTTAAAATCCAGCCTCTTTATGCTGGTGCGAATACAAGAGTGTTTAAAGAGGGAAAAGAGATAACTGAAGAATATTTTGAATTCTAATTTGTGAAATCGAAAGTTAGATTTATTTAATATGCCATTTTTTAGGATAGAGAGAGAATACCCAATAACTGGAGATCATGAGGACGATTTGTTAAAAGTTAGTATTGAGCGTGTTAACAATGGTTATTATAGGCTGTCGTTCGAAGGGACAGAAGTACCAATACTAATGAAGAAAAAAGATGTTTTTATTAATCTGGAAAAAATTACTGGTAATAAAGAGCTTGTTGGGATATATTGGGGTGGCCAGCGATACAATGCAGCCGAGTTAGATCAGCTCCATCATGTTACAACCACGGCTATAAGGGTTCCTAGAATTGTAGACATTCTGGGTTTAAGAGGAGACAAAAGAGTAAGTTTGGAATATGATGAGAAATTCCCGCGTATAGTAGACTAAATCTAGTGTTCAGGAAAGGGATAAAATTATTATTTGGTAACTTAAAAGAATATGTCAGTGGAAAGTATAGGAAAAGTTTCAAGAAAAGAACTAGGAAATAACAAGGAGAATAAGTATAGTCAACATAACTTAATTTTCGAACCCGGAAAACATATTAAGCTAGATAGCTTAGCAGACATCAGGTATTTTGATTTAAGATGGAACAAAGATTGGTATAACACTCACCGTTGGAATCAAGAGGTAGGTTTTAGAATGAGTAGAAGTGGGGTTAAAGTACTTGGAATTGACAGTTTGTCTTATAATTCAGATTATTCTAGAACTCGAACTGATTATAACAGGCGTGTTTGGGAACTATTACCTACAAATCCTAACAGTATAAATCCAAATGATTCTCTGTTGTTACCAGTAGTAGATTTTAGTATTGACTTTGCTGCAAGTATCCATGATCCAAATTTGTTTGCACAGTTATTAGATTTTGAAAACAGAATATTTGATAAATACCGAGAAAGTGATACCAAACCTGTTATGATATTGATGTTAGGTTCAATGATTTCTTTAGCTCATTTTATAAACAGTAAGCAAAAGAATAAAGAAAAAAATACCGATGGCAATTCAAAAGATAAAAGGCCGACAAGAAGAGAATTCCTCAAGTACATAGCTGCATTTACTGTAGTTGACGGTGTAACCTCTGCTTCTCCAAAAACAATGAAACGGGCTTTGGAATCATCTGCTTCTTTTACAATTGATACCGATACAAAAGAACGTCTGGTTAATTTACACAATAGAATAGCCACACTCGATTTATACCAGGAATCGTTAGTGGACGGACGTACTGCCGCAGTGATTCAGAGAGCTTTTGAAACTGTGGAGTTTCTAGACTTACCTAACAATGCTACAAGTGCAGTGATTATGGGTGCTGCTCACTTAAATCGAGCAAACGAATACCTGAGTAGTGAGGCAAAGCGACTAGAAAGTATAAGAAAGTTACTTAACGAGTTGAAAAAGTTAGCTAGTCTTACTGCCGAAAGTTTTGAGATAGACAAAAATGAATTTGTTGGGACAATTATGAATAACTTTACGACGATTCAAATTTATGAAGTTCATGATCCAAAAAACAAATCAGATGATCCTTCAGAATCTAGCTTAACAGAAAATATTTCGCTATTAGATGAGTTCGAAAGTCCTTCTACTAGAAGATTAGTGAATGACTTAAAAACCGGGAATATCTAAAATAAATTTAAACTAGGTGTGTTTCAGGAAGGACTCGAAACTCCAACCGACCAGCATATAAAAATATTCTTGTGCGTCCAGAAGGATTTGAACCTTCAACCTACCGGTTAAGAGCCGGTTGCTCTGCCGTTGAGCTATGGACGCTAAAATACTCTCGATTGTCCTACCAATGATAAGCAAGGCTACCATTCGAACTACCTGCTCAAGCCTATTTATTATAACAAAAATTACTTATAAATGAAGAATAAACTCATCTTACAGGATTTGTTCACGTTTAATTAGCAGATAACTTAAGATATTATTTTTAATTTTAATTAAGTCTATCCAAGCATTTGGTTCTTCAAAAGTTCGGACAGTGAACTGAAATGCAGGTACTATAACTTCATCATCGTATTTAACTTGAATTTTGGTGTTGTACTCACCTTCAAATTCTGGAGCCTTACCGGTAAATCTCAATACACTTTTTTCTCCTGGCTCTACTTTTTTTGCCAAATAAATATTCATATCTAATTCTTCATCTTCGCTAGTTGTCAGGCGGATATTATCTTTTGTCCAGATGGATTGACCTGTATTTTCAAGGAAAATAAAGCCACTAAATTCTGAATTTATTAAACCATAGGAAGATATTGTATTTTTTAGAATTGTTGCGCTACTAACTTGTTCTGGTTTGCCTTTAGTTTTTGCAATTCTCTGAAGTTCGTAATAAAAAGTATAAAATTCACCATCGGGTTTTTTCCAAGAGAACATATTAAATGGTTCGTCAAAATAACTAAGCAAAAATGGTGTCACAGCCACTACTTTTTCATCATTCCAAACATTTTGGAAGGCATATATTAATTTATCTCCGACATCATCAGCACTACTGAATCCTAAAATTTTTCCATCTAAGTCATGAATCCAACCTGTTTCAGTGATAAATACAGGCAAATTTTTATTTACTCCAATCTCACTTAAGAAATCCAGCTCCCATTTATATGTTTGAATACTACCACGGCCTGTATCATTTACGTTCCCTGCAAAACCTGGATTAGGATAGGAGTGTGATGTCCAACCATCAATGTACTCGAACAAATCCGGTTCTGCCGCTAGCATATTGCGCAGATAATTGTCTTCGCTCATAGTTTCATCTGAATCCGGAGCGGACGCATCAAACCCCGCAGGTAATACAAAATAGTCAGAATCTGCAGTTTTTAGTTGTGTGGAAAAATTTTTGAGATAGCGTGCATATCCAATGGGATCGATTTGATTTCCCCATTCTTTGGCGTGATTTGGCTCATTTCCAATTACAATGTATCTGTTTTTTACTACCCAATTTAGTGATTCAAAAAATACAATCCAATTTTTTATATCATGTTCTGAAGGAATTTCCCAATAACCTTGGTCATTCATTCTAGTAGCAACTCTTATTATTGGTATTAAATGTTTTTCCCTCATTTGGTCAAAAAATTTTTGCCATCTTTTAGTGTCTTTTTCGTCTTGTCTTATTACAACAGTTACATATCCCCAGTCTCCACCGTTTGTATTAACTAGATTGGCTGCTGCATCAATATCTGACTCATTTGTTATGTGTATTCCAAGTCTATTGTTTGGAACAGAAAGTGGATCAACAATCGCATAGGCTTTTTGTGGTACTAAAAAGCTAAAAATTAATCCAATAATAATGCCTAGTAAAACCTTCATATCAAGTATGATTTTACCAGTAGAGTATAATTATTGAAAATTCTCTATATACTTATTTTAGGAGTTATAAAAAAAACATTTGTGACCCAGGCAGGAGTCGAACCTGCAACCTCTTCCTTAGAAGGGAATTGCTCTATCCATTGAGCTACTGGGCCAATACAAGTATTTTACCAAAAATAATCATAATTTTGAAGCAAGCGCAAAATATTTGTAGTTTCAGAAGATATAATTAGAGTTATAAAAAGTTCAAAAAAAACTTTTAAATAACTTAGGTAGTTTGTTCAATAGCGTATTCAAAATTATCCTCACCGAATTGTGCGTTTTTTACTAAAATTTCTGTTTGCTCTAAAATATCTAGCGGAGAGGTTGATATTGATAATTTTTCTGAGGCGCCTAATTCATAAGATTCTTTAATAAGTTTTCGTGCTGAATCTATGATTTCATTCGAAGAGTGAATTCCTAATCTTTGAATTTGTAAAACTATGCTTTCAATAATTATAAAACCAATAAAACCATTTGTTGGTTTTGTATTATTTAATAATTCTTTTACTGTTTTTCTAATGACTTCTATCATTCTGCAAGTAAGTTCTATTTGGTAAATTGTTTCAGGATTTTTATAAATGTAATCTGTATTTTCTGTCCAGCCTGTGTCTGTTAGATGTTCTGATAATACTTCAAACAAAACTTTTTCATATTGTCTGTGTTCTGCTAATCCTTCTGCATATTTAACTAATTTTTCAAAATTTTTCGCTTCTGAAAAACTAATATAATGTTCTTCTTTCATAAAATTTATTATAAATTTTATTTAGTAAGAATTTCAAAAAATTAAGGTAATAATCATTGAAAGACGTAATTGTTGTGCCAGTTCTTAGGAAATTCAGTAAATGGAAACGTGTTATACACCCCAACTCTTAGGAGTATTTGGACTTATTTTTTTATTGTTGATTCTAAATCTATATTAATCTCATCAATTCTTTCTTTAATATATTCCATCGTATCATCAACTCCTTTGTTATAGATATCTGCTCCTATTAAATTCAAAATCATATCCAAAATATCTTCAGCAGCAATAACCCCAATCTCTTCACTTCTTTCTGTGCTAAAAAAATTTATTATCTCTTCGATAGCTTTTTTCCTTTGTTCTTCGGATATAATAGTGGGGGATTTTTTAGACATGTTTTGATAACTTTTGTAATTTAATATCTTGATTAGCGGAAATAGCTTTATGAAGAGCAGTATATTGGAGCGGGAGACGGGATTCGAACCCGCGACCTTCTCGTTGGCAACGAGACACTCTACCACTGAGCTACTCCCGCACTTGTGCTGAGAGTGTGAGTCGAACACACATCTGACGCTCTTCAGGCGCCCGCCGTGACCACCTTGGCTATCTCAGCTTGTATATGAATTATACAAAATATCTCAAGCTTAAACAATGTTTATCAATATTACACAACAATGCTCAAATACACATTAATATGCCAACCGAAAGATATATACAAAAATCCGATAATTTGCAAAATCAAAATGAACCCGACCTAAAAGCACACCAGATATTTTTTGAAAAGTTGAAAGAGTATAGAGGATTTTTTGTTGATGTAAGTAAAATATTTGGCGAATATTCCTATTCAGATGTCGAAAGCTACATATATGTGAATATCCATAGAATAAGGCAGGAAATCGCTGATCAGAGGGAATTTGGAGAAATATATTATTACAGATTTCTCTATGAATTCCATTCTTACCAGCCAAAGCATATTAAATTGCAGTTAATGTACGTCCTGTTCCTATACCAAAAAATACTCTTTTTTTTCCGTGGGAAAGACCTAATTTACCAGACAGATACGATATAGAAACTTACAATATTTTAACAAGTTACCAAATGGTTTTTCTTCCGCAGGGTAAGGAGAAAAGTGACTTAGTATCACTAATCTCACGCCTGAAATTTATGCTTATGATGGTTCTTCTGGAGTAAGGACTTGGTTTGTATTCAAAGCCTTAGTTGATGCTTATTCAAAAAACAAAATTGGAATATTTGCTTCTGAACTGGATATGCTTTGTGGATATAAAATAAACAAAGCAATAGATATGCCAATCGGTTTAAGATTAAAAACACAATTGCTAAATTCCTTGAATTATATTACCCGGAGTATCAGCTAAGATCTAAATACGATAGCAATTATTCGCAAAAAGTATATTTTTTAATAAAGTAAATTCTTGTTCTTACTATAATAATTTCTTGTTTAAAAGTAATATGTAAGCTACATTTTGATGGATTTATTGTCTTAAGTTTTTTAACTGACTAACTTACTATTTAAACACATAAGATTGCTGATCAATTCCGTGTGTGTAGCAAGTAATTGCATTAGATAGAGCATCTTTTTGCATATACTTGTAATGACTTTCTGGGAGAGGGCTGTTACCGTTTAATAGATCAATAGCTCCATATCTGTTACCCCACATTTCTATTGCTCTTGGGGCATATGTCCACTCACTTGCATCTAACCGGCGTAAGTCAGAACTAACAACAGATCCCGATTTAAATGCTTCTGTCATATTATGAATGGCTCCATTGTAAACAATAATTCTAGCAGTCGGGTTTTTGGTTTTTACATCTTTGATTTTTTTTAATAACGAGTCACCAGTATCTTTAGGGGAGTGCATACTGCTATCAGGCCAAGCACCATGAATCCTCATACCTAGCATCATCGAGGAGACCATTTTTAATAAGTCTCCTGTTCTGTCAGTGGATCTTCCAATTGTTTTTCCAGGATTTTTTTTCATCAAATCCTTCTAAAACTATGTCTGTATATCCAACTGCTCGTGCAACTGGTAATATTCCTAGGGCAAAAAGCCTGCTAACATGCATTTGTTGTAACTCTACAATAGAAGGTTTATCGTTTATTAGTTTCTCTAACCGATCAGATCTTGAGCCTAGCAATTCAACAAGTGGTGGAGTTTCCTTACCTGTAGCTTTCCCTGCTTGATACCATTTGTATGCAAACAAAATTTCTCCAGCGAAATCATTAATCCAGCCATAACTATTATCTTTGTTTAGATCGTGGTGTTCTCCAACAGAAAGTATTTTTTTTTGGCTGAGTTTAGTGTTAATTCTTCGTAGAAACTCCTCAGGTGAAACTATCTCTTTACTCGTATAGCTCCACTCATACTCTAGACTTGCTTTGCCTTCCATACACTTATTATACCACAATACACAACCTATAGGTTTAATAATTTAGAAATGATTTCAACTTTAAAATCTGTATTAATTGATAAAAACATAATTTTATTTTCTCAATTTTAGAGGAAGAAATTCTTCACCATTTCCATATGGCCCATTAGAGTACCGGTAGGTTTGTACTTTATCAAGAAGAGCGTTAACTGTCCTTAGGTCATATCTTTCTATGTCTTTAGTTCTTTTTAGTAACTCACCTTGTAGTAGATAAAATCCATAAGTCTTAACTCTCCGCACACCTGAGTTAGTAGGAGTTTCATCTAAATTTGGAAATAGTCCTTGATATAAATCTTCAAGGCTATTCGGGTTTATTAAGATGTGTGCAAGAACATCTTCTAAGTCAGACTTTGTAAATTCTGCACAAACATGTGCGGCAGTATATGCTTTTCTACTATCGACTTGCTTATAATCTTGAAAAAAATGAATAGTCAGAATAATATTTTGCTCGTTTGTTGCGGATGGAATTATGCTTAACATTTGATACCTCATTCTCTTCTCAAGTTTGTCCTGAAACCTGTATATGGCATCATGAACACCAAAAGCTCCTCTACCATTAAGTGAAATAGATATCTCATCTGGACCATGATTAAAAAATCCTCCTGCAGTATTTTTATCAACTTCTTTCCCTAATATATGAGCTCCAATAGGTAGTTTTCCAAAAAACGATTTTCGTATGGCTGATCTAGCTAGCGTTTCGACATCACTAATATCATTAATCTGAGATTTTTCACGAATAGCATTTTGAGAGGATGTAGGAGATAGTAGTGATTGAAGTTCTAGAATATCTTCTTGAGTTAAATTTCTACGTTTGAGTTCCTTAATTAATAATTCAGTATGAACATTTTTAATTTCTATCATTCACTTTAAACGTCTTTTGAGTGAGCTCGACAGGACTCGAACCTGTGACCTTTCGGATGTAAGCCGAACGCTCTAGCCAACTGAGCTACGAGCTCGCACACGTATTATATCAAATATATGTGCCGAGGACAGGACTCGAACCTGCACGTCCTAAACGAACACTACGTCCTCAACGTAGCCTGTCTACCAGTTCCAGCACCTCGGCGTTAACTCACATAACCCTTGTGATTAAGAGCAAATAGTGCCCTTGAGAGGATTCGAACCTCTACCTCCCGTAAAGGAGACAGCGTCCTGAACGCTGCGCGTCTGCCAGTTCCGCCACAAGGGCTTATTAGGCTTCACTATTATATCAGAGTTTATATACTGATAGAAGAATAAACACTTTACTTGACACATAAGTGAATGCTATGCAATGCTTGAATAAGACAATATATGGAACCTTCAACTACCCAAGGTCAATTAAGAGCGTATACTATTAACAATGGTTTTTTTACCAAAAAATTTGTTCTATTTTTATTCTTTTTTTCAGTAACTCCATTGGTTTTAGGAATTTCACTAATATCTTTAATACTTCTAACAGATTCAAAAGAAAAAGATAAAATAATTACAGAAACACAAAACAATGTTGAAATGAGAAAATCCGGAGTTCAATTATTTGCATCATTGCCTGCAAGTGCTCCAAAAATAGAATCTTCTATACAAACAGAGGATGCCAGACCAGAAATAATTCGCAAATACTTGGAAAAATATAATTCCCCAATTGCAGATAAAGCTGAATTTATTGTAGAAACAGCTGATAAATACGGTTTAGATTTTAGACTAATTACAGCTATAGCTCAGCAAGAATCAAATTTGTGCAAAAGAATACCTCCGGGAACTCATAATTGTTGGGGATGGGGTATACACAGCAGAGGTACGCTGGGCTTTTCAAGTTATGAAGAAGCGATAGTTACTGTTTCCCAAGGACTCCGAAGTGAATATCTGGATAAAGGATATTTAACAGTAGATGAAATCATGCTTAAATATACACCTTTATCACCAGGAACTTGGGCACAAGGAGTAAGAACGTTTATGCAAGAGATGCAGTAAACTATCTAGAAATTAGCTTCGTATGTATTTAGGTTAAGTTTTTTTTAATTGATAATGTATGTATAATTCAAATTTGTAAATATGGCTGCTTATTATGACGGTTATGATTATCCATCCTACTGGGATGAGAGAGAATATGAACACGAATCCGAGGTCGTAGTATTGAAAAGCATATTAGATCGTATACCCCAAATTAATACATTTATAGATATTGGTGCAGGATTTGGAAGATTAACTAATGTTTATCTTTATAGAGCAAAAAAAGTAATTCTTTCTGATCCATCTTCTAGTTTGCTAAAAAAGGCAAAATCTAAATTCACTACAAAAAACATTGACTACATTCACTCGGGAATCCAAGGTTTAGAAAAAAAAGTAAATAATGCTGTAGATGTTGCAATGATGGTAAGAGTGCTGCATCACATTAAAGATCCTGATATGGCATTTAAAACAGTAAACAAAATACTTAAAAAAGATGGCTATTTTATACTTGAATTCGCAAATAAAAGGCACTTTAAAGCCACTTTATTTGAATTTTTGAAAGGCAATTTGGTTTTTATTGCTGATATATCTCCTAAAGATATTAGTAGCAAAAAGAAAAAAAACAGTATTCCTTTTGTTAATTACCATCCAGATTATATTATTAATAAATTAGAGAATAATGGATTTGAAGTACTTAATATTTTTTCTGTTTCAAACGTAAGAAGTAAAAAGTTAAAATCATTGCTTCCAAAAGAAACTCTTTTGTTTATCGAACAAAAACTCCAAAAACCGTTAGGTAGCTTTAGATTTGGTCCTTCTATTTTTGTGCTAGCAAAGAAAAAGGGTGATTAGAAAATACATAAATAATCCTGTAGAAATTCTACACCTGAACATAGATCAAGCTTAATGGAGCACGTATTGACAACCTTATAGCTTTGTGTTATAGTACGCATAGGTTCTGAGGCCAGGCTACTTTTTGTAGTCATAGCGTCGGGATTTTTTTTGCCCCCCGTTTATCGGGGGGCTCTTTTGTGCTCAAAAATAAAACTAAGCTTTATATTAAACTCAATAAACTGTAAAATATATATAGTTAATATGCCGAGGTGGCGGAACTGGCAGACGCGCAGGATTTAGGATCCTGTGCTCATTAGAGCGTGCAGGTTCGATTCCTGTCCTCGGCACCAGGTTATAAACAACGAGGTATAGTAAGTAAGATGAAAGAGATATTGCTTCCAATTGCAGGTGTGATGGCTTTTTTAGTTGTGGTAGGATTTGCCGTACAAAAGGCAGACGAGGGCAGTTTACAAGAAAGCTTTCCCATACAACAAATGCAAAACGATTCTGAAACTACAGAATTAGAATCCACGGTTATTATCAACGACGTAGAAATCCCTGTCGAAATATCAGACAACGATAAAAAACGAGCAAAAGGATTATCTGGAAAAGAAAGTCTAGAGGAAGGAACTGGTATGCTTTTTGTATTTGAAGAAAAAATTCAACCAGTCTTTTGGATGAAAGACATGAATTTTCCTATTGATATAATTTGGATTGAGGACGATACAATCGTAAAAATAAATAAAGATGTACCTGCTCCAGCAGAAGGAACAAGAGATGATGATCTTGCCAGATATGGTGCAGGTCAGTTAGTTAATTACGTATTGGAAGTTAACGCCGGTTTCAGTGACGAAATAGGAATTGAAGTGGGAGACAAAGTAGAATTTTCTTTGAATTAATTACCACACAATAACTTCTTCTAATTCTTTTACATTACCAAAAGAAATCCTATCAGGAACTCTGTTGCCTATTCCTAGCATTCTTCCTGAAGTTACAGTAAAGTTTCCTAGTTTTTCATTAATATCATCCATGGACTTTACTAGTTTTTTTTTCTTTAAAACATCGTCAAATATTTCTAATTGAATCTCTTCTGACTTTGTTAGGTTAAAGCAAGAAACAGAAATATCACGAACTGGTTTTTTGGGGGCAGTAAACATAAGTTTAAGAGCGTGCTGGTAGAAATCTCGTGAGTCAAATAATATTTTTGATGTTTTTTGACCTCTGTGCCAAAAATCCCCATCTCTGTAAGAAATAGCAAGATGAATACCTTGAGCCTTGTATCCTGACTGCCTTAATCTTGTTCCCATTTTGTTTATTAATTTACTTAAGATTGGAGTTAGCTCTTTTGATGGAGTAAGAGGTTGGGGTAGGGCATAAGAATTGCCAAAACTTTTTCTACCATATTCAACAGAGTCTACTTCCCATCCTCTTAGCCTAAAATACCAATAGTCAGCAAGAACAGAATGAAATGCACTTCTTATTTTTAAAAGCGGTGCTTCATAAAATTCAGTTACAGAATTAATTCCAACGCTCATTAAACGACTAGCATTTTTAACATCAATGCCTGTAAGATCTCGAAGATCCAGTTTTTTGTATATCTGAAAAAAATTATCTTTATTTATCTCAACAAGTCCATCGGGTTTTTTAAAAGAGGAAGCAGTTTTTGCCAAAAAACGATTGGGAGCAATACCAATAGAAACAAGCAACCAATCACCAATCTCTTTTTTTATACGTAATTTTATTTCTTTACCTATTTCTTGCATTGTCTTTTTCTTAAGTACAGGATAACCATCCAAATAAAGTACAAACTCATCAATAGATTTGGGATAAAAATTGTAAGTATAGTCAGACAATAATTTTTTCAATTTTAGGTGTACATACCTGTATTTAGGTGGATCTGGAGAAAGAACAATAAGATTGGGATAAAGAATCTTAGCTTCTTTTACTCTCATTCCAGTTTTGATTCCATATGTTTTTGCTTCTATAGAAGGTGCCAGTATGCATCCAGAAGGAGTAGTGTAAGCAGCAACTGCAATTGGTTTACCTCTTAGTTTGGGGTTTGCTTGCTGTTCTATGGTGGCAAAGCAGGAGTTGAGATCAATGAACATGATATGTGGAGGAGAAGAATTAAATGAAAGATTTGATAAGTTTTTACTGTAAAACATTTTATAAATATCTAGACTCTAAAGTTAAGTACAGGTTTTATTCACTGGCAATTTCCTCGATTTTCCAGTGTAGAGTTTCTGTATCAAGCAGTAACCTGAAAAAAAGTGTTTTAGTTTCTACAGAAAATACATGGAAAAGTTTACTGCCCTTTTTATAATTGTGATGAAGTCCTACTTTTTCTACTCCATAAAGTCTACCTTTCCAGTGTATCCACTTAGGAAAAACCTGTTCTTTTTCATGGTTATATACCAAATTTACCGATACTTTTTCGTTTATTTTTTGAGTCATAAAAGTTGATTAGGGATACCGAACAATACCCGAATACAAGTATTCAATTTATATATCTAGAATTGGTTTAAGTCAAGTAAGAAAAAAGTAACGATTGGGAAGAAAATTTTTGTACGATCAGTTCTTTATCAAAAGTTCAAATTCAATGCTTATTAGAGTATAAAAATAGAATTAAAAATTATCTAAATAAAGTGATTTGTATTTTCCCTCTTGACACAATTTTAAAAAACCTCTTATCATGAAAATTAGAGTAATGAATTTTTCTGCCAGCAAAACATTAACTTCCACTCATAAAAAATCAAGCTTCATTCATCCAAAAAGTTTCTTTATCGGCAATCTCATAGGATTAGTTTTCCTTTTACTTTACTATTCGCCAATCATATATGCTGATACAGCTAATCATGTGGTTATATCTGAAATTCAAGTCTCAAGTTCAGAAAACTCAAATCATGATTTCATAGAACTTTATAACCCAACTAGCGATGAAATCGATTTAAGTGATATGAGATTAGTAAAAAGAACGAGTTCAGGAACAACAGACTCTAATATTGTAAGTTTCGTAAGCGGAGATGTTATCGCTCCACACAGTTATTATTTATGGTGCAATTCATCTCTCTCTGAAAGTATGGTCTGCGACAAAAGCACTTCAGCTACAGTCTCGAATAACAACAGTGTTGCTTTAAGAAATGAACCGGCAGATGAAGGACTTGTCATTGATGCAGTAACATTTGGCGAAGTAGATAACACGCTAGGAGAAGGGAATGCCTTAGTAGTACCTGATGATGATCAAAGTGTAGAAAGAAAAGCAAAATCTACTTCTACATTGGGAAGTATGACTGGTGCTGATGCAAACTTAGGCAATGGAGAAGACACTGACAACAATGCAAACGACTTTATCTTAAGAACATCACCAGAACCACAAAACTCATCTTCCACACCAGAACCTCCTTCAACAAATGGCTCAACATCAACACCATCAGCTACGCCATCCCCAACTCAAACTGGTATCCCAACTTCTTCACCAACAGCCACAGCTAGTGCGACTCCTACAAGCACAGTAACACCAACTCCTACACAAACAGTAACTCCAACAGCAACAGCAACAGCTACAGAAACTCCGGTAGTTACTTCCACACCTACTACAACACCAGCTTCTACAACTACACCGCTGCCTACTGCAA
Organism: uncultured Gammaproteobacteria bacterium; assembly: GCA_964427735.1. Lineage (GTDB taxonomy): Bacteria > Patescibacteriota > Microgenomatia > UBA8517 > UBA8517 > CAYRUS01. The sequence continues at coordinate 32,115 of CAYRUS010000001.1, read as the reverse complement.
CTGCAAGCCCAATTCCAACATCCACTCCTCAGGCTAGAATAATTAGCGTTTTTAGATTTTTTGGTAACGAGATAGTTTGTAGAATTACTTACAAACCAATAATAAGAGGGTTCTTTGTAGGATTCTTTCCAAGAATAACTTGCTCATAATATAACTTCTTTCTTACAATTTTTACACTTAAAACTTAATAAGATAAATGTTATAGTGAATTATGGCAGAAATAAATGAACGCACAGCAAAGAAGATCGGTGAGGTATTAGCTTTTGCAAAATGTGGACTGGATACATTTGAAAGGGGAAAGAAAGCACTACAGGAAATTTCTAAGGACGGTTACGATAATTATATAGAAGATAGCAACAAATTTATTAAAAAAATTAGTGATATTGCTGATGAATATGAAGTAGGAGAAATGATTGATAGAAAAGCAGATAAAACTTTAGAAAAATTAAAAACCATGAGAGATTTGTATATTGGAGATGAGTGGGATAATCCTGTAGAAATACTCGAATGGCATGGATTCTTTTTTGGTGCTGGTATGGTTCATTGGGCTCTTGTTGAAAGTTCTGCACGCCAATCTGACATTAATAATTTGGCCACCTTAGCAGAAGAAGGTGTTGCTTTTTATCACGAACAATTAATGACTACTGTATCTGAGCTGAAATTACTTGGTAGAAAACTTTAAAATTCCGATACAGCCTTCTCAATCATTTCCACGATAGTCTTAACAGGATCAGGGCTATTTATCTCCAAAACGCAGCCTGCAGCCATATTATGCCCACCTCCGCCTAGAACTTTTGCGATTTTTAAAACACTAAAATCCTGTGCATGAGATCTAAAGCTTATAGCATACTTTTTTCCATCTATATGCTTAACTACAAATACAAAGTCTATGCCTTTTAATGGCTTAATTATATCTGCAGAACCAAGATTGGAGTTTTCTATATTAATGTCGTATTTTTTTAGTTCAGAATCAGAAATTGTAGAGTAGGCATATTTTTTCCTAAAATCTACTTTTAGATTATTTAAAATCAAACTTGTTAACTTAAAATCATCATATTCTTGGTTAAAATTAATTTTCCAAGCTAAATCAAATAAAGAAGCCCCCTTATCCATAAAATCTGCAGCAAATCTCAAATCTTCTGAGGTAGTTGTGTCATACTGGAAAAACCCACTATCGAAAAAAAGTCCCGTCAAAAGTAGCTCTGCAATATCCTTATCAATACTTTGGTTATTATCTTTCAACCACTTATACAAAACACTGCAAGTTGAAGACAAAGCTTCCACAAGGTTTATATCTCCATACTTTGAATTACTTTTATGGTGGTCAATGTTTATTACAAAAATATTTTTAGGCAATTCAAAGTCAAAACTTTCTTTTATATGCTGTGGGTTTGAAGAATCTAATGTAAATAGTAAATCATAGTCTTCGTAATTTATTTTTTCTAGCTCAAAGTCTTGGTTAATAAACTCAAAGTACTCTGAATTAATATGATCTATTGCATAATTTGGAATACTGCTTTCATAGAAAATATCATGCTCTTTCCTTAACTTTATCGAAATAAACTTCAGAGCCAAATTAGAACAAATGTTGTCAAAATCGAATCTTGAATCCATTAGAGATATGATTTTTTTTGCTTTTTTATATTTTCCCCATGCTTTTTTTGAATCTTTCATAATAGACTTGCTTTACTTGCACTTGTAATTCTAAACTAAAGCAATGAAGCTGTCACCTTTATCAAAAAACAAATTACCTAAACCACCAAGGTTGCGATCATTAATCGGACCTAGCTTTATAATTTTAGGAGTTGGGTTAGGAAGCGGAGAATTAATCTTATGGCCATACCTTTCTTCAAACTTTGGAATGGGAATAATTTGGGCTGCTCTTCTTGGAATTACTTTCCAATTCATTATTAACATGGAGATTGAGCGCTACACGCTTGCAACAGGAGAGAGTGTATTTGTTGGACTAATAAGGAAGTTAGGGATATTTGCACCGATATGGTTTATTGTTACTACTTTTATTCCCTGGATGTGGCCTGGAATAATAGCAGCTTCTGCAACTACTTTATCAAAAGCATTAGGAATGGAATATTCTGCATATGTCGGGATTGGTTTGCTTCTTTTACTTGGTTTTTTATACAGTCTTGGAAGTGTAGTTTATAAAACACAGGAATCTATTCAAAAAGCAATAATTCTTTTGGGTGTACCATTTGTGTTTCTTATTACACTTTATTTTACTAAAGTAGATGATTGGCTCGCTTTATCTTCTGGATTAATAGGAAAAGGAGAAGGATATTGGCTTTTTCCTGAAGGACTACCCTTTGCTACATTTTTAGCTGCCCTAGCGTATGCAGGAGCCGGAGGTAATTTAAATCTTGCACAATCCTTGTATATTAAAGAAAAGGGCTATGGAATGGGTAAGTATGCAGGGAGGATTACAAATATACTCTCTGGTAAAAATGAAAATATTAAAATAACCGGAAGCAAATTTGATTTAAATCAAGAAAACTTAAAGAGATACAGGCTTTGGTGGAAAAGAATTAATACAGAACATTTAATTGTATTTTGGTTAACAGGTGCTTTTACAATGCTTTTGCTAAGTTTGCTTGCTTATTCAACTGTTTATGGAATTGAAGGAGTTGAAACAAGTATTAACTTTGTAATATTTGAGGCAGGTGTAATTGCTTCTCAAACAATACCTGCTGTAGGCAAATTGTTTTTGATAATGGCAACTATAATGCTTTTTGGTACCCAATTTTCAGTATACGGTTCAAACTCAAGGATTATAAGCGAGAATATAGCGATAATGATGCCTGAAGACAAGGTTAATAAATTGCCTAAAATATTTTATCTCGTGCTATGGCTTCAATTAATTGCTGGAATTACAATATTTACTCTTGGCTTTACTGAGCCACTTGCATTAGTGGTAACAGGAGCTGTATTAAATGCCATATCTATGTTTATTTATACAGGTTTGATCATTTGGTTAAATATGACAAATCTTCCTAAACAAATTAGACCCTCATATATTAGGTTAATTGGAGTTACCGCCGCATTTTTGTTTTATGGAAGTTTTAGTATCTTCACTGTGGTGAACTACTTAACCAATTAAGTTTATATTGCATATTCTGGGTTTTCTGCACCTCTTGTTTCACCTAGGTACTGCAATTTTTGAACCAATTCTGCATGACTCAATTTGTCTAACTCTAAATTTTGCTCGCGAGCTGTAATAAGCCCTAAAATATAGCTCCTTGCTTTAACAGCATCGCTTACCCAAAGTGCTTGTAACGGTGGCGGATTTGTTTCAAATCCACTGATTTCGACGGTAACAGAAGCAAATAATGGACCTGAAGCAATTCTAACTCCGTTGATATTCTCAATTAAAATAGGGAAAACTGTTTTAGTAAAAAAGAAAAACTTATGTACAAAAGTTACTTTATTGGTATCGACTATTAATTCATCTGGAAACATTTGCATTGGGAAAACTGATTTTATATGGCAAAGTACTCTTCCTTCAGTTTTCATAAGTTGATCTATTTTTGCCTGTTCTTGAGTATCAGACTGAACATCATTGTTTTTTATGTAAATTTCTGAATCTGTTGTTGTCATAGCTAAATCATATAGTCAATAATATATTTATTAGACAAAGTTAAATTATTAAGCTATATTCTTTATCGCAGGAAAATAAAAGAATTAGTGAAGAATTAAGTTATATATACGTATGAAGCTGTCTAAAATATTAATAATAATTGTAGGAATTTTCATGGGTGGTTTGATTTTTTTTGCTGGTTGGTTTTTTCGCGGATCAACTACAAAAAATATCGACACCTTAAGTGATATTTTAAAAAAAGAAACTCCACCTCCTACACCACTTGCCGCATATACATTCGACAATCTATCTGTAAACTACAATAGTGAAACCAAAATTAAAACTCTCAAAGAACTGGAAAGTCAAGAAGGTTACAAGAGTTATTTATACGAGATGAAATTTCAACCAAATCCTAATTTAGATGAAACTAAAAAAGTATCCGGACAATTAAATATACCAGAAGGTAATGAAAAATACCCCATTGTAGTTATGTTTAGGGGTTATGTTGATCCAAGTATTTATAGAACTGGGATAGGCACATATCGAGCTGCTCAATATTTTGCCCAAAATGGATTTATTACCATTTCCCCTGATTTTCTAGGATATGCCCAATCAGATATTAATTCTTCGGACATTTTTGAATCAAGGTTCCAAACTTACACAACAGCACTCGCTACAATAAAATCAGTAAATCAAATAGATGCATGGGACGGAAAAAATATTTTTATTTGGGGGCATTCAAACGGTGGTCAGATCGCACTTATTATGCTAGAAATTCTTGATGATGATTATCCAACTACTCTCTGGGCACCTGTCAGTAAACCTTTTCCTTTTAATATATTGTTCTATACCGATGAATCTCAAGACAAAGGGAAATTCCTTAGAAAAGAGTTAGCTAAGTTTGAAACCATATATGACGTTGATCGTTATTCCGTGCACAACTATTTCCATAAAATAAATGCACCAATACAAATCCATCAAGGAACAGCGGACGAGCCTGTTCCACTACAATGGTCTCAATCTTTAGTTAATATTTTAAGAAACAGTGAGAATAATGACCATGAGGCAACGCTTTATATTTACCAAGAGGCAGATCATAACCTTCAACCTGGCTGGGATACAGTCGTTCAAAGAGATTTGGAGTTTTTCAGGACTTATTTAAAATAAAATTTGTCTAAAAACCACAAGATCATCATTGACAAACTATTTAAAACTGTTGCATTATGAATATAGATGAAACTTATTTTAAGATTAGCTATAAACGTATTTGCTCTACTTATTGTTGCCACACTAGTTCCTGGTTTTAATTTGGATAATATTTGGACAGCTGTGGTAACTGCTGTTGTTTTTGGTGTAATTAACACTTTTATAAGACCAATTTTACAAATAATTGCATTACCAGTTTCTCTTTTAACACTCGGATTAGCTGCTTTTTTAATTAACGTCTTATTACTTTATGCAACCTCATATCTGGTTCCTGGCTTTACAATAGATACCTTTTTGACTGCTATGATGGCCTCAATACTTCTTTCTCTTGTTTCTTGGTTCTTAAATCACCTAGCATCTTAATGTATTTGTTGATGGATATTATTGCTTTATCTATTAAAAAATTTAGGTTGGAATGATATAATTCATCTATATGACAAAAAATAACAATGCATCTCAAGATGATGAAGACAACAGTAAACAGGTACAATCAGCAAAAAGAAAAGAATTCTTAAATAAGCTTGAGGAAAAAAAGAGAAGTTCTTTTCAAAACTATAAGAATCTTAAGGGAAATTATCCTGGTGCAAAGGGTGGTTCACAAATCAGACCAAACCCTGGTGCTACGAACAAAACACAGCATAAAGGTTAAACTTACTCTAGATATCCTGTAGTAAAATGGTATAATAGTAATCATTAATTATGGCTGCTAAATCAAAAACAAGTAAAAAACCGACAAAAAAGGATAAAAATGTAAATTGGGTAATGGCAAAAGCCGAAGACGGTACAATCCAAATCACATATACCATACCGTGGGAAAAAATTGAAGACGAAAGGAAAAAAGTAGCTGAAGAAATAGGCCAAACCATGGAGATCCCAGGCTTTAGAAAAGGAAAAGCTCCAATAAATAAAGTTTTAAGTCAAGTTCCGGAAAGTCAACTTATTGAACACACTCTTGGCCATATTCTTCCTTCTATGTTTGGCGAAACAATCCAAAAAGAAAACTTAAAGCCTGCTATGTATCCAAAATTTGAACTTGTACAGGCTAAAGAAAATGAGGATTGGCAAGTGCGAGCACTTACAGCAGAGCTACCTGAAATTAAGCTGGGAGATTACAAGAAAAATATTAAAAATGCTGCAAATGTTGATGCTATCTGGACACCCGATAAAGGAAAAGATGAAGATCAAAATAAAAAGCCTTCTAAAGAAGAAAAAGAGCAAGTTGCAATACAGTCTTTATTGAATACAGTCGAAGCTACAATTCCATCCGTGTTATTAGAAGAGGAAGTAAACGCCAGACTTTCTCAATTACTTGAAAGAATTGAGAAATTAGGTTTATCGCTTGAAAATTATCTTGCTTCGATAGGAAAATCAGCAGAAATACTACGGGATGAATATAATGTACAAGCACGAAACACACTTGTTCTGGATATAGCTCTCAATAAAATTGCTGAAGAAGAAAAACTAGAACCCAGTAAAGAAGACTTACAAAAAATGGTTCCTACTGATCAAGAACTAAATGAGCAACAGAAAATGATACTAGAAAACACCTTAAGAAAACGTGCAGCTCTTGACTACCTAGTATCGCTAATGTAAGATTTCCTCAAATAAGCCTAGAGCAGGGGAAAAGGGGAATATGAATAATAAAAAAAACAACAATAAATCAGCAGGAGGTAAAAAGCGAGCACAACAAAGCATTTTAGAAATGCTTAGAGGTGATGATGGCTCTAACAACCAAGGTTCTTCTCTTGATCAGCTCCGCAGTATGCCAAAAGACTTTATGGATCAATTGTTTGGACCGATGCCTGTTCCCAACAGATCTGTCGAACTTAAACCCGGAGAACAGGCAAATATGCAGGATGTTATGTCTGGTCAACACGAGGAAAACCAACGATTAAAAGCACAGTTGGCTCAAGAAAGATACCTTCGACAAGAAGAAGACCAGTTGAGAGTAAGACAAATTAATGAACAAAAACAGCAACTCAAATCAATAGACAATGAAGTTAAAAAAATGGCTTCTGCCACTGTAGAGCTTGATGAACAGTTAAAAATTGCAGCAATGCAAGAAGTTTCAGAAGATGAAAAAGCCAGTAAATATACACTTTTCAGACTTAATAGATTATTAAAATTAATCCAGGATTTTGTGGTTAATATAAAAGAAGCCTCAGTATGGCTAAAAGCAACAAATAGCAGAAAAAAGAAAAAAGGTGCTTTCTGGGGCCAATATCACAGTAAAAAACAAGGTGGTGGAGCTGCAACACTTCTTAATACTGAGTCTTATTCTTCCAGGTCTGCTGGTTAAAGATTTGACAAAATAAAATATAAATAATTATAATATCAAAAATGAGTAATATGATTCTCACCATTATTTCTGACATCCTCTTTATTGAGGAATCAGAACGTGGTGGGAGGAAGTAAAGGTACTTTACTCAAATAAATTTTCAACCTCTCACAACGAGAGGTTTTTTTATTTATGAGAAATATAGAACAAAAAAATATTTTTAGTAAGTTTAGTAACTTAATTGGTTATGCTGATCATAATGTAGGCTCAGGTGTATTAAGAGGGAGCTCTAAAAAATTACAAGATTTAGTTGACAACCACTATGTAAGGCTTGGACATGCAGCAAAATTAAATGGAAGTACCGGAGCAATATATCCTGAAGTAAATGATAGGCACATAGGACAAATAAAATACTTAGAAAGGCTGTATGGAGTAAGGATTAATATCGTTACCACTCGGGAATTAATGGAGGGATTAAGAAAAGAAAACATTTTTGTCGTTCCTTATATAAACACAAAAGAAACTACAAAAAAATATGAAGAACTAAAGATAGGTGTTTGGGGGATTCCTAGTGAACTAGTCGAACGCATGAAAAACAAAGCCAAATCCACAAAGGATTTAGATAATGGCTATGTACCAGGACTCTGTGCACCAGATAACAAAATTTCATCAATAAACAATTTGATGAAAGATGGAGTCACATTTGTAAATGAGATGGAAAAAAGATTAGAGAAAGCAGGCATGTTAAACAGTTATCCTTTAGAGCTAATAATAAAAGCTGCCGAGTCTGATGGAGGATATGGAAGAGTAGATATTGTAAGAGAAAGAGACTATAAAAATGGAAGAATAAAACTAGCTGTTATTCCAAACGGTGAAAGAAATCAAAAAATATTAGTTAATAATTGGGAAGAAGCCCTTCAAATTTCACAAATATTATTTAAAAAATCAATAAACCCAAATATTGATAATAGAGTAATTATTTACAGGAAGATTGATCTTGACAAAGATGGATCTCCAGGAATGTCAGTTGTAATAGTTGATGGGCACGTCTTTTCTTTAGGATTTAACGCTCAAGTTCAGGAGAGACCAACTGATCCTAGCGGAGGAACGTCTGTATTTAATCCACACTCTAAATTTCTTTTAAGCAGATTAGAAGAACTCGAAGAAAAAGTATTCAATTCATTTAAATTTTATTTAAAAAATATAGCAAATGAAGAAAAAGTCGATTTCAGCAAGGTTACAGGAGTTGCTAACATTGACCTACTCATTCCAGGCAAACGAGAAAGACAACTCTTAAAAGCATTAGGTAAACCTCAAAACACAATTTATGTCACAGAGTTTAATCCTAGATGGACAAATTGGAGTGATGCTTTGGCTTTAGTTGCATGGGTTGAAGGTCTAGAACACAGTGTTGCCGGTTTAAAAGAAGCAAGGAATAGAAATGTACTAACTATTGATAAGCTTGCCTTACCGAAAGGTACAAACTTAGAAAGGTTAAGGGATCAAATTTTTGAACTTGATTTAAAAATAAGTAGAGATGGAAACAGGATAGTTCTTAGAATGCCCGATAATCCAGCTGGTTTTGTTTTTGTAGGAAATATAGAATATGCTAAAAAAGTATTACAAAAACTATTAAGAAAATGACTAAAAAACCAATATTAATTTTACAATTTAGAACAGGTAAAGCTTTAGCTCATGAAAAAGAATGTCTTGAGACAAAAGGTAGAATATCCCCTAAAAACACAAAATACATAAACGTAATAGATCCTAATGAAATTCTTCCTAAACCTGCAGATTTAGATAATTATTCTGCGGTAATAGTTGGCGGTTCTGGAGAAATTGACATTTCTAATTGGGACACAAATACGAAGAAAAGAATTGAAAAGCTCAAACCGTTTTTCCTTGAGATTGTAAAAAGAGATTTTCCTGCCTTAATGGTCTGTTTTGGGCACCAATTACTATCCTATTTCTTAGGGGAAAAAGTAGAAGCTGACAATAGTCAATCAGAAGTTGGTACATTTGAAGTTACTCTAACAAAAGAAGGGAAAAAATCTCCAATATTCAAAAACATACCAGAAAAGTTTTGGGTTGTAGTGGCACACAAAGATTCAGTAATGAATCTCCCAAAGGGGGCAAAATTATTGGCAAACTCTGAAAAGTGCAAAATACAATCCTATCAGCTTGGAGAAAACATCTTCACAACACAATTTCACGCAGAAATAGATAAAGAAGCACTAGCCTTCAGATTAAGCCTTTACCCAACTTATTTAAAAGGAAAAAGCATTGATGAAATAATGCAAAACTTCCATGAGACTCCTTATGCTACAAAAATCCTACAAAATTGGGCAAACACCTTAAAACATTAGAGTTGTTTTAGCAACCATTAGGCATACTATTGAAGAGCTGTCTGTAACTCTTGAAACGAAATCGTTAAATACCTTTGGTCTCAACTACATAAACTCTTCTTTTATTTCCGTTCGGGCGAATAACTACCTTCTCAAGATGCATCCCAACCTTTTGTGCTACCTTCTCTGAAGCCTCATTCTCAGGATCGATAAGAGAGATAATCCTTTCTAATCCTAATACTCTAAAAGCATGCTTTTTAGTTGCATCAGCAATTTCTGTAGCATATCCTTTACCCCAAGCATTCTTTGCTAGTATATAAACAAGTTCAATTTCGCTTTTGCCCTCAACCTCTTTTTCAATGAGACCACACTCTCCGATAACCTGACCACTTTTCTTTTCAACGATTGTCCAAAGATCATATTTTTTCTTATTATCGTTTAACGCCGATTCAATCGACACTCTTAGTTTTACGACTTCTCTAGGACCACCCATAAAGCGCATAACAATAGGGTCTGTCCACAAGTCAACTAAAGAATCCATATCAGATACTTGTAAATGTCTTAATAGGAGACGTTCAGTTTGAAGGATTTCGTGAGAAGTATTATTTATCTCAACATTTTTAGTTTCATCTTTCATAATATTAAAAGGAGAGCTGTTGTGGACCCGAGGGGATTCGAACCCCTGACCTTCTGACTGCCAGCCAGACGCTCTACCAACTAAGCTACAGGCCCTAAAGAAGTGTGGAGTCGACAGGACTCGAACCTGTGACCTTTCGCACGTCAAGCGAACGCTCTAGCCAGCTGAGCTACGACTCCAAACATGTATATTATACCCTCAAATAACAAGGCTATCAACAAATCAACTTAAATATTTGCTATATTAAATTATGAGTACAAAGGCAATTGATCCAGATGAGAGAAATTTATCTTACTTTGAAATTGCTAAACGCTCTTTTGTAAGAGGTATAGCTTGGGCATTTGGAGTTACAGTCGGATTTGTCTTAGTATCCACTATCTTTGTGTTCGTCTTTAGACAAATTGGTGGCCTACCTGTTGTTGGCGGATGGGTAGCTGAAATTGTTCAATCAACTCAAGAACAACTCCAAAAAAGGACTCCCGTGTTCAGAAATGTTAATTAGATATAGAATTACTTTTCATAACTAAAGTTTCATTTTGCCAATAAACCAAACCATGTTTAATCACTCGATCACTCCAACCTTGATTCTTGCTTGTCTTTGTGTGGTAAAAAGTATCGTATGCGTCTAGTCTTTCATTTTTAACAAAACTCAGATGTCCAATGTTTGTTCTCTCAAATAAATAATTAGGACTTTTTCTCCAGTCATTAGAGTCCAGTGGATTTTCCCCCTGAAGTACAAGTAGACCCTGGCAGTATTTTACATCCCAACTTGCATTTGCAGAATACACTATCGCAGGTTTGCATTTAGGTGTGAGTATGACTTGAGGACCTTCGTTAATAGCTCTTACTGACCTTTCCCAAGGGTAGTGCGGTACTGAAAGTTTAGTAGAAGTTCCTTGTTTTATAATCCATGGATTCTCCATTTCAGCAATAAATAAATATTGAACCAAATCTTCTTCTTTATATTTATCTAAATCCGAATCTAGCACTTCCCAGCCAGAGTAGATTCCATAAAGCTTTTTGTTGTATTCGAGAATGGTCATATCAATAGACCAATTATTATTTTTAGTATCAAGGACCATACCTATCACTTTGTATGGTCCTTGTGAATCGTTAGCTTCTGCAACAAAAGTTCGATGAGATCTATTATCATCTTTGCAGGCTGTATAATACATAAACCACTTTCCATTTAACTTGTGTATTTCAGGAGCCCAAATCAATTTATTATATGGTCTTTCGGGTAAAAGAATTTTTTTGAAAGGTCCTGAAAAAAGACCTTCCACTGTTTTAGAAGAAACTATAGAAATTTCAGTATCATTGTTTCTGGATTGAACCAAAATATATTTTTCTGTTTCACTGTCAAAAGTAACAAACGGATCTTGTCCTTTTCTAAATTTGGTACTCAACGAGACTTCGTTTGTTAAAGAAGAGTTTAAAGTGGTTTTTACAGTCATTTTGACATTATACTCGAGTTTCTTGACAAAAAATATTCAATTAACTATAATATAAATACTTGAAACGTTTTATTTAAGCAAAAAAGGTTTGTTATAAGACTTAAAAGAGAGGATTAACATTAGCTGAAAGTTAATTTAAGTATAATAACAAGCGAATAGCCAGCTTAAAGAGTTTTAAGCGAGTAGTTTACGATACAAACTAAGAGTGGTCTGTCAGTAATACGACGAGACAAAGAAAGTGGAACCACGGTTGAAACCGTCTTTCTGAGTAAGCCAGAGGCTTATAAAGAAGACGGATTTTTTGTTTAAATCATATGGATAAAGAATATTTAGATAAATTAAGACATTCAGCAGCACATTTACTAGCTGCTGCTGTACTTGAGTTATATCCAGATGCAAAACTTGCTATTGGTCCTTCTATTGAAAATGGGTTTTATTACGATGTTGATTTTGGTGATGTAAAAGTAAATGAAGAAGACCTTTCAAAAATTGAAGAAAAAATGTACGAACTAGTCAAAAGATGGAAGAGTTTTGAACGTATTGAAATAACCAAAGAAGAAGCCTTAAAAACATTTAAAGAAAATCCTTATAAAGAAGAATTAATAGAGGAGTTTTCATCAAAAGGAGAAAATTTAACGATTTATAAATCTGGAGAGTTTCAGGACTTGTGCCGGGGTGGACATGTCGATAATCCAAATGAAGAATTAAAATACTTTAAATTACTAAACCTAGCAGGGGCATATTGGAGAGGGGATGAGAAAAACACAATGTTAACAAGAATTTACGGAACCGCATTTCCTTCTAAAGTAGAATTGGATAATTATTTAAACCAGCTAGAAGAAGCCAAAAAAAGAGATCATAAAATATTAGGGAAAAAACATGACTTATTTACATTTTCTGAATTAGTTGGAGGAGGTTTACCTCTTTGGACCCCAAAAGGTACACTTCTACGAAATCTACTAAATGATTTTGTTTGGAATTTAAGAAAAGCAAAAGGCTATCAGAAAGTAGAAATTCCCCATATCACAAAAAAGGACCTATATGAAACAAGTGGACATTGGGATAAATTTGCTGACGAACTTTTTAAGATAGATACACGCGAGGGTCATGAGTTTGCCATGAAACCAATGAATTGCCCGCATCACACACAAATATTTGCCAGAAAACCTCACACCTATAAAGAAATGCCCCAAAGATATGCAAACACAACAATGGTTTACAGAGATGAACAAACAGGCGAGCTTTCTGGACTATCCAGAGTTAGGGCCATAACACAAGATGACGCTCATGTGTTTTGTCGTAAAAATCAGTCAAGAGAAGAGATCGAGAAAATCTGGGATATCATAGATGAGTTTTACGCTGCCGCAGGATTTGAGCTTTATGTGAGACTTTCTTTAAGAGATCCTGATCACCCTGAAAAATACTTAGGAGATAAAAATGATTGGGAGTTTGCAGAAAACGAGCTACGGGAAGTTGCAAGCAAAAGAGGGATTGGAATCATAGAGGCAGTTGGAGAAGCTGCCTTTTATGCCCCAAAACTTGATTTTATGGGTAAAGACTCATTGGGTCGTGAGTGGCAGTTGGCAACAATCCAACTTGATGTAAATATGCCTGGCAGATTTGGCTTATATTGTATAAACGAAAAAGGCGAAAAAGAGGATATATTTATGATCCACGCTGCCATAATGGGAGCGATAGAGCGTTACATGAGTATTCTTATTGAGCATTTTGCAGGTGCTTTTCCTGTCTGGTTATCACCAGTTCAAGTTAAAATTTTGCCAATTACAGACAGGAATCACGATTATGCCCAAAAGTTAGCAGATAAACTAGAAGAACATGATATAAGGTATGAGGTTGACGAAGAAAGTGAAACTCTTGGGAATAAAATAAGAAAGACACAGGAAGAAAAAGTTCCCTACATGCTTATTGTTGGAGACAAAGAAGAAAGTAAAGGAAAAGTGGCTGTGAGGTTAAGAACAGGAGAAGATATTGGACAAACTGACATTACAGAATTTATCAGCAGATTACAAGAAAAAGTAAAATCAAAAGCATTAGATTTGTAACGCAATAGTCTTCAGTGTTTATTTCCCCTATTTTATGGGGCATTGATAAACTATTTCCAAAATGTTAAAATAACCTAGAATTGAGAAAACAAGATAACTGGACTATTAACGAAAGCATCAGACACTCCGAGGTGCGAGTTCTCAACGAAAAAGGCGAGCAGGTTGGAGTCATGTCTACAAAAGATGCATTAGATAAAGCAAAAGAAGAACAAAAAGACCTGGTAGAAATTGCACCTAAAGCAAAACCTCCGGTAGTAAAGATTATAGAATTTGGTAAATTTAAATATCAGGAGGAAAAGAAAAAGAAAAAGGCTCAAAAAGCTCAAAAGGGCGGCGATATTAAAGAAATACGCTTTTCGCCTTTTATAGGAGAAGCTGATTATAGTACTAGGCTAGAAAGAATCAAAGAGTTTTTGGAAGATAAAAACAAAGTCCGTGCAGTTGTAAAGTATACCGGAAGGCAAATGTCTGGCAAATCTACCAAGCAATTTGGCTATGATTTGTTGGGAAGGATAGTAAAAGAACTAGGAGAAAGTATTCAAGTTGATATGGAGCCTAAATTTGTTGGTAGGCACTTGATCATGGTAATTTCACCTCTTAGCAATCCTAAAACTAGCCAAAATAAAAAAAGTTAGATATAATACCATAGAAATTCAAAGTTAAAATATTAAAAAGCTTAAAACAACTTTTGATTTTTTTGACATTAGATTTTTAAATTAAACATTATGCCAAAACAAAAAACTAAAAAAGCACTAGTAAAAAGATTTAAGGTAACCAAAAAAGGTAAAGTCCTAAGAATGCAGGGTTTTACTGGACACCTTAATGTCAAAAAATCCAGCAAAAGAAAAAGAAGGCTAAAAGGAACTAGAATAACTAATGATACACACGCAAAGAAAATTAAAAAAGCACTAGGATTATAAAATATCATGCCAAGAGTAAGAACAGGACCTACCAGGTCAAGAAAACACAAAAAAGTCATAAAGGCTGCAAAAGGCTTTAAACAAGCTCGTGGGAAAAGGGTTAGAAACGCAAAAGAGGCTTTATTACATGCGGGACAATATGCTTTTGTGGGTAGAAAGCTAAGGAAAAGAGACTTTAAAAAGCTTTGGATTATGAGAATTAATGCTGCCTCTAGAGAATTAGGTATGAAATACAGTACATTAATGAATCAACTTAAAAAAGCAAATATTCAAATCGATAGAAAAATACTCTCTGATATCGCCGTAAATGATCCTGATGCATTCCAGAAAATTGTTGACAAGGCAAAAAGTGCTAAGTAAACTAAACTTAGTTTTATGACGACTACTCAAAATTCAATTATTTACTTTAGCTTTACCTTTACCAAGTAAGGGAGGTATAGCTATTCGTGGGAACCTCCCTTAAAGGGAGGTTTTTTTATTGTCTAAAATTATGACAAAAGAATGTCTAAAAACAAAAAGAGGCAGCTGTTTAGGTTGTAACGTGCTTGAAATTGCTATCAATCACTTAAGATGGCGAGGAGGAACTGTTGAACAAGTAAGAGAACTAATCGCAAACATGTATTGTCCAGATGGACTACAT
Organism: uncultured Gammaproteobacteria bacterium; assembly: GCA_964427735.1. Taxonomy (GTDB): domain Bacteria; phylum Patescibacteriota; class Microgenomatia; order UBA8517; family UBA8517; genus CAYRUS01. Next base: position 16,983 of record CAYRUS010000001.1, on the reverse strand, counting down.
CCTGATGTGGAAAGAGCAATAAATAAGAATGCTTCTTATACAATGGGGCAATCAAATCAAGAAAATACGGATGGACTTGATAATATAGGAAGACCTGCATTGCTAAATCCGTCATCTGGGAAAAAGATGTCTAAAAGTAGCACAGGCAGATGGTACAGAGATTAAGATTGGCATATAGTATTAAAAATAGTTTACAATAACACCAATGAAACAAAACATACAATCGATTAAAAACGAAGCTTTGTCACAAATTATCAGAGCAGAATCAGTCGAAGAACTTGAACAAATTAAAACAGCCTATCTTGGAAGAAAAGGTAAGTTAAATTCACTTTTCAAAGAGATGAAAAGCCTCTCAGGTGATCAGAAAAAAAGCGTTGGACCTGTAATAAATGAGGCAAAAAAGCAAATAGAAAAAGAAATTGCCTCAAAAAAACGCTCCCTTCACACAGAACAAAATAAATGGTTTGATCCTACAATCCCTAGTATAAAACCTCCAAATGGCAGTATCCATCCGATTAGCCAAGCAATTGCTGAAATATCAAACATATTTGAAAAAATAGGCTTTGTAAGAGTTCGATACCAAGAAATCGAATGGGACTGGTTTGCTTTCGGGTCTTTGAATTTTAGTGAATGGCATCCTGCCAGAGACGAATGGGAAACATTCTTAATTGATGAAAAACCACATCCTAAATACGGATCAATGCTTTTAACTCCGCATACCTCAAGCGGTCAAGTAAGAGAAATGCAACGAGTAAAAAATCCACCAATCAGAATGGTTAATATTTCAAAATGCTACCGAAGACAATCTGATGCTAGCCACTATCCAATGTTTCACCAATTTGAAGGTCTTGCAATAGATAAAGGAACCTCAATTACTCACTTAAAAGGCACTCTTGACTATTTTGCTCATACTTATTTTGGTAAAGACCGTCAAACACGTCTGAGACCTTATAATTTCCCTTTTACAGAGCCTTCTTTTGAGGTTGATATTACTTGTGGTATTTGTAAGGGAAAGGGTTGTAAGGTTTGCAAAGAGGGCTGGCTGGAACTAGGTGGAGCTGGAATGGTTCACCCCAACGTATTAAAAAGTGGGGGAATTGATCCAAACAAATACACTGGCTTTGCTTTTGGATGGGGAGTTGAAAGAGTTTTTATGATGAAGCCCGGTGTTAATATCCCTGATCTTAGGCTTTTGTATAGCACAGACATAGGATTTTTAGAACAATTTTAAATGAATATACAAATTTTACATTCTTGGCTATTAGAACATCTCGAAACAAATGCAAAACCAAATGAAATTGCAACCGCTCTTTCTTTGTCAGGACCTTCTGTAGAAAGAGTTGATAAATATGGAAACGATTGGCTTTACGACATTGAAGTTACTACAAATCGTGTAGATATGATGTCTGTTCGAGGGATTGCAAGAGAAGCAAACGTAATTCTGCCTCAGCACGGATATAAAGCAAAACTAAAGCCCCTTCCATTAAGTAAGCCTAAGACTTCCAATAATTCACTTAATATAGAAATTGAGTCAAATTCCAAACTAACAAAAAGAGTAATGGGGGTTATTTTAACAGACATTAAAAATTGGAAATCTCCTGACTGGATGAAAAAAAGACTTAATGCTTCTGGGATAAGGTCTTTGAATGCAGTTGTGGATATTACAAATTATGTAATGCTTGAAATAGGACATCCGACACACGTGTTTGATTATGAACAAGTAAAACCTAAAATGATAGTTCGTGAGTCCAGAAAAGGTGAAGAAATTGTTAGCCTAGAAGATAAAAGATACAAATTGGAAGGTGGAGATATTGTAATTGAAAACATAGACGGAGAAATTATTGATTTACCCGGTATTATCGGAACAAAAAACTCAGTTGTTAACAAAAACACAAAAACAATCCTCTTTTTCAATGAAACCAATGATCCAGTAAAAATAAGAAAATCTTCAATGACATTGGGAATAAGGACAGTAGCCGCTACTTTAAATGAAAAAGGAGTAGACCCTGAACTTGCAGAAACAGCTTTGCTACGAGGAATTGAGCTCTATAAAGACATAACCAAAGCTACTGTTTCTAGTAAAATATTTGATATATACAAAAATAAATATAAGCCGCACTCTGTAAAAGTAGACAAAGAATTTATTGATAAGATACTTGGTGTAGAAATTCCCAAACCACAGATAAAAAAGATACTTGATGATCTTGGCTTTGAATCCAAATGGCAGGGGAATACTATTATGTCCAAAGTGCCTTCTTTCAGATCAAGTGATATTTTAATTCCAGAAGACATTGTAGAAGAAATAGCCAGGATATATGGATACTACCAATTACCAAGTAAGATAATTGATGCATCTTTACCTGAACCTATTCTTGACCAAACCTTTGAGTTAGAAAATAAAGTAAGAAATTTAATAAAAGGTTGGGGAGGAGTAGAAGTGTACACACTCTCACTCGTATCTAATGACCAAGCAAAGAAAAACTCCTTGAAACTTAAAAACCCCTTAGGAGCAGATACTGCTTGTATAAGGACCACTCTTTTGCCTTCACTTGTAAACGCTGCGAATTCAAATAAAGGAGTTGATAGAGATTTCCATCTTTATGAAATCGCGAATACCTATTTACCTAAAAAAGGATCGCTACCAAATGAAGTATTAACTTTGGCAGGTATATTTTCTCAGTATGATTATCGAAAAGCAAAAGGAATTATAGAAGCTTTATTAAATGAACTTAATATTGATTTTGAAATTAAAATCGAAGATAACGATGATTTTCTTAAAAATCAACGAATTATTTTTAAAAGCAAAAATACTTCATTAGGATCACTAGGAGTTCTTAAAGAGGGCTATATTTATTATGAATTTGAAATTGAAAAGCTACATAAGTACTCATCAAATGTGCCGAAGATAAAATTAAAGCCTAAATTTCCGCCTCAAATAGAGGATATTACCTTGAATATTCCTCGAGGAGTAATAATTGCTGAAGTTATTGATGTTATCAGTAACTCAGATGAGTTAGTGAATGAGATAAGTTTGGTAGATGTTTACAACAAATTTTATACATTTAGAATTAGCTACCTTCACCCAGAAAAAACCTTGACAGATAAAGAAGTCAAAGAAATCAGAGAAAAATATTTAGATAAGTTAACAAATAAGCTTGGAGTATTAACAAAAGACTAGCTATTTAGAATATGTACGGCTTTCAAAATATAAGTTCCTACATCTTCATCACCGGCATGTTGCATAGTAAACTCAAAAAACTCATCAGAGTAAATGGGATCCAGTAGAGAGTTGTATCTTAATGTAAATGCTTTCATTAATAAATTAAACCTCTCAGGATCAGACTTATATAAATGATAAAGTGAATCGTCGTTTCTTACAATTTTCCACCATCCATGTTCACTTGCAGTTAATGGTTTTACATCCACAATTTTCTTATCTGACTCACTAGCAATTATAAATATCCCTGTTTCATTACCAGTTAATATATTGAGGGAAGTGTTGTACCTATCAATTTGTTTTTGCTTATTTTTTCTATCTAAGTTTATTTGACTTGTTCGTTTAGTTCTTCCGTGCTTTTTTTTGCTTGCTGCTTGTGATTTTTCAGCTTCTATTTGCTTTATATTATCTTGAATTTCTTGTACTTTTAACTTTGCGTAGTCAAGGATGATCTCTCGTTCTCTTCCAGTCACTAAAGCAATTTCATCATGGGGTCGGTCTAAATACCTTACTAAAAGAATTTCAGTAGTAACTTGTTCATTCTCTACCGTCTGATCTTTAGTACTCGGATTATTATCACCAGCTCCTACCTCTACTTCTTCTTCAGTATATTTACTAATGTCTCTTTCTTTTGTCATTACCTTTTAAAAAGGCAGGTTGAAAAAATTATATACTTATTAATTTTAATCTTCAATAGGAATATTCGGGGTACTTGTAGGCTTTGATGTTGGAGTAGGGTTGGGTTCGTCCCATTTTACACCTACACCTATATTGATAGTATTTTCATTTGTTCTACCCTCAGAATCATATGCTTTGGCTTTCAAAGAATATTTTCCATTATTCAAACTAAGATTGTGTTCAAATGGTCTGCTTTCAAATGTTCTGTGTAAAGAATCATTCACATATAGCTCTACTTTAGTCAGATTTGTTGTGGACTCAGCCCTGATTTTAACTTGAAATTCATTATCTAAATTAGATTGCTCGTGCCGTGGATTATCAAAACCAACAAAGACAGGATTTGACTGACCACAGTATTCAGTGGGAGGGTGATAACGCTCATCACTCTGTGCAAACATCCAAGCAAGAACGCTTTCTTGCCACAAATTTGGTTCACCAGTTGGGTCTTCCTCTTTAAAAAGAAAATACTCTTTTTCTTCATAATTGCCAGCAGAAACATCCGAAGGAGTTGCAAGCTTTCCATCATTCCTGCAAACCTTCAGTTTAACATGAATAGGATCTTCACCGGGCTCTGTCCCTTTCACAAAATACTCAAGCCTTTCAGGAAAACCATCGTGTGCTGCGTACCCCGAAACTGAATCAACTGCAAGTTGCACAACAGAGCTTGGGGGTTCAAATGTAACCTTGGGCTTACTTTCCAAAGCTGCTATCGTAATCCTTCTCCAAATTGGGGATGCCCCAGAAACTCCAGAAGCAACCGAAGTCATAGGGGAGTTATCATTGTTTCCTACCCAAACTCCAATAACTGCATTTTTATTGCCACCTACTGCCCAGTTATCTCGCCTGTCATTTGTTGTACCTGTTTTTACTGCGACGTCATATCCGGGAACATTAAGTAAGGAGTTGGTACCAAAAACCGCAGATCTTGCCTGGTTATCGGATAAAATATCAGCAATCACAAAAGCAACCCCCTCCGATAGAACAGATTTTCCTTTCTTTGGTTCATTTTCTTCAATAACTTTTCCGTCTATATCTTCTATTCTGAGAATAGATATTGGTTCTACCTTATGCCCTCCGTTCATAAATGAACCAAAAGCACTTGTTAACTCAAGTAATTTCACTTCACCACCACCTAAAGTTACAGAAAGCCCTAACCTTTGTTTATTTTCTCTGGTAGGCTCAAGGCTTTCAATACCCATGTCATAAGCCAAAGAAAGCATATTGTCCATTCCAACCATTGCAAGCATTTTTACAGCAGGTACATTCAATGAGTTTGCTAAGGCATACCTTACTTGCACAGGACCTCTATAACGCCCATCATAATTTACAGGTTCATAATAAGGTTGCCCCTCGCCAGCTCTGAATTTAGTTGGCACATCCATAATTAAGGTAGACGCTGTATATCCGTTTTCCAGTGCTGCTGCATACGTTATTGGTTTGATGGCCGAACCCGGCTGTCTTAGTGCTGTCGTAACATTTACCTGACCATCATAATCAGGGTCATCAAAATTCTTTGATCCCACCATCGCAAGGATTTCACTTGTTTCTGGATCAAGCACTACAGCTGCACCATTTGATATATTTAAATTCTTAACTTTATCTATTTCTTCATAAACAATTTCTTGAGCCTTTTGCTGTAAATTTAGGTCCAGAGTCGTAGTTACTTTGAAACCCCCTTGTTCGATAACACTAGCTCCATATCGTTCTTCTAGTTTTTCTTGGACATACTGAACAAAGTGAGGAGCTTTAAATGTGGCACTTCTGTCCTGGAATTCAAGATTTTCTAGCTCTTCAAGCGCATTTTTTTCATCATCTTCTGATATATAACCATCTTCACGCATACGTCTTAGTACCTGTTTTGTTCTTTCTTTAAAGGCATCAGGATTTGAGGAATATGGCGAGTAATAAGTTGGTCTTTGTGGTAAACCTGCAAGTATTGCAGACTCTACTAAGCGCAATTCACTAACACTTTTTCCAAAATATGTTTCTGATGCAGTTTGAACACCACGCATGTTACCTCCATAAGGAGCTTCATTAAGATACATCTGAAGAATTTCATCTTTTTCATACTTTCTCTCTATTTGCACAGCTAACACAAACTCTTTTATCTTTCTCCAAATGCTACGCTCAGGAGTCAAAAGCACATTTTTTACAAGTTGCTGGGTTAATGTAGATCCTCCTTGGGCATAACCTCTGGTAAATAATCTAGAAAAACCTCTGATCATTCCAAGTGGGTCAAAACCTTGATGTTCATAGAAATTTTTATCTTCTATTGCGATAGTTGCTTGTCTTAGCTGAAGAGGAATATTTTCAATATCTACTGGAGTACGTCTTTCATCCTGAAAAATGTCATACAAAACCTCTCCGTTTCTGTCCAGAATTTTTGTAGAAAAACCCTCTCTTCTTACAACCTTATCAGGAGAAGGCAAATTAATAGCAAATACAGGAATTAACAAAAACAAACTTAAAAATCCAGCTACAACAATTACAAACCCAATCTTGGCTGCTTTTAGTAGTAGTCTGCTTCTTTTTAATTTCCCTGAGGTTGAGCGTATTTTTCGTCTAGTGTATCTTTTTCTTTTTTTTAGGTTATCTTTCCATTTGGGCATAGGTGTATTTTATCAAATTATAGAAAAAGATAGAAGCAAGTAGAATAAAGCGCTATATCCTTCTGCAGTATGCTCAAATAAATTTGCTATACTAATTTTATTATGACAAAAACTATAGATGAAGTACTAGAAAGAGGAATATCTCAAATTTTACCGGATAAGGAAAAGCTAAAGAATTTAATGCAAAGCAGAAAAATCAAGTTATACCAAGGATTTGACCCCACTGCTGAGAGCCTTCATATTGGAAACTTTATAGGTTTAAGAAAACTAGCTGAATTTCAGGAACTAGGACATGAAGTTATTTTTCTTGTAGGTGATTTCACAGCAATGATAGGGGACCCTACCGACAAAACTTCTGCTCGTCAAAAGTTAACTAAGGAGCAAATTAAAACTAATCTAAAAGAATACAAAAATCAGGCAAGTAAGGTTTTAAAATTTGATGGAGACAATGCTGCAAAAATAATGTTTAACTCTGAATGGCTTAGTAAATTAACATTTGAAGATATTATTGAATTAACTTCTGAGTTTACTGTTCAGCAGATGATTGAAAGAGATTTCTTCCAAAGAAGGCTTGAGGGGAAAAAACCAATTTATATCCATGAATTCTTATACCCTTTGATGCAAGGTTATGATTCTTTGTTTATGGAAGTTGATTTAGAAATTGGTGGTAATGATCAATTATTTAATATGCTTCCTGGCAGACAACTTTTAAAAAATCACAAAGATAAAGAAAAGTATGTACTAACACATAAACTACTGGAGGATGCATCCGGGCAAAAAATGAGCAAAAGCATTGGAAATGTTGTAAATATGGATGACGAAGCAAATCAGATGTATGGAAAAATAATGGCATTCAGTGACGCTATGCTACCTCTTTCAGTTGAACTGCTTACTGATTTGCCATTATCAAAATTAGGAGAAGAGGATCCTATGCAACTAAAAAAAGCAGTTGCTTTTTCTGTCGTTTCACAAATTTATGATGAAGAGGAAGCCAAAAATGCACAGGATGAATTTGAACAAACATTTCAAAAAGGAGGAGTGCCGGAAGATATAAAAGAAATTATATTAGAAGGTAATAGGTTTAATGTAATCGATTTAATAGAACAAACAGAAGAAGTTTCAAGCCGAAGTCAGATAAAACGCCTTCTTGACCAGAGTGCTATTACAATTAATAATGAGGTAGTAGATAATCCAAACAAAGAAGTAATTGTAAATAAAGATGGATCGATTATAAAAATAGGCAAGCACAGATTTGTAAAAGTGATACCAAGATAACTATATAATTTTGGAATGAAAATTAAAAACAAACAGCAAATTTTTATTAAATTTATACTAATCCTTGCAACTCTTGGTCTAATATTGACTACTTTTCTTCCGTTTTTCATTTATCTGTTTAACTAAATACTTATCCGTGCTAACATTTTGCTACTCATGGATCTCGATACTTCTATAGATAAACTTGCTTTTGTAGGACCCTCTTACCAAAGAAAATTATCTAGACTTGAAATCCATACAATTGGAGATTTACTGCATCACATTCCAAGACGATATCTTGATTACAGAAACACGACGCCAATATTCCAAGCAAATAATGGCGAAGTTGTAACAATCAAAGGTGAGGTCGTTAGTTTTAAAAACCAATACACAAAATCTGCAAAAAAAATCCAAATCGCTGAAGTTGCAGATAATACAGGAAAAATCACTATTGTTTGGTTTAATCAGCCTTATCTAACAAACGTAATTCATCAAGGGGATGAGATTTCAGTAGCCGGTAAGGTAGGATGGTTTGGAAAAACAAAAGCACTGGTTTCTCCCGAATTTGAAATAAAAAAAGGCAACAAAGAGAATGTGCACACGGGTCGTCTTCTACCACTTTATCCTGAAACTAGCGGAATTACTTCAAAATGGATTCGTGCACGCATGTTAGATGCTTTCAATAAAACAAAAAATATAAAGGATTTTTTGCCGGAGAGAGTGCTTACAGACTATAACCTCGCTGAATTAAAAACAGCTTTCAAAATGGTGCATTTTCCAGAAAATATTGATGAAACCACTGCAGGTAGAGACCGATTAGCATTTAATGAGCTTCTTAAACTCCAAATGGGTAGTTTATACAGGAAGAAAGCTTGGGAAAGTAATAATGTATACAAAAAAATCTCACTTCATTCAAATAAAGTGCAATATTTAATAAATTCATTGCCGTTTAAATTAACTTCATCACAAGAAAAATCCGTTAACGAAATCCTAAACGATATGCAAAAAAATATACCTATGAACAGACTTCTAGAAGGAGACGTGGGTTCAGGGAAAACAGTAGTTGCAGCAATTGCAGCTTATGCTGTTTATTTATCTGGCTACAAAACTGTTTTTATGGCACCAACACAACTTTTAGCTGATCAACACTTTCAAACCTTAAAAAATACGTTTAAGAATTTAGACATAAATTTAAAGCTTCAAACATCATCTAAAGTTTTAGCAGATGAAGGTGAAATAGATATTTATGTAGGTACTCACGCTTTACTTCACCAAAGAGATGATTTTGAGAATGTGGCACTTGTTGTTATTGATGAACAGCACAGATTCGGGGTAGAACAAAGAGACAAACTAATTAAAAAAACTAACTCTAAAAGTAATGCTCCACATGTTTTAACAATGACTGCAACTCCAATACCAAGAACAGTAGCTCTTACAGCTTATGGAGATCAAGACTTATCAATTCTTGATACACTTCCCAAGGGCAGAAAAAAAATAACAACATGGATTGTACCTCCATCAAAAAGAGACGGAGCATATGATTGGATAAATCAACAAATAACTAAAGATCAAGTTCAAGTGTTCGTAGTTTGTCCTTTAATAGAGGATTCTGACTCTGACTTAATGCAGGAAGTTAAATCAGCAAAAAGTGAATATAACAGATTAAAGAAAATTTTCCCAGATAAAAAGATAGGACTATTACACGGAAAGCTAAAACCTACCCAAAAGGATAAAGTTATAAATGACTTTAAAAATAAAAAAACAGATATTTTGGTTACTACTTCTGTTATTGAGGTGGGAATTGATATCCCCAATGCGACAATTATGCTTATAGAGACTGCTGATCGGTTTGGTCTTGCCCAACTTCACCAATTAAGAGGGAGAGTAGGACGAGGCAATAAAAAATCATATTGTTTGTTGTTTTCTGAGAACAAGTCAAAAAAGTCCTTAACAAGATTAGAAGCATTACAGAAAACAATGTCAGGATTTGAACTTGCCGAGCTTGATTTACAAATAAGAGGACCTGGAGAAATATTTGGTAGTCGCCAGAGTGGATTCCCTGAACTTAAAATTGCACAATGGAATGATGTTGATTTGATCAAATCTGCAAGAAAGCTTGCTAATGACGTCTTCGAAAACTCAAACAAGTACAAAGAAATTTTTGAAGAATTTCAAGTAAAGGCACCCGTATAGACTGTAAGTTTCCGTCTAAGTGCAAACTTGTACGTAAGAGGATTTTAATACTCCTATAAGATGGACGTAATAACTTACGGTCTTGAACGTAGCGATTCAGTAATGTTTGCATTTTCTGAAGGTTATTATATAGATGGGAAGATCGATACACTTCGAGAAACTCAGAAAAAGTAGGATAACTCTAAATAATTTATCCTCAAAGAGATCAATTTATACATTATGCTGCCAGTATCGCAAAACTAAATAATGCCAGAAAAATTGAAGCCTTGAAGATATTATATACTCTGATTTCAATCCATATAAATTTGTAAATACTAAACCTGTAACTTATAATATACAAATGGATATAGAATCACAGATTAATGTTGGTCCAACTGAATATCTTGTTGATCACAAATTAAATCAGTTCAGAAGGATTGTAAAAGAACAACTAAAGCAAGCACAAAATCTAGATACTTATCTAGGATGGCAGTATAAATTAAATATACTTCAACCAGAATTTTGGAATATTATCAGTGCAGCATCCTCTGTAGAGGAACTCCCTACACATATAGATATTCCAGAGGAGACAAAAATTATAAAAGAGTTGACAGAAAATATCTCTATACATAAACTAATTAACCCTACTAAAAAACCAACAGCTCATATAGCACTCCATTGTTCTGAACGATTCGAGGCACGTGCACTATTATCAGTACCATATCATGACCTAGGCAATAGATATATTTCAGAGGGAGAAATTATTTACATACGCCCATCGACAATGTGTACTTATCAATCTATTGAGTTATTAAAGCGACACGAAGGGTCGATCATTGAGGTGCCAATTGTTGAACGAAGTGAGCTAGATTACCCCCCAGATCAATTACTAACTCGTCTGCTAAAGAAAATAACAAATGATAAAACAGAATATTATACCCACAGAGAATACTATTCTCGGGGATATGACGAAAATAAAAGATATAATCTTCTTAGAGGATTATATCAAGCTTTATTGGGTAGTTTTGATCATGTTGGAGATAGTCAATCACTACAGTTTTTTAGTGGACAAGGTGGTGAGTATGATCGTTATTTCCTAAAAAATTTCGTTGAAATAAAACCTTAATTTGACGATATTTAAGTCTCAGGAAAAATGATACTATAGCAAAATGACAGAAACTCTACACATGGATCCAGAATTAGTTGATGAAAAAATAGAGTTTGTTGAGGCAAAGTTTGACACATGGTACAAAGAAGATTATGGACTAATCTCCAGACAATATTTCGATGAATTTACTCAATGTACATTTTTAGCCTTTTTAAAACAGACCCTATTACTCATTAAAGAAAACAATGGATCAGTCAACTCTAATTTGATCCGAGAAAAACTAGAGAGAATTTGTGAGAGGTACTTTTCAGAAAAAAGATTTCAAAATATGATAGACGTTATAAGAGAAGATGATTGGGACTCTATTAATTCCAATAATTCTTGATCTTCATCCTCAGGGCAAACACTACAAAAATCACTTTCCGAGCAATTGTAGTTATTTCACTAAAATAACTATCTGTCCGACTATCAAAAGTTCTCCAGACATATTACGAGATATAAATCCTCACGCAAGCCTAAGAAATAACTCTACTATCTAAACAATATTATTATATATAATATTAGTATGACTGAAGAAACAGGTGAAATACAAAACACAGTCGAAGGACCTCAGCATAAAGTAGAAATCCATATTTCTGCTAAAGATTTTCTCGATGCAGGATATCCAAACCATCCCCCCGCTCATTCAATCGATTGGTTATATGAAAAAATTGAAGATGCTTTACCAGAAGGAGAATTGAAAAAAGCATTTAGCTTGTCAAGGAAAGAAAGAACTGCACGTATGGAGGAAGATGTAGATCTGTATTTTGTAGATGGCTCAGCAGATTATGCTTTTAGGGGTACTAAAAGAAAATCTGATGGGACAGCTATGTGGCAACATGAAGAAGCTGACCTTGAAAGATTAAATCAAAATATATACGAACATGGCATAGATGCACAAGGAAGTGAGGGAAATATATTACCAGGAATGATTTGGGATGCTTACACTGTCCCCACACGTATAGAACTTAAAGAGGATGGAGTCAATGTTATGGAAGTAATAGTTTACAGAAACCAACCGTTTGTTTTACCAACAAAAAATGGCGAAGATACTACTACCTTGGTAAATTTGTCTAATCTAAGTACAAATGGGAAAAAAAGTGAGATATCAGTCAAGGAAGCTAAGGAAAAAGGTTATCCTACATTACGTGATTTATTGGTAGGTCAAATAGAAGTATATTTTGATTAAATAAAATAACTACTAATTATTTTAATTGAGTACGACTTGCCTTATATTTTAACCTGAGATTTAATTTGAAATATCAAACCAGGTTCAATTACCACTTTATCAGAAGATGAGTCTTCTGGGTTTGTTGATAATTCAATTGATTCCTCCTTTATCTGTGCATAATAGAATAATGTAGCACCAATTAAGGAGGTTATCTTTAATCCTTCTACCTCATCATCCTTAAATAAAAAGGGGAAACGACTTGCCAAGTTAGCAAATATACCATCAGGGATATTTGACGGATATAAATCATTACCAAGTAATATATGAGCCTCTCTTGTACTTTTGTGAGCAGGTAAATTGAGTTTAACTATCTTTCTTTGATTTTGTTTATATTTAGGCACTCCTTTTACTTTTATAGGTAGAGAATAATCCAATTCACGAGTATCAATTAGAGTTAACTGACTATCTATTAATGGATTTGTAGGTTGAACCAAAAACAACAATCCAACAAATGAGGTTAGTTGATAAGCTAATTCTACGTTTGTCTGATACCTATTTCTTTCTTTATCTCTATTACGACCTCCAATTTCATCTAGAAAGTTGTATAAAGATTGTGAAATTTCTATTTTGTAATTCTTTCTTTCCAATTCTTAATAATTTTAGTTAATCCAGTGCTATTTTTTGAATAATCCTCAAGGCTAGTGCTATATCTTTTGAGGTTGGTTCAATTCCATGCTTTATCGCAATTTCTCTTATTATACGATTGCAATACATTTCTTGTTCCACAATAAACTTATTAAGATCTTCCTCAGACTTATTTAATCTCTCGAAATAATAAACCAAATGATGTCTCAGAGCAGGAATCACAGGGTGATCCAAGAGAAGCCATATTGCTGTCTCATTAATATCTGAGAGATTTGATAATTCAATTTCCTCTTCAAATATTTTCTCCAGTTCGTATTCGATTTCTACCATAGAAACTTTTACTCTCGTAATTATAAAACATTTTGCAACTTTTTTAGTTGATTTAATTTGATCTCATATTAAAAGAAGTGTATTATCACATTACATTCATAAACTAGCAAAAAACGTCAATGGTATTCACGATGAAAACCAAGATCAAATTTAATTGGTTCTGACAAAAAAATATACCTAAAAATGCCACTACTAGAAAGAAAAAAAACATCAGTTGATATTCCCCAAAAACTAAAAAAAGTACGAGCTGAAATTATACGTTTAACTCAAATACCTGAAAACGAGAGAGATGATGAGTGGGAAAACAGACTTCGAGCTGAATACACTATCAGCCTATACCTTAGGCTGGGAGAAGAGCCACCGAAAAAACTTGAAGTTTTTGAAGGCGAAATTATATTACCCATAGTAGATGAAGAGAATAACGCTAATATCTTTGTTCTCGAACCGAGATTTGTGTAGAAGTTCAATACCCAGGGTTATTAAAGGTATTGCGATCTATTACTAACACGCTACATAGCCCTGGTTTTGAGGATGAAAAAGGGGAATTCATTAGTACTTATGTAGCTTACCGATTAAATGATGTCCACCCCATACCTTTCATAACGTTCAGTGTTATAGATCCAAAACGCAAAATAGACCTTTCAAACGTATGCTACTACCCATTTATTATACCAGACTTTTCAGTAAAATACGGATGGAAAAAACGCCCATCATCAGAGACCTTAGGGGTAAAAAAGCGCTTAGAAATAGTAAAATTTGCCCTAGAAACCTCATATGATGTAAAACTGAGCCAAGAAGAACTTGAAGATCTTTTTGATATTGAAAAATAATTGTAAAACAGTTAAGAATTTTTTATCAACATAGTCAAAAGAGTACTCTAAATATAACCTTAAAATCCGCATATATGCCAATAAGCTATGCAAAATATTGCACGACAATACTAAAGACGAAGCCACAAGAAGAAAAAACGCTAGTATATATCTAGATATCAATTTACCAATAAGCAAGCCGCAGGAAAATCTGTAAAAAAATTATCTATTGGATGACATCTACTTAACAATAATTTACTTTTCCTTACATTTAAGTTAAAATACAAACGTTATGCCACCGGTACCAAAGAAAAAACACACCAGATCAAGAAGCAACAAAAGAAGAAATGCAACAACAAAGAGGATTAAGTTGCCTAACCTTGTAATTTGTACAAATTGCAAAAAACTAAGAACATTAAATGCAGCCTGTCCACATTGTGGTTTTTACAACGGACGAGAAGTCACAAAATAGCTTCATATTAGCAATAAAGAGATCCCGTAAGGTTTTACTTATATTCAATGATTAAGCTGATTTTACACTTGCAGCATTTGGTTACCATGTTTATCATTGACATATGAAAACAAAACAAGATCCAAGGCACGCTAAAAGAAGAAAAATTGTCCAGGAATTATTTGCAGAAAGTTTTGCACATCAAAATAATCTAGATGAAGCTACAAAGGAAATTCTTAATATAAAAGACAGTATTGATGAAGAGATTCAAAAAAATGCTCCACAATGGCCTATTGACAAATTAAACAAAGTAGACTTAGCTATATTAAGGCTGGCGGTATACGAAATGCGTAAAAATTCAGCACCGCCAAAAGTTGTGATAGATGAAGCAGTAGAGCTTGCAAAGGAGCTAGGAGCGGAAAGCTCACCGGCATTTGTAAATGGAGTATTAGGAAGTGTTTATAAAATAGAGGAGGAGGTTAAAGAAAATGGCAAAGACAGTTAATGAAACAGAAATAATAATAAAAGATATATTGTCCGAACAGCTTGCACTTGATTCTGAAGATATTAGGAATGAAGACAGATTGATAGATGATTTAAATATGAACGAAGAAGACTTGACTGATTTTACAGACAATTTAGCTGCAGCAGGTTTTGACATGACCGAGATAGATTTTGAAGAAGTAGAAACGCTAGGTGAGTTAGTAGATAAATTAAGTGAGGTAGTAGAGATCTAAATGACAGATTTGAATAAACTAGAAAAGAGCTTCAAAAAAAAGGAACTCCTAGAACAAGCATTAACCCATAGGTCTTGGGTAAATGAAAACCCTAATATAAGAGAAACAAATGAAAGACTTGAATTCTTGGGTGACGCGATTCTTGAGTTTGTTGTATCAGATGCTATTTATTCTCAATTTCCAAAAGAAGAGGAAGGATATATGACTGCTTTAAGAGCTAATTTGGTAAACACAAAAAATCTCGCCAATGTTGCCCAAAAACTAAATCTAGGCCAAAAAATGTACCTTTCAAAAGGGGAAGAGGAAGGGTTAGGACGTGAGAATCCGTCTCTTTTGGCAGATACAATGGAGGCATTAATTGGAGCTATTTACCTTGATCAAGGATTTGATGCGGTGAAAGAATTTATAAATGAAAACATACTCGCAGATATGATGGAAATGGCCTCCCAACCGCTAAAAGATGCAAAGAGTAGATTACAAGAATTAGTCCAAGCTCAAGGTAATCCAACACCACGGTACAAAGTAATAAAAGAAGAAGGACCTGATCATGACAAGATATTCACAGTTTCTGTATATGTTAATGATAAACCTATCGCAACAGGTACAGGAAAAAGTAAAAGTGAAGCAGCCCAAAGTGCTGCCGAAGAAGCACTGTCAAACTCTGAGTAAAATAAATGATAATAAAATAATATTTATGCTTGGGTATTGTTGACTTCGTGCGAGAAATCACCTAATCTGAAGTTATGCTACAAAAGATCAGACGTTGGTGGGTAGTGCTTGCATTTTTACTAATTTTTCTAACTGCTTTCGCAGTAGGAATGTGGTCTTCATCTAGAATAAGCGGTGGTGTTTCTATTGTCTTAACCAATGATTTAGGAGGATTCCAAGCTGAAATTGATGAAGAATTAGCCATACAGGTTTTAGACTCTACTGGTTTTTGGGATAGAGATAAAACAATTTTAAATACAGGATTTACTAACTCTGAACAAAAAGGTACCCGCTACAAACCAAATAATATAAATATTTATATAAAACCACTTCAGGAAGATAACCCAAACTATATAACCTCATTTACTGCAGATGGAGAAACTAGCTATGCCATTGGAATTGATGAGTTACCACCAAATTTTTCTATATACCTTTACTTGCAACCCAAACTAGCACAAGATCTAAATTCGACAGAGCTTCAGGATTTACTTACATTCATGACTTTATTTGCCGTTAATAGCGTTGCAGAAGTCAACTCAAACGACGGAATTTTAAGTGATGACAATTCTGCAGTGTTGACAAAATCACAGGAACAAATTCAAAATTACAGTGACCTGATAAATGTTATTAAGTAAATTTATTAAACTATTAGTAATTCTAGTATTAACCACTACTTTATTTCTTACACAAAGAAATACAGAGGTAAGTGCTTACTGTTCTGGATCTTTTACATGTGGTATTCGTCAATATAGTTGCGACCCTACAATTCCAGGATGTAGAAACCTAGCTACAGGTGCTTGCAACTCTTCAGATCCAAGATGTCTGGTAGCCGGAGAATGCAAGCAAGTACCTCACGGTAACTGTGTGGCAAATCCTGCAGGAAGTACTAATTGTGTCGCGCAAGGTGGTCTGTGCACAGGAGGATATTACTGTAGCGGTCCTCAAAATGTGAACTGTTTTTGGGTAAATCCTAATCCACCAACTGATGATCCTGATAATCCACCTCAACCGACTCCACCAACAGGTCCTGGAGATCCACCACCACCAACCCCGCC